>CAVTLL010000016.1:0-103481 GCA_963735535.1 uncultured Actinomycetota bacterium | reverse complement strand
GCGACCCGCTGTTGCTGACCGCCCGAGAGCTCCGTCGGCCGGTGCTTCAGACGATTCGTCAGCCCGACCTTCGCGATCAGCTCGGCGAACCACTTCTCGTCGACGTCCTCGCCCGCGACGGAGAGCGGAAGCTTCACGTTCTCCTCGGCATTCAGCATCGGAAGCAGGTTGTAGAACTGGAACACGAAGCCGATGTGGTTGCGCCTCAGATGCGTCAGCGCGTTGTCGTTCATCCCGGTGATCTCCTCACCGGCAACCGTCACCGATCCGCTCGTCGGCTTGTCGAGCCCGGCAAGGATGTGCATCAGCGTCGACTTGCCTGAGCCCGAAGGCCCCATGACACCCGTCAGCTTGCCGCGCTCGACCTCGAGCGAAACGCCGCACAATGCGTCAACGGCAGTCTCCCCCTGTCCGTAGCGCCGCGTCACATCAGTCGCAGTGACAACAGGCCCCTCGGTGCTCACTGGGCCGAGCCTACAGACGGCAGCGGAGTTGGCGGAGAGTTGTTTGTGCGCCAGGACACAAGGTCACAAGGATCGTTACTTGGAGCACAAGGTGCTACCCGGACGGCGTGCCGGCAAACCGCGGTATGACGTCGCGCCCGTAGGCGTCGAGCGTCTCCTCCTGGGCGTTCGTCATCAGATAGACGTTGAACTGGTCGACGCCCACCGCCTCGAGCGCCCGCAGCTTCTCGGCGCACTGGTCGGCAGACCCGATGACGGTGAACCTGTCGCAGATCTCGTCGGTCACGAACTCGCCGTGGGCGGCGCCGACGCGCGAGTGGTCCTTGTAGTCGTAGAACTTCCGTGCCTTGACGAAATCGGTCAGCTCCGAGGGAATGTCCGAGTCGTAGCCGTAGCGCTCGACCAGATCCATCACGTGGTTGGAGACCATCGCCGGGAACCAGCGGACCTCCTCACGACACCTCTCGAGATCGGCATCGACCTTCGACGGCGCTCCGACGATGCACTGCAGCTCATCCGGGTCGCGCCCTGCCTTCTCGGCCGAGGCGCGGGCGGTGGCCATGATCCACTCGATGATCACCGGGTCGGCGAGCTGAATGATCACGCCGTCGGAGACGCGGCCCGCGACGGCGAGGGCCTTGGGGCCGTAGCCGGCGACGAACATCGGGATCGGCGGATCGTCGTGCGCCCACGTGAGCTGGAGGTCCTTGTCATTCCAGTGCACCTCGCGGCCGTTCATGAAGTCCCGGATCATCCGGCAGGCCGCCTCGAACTCGGCCATCTTGACCGGCTCCTGGCCGATGAAGCGCCGCGCCGAGTCGCCGCGGCCGATGCCCATCACCATCCGCCCGCCGGAGATGTCGTGCAGCGTCGCGTAGGCGCTCGCGAGGACGGTCGGCTCGCGCGTCCCCGGGTTGGTCACGAAATGCCCGAGCTTCATCGTCGAGGTTCGATCGGCAGCGAGCGCCAGGAGCGGGATCGACTCCTGCCAGAGCACGTGCGAGTCGTAGGTCCAGCCGTACTCGAAGCCGTTCTGCTCCGCGAGCTGCAGCAGCTCGAGGAAGCGACCGTAAGGCGGGTCGGGCAGGACGGTGACGCCGAAGCTGATCGCCATCCGCGCAGACTATCGCTTAGATAAGCGCGTGAAAATCATCGGAACCGGGCTCAACTACCTCTCTCACATCGAGGAGCAGGGGATCAAGCCTCCCGCCGAGCCGCTGCTCTTCGGGAAGTTCCCGACGACCCTGATCGGCCCCGGCGAGGCCATCGTGCTCCCTCCCGAATCGGTGCACGTCGACTCGGAGGCCGAGCTCGCGGTCGAGATCGGCCGGGTCGGACGGCGCATCAACGAGGACGACGCGCTCGACTTCGTCGCCGGTTACCGGTGCGCGAACGACGTGAGCGCGCGCGATCTGCAGCGCTCCGACAAGCAGTGGACGAGGGCGAAGGGTTTCGACACGTTCTGCCCACTCGGCGCGGAGCTCGTGCCGGTGACGGAGCTCGGCGATGCGAGCGGGCTGCGGGTCGTCCAGCGGTTGAACGGCGAACTCCTCCAGGACGGGAACACAGCCGAGCTGGTCTTCGGCGTACGGCGGCTCGTCGCGTTCGTCTCGGCCGTCTTCACGCTCGAGCCGGGCGACCTGATCCTGACAGGGACGCCTTCGGGCGTCGGGATCTTCCGGACGCCGCCGGTCGCCATGGCGCCCGGGGACCTGGTGGAGATCGAGATCGAGGAGATCGGGGTCCTCCGGAATCCGGTGGTTGCCGAGCGTCGCTCCTAGGAGGACTTCTCCGCCTGCTTGCGCGCCTGGGCTCGCCGCGCCTCGTTTTCCTCGACGATACGGCGCAGGTTCTCTGCGTTCCTGACCATGCGCTCGCGCGCCTCGTAGTCAGCCTTCGTCAGCTTCCTCTTCGCCAAGCTCCTCACCTCCTCCCGGCAGGATCTCGCTTCGCTTCAGCGAGGTAGCAACGTCGCTGAGCGTGAAGAGGGCCGCGACGATTTCGCTTCTGGAAATCAGCTCCTCGTCCACTCGTCAAGCGTGCCTACAGCCCGTCGCCGGCGCAAGATGGCCATTCGAGCCGTGTCAGTCGGCAAGCCACGCGAGCGTGCGCGTCGCCAGCCGGTCGAGCGCTTCGACCGAGAGCTCGAGATGCTCGACCTTCGTGTCCTCGAGCTTCGTGTGCGAGAGGCCGCGCAGGCTCTGCACGAAGACCATGACGGTCGGGACGCCGGCGCGCGAGACCTCGGCGGCGTCGTGGAGCGGCCCCGACGGAAGCCGGTGCGACGTCCCGGCGACCTCGCGGATCGCCTCGTCGGCGAACCCGATCAGCGTGTCGTCGAAGAGGATCGGCTCGATCGACCAGATCCGCTCCCACGAGACCTCGACGTTCTCCTCGGCAGCGAACCGCTCGGACGCCGCCTTCGCCGCCGCGAGCATCCCGGCGAGTGCGTCCGCGTCGAGGTGGCGCTGGTCGAGGAGCTGCTCGGCGGTCTCGACGACCGAGGTGACGATCCCCGGCTTGCAGACGACGCCGCCCGAGGTGCAGACGGCCCCGCCGCCCGTCTCCCTCGCGATCGTGCGAATCTCGAGCGCGAGCTTCGCCGCCCCGGCGAGCGCGTCGCGTCGCTGATCCATCGGCGTCGAGCCGGAGTGCGCCGCCTGGCCGCGCCAGGTGATCCGCGAGCGCTCGACTCCGAACGTCCCGAGCACGACCCCGAGCGGAATGTCCATCGACTCGAGCACGGGGCCCTGCTCGATGTGCAGCTCCAGGTAGGCGCCGGCGCCCTCGAGCTGCGCGTGCGCGTCGAGCGCGCGGTCGAGATCGACGCCGTGCTCGCGGAGCGCATCGGGCAGAGCGACGCCGTCGCGGTCGGTCAGCTTCCGCAGCTCGTCCTGGTCGCGCATCGAGCCTGCCGCGGCCGACGAGCCGAAGAGCGACCGCCCGAAGCGCGCACCCTCCTCGTCGGCCCAGTTCACGAGCCGCACCGGGACGGGTGGCGGCCCCTCCGCGGCGATCCGGCGGAACACCTCGGCGCCTGCGACGACGTTCAGCGAGCCGTCGAGCCACCCGCCGTTCGGCACGGAGTCGAGGTGGCCGCCGATCAGCAGGGCCTTGTCGCCCTCGCCGATCGTGAACCACTGGTTCCCGGCCTCGTCGATCTCCTCGCGCGCGCCCGTGCCGGCGAGCTTCCCGCGCAGCCACTCGCGCGCGCTCTCCCAGGTGTCGGTCCACGCGACCCGCTGGGCGCCGTTCTCGTCCTCGGTCAGCTCGCGGAGCTCGACGAGCTCGGCGACTGCGCGATCGGGTTGAAGCGGCACGGCCTGACTTTACAACTGCGATATTCCAGCGCGATGCGGAACTTCGGCAGGCGCCTCGGGATCTTCGTCCTCGTCTTCGCCGTGCTCTGGGGCCTCTGGGAGGGCTGGCACTGGATCGGGACGCGCTACCACCTGACCTGGCCCTTCGCGGTCAACGACGTGACGATGCCGCACCTGCACAAGATCGTCGAGGCGCTCTTCCAGCCCGCCCAGGTGAACGGGCCGTGGCTGATCCAGATCCTCTGGCACAACAGCCTGTTTACGGCGAAGGAATGCATCCTCGGGTTCCTGATCGGGGCGATCGTCGGCTTCCTGATCGCGGTTGCGCTCTCGCAGTCGCGAATCCTGGCGCTCGGCTTCATTCCCTACGTCGTCGCGTCGCAGACGATCCCGCTCCTCGCGATCGCGCCGATGGTCGTCGTCGGCCTCGGCTCCAAGGGCGTCAAGGACTGGATCTCGGTCGCAGTGCTCGCCGCGTACCTCACGTTCTTCCCCGTTACGATCAACACCTTGCGCGGACTCGAGTCAGCCGATCCGCGCGCGGTCGAGCTGATGCAGTCGTACGCGGCCGGCCGCTGGCAGATCCTCTGGAAGCTGCAGGTGCCGAACTCGATCCCGTACCTCTTCTCCGCCTTCCGGATCGCCGCGCCGCTCGCCGTCGTCGGCGCGATCATCTCCGAGCCCGCCGCCTCGATCCAGGGCGGCCTCGGCGGCGCGATCGTCAACTTCAGCCAGTACTACACGATCGAGCCGCAGGAGCTCTGGGCGACGAACATCATCACCGCGCTGCTCGGGATCGCCTTCTTCCTGGCGGTCGTCGGGGTCGAGAAGCTCGTCGTCCACCGGGCGCCGGAGCACTACGCATGACCGATTCGCCCGAGAAGGTCGTCGAGCTCGCGGGCGTGACCAAGGAGTTCGCGCAGGGCAAGACGGTCGCGCTCCAGGGGATCGACCTGACGATCGACTCCGGCGAGTTCGTCTCGCTGATCGGCCCGTCGGGCTGCGGGAAGTCGACGCTGCTTCGGATCATCGGCGACCTCGTCGAGCCGACGAGCGGGAAGGTGACGGTGAACGGCAAGACCGGCGCGCCAGGCGCGGAACGACCGCGACTACGGGATCGTCTTCCAGCACGCGGTGCTCTACGACTGGCGCACGGTGACGAAGAACATCGCGCTGCCGCTCGAGATGCTCGGCTGGCCGCGGGCCAAGCGCGCCGACCGGATCAAGGAGATGCTCGAGCTCGTCGAGCTCACCGGGTTCGAGAGCCACTACCCCTGGCAGCTCTCAGGCGGGATGCAGCAGCGCGTCTCGATCGCGCGCGCCCTGTCGTTCTCGCCGCCGCTGCTTCTGATGGACGAGCCGTTCGGAGCGCTCGACGAGATGACCCGCGAGCGCCTGAACATGGAGCTGCTGAGCATCTGGCGGGAGACCGGCTCGACCACGATCTTCGTCACGCACTCGATCGCCGAGGCGGTGTTCCTCTCGACGCGCGTCGTCGTGATGTCGCCGCGGCCCGGCCGGATCGCGGAGATCCTCGAGATCGACCTGCCGCAGCCGCGGACAGCCGAGACGCGCGAGGACCCGCGCTTCTTCGAGCTCGTGACCGAGCTGCGCGAGTCGCTCCACCGCGGCGGCGCCGACCAGGTCTTCGAAAAGCTCGCACCGGAGGGTGACGCGTGAAGAAAGGGGCGTCGAACTGGGTGCCTGCGCTCATCGTCTTCTTCGTCGGCATCGCCGTCTGGCAGTGGGTGCTCTCTCCGCTCGCGGGCAAGTTCCTGTTGCCGAGGCCTTCGGCGATCGCGAAGGCGTTCTGGGACAACCGGCACGTCCTCGTCAACGCCGGCTGGTTCACCTTCAAGGAGGCGTTGGGTGGGTTCGTGATCGGCTCCGGCGCCGCGATCCTCGTTGCGCTCGTGTTCGCCCGGTTCCAGCGGGTCGGCTCGGCGCTGATGCCGTATGCGATCGCCGCGAGCGCCGTCCCGATCATCGCGTTCGCGCCGATCACGAATGCCTGGTTCGGCGTTCTCAACCCGCACTCGAAGTGGGCCATCGCCGGGGTCCTCTGCTTCTTTCCCGTGCTCGTGAACACGCTGCGCGGCCTTCGGTCTGTGCGGCCGGAGGCGATCGAGCTGATGCGCTCCTACGCGGCCGGGAACATCGACATCTTTCGCCGCGTGCGGATCCCCGCGGCGCTGCCGTTCATCTTCGCGGGGCTCAAGGTCGCGACGGTGCTCGCGATGATCGGCGCGATCGTCGGCGACTACTTCGGCGGCGCGATCAACGCACTCGGCGTGCAGATCGAGAACTCGATCTCGCTGTTCGACTTCGCGCTCGGCTGGGCAGCGATCGTCGTCGCGAGCGCCTTCGGGATCGCCTTCTACGCGGCGATCTCGGCCGCGGAACGGTACTGCGTTCGCGGGATGACGTCGACATGACTCCGGCGATACGTCAGAATCGCTGATCGCCCCGGACGGCCCACCACGAAGGAGAGCAAATGAGACGGAAGCACTGGGTGATCTTGAGCCTCGCCGCAGCCGCAATCGCGGCATCCGCGCTGCTCAGCGCGTCGGCAGGCGCGAGCACCAAGACCACGAAGCTGACCAAGGTCACGCTGCAGCTGAAGTGGGTGACGCAGGCCCAGTTCGCCGGCTACTACGCCGCAGCAGCGCAGGGGTACTACAAGGCTGCAGGCCTCGATGTCAACCTCAAGGTAGGCGGGCCCAGCATCACGCCCGAGACCGTCGTCGTCGGCGGCGGCGCGGACATCGGGCTCGACTGGCTGCCGAACCTCCTCGCGACCGACGAGAAGGGCGGCGGGCTCGTATCCGTCGCGCAGGTGTTCCCCCGCAGCGGGATGACGGAGATCACGTGGAAGTCGAGCGGGATCAACTCGATCAAGAAGATGGCCGGCAAGAAGGTCGGCGTCTGGTGCTGCGGGAACCAGCCGGAGCTCTATGCGGCGCTGACGAAGAACGGCATCGATCCGACCAACCCCAAGGATGTGACGATCTTCAACCAGCCGTTCGACATGAACGCCTTCCTCAGCAAGCAGATCGACGCTGCGGCGGCGATGACCTACAACGAGCTCGCGCAGGTGCTGGAGACGAAGAACCCGGCCACCGGCAAGCTCTACACGCTGAACGATCTGAACGTCTTCAAGATGGCCGATGCCGGAACGGGGATGCTCGAGGACAACCTCTTCACGACCAGCAAGTGGCTGTCCGACTCGACGAACCAGGCGACCCTCGTCAAGTTCCTGAAGGCGTCGTTCCAGGGCTGGATCTACTGCCGTGACCACGTGGCCGCGTGCGTGAAGATCGTGCTTCAGAACGGGCCGACGCTCGGGGCTGGGCACCAGCTCTGGCAGATGAACGAGATCAACAAGCTCGCCTGGCCGAGCCCGAGCGGGATCGGCGTCGTGCCGGCCTCGGCTGTGGCTGCGACGGTCAAGATCGCGAAGACCTACGGCGTGATCAAGAAGACGCCGGCCGCTTCGACGGTCAACTACACGTACGCGAAGCAGGCACTCGCCCAGCTGAAGTCCGCCGGTGTGAACGTCACCGGGACCGGCTTCAAGGCAGTCGTCGTCAAGGTGACTGCGGGCGGCAAGTAGCTCGTCTGGGTCGTGCCGGCGCGGGCCTCGCTCCCGCGCCGGCACGACTAGACTTTTCGCCATGTCGGTACTGATCAAAGGCGGCCGCGTCATCACCGCCGCCGACGACTACGTCGCCGACGTCTTCGTCGACGGCGAGCGGATCACGCTGATCGGCGAGTCGCTCGACCTCGAGGCCGACCGCACGATCGATGCGCACGGAAAGTACGTGCTCCCCGGATGCGTCGACCCCCACACGCATCTCGACATGCCCTTTGGCGGCACGGTGACGATCGACGACGTCGAGTCTGGCCAGACCGCCGCGGCGTTCGGCGGCACGACCTGCCACGTCGACTTCTGCATTCAGGCCAAGGGCCAGACCTTCGCCGAGGCGCTCTCGGACTGGCACGCGAAGGCCGAGGGAAAGCAGCTGATCGACATGGGCTACCACATCGCGGTCACGGATCTGACGGCGCCGGGCGCTCTCGACGAGCTCGCCGGGCTGCCCGATCAAGGTGTCACCTCGTACAAGCTCTTCATGGCCTACAAGGGGGCGCTGCAAGTCGACGACGAGACACTTTTCCGCACGATGGAGGTGGCGGCGAAGACCGGTGCGCTCGTCATGGTGCACGCCGAGAACGGCGACGCGATCGACGTGCTCGTCAAGCAGGCGCTCGCGGCCGGGCACACCGAGCCGTGGTGGCACGCTCGCACACGGCCGCCCGAGACCGAGGGCGAGGCGACCAACCGCGCGATCCAGCTCGCGCGCGTCGCGGGTGCGCCGCTGTACGTCGTCCACGTCTCGTGCAAGGAGTCGGTCGAGCCGATCGCGCTCGCGCGCGCAAAGGGCTGGAACGTCTTCGGCGAGACCTGCACGCAGTACTTCTTCATCGACGAGACGTTCCTGGAGAAACCGGATTTCGAGGGCGCGAAGTACGTCTACACGCCGCCTCCACGCGCCAGGGCGAACCAGGAGATCCTCTGGGACGCCGTGCGCACGGACGTGCTGTCGGCGATCTCGACCGACCACTGCGCGTTCAAATGGGACGGGCAGAAGTCGCTTGGACGCGACGACTTCTCGAAGATCCCGAACGGCGGTCCCGGGCTCGAGAACCGCCTGCAGATGATCCACGAGTTCGGGGTCCGCGGCGGGAGGATCACCCTGAACCGCATGGTCGAGCTGCTCGCGACGAACCCGGCCAAGCTGTTCGGCCTCTACCCGCGAAAGGGCACGCTCGCGGTCGGCTCGGACGCCGACATCGTGATCTTCGATCCCGACAAGAAGGTGACCATCTCCGCGAAGGGCCAGCACTCGCGCGTCGACTACAACCTGTACGAGGGCACGGAGGTCACCGGGTCGCCGGAGACCGTTCTCCTTCGCGGGAACATTCTCGTCGACGACGGCGAGCTCGTCGCCTCGCCCGGGATCGGCCGCTACGTCGCACGCGCGAAGTTCGGCGAGGAGCTGGCCTCCAGCCGCCGCCTCACCGCCTGATCGCTTCGGGCATGTAGTCCACCGGCACGCCTCGCTCAGCCCAGTCCGCGAGGGCCGAGATCGCGCCGCAGTTCAGTTCGTACCTGGCACCGGACATGTCTCAGCGGCCAGGAGGGTTTGCAGGGTTTATTGCTTCCTTTGGACGGTTCGTTGCAGTTTCGTTTCCATAACCTGGCACCGGACACGCCCCGGCGGGACATGGCGCAGGGTGACAGGTCCGGCTCGGCGACTATCCTGCGATCAGCACTGATCGAGTGATTTAGTCGCATGATCAATCCAACTGCCCAGACGATCCTCAAGGCTACGCTCGAAACGCTTCGGGAAGAGGGCTTCGCGGGAGCCACGTCGCGTGCGATCGCGCGGCGGGCGGGCTGCAACCAGGCGCTGATCTTCTACCACTTCGGCTCGCTCGAGAACCTGCTCGTGACCGCGATGCAGCAGACGAGCGACGAGCGTCTCACGCGCTACCGCGAGGCGGTCGCGCCGATCGCGACGCTCGACGCGCTCCTGCCGGTGATGGCGGCCCTCTGGGAAGAGGACAAGCAGGCGGGCCACGTCCAGATCGTCGCGCAGGTGATCGCGGGCTCGGCGAACCGCCCCGAGCTCTGCTCCCAGGTCGTCGAGATGATGAAGCCCTGGACCGACACTCGCCGAGGAGACCTTCGACCGCGTCCTGCCGCCCGGCCTCCCCGCCCGCGAGCTCGCCCACGCCACCGTCGTCTGGTACCTCGGCGCCAACCTCCTCACCTACCTCGACCCTGCCGGGACGCAGATAGACACGCTCTTCGCGCTCGCGCGGCAGTGGACGCCGCTCGTCGAGCCACTCCTCGCCACGCTGCGCTGACCTGCCCGCTGGACTTCCGTTCGCCGACGCCGTAGATTCGCGCGAACCCCGGACAGGCGAAAGGAGCAAGAGAGATGAGCGAGCGGCCGGAGATCGTTCACGACGTCGCCGATCTGAAGAGCGATATCGAGTTCGAGCGCGAGGAGCTCCACGGTTCGATCGAACACGACTACTCGACGACGATCGTCCCGCTGACTCACCGGCGGCCGATGTGGCACTTCATGGGCCTCTGGGCGACGTTCGTGGCGGGCTTCTCGTACATGGCCCTCGGGATCGAGATCTACGGCGGCGGCTACAGCCTGATCAAGACGGCGTTCGTCACCGTGCTCGGCTACGCGATCTACACCTGTTACGCCGTCTTCGGCTCGTTCCTCGGCTCGCGCACCGGCCAGACCCACTCGCTCCTGACCCGATCGATCTTCGGCTCCTTCGGATCGGGGATCGTCTCGCTCTTCGTCCTGATCGCCCCGCTCGGCTGGGTCGGCTTCCAGGCCGGCCTGCTCGCGCAGCTGTGGGACAACTTCGCGGGCTGGGGGAACGTCGAGACGCTGACGATCATCCTTGCGGGCGTGATGATCGTGAACAACCTCTTCGGCTTCACCGGCATCAGCGTCTTCGCGCGCTATCTGGTCACCCCAGTTCTGATCATCTGGGTTCTGTACATGGTCGCGAAGGGCTTCATCTCCGACCACGCCGCCCTGCACGGCTCGCCGCCCGGCAGCCTGCCGTTCTGGGTCGCGGTCGGCGCGGTGATCGGCTTCGCGATGTGGGGCAACGAGCCCGACTTCTGGCGCTACGGCAAGCCCAAGCTCGCCTGGTCGGTCCCCACCTACCTGTTCGCGATGGTGTTCTTCCTGCTCTTCACGGTCGCCGGCTGGATGATGGCGCGGCTCGCAGGCAGCGGCGACCCGTACAACTTCAGCGTCCACTACTCCCTCTTCGGCGCCTTCTGGCTCGCCTGGATCATCGCGACGATCTCGCAGTTCGCGGTCAACGACGGCAACTACTACGAGTCGATCAACGCCGGCCAGAACCTGATGGCCTGGGCGCCGAAATGGCACCGCATCGCGACCTGTCTGATCGTCGCCGGCGGCGGGATGATCGCCGCCTACCTGGTGAACTACAAGTTCGTCAACGGCTGGTTCGACGTCGCGACCTTCCTCGCGATCACCGTCCCGTGCGCCACGACGATCATGGTCGTCGACCATTTCCTGCTCCCACGCTGGCTCAAGATCTCGCGGCCGCTCACCGTCGTCCCACCCTGGGAGAAGACGCGGTTCGCGAACTGGCCGGCAATCGTCTCACTGCTCGTCGCGGTCGGCTACGGCGCAATCGCGAGCGCAATTCTCCCGTCCGGCTGGAACGTCTACGACACTCCCCAGAACTGGGGCCCGGTGCCACTCGAATGCTGGCTGATCGCCGGCGGCCTGTACCTGCTGATCGTCACGGTCACGCAATCGATGACCAACGCGCGCACCTGGCTCGGCTTCCCGCACACGCTCGACGACCACAACATCGACTCCGACGCCGTCCTCGACATAGGCGCACAGCCGGCCCGGGCCTGACACAGGCGCATGCCGGAGCTTGTAGTCCGAAACGCCCACCTGCTCGACGGACGCCTGGTCGATCTCGCCGTCGAGGACGGTCGCTTCACGGCGATCGGGCCGTCGCTCGACCTCGATGCTCCCAAGACCATCGATGCAGCGGCGCGGCTCGTCACCGCGCCGCTCGTCGACTGCCATCTGCACCTCGACGCCTCGCTGACGGCCGGCAAGCCGCGCTACAACGAGAGCGGCACGCTGATCGAGGGAATCCACGTCTGGGGCGAGCTGAAGCCGTCGCTAACCGAGCAGGATGTTTTCGACCGCGCTACCGAGATCATCCGCTGGTCGGCCGCGCAGGGGACGCTCTTCATTCGGGCGCATGCCGACGTCTCGGGCGAGAACGAGGCGATGGTACGTGGCCTGTTGCGCGCCCGCGACGAGCACGCCGACCTCGTGACGATCCAGGTGACGGCCTTCCCGCAGGATGGGATCTTCGCCAATGAGGGCGACGAGGCCCGGCTCGAGCGCGCGATCGAGCTCGGCGTCGACTGCGTCGGCGGTATCCCGCACTACGAGCCGACCGCCGAGCTCGGCCACCGTGAGGTCGACCGTGTCTTCGAGCTCGCCAGGCGGCACAACCGCCGGATCGACGTGCACTGCGACGAGACCGACGATCCCGGTTCGCGCTACCTCGAGGTGATGGCCGACCACACGGTCAAGCACGGGCTGACCGGCCGCGTGACCGCGAGCCATTGCACCGCGATGGGCTCCTACGAGCCGTATTACTCCTCGAAGCTGCGCGGCTTCCTGCGCCGGGCCGGCATCAACATCGTCGTGAACCCGTACGCCAACTCGCTGATCCAGGGGCGGCTCGACCCGTACCCGAAGCGCCGCGGATTCGCACAGCTCAAGGAGCTCCTCGCCGAGGGCGTCAACGTCTCGCTCGGGAACGACGTGATCATGGACCCCTGGTACCTGATGGGAAAGGCCGACATGGTCGACGCCGCCCACCTGGCCCTCCACTTCACCTATATGAGCGGCCTCGAGGAGATCCCCGAGATGCTCCGCTGCGCAACCGAGCGAGGCGCGCGAACGCTCGGCGTCGAGGACGAGTACGGGATCGAGGAGGGGAAGCCGGCCGACTTCGTCGTGTTCGACGCACCTGATGCAGTCGAGGTGATCCGGCTCCGCGCGACGAGGCGGTGGGTCGTTCGGCGGGGCCGTGTGATCGCGGAGACGACACCCGCCGAGACCCGGCTGCTCGGCGAGCCGGTCACCTTCGCGCCCAGCAAGAGCTGAGCTGCTACGGCTTGTGCGTCGAGGTGTAGACGTACGCGGCGATGTTGTTGATCTGATCGGTGGTCAGAGCACCCTTGTAGGCAAACATCCGCGTCGTGTACCTCCCTGCGGCGGCCTTCGACATCACGGTCGCACCGCCGTAGGTGATCGCCTTCATGATCACCGGCTCGGTCAGAGGCGCGACCTTGTCGAGGTTGGGGCCGACATTGCCGACGGTGCCCGCCGCCTTGAGCGTGTGGCAGACGCCGCAAGTACTGACGAAGAGCGGCTTGCCCGCCTTCGGATTGCCGACGATCTTGGCCGAGTCATGCGCGAGAGCGAACGCCGGAATACCGACCGCCACCATCAAGGCCGTCACGAGACCGAGCAACTTCCCGCCTCCCAACCCCCTGGGGAATGCGTCGTTCATCGCATCAGTATCGCTATGCGACCCCCGGTCGCTCGTTACTTCGGTGTAAGGATTTGAGGCCCGAAACGGCTCAAATAAGGGCGTACTCGAGGGCCGCGCGAAGCCCGCGGTAGCGAAACTCGAAGTCGCCGAGCTTGCGCGACACGGCGCGCTGGCCGTCGAGAAGCAGCTCGGCCTGTTCGCCGAGCACGAGCCGAACGGCCGCGGCCGGGGCCGGCACCGCCGAGGGACGATGAAGCACCGCTCCGATTGCCTTCGCGACCTCGCGCTGCCTGAGCTGCTCGGGCGCCACCGCGTTCACGGGGCCGCTGAGCGCGGGGTCATCGAGTGCGAGCCGGTAGATGCGAACGAGGTCGTCGAGCGCGACCCACGGAAACCACTGCCGTCCGCCCCCGACCGGCCCTCCACCGAAGATCCGGAACGGAAGCGCCATTATCCGGATCGCCGGCGCGTCCGGGCCGACGACGAGCGCGGTGCGCACAGCGACGTGGCGCACGGGGGCCGCGGCTGCTGCGGCCTCCCAGGCCACGCACACGCGGGGGAGAAAGGAGTCGCCCGGCGGAGAGTCCTCGTCGAGCACCGCGTCGCCGCCGTCGCCGTAGTAGCCGATGCCGGAGGCGGTCACGAAGACTGCCGGCTTGCGTTCCGCTGCGACGATCGCGTCGACGAGCGTCCGGGTCGTCTCGACGCGGCTCGAGAGGATCGACTCCTTGCGCTTGCGCGTCCAGCGAGGGCCGCCGATCGAGGTTCCGGCGAGGTTGACTACTGCAGCTGCGCCGTCGACGTGCCCGGCCGCATCCTCCCAGGCGGCAGCCCCTGGCCCGGCCGTGCGAGAGAGCAGGATCACCTCGTGCCCGTCGCCGGCCAGCGAGCGGAGGAGCGCCTGCCCGATGTAGCCCGAGCCACCACCGAGAACGACCTTCACCTGATTTGAGCGAACGATTTGATCGTATGACTAAAGCACTTGCTCAAACCGGTGTCAAGCCGGCGGTCAAGCCGATGGGTAACCCCACTTCGCGAGCTCCCTGTGCAGGAACGCGATGTACTTGGCGTTCTGGGGCCAGATCTCCGGCCCGCTCAGGTACCCCTTCTTCAGCGCGCTCGAGAGCTCGGCGTCACACGCCGCCTTCATGCCGAGGCGATACTCGTCGGCGCACCAGGCGCCGAGCACACCGCGGATGTCGTCCTCGGCCGACTTTCCGCGCAGGCTCGTGTAGGCGTGCCACCACTGGGCGGCGTCCTTCTTCACGAGTGCCGGCTCCGACTGGGTGATGTCCCTCATCACGCCGTGGGGGCCGATCGCGAACACCTCGACCGGAAGCCCCGAGGCCGCGAACGCTGTGAACGCGTAGGCGAACCTGTCGTCGGCGGTCACGAACGCCGGGCCGGCGGAGAGCGTCTTGACGCTGTACCCCGGATCACCCCAGAAATGCGAGATCGCCCTGCCGGCATGCCCGCCGTCCGCCAGCACAATGAGGCTCTCGAAGCAGCAGTGGGCGCCGCCTGTGTAGGTGTCGAGGATCACCTCGGGCGCGGCGTCCCCCCAGACGTTCTTCAGGTAGAGCCAGTGCTGGGAGGCGATCGAGCAGCGACTCTCGGAGCAGAGCAGCCGGGCGAACACGGTGTGGCCACCGGTCCGGACGACGAGCTTCATCCGGCGGAACTCGAACGCGCCGAAGCTCGCCTTGCGCCGCTCGAGGGTGAGCACGGCTGTTACCGGACCGTGATGCTTCTCGAGCGTGATCGACGTCCAGGGGGTCGGCGCGCCCGCCGAAGCCGCCGGCACGAGGGCCGCCGCGACGGCGAGCGCTGCTACGAGTCCCCGGATCAGCGCGTCTGGGGGAAGCCGAGGTCGACCTTCGAGGTGGCCGGATCGGGCCAGCGCGAGGTGACGACCTTCGAGCGCGTGTAGAAGTCGATGCCCTCGGGCCCGTAGATGTGACGGTCGCCGAACAGGCTCGCCTTCCAGCCTCCGAAGGAGTAGTAGGCGACCGGGACCGGGATCGGCACGTTGATCCCGACCATCCCCGCCTGGACGTCGAACTGGAACTGCCGGGCGACACCTCCGTCGCGCGTGAAGATCGCCGTCCCGTTGCCGTACGGGTTGTCGTTGATCAGCTTCAGCGCCTCGTCATAGGTGTCCACACGCGTGACGCCGAGCACAGGGCCGAAGATCTCGTCCCGGTAGTTGTCCATCTCCGGGGTGACGTTGTCGATCAGCGACGGCCCGAGGAAGAAGCCGTCGCCTGCGGGGGCGCTCTCGCGACCGTCGACGACAACCGTCGCGCCCTCACCGGACGCACGCTCGACATACGAGGCCACGCGGTCGCGATGCTCTCGCGTCACGAGCGGCCCCATCTCCGCGTCGGGATCGAGACCCGGCGCAACCTTGACCGCCGGAATGCGGGCCTTGATCGCCTCGACGAGCTCGTCGGCGACGCCGCCGACAGCGACGAGCATCGAGACGGCCATGCAGCGCTCTCCGGCCGAGCCATAGCCGGCCGAGACGGCAGCGTCTGCCGCCATGTCGATGTCGGCGTCGGGCAGCACGATCATGTGGTTCTTCGCCCCGCCGAGCGCCTGGCAGCGTTTGCCGTTGGCAGTCGCGGTCTCGTACACGTACCGCGCGATCGGCGTCGAGCCGACGAACGAGATCGCCGCGATGTCGGGATGTCCGAGCAGCGTGTCCACGGCCAGCTTGTCCCCGTTGACGACGTTGAAGACGCCCTCGGGCACGCCCGCCTCCGCGAGCAGCTCCGCGGTGAGCATCGACGCCGACGGGTCCTTCTCCGAAGGCTTCAGCACGAACGTGTTCCCGCACGCAAGCGCCGGCGCCCACATCCACATCGGGACCATTGCCGGAAAGTTGAACGGCGTGATCCCGGCGACGACGCCGAGCGGCTGGCGCAGCTGATAGACGTCGATCCCGGTCGACGCCTGCTCGGAGAAGGCGCCCTTGAGCAGGGTCGGGATCCCGCAGCAGAACTCGATCACCTCGAGCCCGCGCGTCACCTCGCCCATCGCGTCGGAGAGCACCTTGCCGTGCTCGGCGGTGAGCAGCCGGGCGAGATCCTCCTTGTGCGACGAGAAGAGCTCGCGGATCCGGAAGAAGAGCTCGGCGCGCCGCGCGAGCGATACCGAGCGCCAGGCGGCAAACGCGGCCTTCGCTGCCTGGACGGCAGCGTCGATCTCCTCGACGGACGCGAAATCGACGGCCCCCGTCTGGACCCCGGTGGCCGGATCGTAGACCGGGCCGACTCGCCCCGAGCCGCCCTCCTCGCGCTTCCCGCCGATCCAGTGATTGATGGCCTTGACGGCCTGCGGAGCGTCGATCAGTTCCGTCATCGTCTCCTCCTCGAGTCTTCCGGGCAGCGTATCGCGTCGATAACTTCTCCGGCATGGACGAAACGGCTCCTGGAGAGCAGGAGATCCAGCTCGAGGAAGCACAGGAGCCGGCGGAGCACGGACCTCCTGTCCCGGACGAGCAGACGATCGCTCTCGCCGAGGAGCCTGGACTGTGGATGCCTGACGAGCCGACGCGAACGGTCTTTCACGGCGACGGCTTCGCGTTCGTCTCGCAGGGCCGCTCGGCGTGGGTTCACCGGCTCCGTCTGCCCAAGGACGATGCCGAGGTGAAGCGGGTCGTGAGCCACGTCGACGCGATCCTCTCGATCCGCAAGATCGACGAGGCCGTGTGGTGGCTCGGCGAGCTCAATACGCCCCGCAATCTCGGTAAGCGCCTGCTCGCGCTCGGGCTCGAGCGCGACGACCCGGCCAGGCTTGCGTCGCTCACGATCGCGGAACCTCCCGGCGGCAAGGCAACCGTCGAGGTGCGAAACGCCGAGACCCAGGAGGATTGGCTGCGGGGGCTCGAGATCGACTGGGAGGCCTTCGGCGTAGCCGAGGACGAGCGCGAGCTCCGGCGCCGCGAGGCCGCCGAGGCCTGGTCGAGACTGCGGGCAGACGGCACCTCGACGATTCACCTCGCCTACGTCGACGACGAGCCGGTCGGATTCGGCCGCACCGCGTACACGCCGTACGGCGCACTGATGCTCGGCGGCGCGACTCTGCCAGACGCCCGCGGACAGGGCGTCTACACCTCGATCGTGCTCGCACGGTGGGAGGAGGCGGTCGCCCGCGGCGTGCCGCGGCTCGTCGTGGCCGCCGGCCCCGACTCGGCCCCGATCCTCGAGGGGCTCGGCTTCGAAGCGATGGGCCGGGTGAGACTGTTCCGGCAGAAGGTCACCTGAGCCCGGATCCACGCTGAGCTTCGCCGCTAGGATCACGCGAATGGCAACCATCGAGACGAACCCCGAGCTGGGGCAGCAGATCGTCGCGGACGCGAAGAAGCATGTCCTTTACTCCTGGTCGGTGCAGGACGCAATCTCCCCGATCGCGGTCGCCGGCGCCGAAGGCCGGCATTTCTGGGACTACGACGGCAAGCGCTACCTCGACTTTGCCTCGCAGCTCGTCAATGTCTCGATCGGCTACGGCCACCCGAAGGTGGTCGCGGCGATCAAGGAGCAGGCCGACACGCTGGCGACGATCGGGCCGCCGATGGCGACCGAGTCGCGCTCTCGCCTCGGGAAGCTCCTCGCCGAGGTGACCCCGGGCGACCTGTCGTTCTCGTTCTTCACGAACGGCGGCTCCGAGGCGAACGAGAACGCAATCAAGCTCGCACGCTGGTACACCGGCCGCCACAAGATCGTCGCGCGCTACCGCAGCTACCACGGCGCCACCGCCGGCTCGATGACGCTCACCGGCGACCCGCGCCGCTGGCCGGCCGAGCCCGGGATCCCCGGCGTCGTGCGGATGTTCGATCCCTACACCTACCGCTGCCCCGCCGGCCATCCCGACCCGTGCCCGGTCTGCACCGGCGCGCCTCATCTCGAGGAGATCCTCATGTACGAGGGCCCCGAGACGGTCGCCGCCGTGATCCTCGAGACCGTCACCGGCACCAACGGGATCATCGTTCCGCCAGACGGCTATCTGCAGTCGATCCGCGCGGTCTGTGACAAGTACGGGATCCTCCTGATCGCCGACGAGGTGATGGCCGGCTTCGGCCGCACCGGCAAGTGGTTCGCGGTCGACAACTGGGACGTCGTCCCGGACATCATTACGATGGCGAAGGGGATCAATTCGGGCTACGTGCCGCTCGGCGCGATGACCGTGAGTCCCGCGCTCGCGGAGTGGGTGCGGCCCCGGTTCTTCGCCGGCGGACTGACCTACTCGGGCCACCCGCTCGCCTGCGCCTCGGCGGTCGCGTCGATCGAGGCCTTCCAGGAGGAGGGCATCGTCGAGAACGCAGCCGCGATGGGCGCAGTGTTCCGCGCGGAGCTCGCACGGCTCGCCGACAAGCACCCATCGATCGGCGATGTTCGCGGCCTCGGGTGCTTCTGGGGGCTCGAGCTCGTCAAGAATCGGGAGACCCGCGAGCCGCTCGTGCCGTTCAACGGTTCCGGCGAAGCGGCCAAGCCTGTCGTGGCACTGTCGAAGCACGCGCTCGGGAAGGGCCTTTACCTGATGACTCACTGGAACGTCGTGATGGTCTGCCCACCGCTGACGATCACACGCGAGGAGCTCGACGAGGGGATCGCGATCCTCGACGAGGCCCTCTCGGTCGCCGACGAGTTCGTCGTCTAGAGGGAAGACGAGCTCAGCGGGCGGTGGCGTGCCACGCGTCCAGGAGCTCGCGCTCGCGCGCCGGCTCGAGGCCGGCGGGGCGTCGCGGCAGACCAAATGCGTCGACCGGCACCGCGCCGGACTCGCCTTCGCCGAGTACCGCCCGGATCGTGTCGCCGATCGGCCGGTGGGTGAGTCCCGCCGCGGTCGCGCGTGCGAAGTCGATCCTGGGATAGCCGCCGGCCTCAGCCGGGAGCCAGAGCGGGAGCTCGGTATAGGGCGCCACGCCATGGGCGAGGAGAAATCCGTCGTCGGCCCAGGTGAACCGCGCACCGGATCCGGTGATCGTCCGGCACTCTTCGAGGAGCTCCCCGATCGTGAGTGCCGAGGAGGGGCCCGCGGCGTTGTAGATGCCCGTGGCGCGCCTCTCGGCCATCCGGATCGTCCAGTCGGCAAGGTCGCGCACATCGATCACCCAGACCAGCGCCTCGGGGCTCCCCGGGGCGAGAACCTCCCCGCCTTCCTCCACGCGCCGCGGCCAGTAGCTGAAGCGCCCGGTGTAGTCGTGCGGGCCGGCGACGAGCCCCGGCCGGATGATCAGCGTCCGCCCCGGCAGCGCGGCCTCGGCGACCTGCTCGCAGAGCGCCTTGAGGGCCCCGTAATGGGCGCCCACGTCCTCGATGTCCGGATCCACGGCGCTCTGGAGCGGCGTCTCCTCGGTGAGCCGGTCCGCATCCTCGTAGACCGAGATGCTGGAGACGAACACGTAGCTCTCGATCGAGCCGGCGAGCAGCTCCGCCGATGCGCGCACGACTCGTGGCAGATATCCCGAGGTGTCGATCGCAACGTCGAACTCGCGGCCCGAAAGTGCCGATAGATCGTCCTCCCGGTCGCCGGTGAGGCGCTCGACCTCCGGAAAGAGGTCGGGATTCGTCTGCCCTCGCGTGAACGTCGTGACCTCGTGTCCCCGGTCGACCGCTGCCCGAACCAGCCGGCGGCCGAGGAACGCAGTTCCTCCGAGAACGAGCAGCCTCATCGCTGCACGATAGAGGCGGGCGGCGCGGCCAGAACGATTGCGACGCAGCGTGCCGTCCAGATGGGCATCATGAAAAGGTGACGATTGCCCCCAAGCCCGTCCACGAAGACTGACGATGGCCGCCCCAGGAGGACGTCAGGCGGTTTCGGGATTCGGCGGCCGCTTCCTGATCTTCTACGTGCTGCTCGGCGCAGTGCTCGCGGCGGCCGTCACGGGGCTTGTCATGGTCGCACTGCGGCCGGGACCGCCGAAGCCGCCCAAGTGGTCGACCTGGCGCCCGCAGAGCGGCAGCTCGCAGAGGGTCGCCCAGGAGGTCTCCGACCACATCGCCGCCAACTACCGACTCAACGCCACAGGCGATCAGCTCGTGGCGATCGTTCCGGGGCAGCCTGAGGTGACACGGAACACGGCGATCACGAGCGTGACTACGATCGGTATCCGCTCGTCGCCGACGGCTCAGTCGCTGAGCCGCATCGTCCCCACGAAGGGCGCCGTCCAGGTTCAGTTCTGCGGCCTTGGCGCGGCCTGCGCAATCTCGCGCGGCACGCCCACCGCGGCGCGCGAGCGGCTCGTCCGGCGTGAGGCTCTCGAGCTCGCCCTCTACACCTTCAAGTACGCCCCGGCCGTAAAGGCCGTGATCGCCTACATGCCGCCTCCCCCGGGCCAGACGGCATCCACGCTGCTCTATCTCGAGCGGAGCAACCTCGCGAACGAGCTGAAGCTGCCGCTCTCGCGAACGCTGCCCCTGACCAAGCCGCCGCTACCTTCGCAGCCCGATCCGAAGGAAGCGGCGACCATCGACCGGTTGACGTTGCCCGTCGAGTACGGGTTCCAGTACCAGAAGCTCACGAGCAACTCCGTGGGCATGATCCTGACGCCGACCTCCAGCTGAGCGGCGCTCCGGAAGCCGCGGCCGGCCAGAACCGGCTAGCGGAACAGGTCGCGGTCGGCGGGCATGACGAGGTCGGTGGCGAGGCCGTCGCCTTCGGCCGCATACCCCCGCACGATCACCACCGGCAGACCGTCGGCCTTGCTCGCCCGAACGAGATTTGCTGCAGCGGAGAGCTCGTCGGCGACGGCGATCTGCGTCGAGCGAAGCGGGGCGCCCGCGCGATCGCGGGTTCCGCGCAGGTCGCGGAGCGGCGCGAGCCCGGCGATGCCGATCGCGATGTCGGTCGTCCCCCGGCGGAACGGGCGTCCGAACGAGTCGGTCACGATGACGGCGACGTTCGCACCGGTGTGCTCGTGAAGTGTCGTCCGGATCCTCCGGGCGCTCGCGTCCGAGTCCTCGGGCAGCAGGATCACCGTGCCGGGATCGGCCGCGTTCGAGTGATCGACGCCTGCCGAGGCGCAGACGAACCCCTGGTGGGTCTCGGCGATCACGAGGCCGCCACGCGCCCTGACCACTCGAGCCGTCTCGCGAAGGATGACCTCGAGCTGCGCAAGATTTGTCTCCGGGCCGGCGAGCTCGCGTGCGAGCTCCGACGGCTCGATCCCGTCTAGGGAGACGATCCGGCCCTCGGCCTTCGAGACGGCCTTCTGGGCGATGACGACGACATCGCCTTCGTGAACGCCGGCGGCCCCCGCGATCAGCGCACCGAGGTCCGCGCCCTCCTCGATCTCGGGCAGCCCCTCGACCGGGAAGATCTCGATCACTCGCCGGGCATGCCCGTGACGGTAATCCCGGCGTGGGCGCGGTACCGGCGGTTCAGGTTCACGATCACGGCAGTGAGCCCCTCGAGCGTGCGTGCGCTCTGGAGCGGCCCGACGTCGAGCACCCGGCCCGCAACGACCCTCCCGGCCAGCAGGAGCGCGAGCTCCTTCGCGGCCGGATCGTCGCCGCAGATGAGCGCGTCCTCCCGCGGAGGGGCGGCATCGAGATTCGCCGCTGCGATCGAGTGGAGGCCGGCGACGACCGGCGCGGCAACGAGCTCCTGAATCCGTTCGGCGAGCGAGCGAGAGTCCGGATCGGGCCGGGCGCCGTCTTTCGAGAAGGCGAGCACGCTCGCGACCGAGAGGAGCGGGATCATCCCGAGCGCCTCGGCCACCTCTGATGCGGTGTCGAGCGCTCCGTCGGCCTTAACTGCAAGCACGGCGAGATCGACATCGCGCACCGCGTTCTCGTTCGTCTCCCCTTCGACTCTCGGGCCGAGCTCGGCGGCTGCCTCTTTGGCCCGGGCCGCATCCCGGGAGCCGATCACGATCTCGTCCTCGCCGGCCGCAACGAGTCTGGCCGCGAGCGCACGGCCGAAGCTGCCGGTGCCTCCGAGGATCGCGACTCTCATGGCCGGCCTCCGCTGAACTGCTCCGTCGAGCCTACGCTGAACTGCTCCGGTGCCGGCACAGCCGCCACCTCCGCTTTGAGCTCCGTCGAGCCTACGCTGAACTGCTCCGGTGCCGGCACAGCCGCCACCTCCGCTTTGAGCTCCGTCGAGCCTACGCTCATGCGACTGTGGCGGCGGCGTCCAGAACGGCCTGCACCAGTCGCCGCCGGGCGTCGTCGTCGACCATCAGCGTCCTGGCGACGACCGGGCGAACGCCGGCCGGGAGCTCGGCGGCGGCGTCCGCCTCGTCGATCACGAGGGCGTCGATCAGCCCCGGGTAGCAGCCGGCAACGGCGGACGGCCCTGTGCCGCCGGCGAGCCGGGCGAGCATCCTGTCCGCAGGCCCCTTCACAGCCCGTCCCCCGATCAGTGGGCTGACTGCGACGCAGGGAACGGTGCGGCGCTCGACCGCGGAGCGAATCTCGGAAACCGCCAGGATCGGCCAGATCGAGACGTAGGGGTTGCTGGGAGCGATCGCGATCAGGTCGGCGCTCTCGATCGCCTCGAGCACTCCCGGCGCGGGCCGAGCCTCCGCGGCACCCGTGAAGTGGAGGGCATCCACCTCGTCGCGATGCCCTCGCGCGACGAACCACTCCTGGAACGGAAACGTGCCCGCCGGCGTCTCGACGAAGGTTCGAAGTGCGTCGTCGGTCGCAGGGAGCAGCGTGCTCCGAAGCCCGAAGCCCTCTGCAAGCCGCTGCGTAACCGCCGAGAGGGCGGCGCCCTGATGCAGCAGCTCGCTCCGGAGCAGGTGCAGGCCGATGTCACGATCCCCGAGCCGAAACCACGTCTCCCCGCCCAGCGCGGAGACCGTCGCGAGCGCATTCCAGGACTCCTCTGCGCGACCCCAACCGCGCTCCTCGTCGGCCACTCCACCGAGGCCGTACAGCACACTGTCGATGTCCGGGGAGATGTGAAGCCCCAGGAACTCGATGTCGTCCCCCACGTTGCCTATGATGGCTACGTTGTCTGGATCGACTACGGATACGACTCCGCGTAGGAACCGTGCGCCGCCGACGCCGCCTGAGAGCACGGTCACATTCATCGGGCAGCCTTCGGTCGCCGGATGAGTTTCCGCTCAGGCACCGGCAAAGCCGATACCTCCGCCCTGAGCTCTGTCAGGCCTAGACTCACGCGGCGGCTCCAGCACGAAGCGTGGCGAGGACGCTCAGGGTGCGGGGACCAACCCTGCCGGCCAGCCGCTCGAGGTCGGTGACCGTGTCGACATCATCGATGAGATTCGGTACGTCCACCCGGCGTGAGGGGCCGAGCGCGGCAAAGCGGGCTGCGCTACCCGGCCCGAAGACCGGAGCGAAGAGGACGGTGGAGGCAAACCCGAGTGCGTTCGTGGTCCCGTCCGTTGCGGGTGCCAAGGCGAGCCCGTCATCGGGAACCGCACCGGCGAGTGCCAGAAGGTCGCGCGCCGTGACGCACGGGAGGTCGGCGTTGACCACGAGGAACGGCCCGGCACCGCCGGACACCATCGCAGCCGCTTCAAGCCCTGCGCGTACCGCTGCACCCTGCCCACCGCCGAGGTCCGGCACGAGCGTCGCGGGGCCGGCGTCCGTCTCGGGCGGCCCGACGACGAAGGTCGGGCCAACCGCGGCGCAGGCAGCCAGGACGTCGCCGAGCATCGCGGAGGCCAGAGCCGTCCGGGAGCTTGGGGGGAGCGAACCGAGCCGGCTCTTGCCCTTCACCCCGCGGAAGGGAACCACTAGCGACGGCATTCGGCGGACACTAGCGCCCGAATGCCTGGTGGGCGAGCCTGGGGCCGGTCTCGCTGCCAGCAACGTGGAGGTGTCGGAGCCCGCGCGCGGGATCAGACGGGGTCGGAGCCGGGTGAACGCTCGATCCATTCGCGCAGATCGAACCAGTGCGATGCACGAAGGGCGGCCGCAACCGCGGGATCGGTGTGCTCGTCATAGAACACGTGCCGGTCGAGGTCGCAGCAGATCGCGACGGAGTCGAGATCGACGCCCTCGATCGTCACGACGGCGTCACCGGGAAGTTGAGCCTCACGCACCGTGTAGTGCTTGAACTGCAGCTCCGGTGCGAGCTCCATCAGTTGCGGCCATTCGGGGCAGGTGCGCGAACTCATCGGCTATCCGATTGGCGCGGAAGCGGCCGTTTCCTGCACGGTCCACTGCCCTTCGAGCAATACCGCGCCCGTCTCGGAGCCTGCCGGGAAGACGAAGAAGCGGACCGCATCCTCGAGCGAGTGCAGAAGCCGGCCGCCCTGTCCGTCGATCAGAGCGCACCGCAGGTGAAAATGGCCGTCCGCAAGTGGAAGCCGCTCGATGTCGAAGCGCAGGATGCGCTCCCCGGGGCCCGAGCCCCAGCCGAGCGATTCCGTCGCCTGAGTGACACCGCCGAGAACCATCCCCGCGTTGTCCCGAAGCTCGAGCGAGACCGTCGGCGCTGCGACATTGGCGTCGGCGACGGCTACCAGCTCGACGGCGCAGGGCTCTCCCGAGGCGAAGGAGGCAGGCGTCCGCTCGTCCCCGTCGCCGTCGAGCAGGCGGGCCGAGGCGATCCGGGCCTCGCCGCTGCCCCATTCGCGGAGCCCGGCCGAGAGCTCGTCGGGGCTGCGCTCGTCGGCGAGCAACCGGCGGTACTCGGCGATCGCCTCGCGCGTCGACCCGTTGAAGACGACGGAGCCCTGCCGCAGGAGCACCGCGCGGTCGCACAACCGCTCGACGGCCTGGGCGTCGTGGGAGACGAAGACGATCGTTCCCCCCCGGCTCTTGAATTCGTGGATCTTGCCGTAGCACTTGCGCTGGAACTCCTCGTCGCCGACGGCGAAGACCTCGTCGAGCAGGAGCACGTCCGCCTCGATGTGGGCGGCGACGGAGAAGCCGAGCCGCATGTACATGCCCGAGGAGTACGTCCTGACCGGCAGGTCGATGAAACGCTCGAGCTCGGCGAACGAGACGATCTCGTCCATCAGCTCGCGAATCCGCGACCGCGAGAGCCCGTAGATCGAGCCGTTCAAGTAGACGTTCTCGCGCCCAGTGAAGTCGAGGTGGAACCCCGCGCCCAGCTCGAGCAGCGACGCGACCCGGCCCCCGGCGACGACCCGGCCCGAGGTTGGCCGAAAGAGCCCCGTCATCAGTTTGAGCAGCGTCGTTTTCCCCGAGCCGTTGCGGCCGACCAGCCCGAGCGCCTCTCCGGGCGCGATCTCCAGCGAGACGTCCTGGAGCGCGACGACCTCGCCGGTCGCGGCCCGCCCTCTGGCGACCACGATGTCCTTGAGGGTGCGGTAGGGACGCTCGGAGACCTGGAACCGCTGGGTCACCCGGTCGACGACGATGCGGCCGGGGGCACTCACCGGCTCGATCCAGCGGTCACGCGCCGTCGCCTGCCAGCCGCTTGTTGACGATCTCGGCGAGGACGTCGACGAAGGCCGGGTCGGCGTTCGGCATCGTGATCCGGCTGAGCTCCATGCCGAGCTCGGCGGCCTTCTCCTGCGCCTCGGTGTCGATGTCCCAGCGGATCTCCAGATGATCGGATACGAACCCGACGGGACACACGAGCACCCGGTCAGTGCCGACCTCATGGAGCGCCACGAGGTGGTCGAGGATGTCAGGCCCGAGCCACGGCTCGCCGGTCGGCGACTCGCTCTGGAACGAGAACGACCAGTCGGTGACGCCGGCTTCCTCGGCGACCAGCGCCGACGTCGCGAGGAGCTGGTCCCGATAGGGGTCGCCCAGCTCGAGGATGCGCGCGGGCAACGAGTGCGCGGTGAACACGACGTGCCTGTCCGTACCGCGGATTCGGTGCGCGAGGAAGCCGATGAAACCGGGCTCGTCGTGCCAGCTGTCGACGAAGAGGAGGTCCGCACGGCCGTCGAGGGCCTCCGTGAGCTGGTCGCGGTAACCGGCGATCGAGAGCGCCGAGTAGTGCGGGGCGAGCACCAGGCCGACGACAGTGTCGACACCGCTGCCGACTGCGCTCTCGGCGGCCTCGGCGATGCGCGGCGTCCAGTGCTTCATCCCGGTGAACACCTCGAGGCCAAGCCGCTCCTGCAGGCGGGTGCGCGTTTCCTCGGTGATCGCGTTCAGCGGGTTCGACTCCTCGATCCCGAGCCGGCGGTAGCGGCTGACGAGATCCTCGAGGTTCTCCGGCGAGATCGGTCGGCCTCCACGGATGTCGGCGTAGTACGCCGGGACGTCGTCCAGCCGCTCCGGTGAACCGTACGCCATCAGAACGACCGCAGCGCTCATATCGAAACGCTAGCCGACGGCCGACGGAGGCCGGATCTCGTGGCGACGGGTGAATGCCGCAGCGTAGGGTCCCGTCCCTAGCCCCACCCACCCTGGGGAGAGGAACAACGGTAGCGCGGGCGCAAGGTGTCCTTTGTCACGCCGGTGTGCCAGAAGTGTCAATCTTCTGCGCCGTCTCGACGTGGACGAGCTCGCGCAGGCGGCCGAGGAGGTCGGGGTCGGTGCCGGGAAGCACGCCGTGGCCGAGGTTGAAGATGGGCCCGGACGGCCGTCGGCGCGGGTGAGAACGTCGCGCGCGCCGGCCTCGATGCGCTCCCAGGGGCCGAGCAGCGCCGCCGGGTCGAGGTTTCCCTGCACCGCGCGGTCGTGGCCGGCCAGGGCCCAGCCGTCGTCGAGCGGGATCCGCCAGTCGAGGCCGATGACATCACCGCCGGCATCGGCGAGCGCGGGCAGCAACGTGGAGGCCCCGGTGCCGAAGTGGATCGCGGGCACACCGGCATCCGCGAGAGCAGCCAGAACGCGGGCCGACCAAGGCGCCGCGAACTCGGCGTAGTCGGCCGGCGACAATGCGCCGACCCACGAGTCGAAAAGCTGAACGATGTCCGCTCCCGCCCGCGCCTGAGCGACGACGTACGCGGCGAAGGTCTCGGCCAGCTTGTCGAGCAGACCGCCCCAGACCGCGGGCTCTCGATACATCAGAGCCTTGGTGACGGCGAAGTCGCGCGACGGCTTGCCTTCGACCAGGTAACCGGCGACGGTGAACGGCCCGCCGCAGAAGCCGACGACGGCCTGGTCGGGACGGAGCTCGCTCCGCACTGCCCGGATCGCGTCGAGTACCGGGCCGACCGTCTCCTCGGGATCGGGAACCCGGAGACGCGCTACTGCGGCGAGTGTCCGTACCGGCTCGGCCACGACGGGCCCGACACCTTCGACCAGCTCGACCCCGGCGCCCATCGCGACAACGGGAGTCATGATGTCGGCGAACATCACCGCTGCGTCGACGTCGTGTCTCCGAACAGGTTGCAGCGTCACCTCTGCGGTCAGCTCAGCCGACCGGTTGATCTCGAAGAACTCGTACTGCTCGCGGATCTGGCGGTACTCGGGGAGCGAGCGTCCGGCCTGCCGCATGAACCAGACGGGCGTCCGCTCGACCGGCTCGCGCCGTGCAGCGCGGACTAGGAGCGGTTCCACCGCCCTAGACTAGCGGGCCATGAAGGGGCCGCTCGCCGTCGCCTGGGGCGACTGGACACTCGCCGAGCCGCATGCCGGAGCGGTCAGCGTTGCGCGGGTCGAGCTCGAGAACACGGGCAGCGTCGCCTGGCGCACCGCGGTGCTTCTCTCCTACCACTGGCTCGATCTGCGCCACAACCCGATCGTCTGGGACGGCGAACGGACGAGCCTTCCGCTCGTCGCGCCGGGCGAGCGGCTGACCGTCGAGGCCAAGGTGCGGGCTCCGATCCCACCGGGCCGGTACCGCTTTGCCCTCGATCTCGTAGCCGAGCACAGGGTGTGGTTCTCGGAGCTCGGGAGCGAGCTCGATTCTCGCGAGGTCGACGTGCTTCCGCGCGACGGCGCCCATGGCGCGACGCTCCCGGACTGGGTCGAGCCGGCGCCGGACTGGGATGAGCGGGTCGCGGGAGCGCACGCCGAGGGCTATGCCGTCGTCGCCGGGTCGATCGATTGGCAGGGCGGGCTCACCAGGCGCCGTCCGAAGGCGCTCGCCCCCTACATCCCAGGCGCCGGCAGGATCCCCGGCTTCGCCCACCCGCTCGTCTGCCCCTCGGTACTCGACGGCCTCGAGCTCGAGCGGCTGCCTGATATCGCCGGCCTCCCAGCCTTTGCTGCGCCGGTCGACGAGCCGTGGGTGTACGACGGCCGGATCGTTGTCCGGGCGCGACCGGCCTAGCGCACCTCGTACCTCTTACAGCTCGATTGCGAGCCGGTCGTCGACACGGCCGAACACATAAGAGCCGAGCACGAGCGACGCGACCGCCGCGACCGCCAGGTAGACGATGTCCGCAGTCCTCGGGATATTCCCGCTCCAGAGCGCGTCACGGACGGCCGCGATCGGAGGCGCGACGAAGTTCCCCCACTCGAGCACCTTGATCAGCTTTTGATGGTGGTCGGCCGAGGAAGGAAGGGACGTGAGGCTCCAGAGAATCGGCGTCAGGAAAAACCACGGGATCAGGGCCGCGGCGAGGATGTGCTCGGTATCGCGCAGGAGCACGTTCACGCACGCAGCGACGAGGGCGACCCCGGCGACAAAGGCCGCAAAGAGCACGGCGAGGGGAATCGCGAGCCAGACGGTCGACCGCGCCTCCGGGATGAAGACGAGCGAGAGCACGATCAGGATCCCGAGCATCACCGCGAACGTGATCGCCTGGGTGGCGACCACCGAGAACGCCACCAGCTGCCGCGGGAACCGCACCTTCTTGATCAGCTCCGCGCTGTCGACCATCGAGCGCGCGCCAGTCTGGAGCGATACCGCGAAGAAGATCCAGCACGCGATTCCGGAGAGCAGGTAGAGCGGATAATGCGGGACCCGGCGTTGTTGTCGAGGATCACGCCGAACACGAGGAGGTACACGGCCATCAGGGCGAGGGGGTTGACGAGCGACCAGAGGATCCCGAGCGCGGATCCCCGGTATTTCGCCTGGAAATCCCGCTTGAACAGGTTCGTGAACAGCTCGCGGTAGCGAACCAGGTCGGTGTACACAGCCACCGAAGCAGTGTAGGGCCGGGCCAAGCCGATCCCGGAGCGACAAGCGCCGCCGCGCAAGCGTCAGGAACTCGTCAGCCAGGAGTTTCCTCGCTACGAGCCATCCCGAGCCCCCACCCACCCTGGGGCAGAGGAAGCGAGGTTACCGGGTGCGCAAGGTGTCTTTTGCCACGTCGGCGTCACGGATGTGTGCCGATTTCGTGCCGGTTTGCGCTCGCTTGGCCGGAAAGACCTCAGAGGGTCGTCGGATCGGATCGGAGCGAGCTCTGGAACGGCCGGCGATCCGGCCGCTACAGCCAGTACCGTCCTCACAACGTGCTAACGGCGTTCGACTACCCTCAGGGCCCGTGAGCACCGCCGTGGCGATCATCGCGCTGCCGGCCGCCTCGGCGGTGATCTGGGCCCTGCTTCGCTCCCCTCTGGCCGGGCGGATCGTGAACGTGCCGACCGGCGAGCGCTGGTCAGCGGCTCCGACCCCGAGCCTCGGCGGGATCGGCATCTTCGCGGGCTTCACCATCGGGCTCTGGGCGGCCGTTGCGCTCGGCGCGTTCCACCCCGGCAAGGAGTTTCTCGGTGTTTTCGCCGCAGTCATGCTCGTCTTCGCGGCCGGGCTCGCCGACGACCTCTACGGCATGCCGCCGCTCGGGAAGCTCGCCACACAGCTCGTGGCAGCGGCGATCGTGATCGCCTCGGGCACACACGTCCAGCTGATCCACAACCAGGTGGTCGGCGACGCGATCGCGGTGATCTGGCTGGTCGGCCTGACGAACGCCTTCAACCTGCTCGACAACATGGACGGGCTCGCGGCAACGCTGGCAACGATCGCGTTCGGGTTCTTCGCAATCGACGCACTGACGATCCACCCGAGCAACGCGACGCTCGCGTTCGCGCTCGCAGGTGGGCTCGCGTGCGTCGGCTTTCTCCCGTTCAACCTCCGGAACGGGCCGGCCCTCGTGTTCATGGGCGACTCGGGAAGCCAGATGGTCGGTTTCGCGCTCGCCGCGCTCGGCCTGACTGCAAGCTGGCGGGTCGCCGGAACGACCGTCGCCACACTCGTGCTGCCGATCCTGATCCTCGCGGTCCCGATTCTCGACACGACCCTGGTCACAGTCGCTCGGCTCCTGGACGGGCGGCCGATCCACGAGGGCGGGCGCGACCACACCTCCCACAGACTCGTTCGCTACGGCCTCTCCGAACGTCACGCCGTCGCGCTGCTCGCGCTGATCTCGCTCTCCATCGGCGGCTCCAGCCTTGCCTACACGGTGCTCGACAACTTCCGGCTCACGATCATCGGTGTCCTCGTGACGTTCGTCCTGCTCGTCCAGTTCGCGAGCTTCCTGGCCGACGTCGACCGCCGGCCCGCGCAGCTCGGCGAGCCGCTCGGCCTCACGCAGGCCTTCGGCGTGCACTGGCGCCGCCTCGTCGAGGTCGTCGTCGACTTCTTCGTCATCACCGCCTCGTTCATGGCGGCCTACGTGATCGAGTTCGGCTGGCCGGGGACCGACAGCCAGCGGTTCATCCGCGACCTGGCCCTCCCCGTCGTGCTGACCGCGAGCTACCTGACGTTCATCCCGTTCGGCCTCTACCGGTCCGTGTGGCGCTTCGCCGGGATCCGAGACGCCATCTCCGCCGCCATGGCCGTCGTCGTCGCCAACGCTGCCGCGCTCACCTTCATGGTGCTGACCCAGGACATGCGCGATTTCGACGACTCGTTCTTCATCCTGAACACCCTGATCTGCATGGTCGCGATCACGGGGTCGCGATTCGCCGAGCGGACGCTCCTGATCGGAACTCGGTCAGTCCGCGACCGAACAGCCCGCCGCACGCTGATCGTCGGCGCCGGCCGGACCGGCCGCAGCCTGATGCGCGAGCTACGCGAGACCGCCGGCGAACGGGTCGTCGGCTTCGTCGACGACAACCCGCACCTTCGCCGCCGCAGCCTCCAGGGCGTAAAGATCGTCGGAGCCACCTCCGAGATGGCGCGGCTGCTCGAGCGAACCGAGCCCGACATCGTGCTGATCACGATCCCCGACGCGCCCCGCGAGATCCTCGACGCGCTCGTCGAGACCTGCACCGAGGCCGGCGTCACGTGCCGTTTCGTCCGGCGCGAGATCGACCTCGACCCGCACGTCGTGTTCGGCGCTGCGTCAGAATGACCCGGGCGTGACCGCGGTCTCCGTCAGCACCACCGGCCGCGAGCGGAAACGGTCGCTCGTCGACCGCGTACTCGCCGTGTTCCCGGCGCTCGTGATCGCGCTCGTGATCTTCGTCTTCTACGCTGTGGAGGCCTGGTCGCGGAAGACACCGTGGATCTTCAGCGACGAGCTCGAATGGACGCAGATCTCGCGCTCGATCGCCTCGACAGGCCACGCCGCCCGACGCGGCGACCCGATCTACTTCAAGTCGCTCTACGCCTACCTGATCGCGCCGGCATGGTGGATCCACTCGACCAGCAGCGCGTACTCGGCGGTCAAGTACCTGAACGCGCTGGTCATGCCGCTCGCGGCGATCCCCACCTACCTGCTCGCCCGCATGCTCGTGACCAGGCGTGCCGCGGTCGCCGTCGCCGTCGGCTCGGTGGCGGTGCCGGCGATGGCCTACGTGACCTCGATCGTCACCGACGTTCTCGCCTACCCCTACTTCGCGCTCTGCTCGTGGCTCTCGGTCCGGGCGCTGCGCGCAGGAAGGCGCCGTGACGTCGTCATCGCCGGCGTCTTCCTGCTCGGCGGGTATTTCATCCGGCAGAAGCAGTTCACGACGCTCCCGTTGGCATTTGGGGTCGCTGCGGCCGGCCTCTGGTTCACCGGGCCTCGCGGCAGAGGCTTGCGCCGAAACTGGACGAGAAGCGACAAGATCGGCGCGCTCGCGCTCGCGATCGGCGCGGCGATGCTCTTCAACCGGTACGCGCTGCAGCACATCCAGGAATGGCAGGTCCCGACGCAGTACTACAAGAACCGCCTGGTCGACTACGGCCTTCGGGCCGGGCTGTCGTTCACGATCGGCCTCGGCGTCCTACCCGTGATCGCCGGCCTCGTCTCGCTGCGGCTCCCCGAACGGCGCGGTGACCCGACCTACCGCGCCTACGCGGCTTGGACGGCGGCGGCAATCGGTGTCCTCGCCGTCTACGCGGCCGACAAGGCAACGTCGCTCTCGCTGACCTTCGCCACGCTGTGGGAGGAGCGCGACCTGATCTACCTCTCACCGTTGCTGCTTCTCGGTACGGCGATGGTCTTCCAGGCCAGGCGCCTCGACCGGCGGATGGTCGCCGGGGCGACCGTGTTCGTGCTGGTGATGATCGGGCTGAAAGCGATCCAGCTCCAGTTCCCGTACTACGAAGCCCCGGGCTCCTCGATCCCCGGGGCGCTCGCGAACTACCGGCACTGGACCTCCCACTCGGTGCGCATCGGCCTGTTCGGCATCCTCGCGCTCTCACTCGGGCTGATCGCCGTGCGACGGCAGCGCTGGGCGGGGCCTCTCACGGCCGCGCTCCTGCTCGGCTGGATGCTGGCCGGTGAGATCTCGATGACGGTGGGGATCGACAACGGCGCAGACCAGTACCGCGCGAACCTGCCGACCCAGCTGAACTGGGTCGACGCAAAGGTGCACGGGCAGCCCGTGACCTATGTCGGCCAGGCGATCCTCGACCCGTTCGGCGAGCAGTTGACGGAGTTCTGGAACCGCTCGATCAAGCACGTCACCAGCCTCGACGGCACCGCTCCCGGGCCGGGCCCGACCTCGACGCCGACCCTCGTCAACCCCGACGGCCTCCTGTCGGACGACTCCGGCAATCCCTACGTCCTGGCCGACAGCGGCGTCGCGCTCGACGCGCCGATCGTGAAAATGCAAGGGAGCATGACCCTGTACCACACTGCCGGGCGGCCGTGGCATCTGCTCGACGCGGTCCAGCAGGTGTACTCCGACAGCTGGTGTCCGGACTGGTGCGCATACACGTACTTCAAGCCGAACCAGAAGGGAACGCTCCTGATCTCGATCGGCCGGCAGGGCTACAACGGGAGCTCCGCCCCGGGGCAGGCGACAATCGTCGTCGGCATGGTCCGTATCGACAAACACGCCTCGCCGCAGCTCGACCACGTGTACCAGGACATCCATCACGTCGTCGAGAACGGGAGCTCGAAAACAATCGCGATCCCGGTCGCGCGCACGCCCGTCCGGGTCGAGATCTCGATTCCGAACACGATCCCGCCGACGGCAGCGGATCGACGCCATCTCGGGGCGCAGGTCGGATTCGCGTTCAAGCCTTCGAGGTGACCCGCTCTCCCGGGAGGCCTCTGGGGCGCGGCCCTGCTCAGACGCTCGCGCTACAGAAGATACGACCGACGTAGCGGGAAAGGAACGTCGCAAGCGGCCCCGTGCGCTCGACCGCCTCGAGCAGGTCCACCGCGAGCCCCGGCAACGCGCGGCGCTGCGGCACGAAGTACGTGCGCATCTCGATCCGCGTGAAGCCGGCGGCCCGAAGGTCGCGTTCGATCGTGGCCGCCGGATGGTCGGGCTCACGAAAGTCCAGGACGAACTTCTGCGTCGTGTAGCCGGCGATCCCACGGAAGAAGGCGACCCGGTCTACGGGGTGCTCGAACGCGCGCAGGCAGATCGTCGCATCGACCGGCTCGGGTGGCCGATAGTCCTCGAAGCGGCCCGAGACGAACGAGAGCCCCGGATGGCGGCGACGGGCCACCTCGACCATCTGCGTGCTCAGATCGACTCCGGCGTAGTCAAGCCCGTAGGCGCGGAGCGGGCCGGCCATGATCCCGTCGCCACAGCCGAGGTCCAGCACCGTGGCGCCGGGCTCGAGCCGGGGTCCAAGCTCCACCACGAGCCGCGCACGGCCGGCCGAGTAGCGCGCAGGATCGGCGTACTCACGCTCCGAGAAGCCGTCGGCCAGCGCATCGTACTTCTCCTCGATGTTGGTCATAACGCGCGGAGCCGTTCGGGATGCTTGCGCACGAAGCGAAGGATGCCACGCCAGTGCCACAGCGTCCTCCGCGTGAGCAGCCGACTGTCGGTCACGGCCTTGTGCTCGTGCCGTACCACCGCCGCCGGCACGTACCAGCGCTCCCAGCCGGCCTGCATCGCGCGGTACTGCAGGTCGATGTCCTCGCCGTAGAGCCGGAAGTTCGGGTCGAGACCGCCGAGCTCGTCGAGCATGGCCCGTCGCAGGAGCAGGAAGCCCCCGAGCATCCAGTCGGTCTCGACGGGGCCGTCCGGAGCGGCTTCGTCGAGATGGAGGTGGTGCTCCTGCCTGACGACCTTCCTGAGCGGTGTCCGGCGGACGATCGTGCCGCCGACCGTCGGGAAGCGTCGCCGGGAAGGCTGCGGGCTACCGTCGGGGAACGTCATGCCCGGACCGGCGACACCGCAGCGTGGGTGCGCCTCCATGAACTCGCGCAGCGCGGCGACCGCCCCGGGCCCGGCGACGGCGTCGGGGTTAGAGACGAGGACGGCCTCGCCGCTCGTCCGGGTGAGCCCGAGGTTGATGTTGGCGGCGTACCCGAGCGGCGCGGTCGTTCGCGAGCGCCTCGACGCCGGGCGGGACGCTTCCCGGAACGTTGGCGATCACGAGCAGCTCGTCGACCTGCGGCTCGAGCGCCGGGAGCGACTCGACGAGCTCGGCGGCGCTCCCGTGCGACACGACGATCGCCGAGACCTTCACGCGAGCACCTGCCGGTACACCTCGGCGGTGCGACGCGCGGTCTCCGCCCACGAGAAAGCCTTCGCGCGCTCGATCCCGGCGGCCGAGAGGCGCTCCCGATCGGCGAGAGCTGTCGACGGCGCCGCTGCGAAGTCACCGGCCGCCGCGTAGACGGCCGCATCGCCTCCGACCTCGCGCAAGCGCCGGCTCGTCGGCCGCGACGACCGGCGTGCCGCAGGCCATCGCCTCGACGACGGGCAGCCCGAACCCTTCGAACCGCGAGGGCAGGACGAGCGAGCGCCGCGCCGCGGTAGAGGTCGGCGAGCTCGTCCTTCGCCACGTAGCCGCGCAGCTCGGCGCCCCGGCCGCGCGGAGCTTGGTCTGCGAGCGCCGCGTCCTTCTCGGGCCCGGCCACGACGAGCGGCAGGTCGAGCGCCCTGCGCGGCCGCGAGCGCCGACAGCGGGTCCTTTCGCTCCTGGATCGCGCCGACGAAGAGGACGTACCCGTCGTGCGCACCGCCCGGGCTGAAACGCGGGGTCGACGCCGTTCGGCGTCACGGTGACCTTGCCCTCTGCGACTCCGTAGCGGGCGAGGATGTCCCGCTTCGTTCGTTCCGAGACGGTGAGCACGTGGTCGGCCCGCCGGACGGCCCGCGGCACGAGCGTGCGGAACACGGTCCGGTCGAGAAAGCCCATCGTCGTGTCCGGGCCCTCGAACGAGAGATCGTGCACCGTGACGACCGAGCGGCCGTGCCAGCCGAGCGGCAGGGCGTACTGGAAGTGCGCGAGCTGCGGCTTCAGCCGCCGCGAGCAGGCGCGGTAGCGAGTAGGCCATCCGTGCCTCCTGGAAAGCCGCGCGGAGAGCTCGATCGGCTCGATGCCCGCGGGAACCAGCTCGGGATGGCGCGTGACCGCGGCGAACTCGAGGTCGGGTGCGACGGCGGGCAGCTCCCGGAGCAGATTCTGGACGTAGGTCTCGTCGCCCGTGCGCTGCCGCCCGAGGACGTCGGCGTCGATCAGGATCACGCGACCTCCGCGTAGACGCCCGTGGTCAGGCGGGCGACCTCGGCCCAGGTGGCACCTCGCCGGGGCGGCGCCGCGGCGGCGCGCGCGATGCCGTCGCGGATCGACGCGATGTCGGTCGGGATCGACGTAGACGGCGTCGTCGCCGGCCAGCTCGGCCATCGGGCTTCCACCGGTCGTGACGACGGGGCAGCCGCAGGCGAGCGCCTCCGCGACCGGGATCCCGAAGCCCTCGTAGAGCGAGGCGTAGACGAGGCAGCGAGCGCCGCGGTAGAGCGCCGCGAGCTCGTCGTCGCCGACCTCGCCGAGCCACGTCACGTTCGCGGGCGGCTCGACGTTTCCCCAGCCACGGGCGCCGACGACGCGTAGCTCGCCGTCGACCGCGGCGGCGATCCGGGCGAGGTTCTTGCGCGGCTCGAGCGTCCCCACCGCGAGCACGTAGTCGCCCTCGGCCCGGGGCCCCTCCGGCGTGAAGACCTCCTCGACCGCGTTCGGCACGACCCTGATCTTGGCGTGCCGGGACGGCGAGCAGGTCGTGCAGCTCCGCCGCGGTGAAGTCGGAGACGGCGATCACCCGCGAGGCGGCACGGACGACCCGCGGGACGGCGTGGCGCGAGTAGGTGCGCGTCCAGCGGTTGAACCACTCCGGATGGCGGAGCACGGCCAGATCGTGCACGGTCACGACGAGCGGGACGCGCGAGGAGAACGGCCCACGGAACGTCGGGCAGTGGAGCACGTCGGCATCGGGGACGCGCAGCCGCGGGTACCAGAGCGCGTCTGCGGCAACGGATCGCGCCCGCGAGGTGGCCGGGAAGGACGTCTGGATCACCGGCACGTCGAGGTTGGCGAGCAGCCCGCGCAGGTACCGCGCCGTACCGGCGCGGGTCTGCAGAAGCGGCGTAGTGTCGATCCCTACGAGAATCGCTTGTACCCCTCGAGGAAGAGCTCGCCGGTGCGCTCCCAGGAGAACCCGGCTGCGTGCACGAGCCCAAGTGCGCGCAGCTCGTCGCGGCGGCCGAGCGCCTCCCGGATCGCGGCGGCCATCGCCTCCGAGCTCTCCGGGTCACAGCGGACAGCTGCGCCGCCGGCGGCCTCGTTCATCGACGCGTGCGACGAGGCGACGACGGGCGCGCCGCAGGCCATCGCCTCGGTGATCGGCATCCCGAAGCCCTCGAACCGTGACGGATAGACGACCGCGGCCGCTCCACGGTAGAGCGCGGCGAGCTCCTCGTCAGACGACCCGGCCGAGCCGGACGACACCGGGCCGGTCTAGCTCGGGCTGCTCTCCCCACCCGGCCCCGCCGACCACGACGAGCTCGAGCCCGGGCTCGGCGAGGACGCCGAACGCCTCGACGAGCGTGCCGAGGTTCTTGCGCGGCTCGAGCGTCGCAACGGTGAGCAGGTACGGCGCCGCGCGGCCTGCGGTAGGCCCATCGGCGTGGTACTCGGCTGCGATCCCGGGATGGGCGACGACGATCCGCTCACGCGGAAAGCCGAGCGTCGCGGTGATGTCGTCGGCAGTGAAGGCCGAGTTGGCGAAGATGACGTTGCAGGTCTCCGCTGTGTGCGCGTACTTGCGGGTGTGCATCGAGTGCGTCCGCCCGGTCACCCACTCCGGGATGGTGGAGCGGCACGAGATCGTGGATCGTCGTGGCGCGGAGGCCCGCCTTCTGCGGCGGGTACATCCAGTCGGTGAAGTGGAGCGCGTCGAAGTCGCCGAGCCAGCGCTCCGCCGGCGGCCACCCGGCCCGCGACCAGGCGGTGCGCCAGGCGTGCGCGCCGATGAATGTCTTGAGCCTCAGCTCGAGCGCGATCCCCTGCGAGCACCTCGGGGATCGTCCGGCGCCCGGCAGGCGACGTGGGCGCGAAGGCGACGATCCGGTCCCCTGCTTCCTCGGCCGCCTCGGCGAGCCCCCGCAGGGAACCGAGGATGTAGTTGTTCACGCCCGTCCGCTCGTGGGAGAGTGGAGAGACGTCGAAGGCGATCCTCACGGGTTGTAGGTGAAGTTCAGGAAGTGGGCGCCGAGGGGCCGGGTGTCGGTCGATCCGGGCTCGACCTTCGCGGGCACCTTTACCTGCCCGAACGTGAAGACGGCCGTGCAGCGGCCGTCTGCCGCTCGATGTAGCGGAACCTTCAAGGTCGTCTGGGCACTGTTCGGGATCGTCGTCTGCGCCACCAGCCGGCCACCCTCGCGGACGAACACCGTCTGAGGCCGCTTGAACAGGTTCGGGTCACCCTCGAGCTCCACCCCGACCGAGCCCCCGCCGCAGTCGACCCGCTGGTAGACAACCCTGGGCGTCGACCAGGTGCCGTTCGGGTAGAGCCCGCGAACCCCGGTCGGGATGATGACCTGGCCGTTAACGCGGTAGAGCTCGACACCGGCGCCGTCGGCCTTCCCGACGCGACGCCCCGCGATCTCGACCGCGGTCGAGGCCAGGACATACTGGGCGTGGATGGGCTCTCCGTCCGCGGTCACGAGCCTGCCGTCGGCGCGGCGAGTCGCATCCGTCTCGGGGAGCGGATCGGGGCGTGCGGCGCCGTCGACGTCGTAGACCGTCCGCACGCTGCGGCTGAAGAACTCGTTCTCGTAGACGGGATACGTCGAGGGCATCGAGCCCGTCCAGAGAACGGCAACGTCGGCGTTCGGTCCGACGAGCCGGTCGATCCAGTTCGCGTGGGTCATGTGCGTCCCGGCCCAAAGCGAGCCTACGGTGGTCTTGTGGATTCCGTGGAGCCCGTTCTCGACGACGTACGTCGTCCCGACGAACCAGACGGCGACGAGCGCAGGCAGGACGAGTACCTTCGGCCGCGGTACCCAGATGAAGAACCCGGCGGCGACGAGCGAAACGAGAAGCGCGGCCCAGCGCACCTGATCGAGGTGGATGAGGTTGTCCTGCGCCCACCACCACGGCATGAGCGCGAAGGTGTCCGATACCGCGCTCGTGTTGATGAAACGCACGTACGGGATGAAGAACGGGAGAATTCCCGCGACGACTGCGGCCGCAACGAGGATGCGCCGGCTCCTGGTGACGGCGCCGTCGACGGCCATCCCGACGAGCGCGATCAGCGCGAGCGGCGCCAGGTAGAACGTGTTCCGCTCCTCGATCCGGTTGACGAAGCTCGCCGACGCGAAGACGGCGACCTCGGCGAGCAGCCAGACCCAGATCGCAAGCGAAGCGGCGGCGAAGGCGCGGGCGCCGGGACTCGGGCGGCGAGGCGCGAGCCAGAGGGCGAGCAGTGCGGCGAACGGGAAGATGCCGAGGTAGAGGTCGAGCTCGGCGATGTGGTAGAGAAAGAAGTGGAGGACGCCGCTCACCGTGTACGAGCTCGAGGTCGCTGCGCGGTAGGCGCCGAGGAGCGTCAGCGGCGAGCGGCCGGCGGCGACCGTGCCCGCGAGCGCGAGGGCCGCGCCGCCGCCGAGGAGGCCGTAAAGCCAGGCGTAGCGGCGCAACGTCGCACGGGCGCCGTGGCGCTCGATCAGGGAGAGCAGGATCGGGGCGGTCGCCACGGCGGCGAAGAGCGCAACCGCCTGCGCGCGGGTCTCGAACGCAACTACGCAGACGGCGAGCAGCGCGATCTGGCGGAGGGCGGTCGGCTCCTCGAGCGTCAGTACGAGCAGGAACGCGGCAAGCAGGAAGAGGGGGTAGAACGCGTTCTCTGTCATCAGCATCCCCGTGTAGAGCATCGAGGGCACGAGGACTGCGAGCAGCGCCGAGAGCAGCGAGAGGCTCGCCGGCAGCACACGACGCGCCAGGAAGTAGGCCGGAATCGCGGCAAGCGACATCAGGACGGCGTCGATCGCCTTCGCGGCGGCGTAGGCGTCAGGGATCGACGTGAAGAGCTTCCAGGCAGGCGAGATCAGCAGCGGATAGACGAAGCCGTAGCCCTGCGAGGGGACGCCGCGTACGAGGAACTCGCCATGAGCCGCGACGTTCTTCGCGAGCTCGGAGTAGACCAGTTCGTCGACCATGATCCACGGCGCGACGATGCGGTGGCCGAGCGCGACGCGAACGGCGATCGAGCAGACGACGATCGCGCCGAGCCACACACCCGCCGGCACCGCCACGGCCCAGACGCGAGCGCGGGCACTCCCGGTCACAGTCGTCACACCAGCCCCGCTTCGCGGGCGAGCCGGACGATCTCCTGGGGGTCATCCAGCCCGATGTCGGCGGCGGCCTCGGCGATCCGGATCAGGATCGCGTCGGTCGCCGCGTCACCGCCGGCGGCCTCCTCGAGCGCGGCCGCGTACGCGTCGGCGACCCGCCCGAGGTCGTGGTCGCGACGGACGTACTCACGTGCCGCCGCGCCCAACTCGGCGCCGTGGTCTGCAGCGAGCTCGAGCGCCGCTGCGATCGTCGGCACCTCGTAGTCGTCGACCGGGATGCGCAAGGCAACGCCGTCGGGGATCTCGGAGAACCAGCCGAGGTCCGAGACGAGCATCGGCTTGCCGAGCGAGAGCGCGCGGATCACGGAGCCGGACGTCTCACCCATCGTCGGGGAGCGCAGGTTGACGAGCACGTCGCAGGCCTCCATCAGCGACTCGAACCGCTCCTCGCTCACGTAACCCTCCCGGATCAGGGAGTCGCCGCCGATCCCGAGCCGCTCGAGGCGGCGGTCGAGGTCGAAGCGCTCGGTCGCCTCGCCGACGAGCAACAGCTTCGCGCCCGGCCGCCTCTCGCGGAGGAGCGTGAACCCTTCGAGCAGCTCGGGGATCCGCTTGTTCATGTTCAGGTGGCCGAAGCAGCCGACGAGCGGGTCGCCTTCGAGCCCTTCCGCCGGAACGATCGCCTCGCTCGGCCAGGCGGCATGCGGGATCCGCCAGACCGGCCCCCCGTATCCGGCCTCGCGGACGCCGCGCTCGACGTAGTGCGAGTGGACGATCAGGCCGCGTGCAAGGTCGAGCACGGTGCCCGTGAGCGGGAAGCGCTCGGGCTGGGTCTCCCAGATCAGGGGCAGCAGGTTGTCGAGCACTCCGAGCGCGAGCAGCCGGCCGGGTACGCCGTAGTCGCGCTCCATCGCCTCCATGTAGGCGCGGCCGTTGCCGCGGCCGATGGTGATCCCTGCGATCAGGTGGTGGAGCACGAGCTCGTGAAGGACGACCACGCCCGGGCGCTCGCGCAGCGCATCGACGATCCAACCGTGCGCGTCGGGGTCGTTGCCGATCTGGTACAGGCAGACGTCGGCGGACGGAGCCCGCTTCCCCGGCCGGACGATCACCACCTCGTCGATCCGCGCCTGCAGGGCCGGCAGGAGCAGCTTCGAGTAGTCCGCGATCCCCGAGCGCGACGGCGGGAGGGGCGAGTAGTAGGCGACCTTCACGAGAGCAGGGCGTCGATGCAGGTGTCCCAGGTGATCCGCTCGGCCACCGCCCGGCCGGCCTCGCCGAGCCGCTTCGCCTCGTCGAGATGCGCCGCAAGATGGCTGCAGGCCTTCGCGATCTCCGCGGGGTCGGCGACGACGACGACTCCCGTCTCTCCGTCGTGGACGACCTCGAGCGGCCCGCCGGCGTCGACCGTGGTCACGACCGGCTTGGCGGACAGGAACGCCTCGTAGGGAACCATCCCGTAGTCCTCGTCGACGGGCGCGTAGTAGACAGCCAGGCAGCGGGCGTACAGGTCGGCGAGCTTCTCGCCGTCGACCCGGCCGGCGAACTCGACGCGCCCGTTCAGGCCCGAGGCGAGCTTCTCGAGCCGCCCGCGGTCGGGGCCGTCTCCGACGATCACGATCTTCATCCCGGGCTCGCTCTTCGCGGCCTCGATCAGCAGGTCGATCCGCTTGTAGCGGTCGAGCCGGTTGACCGAGAGCACGAACCCGTCGTACTCGGTCGTCCGGTAGTCGAGCCTCTGCGGCGGCGGCGGAAGCACGGTCGCGTCGAGGCCCGAGTAGCGCTTGAGCCGGTCGGCGACGTTGCCGGAGATAGTGAAGATCCGCTTCGCCTCGCCGAGCGCCACCTTGTCGTACCGCTCGACTCCGAGCCGCGTCGCGCGATCCGGCGGCGACTCGGAGTACTGCCCGAACTCGCCGCGGTCGAAGTCGTAGGCCTGCCGGAACTGGTGGACGAGCCACACCACCTTGTTCGGATGCCGGATCCCGTAGGAGGGAAACTTGGTCGCGATCACGAGGTCGGTCGGCTTCCCGGGCGTCTGGTTCACCTCGATCATCCGCCAGATCAGTGCCTGGTCGAGCACGCGGGCCCCGATCCAGGCGTAGGGCACCGCGATCAGGTCGACCTCGTGCCCGCGAAGCCGCAGCTCGTCGACCAGCTGGTCCGCGACCACCTCCGCTCCCCCGTACGTGTACGGGACCTGCGGCCGGCAAACGGCAATCCTCATTTCGTCTCGAGCCGGGCGATCCGCTCGTCGAGGTCGTCGATCAGCTTGAGAACGGCGTCGTTGAACGCCCTCTGATCGGCGAATGCCGGCTCGACGTACCAGCGCATCAGCGGCCGCAGGAAACGTTTGATCATGCCTCCCTTGCCGACGACCGGACGGTCGGCCGAGATGGCCCACATCCGCTCGGCCTGGTCGCGCACCGACAGGCGCACCTGGGCAGGCGTCACGTCCCCGGTCCGCGGGCCCGCGGCGCGCACCTCTTCCTTCATCTTCTCGAAGATCGCAGCGATATCCGTCCGCTCCTCGGCCATGGCAGAAGTGTAAGCGGGGGTCGTTACGGTGCGGTAAGCAGCGATCTGGGAAAGGAGATAGAGGCACTCCAAACCGGACGATTCATCACGCTCACCACTTCTGGCGTAAGGGACAGTCGCCCACGCCTGCGTGCTTGGCCTCCCCGGGCCGCCGGGCTCCTGGACCTGGCCCCTCAAGCTCCAGGTCCAGGAATCGCACCTCAGCCAACCCGATTTCGGGGGCAACTACGACTTTGGTTCGTTAGCTCGCCGCAACGGCCGCCACGGCGGGAAGCCCGACCGCATTTTCAGCGTTGACTTCGAAGTACTCGTTCGTGCTCACATGTCCGGCGCCGCCTTCGACAATGCCCCGAACAGTCTCCAGCGAACCCGACTCCCACAAACAAACGGCGCGAGAACCGTTCTCATTCGGGATCGCGCTGTGCAGAGTCGTCCCCTCCGGAAGCTCCGCGAGTACCGCCTGAGCGGCCTCCCAGAACGTCTTGGGATCATCGATGGCGTGGATCGCAACGACGTACATCGCTGCTCCTCTCATCGGTAACCGGCACCCTGGCGCCGGTGTCTTCACGCAACCTACCCCATGTCTCCGCCGACTTCCAAACTCCCACGGATGATGCCGCCCGTCTGGCGTCTTCATTCTGGAACTCAGGCGCGGGCGAGGTTCTTGTGCTCTCGGTTACGTGAAGTCGACCGTTTAGCAGCGTGCCGGAGCCTTCTGAGATGTCCGGGGCGCCGTTGACTTTCCTGGATCAGGGTGGTTTAGTCGGACGCGACGGTGACGAGGATGGGCATCATCGGGATCGCAGTCGGAGCGGCGGTATGCCTTGTGCGTGTGGCCGCGGCGGACGAGGGGAGCACCCTACTCGCTGGGGATACGGCTGTCGTCAAGGGAACGAGTATCAGCTGCGCCGTTCAAATCGACTCGGTCCGTTGCTCGTCACCAAGCGGCACCGTCTCGCTGTCGAACACTGGGAAGGTGCTCGTGCTGCGAGGAACCCACCGGCTATTCCCGCGTTCTACCTCCTCGGTCGAGGCGCAGCAGCTCCGCCTTGGTAACTCCGGCGGCTTCTTCGTCGGTGGGACGCCTATCGTCTGCCATGTTTATGTCGCTGCCTCGAAAACGATGTCGTGCAACACGAGCGACGCGAAAGGCGGGCTCGCAGGGACCTACGGGTTCGATCTCACTGACAAGGCAGTCGTTGTGTTCCGCTACGGCAAGACGCAGGACCGCCACGACCTAACTACGTTCCCCTTAGGCGCGACCCGTTAGACGGGCTCCCTCCGGAAGCGGGAACCTCGTCGAGTGTCAAGTAGGAACATTGGCGCAGCGGAGCCTCGTCACGCCCGAGAGCGTGGATGCCCCTTTGCTCACGGAAAGTTCGCGGCCTCCGAGTCAGTGATGTGCGTGTGCCAACCGGGATCGGGTTGCCCATCATCAAGCAGCTCGGAGCAGCGCGCTTCGCTGCGCTCCGCGAGCTCCTCCTCGAGCTCAACCCCGCCGCCCAGCAGCCACGAACCCGGTAGCGCGAACTCCTCGCTCAAGAGGCGGTGCGAGCCGTCACTTACCCAGATGTTTAGGTGCGACAAGGCACCCCGGGCGGCCGGGAAGTGCTCGAGGTTCACAAACGGGAGGTGCTCGAGGTTCACAACATCGTCAATGACGTAGCCTCACGCTCCTCCAGGTCCATCAACCTGTGATCGATACCGTCTAAATGTTTTGCACGGCTCCGATGGGCGGCTACCCTAGCTCGGGCGGGCCGCCCATCGCGTCTTTCTGGATTGCGCGGAATTGTCGCCAGTGTCGGGGATGAGGGATCTTCTCGCCACTTCGTATCTGTCACACATACGGGAGCGACAGTCCTGTCGCTTTCATCAGCTCGGATAGCGGCCTCGTTTGGATCAGTGGGAGGATCTCTCTGGTGAACGCCTCGGGATCGACCGTCTCTCCCGCGCCGGTATCCGCCGCCGCCCATTCGCGAAGCTCGGCTCTTCGCCTGGCTGAAGACGCCCAAAGCGGCGGCTAATCTGGCCGGTTCCCCGGGCCAATCTGGCGTTCGGGTGGATTCGGCGCGCGGCAGGCGTGGCGTCGACCCGGTTCTCATACATCCTACGGTCGATGCCGTTTGCCCAGACGATGCTCCTTGGCAAACCCGCCGCTCGTACTGTCCGATGGACTGTCGGGTTCGTGGCCGTGGCGGCGATCGCGTCGATGGCCTGGATCTATTCGGCCGGTCTGGTGTCGGGCGGGACGATTCGTTCCGATGGGGTGGGCTACTACCTTTACTTACCTGCGGGCTTGCTCGACCACGACGTGACGATGCGGAGGACTGCCGCCCGGTCGTTCGGCGGCGACATCTCTGCGGCCTACGGCGTTCGCCCTGTCCCTCCTCACGGTCGCCTGCTCGACAAGTACCCGATCGGCGAGGCCGTGATGTTGGTCCCATTCTTCCTCGCGGGCCACCTTGCGGCCGACGCGTTCGGCTCGACAACGAACGGGTTCAGTCGCCCGTATCAGGTCGCCGCCGCCGCCGGAGGGCTGACCTACGTCCTGCTTGGCCTGCTCGTGCTTGGGAACATCCTCACGCGCTGGTTCGCGCGCGACACCGTCGTCGTGACGCTCCTGGCGATCACGTTCGGCACCAACCTCTTCCACTACGCGACCTACGACGCCGTTTTCAGCCATGCCTTCTCGTTCTTCCTCTGCACCTGCGCGATCTCGCTCGCCCTCCGCCTCCGCGACCGGCCGACACTGCGATCGGCCTCAATGCTCGGCTTCGTCGCAGGACTGATCACGGTCACCCGACCGACCAATGCCGTCATCTTGGTCTTCCTCGCGCTGATCGGCGTGGTGACGCGCGAGGACGTGCGTCAGCGACTCGATGCGCTTCGGCAACGGCCGAGACTCGTCGCGGCGGGTGCCATGGCGTTCGCCTTGCCGCTCTTGCCGCAGATGGCGTACTGGCATGAGATCACGGGACGATGGATCGTCTACTCCTACGGAGACGAGCACTTCGACTTCTTCCACCCGCACGTGATCCAAGTGTTGTTCAGCGTCAGGAAAGGGCTTCTCTTCTGGACGCCTCTGCTCTTCCTCGCCCTCGCCGGAATCGGCCTTCTCCGCCGACGTGTCCCCGCGCTCTTCGTGCCGGCACTCGTCTTTCTCGCCCTGGACGTATGGATCGTTGCGAGCTGGCAGGCGTGGTGGTATGGAGGGTCGTTCGGTCAACGCCCGTTCGTGGAGGCAACACCCGTCTTCGCCCTCGGGCTCGCCTCATTCCTTGAAACGATGAAGAACCAGGGATGGATCGCGCGAGCAGCGACGCTCGGGGAAGTCCTGCTCCTCACCGCCCTCGCGTTGAACTCCATGCTCGCCTACTGGAAAGGGATCATCCCCTTCGATGGCACCACCTGGCACGAATACGTCCACACATTCACGAAGATCTGACGTCCCCTGCACGAGCGCTCCTGAGTTGGTGTCACGGTCAGCGCGATCAAGGTCAAAGTTGACGGCACAGCGATCACGTTTCAACATCCCGGCGGAAGAACTGACAAGGTGGCGTTGATCGACGCGGTCGCTCCCGACGGCCAGGCGGCCTTGTAGAACGTCGCTGCTTGCCGCGCGGGAGACCGGCGTGTGCACCGAGACCGCCTGAGCCGCACTTTCACACACCCGGCCCGTGCGGGCACCTCCCAACAGATCCGCGAGAGAGTCCGGCCGATCAGAAGTAAGCCCGCACACTCGCGCAGCCGGCGGTCGTACCCTCCCGCTCTACACTCACTGCATGGACGACGCCTCCTGGCGTGTACTTGCAGCGTTCGATCGGAAGGAAGACGTTCGCAGCGTCGTGGACTATCTAAAGGCGGTCGGCGAAGTCACGGCTGCCGGGGGATCTATTTCCCTCGCATCGGACAAGACGAGTCTTTTCGCGTACGCACCGACCGCCGAGGTCCTCGAGAACGTCGCCCGCCTGATCAGCTCAGCCGCAGACTCGCTTGGAACAAAGCCCTCGCTGGTTACTGTCGCTCGCTGGCTTCCCGACGAGCTGCGATGGAGCGACCAGAAACCGACCACCATGCCCACCGGCGACGGAGTCGTTGCGGAGACCGCTGAGTTCGTCGGCTCGCTGTTCAACTCGCCCATCTGATCTCTGGTGAGAACGGCGGGTGAGCAGTTCGGCTACGGAAACCGCGACGAGTTCGGGTGCAGGTCATACTCGCCGCCGTTGCTGCAACCCGACGGGATCAGGTAGGCGGGATCATCCGCGTAGTTCGCGCCATTCTCGGCCAGCTGCTCGCGCATCATCGCTTCTGCGGTCGAAGGCGACACCCCGAGCTTCTCGGCCACGCCGACCCCCGACTGGTAGGCGAAGCAGTTGGCAAGCGACTCCGACGCCACTCCGCGCAAATGCCACGACTCGTGCGCGAGCACCACGACAGCGTGCGAGGCGGACTCAGCGTGCGGGTCGAGCTTCCCGTCGCGCAGCTGCACTAGCGCCAGGCAGATGTCGGTCGTCAGCCAGGCTTGTCGTCCGCCGACCTGCGCCAACCCGTCATCCCCCTGCACATAGCCGACATGCCGGTTGTCGCAGTGGACAGCGACGCGATGACCGGCGATCTCCGCGGCGAGCCGTGAGAACTGGGCCTGCGCAGCAGCCCGCGTCTGCTGCGACAGCTGCTGCCAGCCGGATGAACGCGTAAACAGCAACACGCCGACCGCGACGACGATCAGAACCGACACGACTAGTCCGACGCGACTGCGCCCCGGTGCGGATGCCTGTGGCGGGGGAACCTCGGTGGCTGCGCGGATCGCGTTGTCGCTGTCGAGCCGGAGCGGCCCGGCGGCGAAACGGCCGGCAGGAAGCGCCGCCAGAACCTCCTCGTGCCGGCGCAGCCACTCAGCAACTTCAGGCTCGGTGAACTCGCCGCTCTCAATCCACAGCTCACCGCCTTGCCGGAGCGGGACGTTCAGCAAGGAGCCGCGGCCGAGCTCCTCCAGATCCGACGCCTGCGGGCCGGGATCGACTCGCTCTCGCCTCGGGGTCGAACGCCAGCCGGCGAGAAAGAATTGCGCCTCGGTGACGGCTGCGAGCAGGAACGGCAGCCAGACCGGGATCCAGCCGCTGACCGAATACGGAAGCTTCAAGTAGACGATCACGAGCGTGACGACAAGAGCGCGCCACCACCAGATGGACCGGATCCCATTCACCGCCATATCAACGTAACCGCGGCGCAGGTACGTGCCGCAGCGGATACCGAGCGCCTCCGGCCCCCCGCGCTCGGCTCTCCGTCACGCGACCCGATGGAGGCGACGCCCCCGGGCGTTCCGACGCGCTCGTCCTACGGAGATGATTCGCAGGGCCGAGGCAAGAACGCGGACCTGCGCGAGTGTTGCTCCTCTGTCAAGGTCGGGCTCGCTTTCTGGGTCTGGAAGACGACGCGGCCGTGGGGGTCATTCCTTGTCGTTGGTCGCATACCGCACAGTGCTGGTGGGCCGGTAGACCTGGATCGTTACGCCCCTGGAGTCGGCCCGCGAGTCGACCAGGTCAGCTCAATGTCCCGGACGGCGCTGGGGAACAGCCGCGTCACCCACGGCTGTGCGAGTGTTTTGCGCGATGTCCTCCGAAGAGGGGCCGCCGCTTTCACTGCCGTCAGGGAGCGGGCTGGGGCTTCGAGAAGATCGTGTCGAACCTGCCCCCGGCCAACAGCTTCGTGAGCAGCGCCACGCGTTGCGAGATGACCCCGACGTAACTACCGATGATGAAGGTGCCGGAACCACCGGCAGCGAGACCGCATGTCATCGTCGGGGCTTTGGACTGTGATGAGACCGCACAAAGAACGTCACTACCCCCGACGAGCAGAATCGCGCCGCGGCCGACCTTGAGCGTCGCCGCGGAGCGACGCGAGGCGACCGGAAAAGGCACCCGATTCGGTGTCGGCTCGGCCTCCTGAACGACTAGCTCCGGCTGCCGAGCGGCCGACGACTTGATTACGAGCGCAGCCTTGTCGGCAATTGCAAAGGCGAAGGTCCCCGGCAACGGGCTCTGCACGTCACCAACACCGCAGACGAGTGTCGGCGGATGGGATGCGCTCGACGCCGTCGAGACTGTGCATCGCACCTGGGATCCACTTACGACTATCTGGTCGCCCGCGCGCAGAGTCACGGGGCCGGACACGGCGGTGTTGCTCGAGACGTCGCGCCCAGCTGACGCGGATGCGATCGGAGCCCCGGCTGCGATTACGCAACACATTGGCAACACCGCGAACCGCATCAGTCGGTCGGTAACCGTTGGCACGGAACAATTCACTTGCGAAAGAGCCGCCACAGCTGCGAGGAGGCTACACAGTTCAGGGTCGCGGCATGCGATTCGCAGGCAGGGACCGGGCCTCCGTCTGAAAAGCTCATCGTGCGTAGCGTTGACGTGGGCAAACGGCCTTACGCCCGAGTCGAAAGTGTCACGGCTAGTTCGTTCGTCCCGCCTCGATTTCAGCCCGCTCGTCTCCGGGTACAGCGTTCCCCGCGCTCTTGCTCTGCTCTGCTTCCCTTCGTCGCACGGGTGTCACGCACGAGACTCGCAGCGCCTAGTCGGGAAGGCGCTCGGCGACCGCCTTCAAGATCCTCAGCTGAAGCTGAGGCGACTCCCGCAGCAGACGGCTGAAGCTGGCGCGGGTCACGATCGCAACACGCGCCGGGGAGCTCGTCACGACCGTGGCGGTGGTCGGACGGTCGGAAAGAAGTGCGATCTCCCCGAAGAAGTCGCCGGGCGCAAGTGCGTTCACCTTGCGCCCTCGTCGCCGAACGACCGCCTCGCCCTCGAGCAGGATGAAGAACTGGCGGCCCAGCTCACCCTCGGCAACCAGCTCCTTCCCGCTCGGGAAGTCGAGCTCGTCCGTGATCCTCGAAACCGCCGCAAGATCACGCTTGGACAGGCCCGCAAAGAGCGGCACTGCACTCAGAGCTTCGAGCTTGCTGTCCCTGCGACGGCGCAACTCGAGAGATCCTATGCGACGGAGGCAGCGCGGTCCCCGGACACGGTGCCGGGTGGTTCGCTGGAGGCGCCGGTCAGCCGCTGTGCCATGGCGGGGAGTCCTTGCCCGGGAACAGATCCCAGACGCCGTCCTCGCGGCACTTCGTCGTATTGATGTAGTTCGGCGGACGCTGCTTGTAGTTGTCGAGGTTCAACCTCGCCAGCGAGTTGGCATACGCGGCAGGGACGCCGAGCTTCTCGGCCACCGTTGCGGCGAGCTGCATGCCGTAGCACTCCGCCTGCGCCTCGACGCTGACGCCGACCGAGTGCATGGTCTCGTGCGCAAGCGTCTCGACAGCGTCGGCAATGATCACGTTCGGGTATTGCGGCCGGTGGTCGAGCAGGGTCTCGAAGCCGTGGCAGATCTCCGGCGAGAGGTGCACCCAGTGCGGCATCGACGGTGACCAGAACGCGATCGTCTCGTAGGCGGTGTCGTTGCCGTCGCCGCTGACCGTCGGCCAGTCCTTCGCGCTCCAGCAGGCCACGTCGATCGTGTGCGGAACGCCGACGATCTTCGAGAGCGCGTAGGAGGCGGCCGAGAGACGAGTGTCCCTGATGCTCGCACCGGTGTAGTCGGCCGCTGCCTTCAGTCGGGGCGCGTACGACTCGTCGTGGACTCCCGCATCGGAGCCGGTTGACGGCCGCGCAGCGACGGCCGAGGCCACGCAACCGAGTGCGACGGCGGCGAGCCCGACAGCCAGGAGTGGCCCGCGCAGCGACACGACACTCAGCGTAGCGGCCGCTATCGCCCCCGATCGAGCGATTGTCGTCGCGCACCATTAGAACTAGGGTCGGACAGGACGGTCGGCCGCGCTGGATCGGGCCGCGCTCCGCGCCAACGCCGCAGGACGGTGCGAGACCCGAGCGGCGCGCTGACCGTCCACGTCATGATCTCCCGATGCCAGCGGAGAGCGGCGGGGAGCCGAGCGTCACGAAAGCGAATCGCCCGGCCGTGAAGACCCGTCGGACGGTCCCCGCACTCGGATGGCCATGGGCCGTGCTGATCGTGGCGCTGGCGGTGTTCGCGCTGCTCGGCTGGCAGGGAATCTCGACGGTCGGCAGGACCGGCCCGATCGACGCCTCCGAGTATCTCCTGAATGCCCAGTACCTCGATCAGCACGGGCACCTGCCGCCGGACTATGTGAGCTACGAGTACTCGGCGCCCCCGCTCTACGAGGCCCTGGCGATCGCCCTCGAGCACGGAGTCCGCGCCGTGCCGGCGGTACCGCTCGAGCTCGGCTCGAACCTGGCCGCTCGGGCTCTCTGGCTCTTGGTCATCGTCGGCTCTGCCATCTGCCTCGTCTCGAAGCGATCGCGAGTGCGGCTGGTCGGTGCGGCCGGCCTCTGCGTGGGCGGCCTCTGGGCTCTCGACGAGGCCGTGGCGCTCGGAAAGAGCCAGACCTGGTCAGCGGGACAGATGCTCTCGCTCTCCGCCGCGATGGGGCTTCGTGGTCGTCTCGGCCCTGATCGCCCGTGAGATCTGGCCCGGCCACCCGCGACGGATGGTCGGGACGGCCGGGTTCGTCCTCGCCTATCCCGTCGTGCTGCGCTTCGGCGTGCTCTTCCACCCGGAGACGACGGTGGCGTTCGTGTCGGCGGTCGCGATCCTGCTTCTCCTGCGCGCCGGAGGTCGCGGCTGGCCGCTCACCCTCGGGATCGCCTCCGGGGTCGCCTGCGGGCTCGGCCTGCTCACCCGTCAGAGCGCGATCGTCGTCGTTGCCTGCATCGCCGGCGGCGCCCTCCTCGCGGGTGGCCGCCGGGCCGCCCGGTTCACCCTCGGCCTGGTCGCGGCAGCAGCGCTAATCGCCGGGCCGTGGCTCGGATACGCCGCCGCCACGTGGGGCAACCCGTTCCAGGGGAACCTCGAACGGCCCGGCGATATGGTCCCCGGCGGGGAGCCGCTCTCGTTCTACATCTCGTTCCCGGCCCGATCGCTCGTCGAGCACCCGTACCGCGACCAACTCTCGAACCAGTTCCTGCCCCAACTCCACGCGGATCTCTGGAGCGACTGGTACGGCGGCTTCCACGACTCGTGGATCGCGCCGTCGCGAACAGACCGCGACAGCGCCTCGACCCAGAGCGTCCTCGGTCTAGTCGCCGACGCGCTGGCCGTCGGTGGGCTGCTCGCCTTCGGCCTCCCGCCGCTGCTGCGCCTCGTGCGCCGTCAGCCACGGGGGCCAAACGATGCGGCGCTCGGCTTCCTCGCGCTGCTCTCCACCGCCGCGGTCCTGGCCCTCGCCGCACAGATCATCCGTTACCCGCAGACGGACGGCAAGGAGATCAAGGCCAGCTACCTGATGTTCACGGCGCCCTGCTGGGCGATCTTCTCAGTTGCCGCGTGGAGCGCAATCTGGCGCCGGCGGGCGTTCGGAATCGCCTTGTTGGCGGCCGCCGGGCTGTACGTGCTCAGCTACGGCACCAGTCTCGCCGCGACGCTTCTCCCACTCGTACCCCCAACTCGCGAACGTCGTCGAGAAGCAAGGTTACGTTGACCTCGGCGTTTCGATCAGGCAGATGAGCCCGACTCCGGGCCCAGGCGGGGAAGCCGATTTCACCGTGTACGTCGCGAACCACGGGACGGGCACGGCCACAAACGTCAACCTGCAGATCCAGCTTCCCGCCGGAGCGAGGCTAACCGGGGCTCCCGCGTACGATCGGGGCACGGGCTGCACCGGCCTGACGACCGTCGAGTGCTTCCTCGACTTCCTGCCGCCCGGCACCAGCTCGACCCTCCGATTCGGCATGCTGACGGTGAAGGGGGTCACGACGATCAACCTCGCCGTCTCGAGCTCGGAGGTCGATGCCGACCCGTCCGACACCGAGGCTTCCCTTACCATGCGAGTCGGGCAGTTTTCCTGAGATGAGCGCATCCTTCGACCGCTCCGCCGCCGGGGCCAAGCCGCTCCCAAAGGTCCCTTACCGGATCGGCCGGCTCCTTGGACGCGTCGAGGTGACGGTCGAGCGGATCCCGCCGTGGGCCGCGCTCGGCGCGATCATGCTCGTCGGCTGGGGGGTCGCCATCGCAGCGGGCCGGATCGCCGCACACGACGGCTGGCTCTACTACCACGGCGGGGACGGCACCTGGTACTACACGACCGCCTGGGCGCTCGGCAACGGCCACATTCCGGCCGGCGTCATCGGGTTCGGCTATCCGCTCCTGATCGCGCCGATCGCCGCAATCGCCGGCTCGAACCTGCTCGACGGCATCCCCGCCATCGTCATCTTCAATCAACTCGTCCTCGCGCCGATCGCGTTGGTCTGCATCTACGGCATCACCCGCCTGCTCGCCGGCCGTGCTTACGCATACGTCGTCTCCCTGCTGTGGGTGCTCACCCCCGTTCTCGTCATCCACTACTTCCTGGCCGACTACCACAGCCGGTATGTCGACCTGACGCTGCCCTCGACGATCGGGCTCACCGGGCTCGGCGACTACCCGTCGATGGTCGTGCTGCTCGTGTCGGCCTACTTCCTGCTGCGCGCCGTCGCGACCCTGGCAACTCTCGACGCGGTCGCTGCCGGTCTCGCCGCAGGGTTCGCAGTCGCCGTCAAGCCCGCCAACGCACTCTTCCTGCCCGCAGTGCTGGTCGCGCTCGTCGTTGCCCGGCGACCCCGCGCGCTCGGGATCTTCGCGCTCAGCCTGATCCCGTCGCTCGTCGCGCTAACGCTTTGGAAGTACCGCGGCCTCGGCTACCTGCCGGCGTTCTCCCACCCGTCCGGCGCCGCCCCGGCCACGGTTGCCCCGGTTCCGCTGGGCCTCCTCAACGTTCACCAGTACGTGAGCTTCGACTGGTCGCAGCTCCACCACAACCTCGACAGCATCCGCGAGTACACATGGAGCCAGCGGATGGTCTACTGGGCCGCTCTCGCCGGCATCGTCGGCCTCGCCCGGCGCTCCTACGTGGCGGCGGCGCTCGCTACAACGTGGGTCGCCTCCTACCTCGTGGTCAAGGGAAGCTCGACCCGGGTCGACTTCGTCACCGGCGGCTTCATGACGCACCTGATCGCGGCGTTCCCGGCCTACTTCCTGCTCGCGGTCTCGGTTCCGTTCCTCGTGCCGATCTACGGCCGCCGTCGCCCGCCGTCGCCGGTCGGACCCGGCACCTCGCTCCGAGTCCCGAAGCTTGCCGTCTCGGTGCTCGGCTTCCTCGCGGTCGTCAGCATCCTTGCGATCGCTCTCCTCCCGGCACTGGACGAGCCCGCTGCGGCCAAGAGCGTCAATGCGAACCTGTACCTGCCGCTCAACGGCTTCGTGGTCGCGTCGCGGGAGAACCACGGCGTGGTGACGCTGTCGTGGGCCCGGCAGCAGCCGGCCGGCACCCGCACCTCCTACGCGGTCTTCCGCGACTCCTCAGACCGTGCGATCTGCATTCCGGTCAGGCACGCCGCCGCCGACTGCGCCTACACCGGAACGCGCGTAGCGGGCGTCAGGAGAGACGTGACGAGCTGGATCGATCACCCGCCTCCGGGCACGTGGGTCTACAGAGTCGCGCTGAACGCGACGCCGGTCGGCGTACAGAGCACCGCCGACTACATCCTGATCAGCCGACCGGTCACGGTGACGGCGCGCCCGTAGTGGCACTAAGGTAGCTCCGTGCCGCCGAATGTCCAGAAGTTCCTGCCGTTCATCCTGATCATCTTCTTCCTGCTGTTCGTAGTCCCGTCGGTCCTCCACCACGGGTCGAAGTCGAAGGGGACCTCGCTCTCGACGCAGACGATGAACGCGATGAACCTCGTCGACAAGGCCGAGAAGACCTACCGGGAGGCCCACAAGGGCTACACCCCGAACATCGCCGACCTGCTCGTCGTCGACCGCGCGATCGGGCCGCTGCTCGGATCCGGAGTCGTGGTCGCCCTGAACACGTCGTCGAACAGCCAGACCTACTTCGCGCAGGTCGCGAGCACCGTTGTCAGCTACACGCGTGCCCGGACCGGGGACAAGCTGATCTCGCACAGCTGCCTCGTGCTCAAGTCGGGCTCGGGCGTGAGCTGCCCGACAACCGCGGCGAAGACGACCACGACCGGTACTACGACGACGACCACCACGTCGAGCACGACCTCGACGGGGCAGTAGCCGCCCGGCCTACGATTGCCGGATGGTGCTCGGCCTCACTGCGATCAACTGGATCATCCTGATCCCCGCGACCCTCGTCTGGCCGCTCGTCGGGGTGGTGCTGTACTTCCTCTGGCGCTCGGCCAAGCGCCACGACGACGCAGACGCCGCCCAGCGCCGGGCGCTGCTCGAGGCTGCGGCCGCAGCCCAGCAGGCGCCGAGCTCCGAGTCCTAGGCTGCTCGCGGCCGGATGATCGGAATCGCCCTCCTGACGCTCGTCCCCGGCGAGCTCGGAGGCAGTGAGTCGGCGGCCCACGAGCTCCTGCGCGCCCTCGCCGGCGGAGGGACGCTCCCCTACCGCGTGTATCTGCCGCCGGTCGCACCCGACGCGGGTGAGGGGCTGCCCTCGGAGGTGGCCAAGGAGTACCGGGCGGCCCGCACGATCCGGGGAAGGCTGGCTGCGATGTCGCTCGCGACCGTACGGCCGGGGCCACTGGTCCGGCGGCTTTCGGGTGTCGACGCCGTCCACTATCCCCTGACGATCCGCATCCCCCCGGTCAAGGCGCCGACGGCGGTGACGCTGCACGACGTCCAGCATCTCGACCTGCCACATCTCTTCTCCAGGGGTGAGCGTGAGTTCCGGAGACTGGCCTACCACCGATCGGCGCGCTCGTCCCGGCTCGTGATCGTGCCAAGCGCCTTCGTCCGCGACCGCGCGGAGGAGACCCTCCGGCTCGACCGGGACAGGATCCGCGTGATCCACCACGGGATCGACCACGAGCGCTTCACCCCCGGCGCAGACGCCCGCGAGCCCTTTCTCCTCTACCCGGCACGACCGTGGCCCCACAAGAACCACGCGCGCCTGTACGAAGCCTTCGCGCTGCTGCGGAAGGACCTCCCCGAGCTGAAGCTGAAGCTCACCGGCGGGGGGCATTCCGGCGTGACCCCCGACGGCGTCGAGGCGCTCGGCAACGTCGGGATCGAGGAGCTCGTCTCGCTCTACCAGCACGCCTCGGCGGTTGTCTTCCCATCGCTCTACGAGGGCTTCGGATTGCCGCCGCTCGAGGCGATGGCCTGCGGCTGCCCCGTCGCCTGCTCGGTCGCGGCGTCCTTGCCCGAGGTGTGCGGCGATGCGGCGCGATATTTCGCACCGGACGACCCGGAGGATATCGTCGCGGCGGTCACGGACGTTCTTGCCGACCCCGCGGCGTGGAGCGCCCGCGGGGTCGCTCGAGCAGCCGAGTTCACGTGGGAGCGCTCGGCGCAGGCGCACGAGGACGTCTACCGCGAGCTCCTGGCCGCGTAGCCTGAGGAGACGATGTGCGGGATCTGCGGACTCCTCGCTCCCGGCGCGGCCGATCCGGCGCTCGTCCAGGCGATGAACGACGCGATCGTGCATCGCGGCCCCGACCACGGCGCCGTCGCGACCTACGGCCGCTGCGTGCTGGGGTACAGGCGCCTCTCGATCATCGACCTCCAGACCGGCGACCAGCCGTTCGAGAACGAGACGGGCTCGGTCGTGGCCGTCTTCAACGGCGAGCTCTACAACTTCCGCGAGCTGCGGCGGGAGCTCGAGGCTAAGGGGCACGAGATCCGCGGCACGGGCGACTCGCCGCTCATCCCGCACGCGTACGAGGAATGGGGAGTCGGGTTTGCGTCTCGACTCGAGGGGATGTTCGCGATCGCGCTCTGGGACCGCGAGTCCGAAAGGCTCGTACTCGCGCGCGACCGACTCGGGAAGAAACCTCTGCTCTATGCCCGGCTGCCCGACGGCGCACTCGCCTTTGCATCCGAAACGAAGGCGCTGCTCCGGGTGCCGGCGCTGCCACGCGAGCTCGACCTGCAGCAGCTCGATGCCTATCTCGCGCTCCAGTACGTGCCGCGTTCCGGGCTGAAGGCGGTCGAGAAGGTGCCGCCCGGCTCGTTCGCCGTGGCCGAGAGCAGCTCGGTCCGGATCGAGCGCTACTGGCGCCCGCGGCCGGCGTCCGGGATCGGGACGGATGAGGAATGGATCGAGCGCGTGCACGACGAGGTGACCGCGGCGGTTCGCCGGCGGCTCGTCTCGGACGTGCCCCTCGGCGCTCTGCTCTCGGGCGGGCTGGACTCCTCGATCGTCGTAGCCGCGATGGCGGCCGCCTCAGCGGAGCCCGTCAAGACGTTCACGATCGGTTTCCGGGATCGCCGTTACGACGAGCGGCCCTACGCCCGCGCCGTCTCGGAGCGCTTCGGAACGACTCACGAGGAGCTCGAGGTCGACCCCGGGCCCGAGCTGCTCGAGCGGCTCGCCGAGGCGTTCGACGAGCCGTTCGGCGACGAGGCGGCCCTGCCGATGCTGGCCGTCTGCGAGGCGACCCGACGGAACGTGAAGGTGGCGCTGGTCGGCGACGGCGGCGACGAGGCCTTCGGCGGCTACGAGCGCTACCACGCCCACGCACTCGCGGGACGTATCCCGAGGCCGGCCGGCGCTCTCGGCGCTGCTGCGCTCGGCTTGGTGCCGGCCGCCCGGCGCGGGCCGCGTTCGACGCTGTTTCGCGCTCGGCGCTTCCTCGACGTGGCCGCTCAGCCTGCCGCTGCCCGTTACGCCCGGCTCGTCGAGGTCTTCCCACTCGAGCTGCGCCGCGCCCTCTGGACGGATGAGGCGCGCGCGCAGGCCACCGAGTCGCTTCTGCCTCACGATCCCGACCTGCGCCTCGTCGACCTCGAGTCGTACCTGCCGGGTGACCTGCTTCCGAAGAGCGACATCGCCTCGATGGCCGCATCGCTGGAGCTTCGCTCGCCGCTCCTCGATCACCGCATCGTCGAGCTCGGGCTCGCGCTGCCGCCTGCGCTCGCGCGCGGGAAGCACGCACTACGCAGAGCGTTCGCCCGTGACCTGCCGCCGCAGACGAGCGAGCGCGGCAAGACAGGCTTCGGCGTCCCGCTCGACCGCTGGTTCCGCGAGGAGCTGCGCGAGACCGCTGCAGACCTACTGCTCGGCGGCCCGGATCGCGGCCTCTTCAACCGGGCCGAGGTCAAGCGGCTCCTCGACGAGCACACGGCGGCGCGAGCCGACCACGGCCACCGGCTCTGGTGCCTGTGCACGCTCGAGCTCTGGCAGCGCCGCTACGTCGACTAGAGGCGAGCCGCTTCGAGATAGCGCAGCACCGCGAGGATACGGCGGTGGTCGCCCTCGGCGGGTGGGAGACGGAGCTTGGCGAAGATCGAGCTGACATGCTTCTCGACGGCCCGCTCGGTGACCACCAGCTGCGCGGCGATCGCGCCGTTCGAGCGGCCCTCGGCCATCAATGCCAGCACCTGACGTTCTCTGGGGCTGAGATCGTCCAGTGGGTCGCCGCGGCGGGCACGGGCGAGGAGTTGGCTGACCACCTCCGGGTCGATCGCGGTGCCGCCGCCGGCAATCCGGTCGACGGCCTCGAGGAAGTCGCGCGTCTCGGTCACGCTGTCCTTGAGCAGGTACCCGACACCGCGCGCATCGCGAGCCAGCAACTCGCCCGCATAGCGCTCCTCGACGTACTGCGAGAGGACGAGCACCGCGAGCGCAGGATTACGATCGCGCAGCTCGAGTGCGGCGCGCACCCCTTCGTCGGTGAAGGTGGGCGGCATACGAACGTCGACGATCGCGACCTCGGGCGCCTCCCGCGCGACGGCGGCGAGCAGCTCGACGGCATCGCCCGCGGTTGCCACCACCTCGTGCCCCCGCTCGGCGAGCAGACGGATGAGCCCGTCACGGAGAAGCACCGAGTCCTCGGCGATCACGATGCGCATGGCAGCTCCACAATCACCGTCGTTCCGCCGCCGGGCCGGGAGATCACCGAGCAGGCGCCGTCGACCGCCGCCGCGCGGTCTGCAAGCCCGGCCAGGCCGGAGCCTTTCGCAGCGTCGGCCCCGCCGCGGCCGTCGTCGGCAACCTCGATCCGCAGGTACCCGTTCACCGTGTGCACGTCCACGGAGGCAGTTTGCGCCTCGGCGTGCTTCGCCACGTTCGTGAGCGCCTCGGCGACTATGAAATACGCGTTCGCCTCGACCGACGCGGGCGGGCGTACCGGGACGTCGACGTCCAGCGCGACAGGGATCGGCGCCCGCGCGGCCAGCGCAGAGAGCGCGGCATCGAGACCGCGATCCTCTAGGACGGCCGGGTGCAGGCCGCGAACCAGGTCGCGCAGCTCGACAATCGCCCGCTGCGCCTCGTGGTGGGCTTCTCCGACGAGCTCGCGCGCTCCGTCGGGATCCTCGTCGAACTTCTCCAGTGCGAGACCGAGATCCATCCCGAGCCGGACGAGCCGCTGCTGCGCGCCGTCATGGAGGTCGCGCTCGATCCGCCGTCGCTCCTCGACCGCGGCGTCGACCGAGCGGGCTCTCGTCTCCCGCAGCTCCTCGATTCGCGCATCCTTCTCAGACGCGCCGAGGAGCGCCTTCACGAGCACCCCGTCGAGCAGCGCGAACGGTCGGATCACCCATGGCGCCGCGAGCGTGAGGACCAACCCGATCGCACTGATCGCCGCGATCTGCCACCAGCTGTCCAGATGGCTGTTGTTCCAGAACTCCGGCCCGTTGCCGGGCAGCGCCCAGGCATAGAACGGAAGGAAGAGCGCCGGCAGCGCGGCCGACCAGATCGCGACTACGACCGAGAAGTTGACCACACCGACCGGAAGTGCGAGCAGAAGGTACGCAGACGCCTTCCAGTTCGCCGAGTCGCGCATCGGCGCCACCAGCCGCCTGAGGAATCCGGTCACGGGCGGGCGGCGGGCCGGGCGTGGCACGTCCAACGCGAGGAGCCGGTTCGCACGCGCCCGGTCGGCCAGGCCGAGCCCGCGTGCGGCCAGCAGCGTCCCAACCAGGATCGGGATTCCGACCAGGGTGATCAGCAGCCCGACGCCGACCGAGAATCCCGTCACGACGAGCGTGAACCCGAGGATCCCGAACGGGAGGTCGAGCAGCAGCTGCAAGGTCTCGCGCAGCGCCCGGGTCGCGGTCCTCATGGGGCCACTGTAAGCCCGGCACCGAGAATCGGACAGCCGGGTGACCGGCGTTCCGAGGTGCGGGTAGCACGAGATCTAGGGCGTCGCGCCGTTGCCGGCCGCGACCGGCTCGGAACGGCCCGGCTCCTGAGAGCCGTTGCACCGAACGTCGAGCCAGTGCCGGTAGACCTCCTCGGTCCGCTCGGTGCAGCGCAGCTCCGGGAAGCGCTCGATCGCGCGCCTCCGGGCCTCGACCCCCATCGCGGCCGCCTTCGCCGGATCGGCCGCGATCGCGAGCATCGCCTCTGCGAGCGAGTCGGCGTCTCCGGCGCCGACGAGCAGCCCGGTCTCGCCGTCGCGGACGAGATCTTCGAGACCGCCGATCGCGGCGGCGATCACGGGCCGGGCGCGCTCCATCGCCTCGAGCGCGACCATCCCGAAGCCCTCGCCGAGCGACGGAACCACGACGGCCATCGACTCCTCGACCGCCCGCTGCACGGGAGTGACGTGGCCGAGGAACTTCACCGAGTCGGTCATGCCCAGCTCTCGCGAGAGATCCTTCAGGCCGTGCTCGAGCACGCCGCGGCCGGCGATCTCGAGCGTGGCGTCTGGACGCACGTCGAGCACCTTCCGGAACGCGCGCAGCAGGACGACGTGGCCCTTGATCGGGATCAGGCGCCCGATGCAGAGGAAGCGCGGCACCTCACCGGAGTACGGCTCCGGTTCCGGGCCGGCGGCGATTCCGTAGTGGACGATCTCGAAGTCCGGCTCGGGGAACCCTTCGGTCTCCGACAGGTAGCGGGCGAGCCCACGAGAGATCGCGATTTGCCGGTGGGCGAGCGCGCCGATCGTGCGGTCGCCGAGCGCGAAGACGCGCCCCTCCCGGAACTCGTTGAAGCCGTGCTTCGTGGAGAGGCGGATCGGCACTCCGGCGAACGTCCCTGCGGTCTGGCCGTAAGCGTCGGCGTGGACGAGATGTGTGTGGAGGATCGTCGGCCGGTGGTTGACGAGGTAGGAGAGAACGCGCATGAACGTGGCAGGGTCGACGTCGGTCTTCATCTCGATCCCGTCGACGGGCACGCCACCCGCCTCGAGCGCGCGGGCGAACTCCCAGGCGCCGGGCTCCTGCTCGTGGAGCATGAGGAAGTGGATGTCCCACCCGCGCTGCACGAGCGCGGGCAGGAGCTGAAGCAGGTGAGCCTCGGAGCCGGAGATCCCTGCGACCTTCTGAACATGGAGGACGCTCACCGGCTCGCCACCTCGATCACGCGGTCGGCCCAGTGGCCGGCCGAATGGCGGTTCTCCACGCGTTCGCGCAGCTCGTGCCCCAGGGCGTTCCGGTCCATCTCGCTAAGCGTACGCAGCCGCGCCGCGAGGGCGGCCGGGTCGTCGCGCGGGAAGATCAGCTCGGGCGGCAGAACGTCGTCGAACCCCGTGTTCGACGCGAGCACCGGCATGCAGGTCGCCGCAGACTCGTAGACGATCTTGTCGAGAGCCCCCTCGCGCATGTTGTTGACGAGGACATCCCGGGTCGCCAGGAGCTCGCGCACCTCGGAGTAGGGGATCGGGCCGCGCATCTGAACGCCGAGGCCGAGCAGCCGGTCGCGCTCGGCGCGCTCCTCGTCGGTGATCGAGGGCCCATAGACCTCGAGCTCGACGTCGGCGAACTCACAGGCCCGGGCGATCGTCTCGAGCCCCTTGGCGGGCGAGGTCCGCCCCAGCGCGACCGCACGGAGCCTTGTCTTAGGTTCGCGTTCGACGCACGCAAAGATGTCGGTGTCGATCCCGTGCCCGATCGGCACGACCTTGGCGGAGTCGAGCGGGAACGACCTACGCTCGACGGTCAACACGGCAGTCGCGAGCCGCTCGGCGAGCGCGAGCGTCCGGCTGCGCTTCCAGTGGGTGAACCAGAGCAGCAGAGGGATCCCGCGAGGGCGCACGACCGGGGCGGCGAGGATCGCGTAGAGCGGCACGCTATGCGCGACGAAGGCGAGCGGCTTCGGCTTCAGCTCGCGGTTGAGCCCGACGACGAAGCGCCTGCCGCGCTCGCTCTTCGAGCCTGCACCGAAGACCTGGACTCGGCAGTTGTCCGGCAGCGCACCATCGACTGACCGATCGGCGAGCACGGCGACCTCGTCGACCCGCTCCGCGAGAGCGCGAATCATCCCGACAACGGCGCCAAGGTTCGTGTCCTCGGGATCGACGACCTGGGTCGCGAAGATGATCTTGGTCAAAGGAAGTCCAGGTCTCCGAGCTCGAAATGGGGACGTTCGGGCAGAGCCTGACCCGGATCGAGGGCCTTGCCGAGCACCGTGAAGGTGCGGTGGGTCGGTACGTAGCCGCCGAAGACGTAGCGCTGGTACTGCCACGGCGGCGGCGCGGCGATCACGACGCCTGCGCCGGTCGCCGCACCGGCGTCGCGCAGGAACTCGCCCTCGACGGCCTCCACGACGCCGAATCGGCCGCGACGGCCCGCCACGGCGTAGCCCTCACCCTCGACGAGCGTGTACGCGGACGGAGAGTCGGCAAAGCGCCAGTTGAGCCAATCGGAGTCGCGAAGCACGAGGTCGCGCCCGCCCGGATACACGATCCGGCCGGAAGCGAACCGTTCGACCTGCCGGCCGCGCGGCCCCCCGCGGCGCAGACGGAGGCGCGCCCACACCCGAAGCGGCGGCAGCGGCTTCCAGCCCAGCCTGTTCAGGAAGACCGGCGCCGAGGCGGCATTCGGAACGGTGAGCAGTAGCCGGATACCGAGATCCCTCAGCCGCTCCTCGTTCCGGGCCTCGAGCTCGGCGAAGATGCCGCGGCCGCGGTAGGCAGGGTCGGTGGCGACGCGAAGAGGCATCCCGACCTCGAGACTCTCATCGCCGATCGACATGCGGACGAAGCTGATCGCGGCTGTGGCGACCGTCCTCCCGTCCTGCTCGGCGAGCAGCACCGAGGCCGGCCGAACCGGGTTCCGCTCGTAGAACCAGGCGAGCTCCTCCTCGGCGGGCCGCTCACCCCAGACGAGGCCCATCAGGTCGGCGACGTCGGCGCGCCGTGCGGGGTCGTACTCGACGACCCTCAAGGCGCCGCTCAACGTGTCGATGTGCCGAGCGCCTGGTTGAACAGCCGCCGGGCGTGGGTACCCGCGACGGTGTCCTTCAGGGAGATCAGGTCGCACGCGCCGGAGAGCACGAGATCGAACGTCCGCGACGGGTAGGGCTCGACGTTGTAGCGCCCGAGGCGGAACGGATTGGTGCCCGAGCCGTTCGCGCGCGAGATCGAGGTGAACGCGATCTCGTACCCGGCCTGCTTGAGGATGCTCTCGTGCACCGGGTGGAAGTGCGCCTCCGAGCCCTTCACGTAGGCGTACGCGCGCACGGGCCGCTGCAGCTGCTCCTCGAGCTTCAGCTTCGAGACCGCGATCTCGCGGACGGCCTCGTCGAGCGTGACCTCGGCCAGCGGGCGGTGGGCGATTCCGTGCGACTCGACCCGCACGCCGCCGGCGTCGAGCTCGCGCATCAGGCCCCAGTCGAGCGTCGGGTTGCGCATCCCGCGCTCGACGAGATGCGTCTCGTGGGGGAGGGGCATCTCGTCCTCCATATAGGCGACCGGGATGAAGATCACAGCGGCGTGCCCGTGCTTCTGCAGGACGGGCAGCGCGTTCTCGAGTGTGTCGCGGTAGCCGTCGTCGAACGTGATCAGCACCGCCTTCTCGGGCAACGGCTCGCCGAGCGTGTAGTGGTCGAGCACGGCGTCTAGGTCGACGACGTTGTAGCCGAGCTCACCGAGCCGGGAGAGCTGCTCGTCGAACACCGTCACCGGCACCGTCGTCGGGTTGTCCGCGAAGTCGTTGACCTTGTGGAACATTAGGATGCTCAGTGTCTTCTGGCCGTCCGGCCGCAGCCGCAATGCCGTCGACGTCTCGCCGATCGTGCGGTAAAGGGCGTTCTTGACGACCTGCTTCGCCTGCTGAGCAGTCACGCGGGCCATTCTACTTCGACGGTCTCTGACCGAAACGGCCTGCCCGGACGTCCCGCCAGCCCTGAGCAACCGCGACGAGGCCCTCGCGCTTACGGCTCGAAAGCCCGGCCTGCGCGAGGTGAGCGGCGAGCAGGGTCGAGCGGCGCCGCCACGTCCCGAGCCGATCGAGAGGAGCGTGGCGCTCGCAGACCGCGAGCGTGTTACGGAAGCCGTAGTAGAGCGTCGTCGGGGAGCTTTCACCGCCCGAGCTCGCCGACACCTTGTGCCAGACCTTGCTCGTGGGGACGACGTAGTGGCGGTAGCCGGCCTCGCGGGCGCGGAGCGACCAGTCGGTGTCCTCGCTGTATGCGAACAGCTCGGCGTCGAAGACTCCGACCCGTTCGAGCACGGCACGCGGGACGAGCATCGAGGCGCCGCAGGCGCGGTCGGTCTCGACGACCGCGTCGAAGCGTCCGTCGTCTTTCTCCCGGTAGCCGCGCTGGCGGCCGTTGTAACCGGAGCGCGGATCAAAGCTCGCGCCGGCGAACCAGATCAGGTCACTCGGACTCGCGTAGAGGATCTTGCTGCAGAGCGCGCCCGCGTCGGGCCGGCGGCCGGCCTCCTCGACGAGGGCGTTCACGAACGCCGGATCGACCTCGACGTCGTTGTTGAGCACGAGCACGTAGTTGGCACCGAGCTCGAGCGCTCGCCGTATGCCGACGTTGTTGCCCTCGGCGAATCCGAGATTCTTTCCCGTCTGCACGAACTCGACGTCCGGATAGGCCTCACGTACCGCCTCTGAAGTTCCGTCGGTCGAGCCGTTGTCGACCACGATCGTGGTCAGCGCCGGCGCGTCGACCTTGGCGAGGGACGCGAGGCACTCCAGCGTGTCCTCACGTCCGTTCCACGAGAGGACGACGACTGCGACCCGCCCGTCAGCGGGCGAGGTCACAGAACCGATGAGCTGCGGTCGCGTCATCGACCAGATGCGACCCGAAGCCGCCGCCGCTGACGAGGGCACGCATGGCGTCAACCTATCCGAGTGGGAAGTCGTTGCGCGTCACTGAAGGCCTCTGAGGTAGACCCACGCCGATCGGAGCCCGGACGGGCGCCACAGCCCGAGAACAGCTGCGTAGGCGATCACGCCGATCACGGCTGCCGGCAGGGCCGAGACGACGAGCGACGCGGCTCCGAACACGACCGCGGCCGTCAGCCCGCAGACGAGCGCGGCTGAAACGAGCCCGCGAAGCGTGGCGGCGAGAGCGTCAAGCGCGAGGAGGAGGACAAGGAGGATGCCGGAGGTCGTGATCGCAAGCCCGACCGCGATTCCAGCCAGGCCCGCGATCGCGCTTCCGGCCCAGGCGAGCGGCACCTGCACCGCAAGCGCCGCGACGGCAAGCAGCGGGAGCATCCGCGCCCGTCCGAGCACGAACAGAAGCGGAAACGCGACCGAGAACGCCACAGAGACCGTCATCCAGAACGCGAGATAGGCGACCAGGCGCCCGAGCTCCGTCCCGGTAGTGCCGCCGTAGCTCGAGCCGAGGGCGAGCTTGGCCACCGGAGCTCCTGCGAGCGCGAGCACTCCGGCCGCTCCCGCGACCACGACGAGCGAGAGCCACGAGGCCGAGACGATGTGCCGCGCGGAGCGCTCGGGCGTCAGGTCCCCCGGGAGAGCGGAACCGACGACACGAGCGCCACCGAGGTCGCCGTGACGGCCACGAGCAGCGAGGAGATCAGGTACGCGTAGGAGAGCGTCGTCGGCTTTCCCGAGCCGAGCCCGCTCGCGAAGCGGTACGAGACGATGTACAGACCCTGGATCGCGAACGGCAGTGCGACTCCCTCGGCAAGGCGTCGCAACCGGGCTCCGACGGCACCGCCGGGCCGCCCGACAGCGTGGCGGCGGGCCAGGCGGACGAGCGGGATGCCGAGCGCGAGTGCTCCGTTCAGCGCGAGGCCCCAGCCGAACGCCTGCACGCCGTGGTCGACCATCGAGCCGATCACCACGAGGCCTGCCACCGCTCCCACGCCGTACCCGAGCGCTGCGGTCCCGTAGTCGTCGAGCGCAGCGAGAGCGCTCGCCGAGATCCCGGCGTAGACCTGCAGCACCGCGGCCGGAATGAGCCAGGGCAGCAGCGAGGCGGCGCTCGCCTGTGCCTGCGAGTTGGCTGTCAGCAGACCGGCAACCCAGTGAGGCGCGGCGATCGCGATCACGGCAAGTGGCACGAGCGGCACGGCGAGCGCGAGCGCCCAGGAGCCGACCTCGCGACCGAGCTTCCCGGCCTCCTGCGCCCGCGCGAACTCCGGCAGCACGACGACGCGCAGCGCGCTCGCGACGAGGACGACCGCGACATAGACGAAGTACGCGGCGAAAAATCCGTCCGTCTCGACGCCGTGACCGAACTTGCGCGAGAGGATCGCGCCCGCGAGCGCGGCCGAGCCGCTGACGGCCGCGGTCGAGAGCCCGGTCAGGAGGCCGCTACGGACCGCGCTCCTGCGACCTGAATGACTACCCTGCATCGGTGCCGCGCGACGATAGCGTCATCTGGTCCGACGGAGAGCTCGATGAGCTCCGCGCGACCCTCGGCCCGGCCTACGAGGGACGCACCTGCCTCGTCACCGGTGCGGACGGGTTCATGGGCTCACACCTCACAGACGCCCTGGTCGAGCTCGGCGCCGACGTGATCGCCTTCGTCCGCGCCACCTCGTCGGGAGCGCTCAACAACATCGGCGGCAAGCGGCAACGGCTCGCGCGCGTCGTCTTCGCCGACCTGACCGACAAGACCTCGATCGACTACCTGGTGCGCGACCTGAAGAACGTCGCCGACAAGCCGTACGTGTTCCACCTCGGCGCCCAGGCGCACGTCGGAGAATCCTGGCACCGGCCGTACGAGACGGTGATGGCGAACACGGTCGGCACGCTCAACCTGCTGCAGTCGATCGTCGACTACGGGCTCGAGCTCGAGAAGTTCGATACCGCCGGCACCTCGGAGGAGTACGGCAACGTGCGCGAGTCCGTCGCCCATCACCACGATTTCGACGACGGCGGCGGCCTGATCCTGCACGAGCGCTCGCCGATCAACCCCAAGTCGGTGTACGCAACCTCGAAAGTCGCAGCGGACTTCCTGACGATGAACTACCACGACGCCTACGGCCTGCCGGCGGTCGTGACCCGCATGTTCAACAACTACGGCCCGCGCCAGAACCCGCGTTACGTCACGGGGACGATCATCACCCAGGCGCTCGAGCGAGCGCGGGTCGAGCTCGGGCAGCTCGATCCGTTGCGCGACTTCTGCTTCTGCACCGACGGGGTGCGCGGCCACCTGACCGTGGCCGCACGCGGGACCCCGGGCGACGTCTACGTCTACGGCCAGGGCGAGAACATCTCGATGGCCGACTGGGCCGCGATGATCCTGCGCGTCGGCGAGGAGGGCGGCTACTGGCCCGCCGGGCGAGAGGTCGTCACGACGGCCGCGCGCTACCGGCCCGGGGCCAGCGAGGTGATGGCGCTGCGCGTCGGCTACGACAAGCTCGAGGCCGAGACGGGCTGGACGCCGAAGGTCTCGTGGGAGGAGGGCGTCCGGCGGACGATCGCCTGGTACGCCGCGAACCGCGAGAGCTGGGTCGGGCGCGTCGACTGGATGGCCGGGCGCCGCGGATGAAAGTCCTCGTCACGGGAGGGGCCGGGTTCCTCGGCTCGTTTCTCGTCGAGCGACTGCAGCGGCGAGGCGACGAGGTCGTCGTGCCGCGCCGGGCCGAGTACGACCTCACTCGCTGGGACGATGCGGCGCGGCTGTTCGTTTCGGCGCAGCCGGAGGTCGTGTTCCACCTCGCCGCCGAGGTCGGCGGGATTGGCGCGAACCGCGCGAACCCCGGCCGCTACTGGTTTGCGAACCTCGCCATGGGGCTGAACCTGCTCGAGCTGTCACGGCAGCACGGTGTCTCGAAGCTGCTCGTCGCGGGAACGGTCTGCGCGTACCCGAAGTTCACCCCGACGCCGTTCTCCGAGGATGACCTCTGGAACGGCTACCCGGAGGAGACGAATGCTCCGTACGGCGTGGCGAAGAAGTCGATCCTGGTCGGCGGCCAGGCCTACCGCGAGCAGTATGGGCTCGACACCGTCTACCTGCTGCCGGCGAACCTGTATGGGCCGCGGGACAACTTCGACCTCCAGACCTCGCATGTCGTCCCTGCCCTGATTCGCAAGATGCTCGCCGGCGACGCCGAGGTCGTCCTCTGGGGCGACGGATCGCCGACCCGCGAGTTCCTCTACGTCGAGGACGCGGCCGATGCGTTCGTACTGGCCGCCGAGAACTACTCGGGCGCCGAGCCGGTCAACATCGGGACCGGCGACGAGATCTCGATCGGCGAGCTCGCCGCGACGATCGCGGATCTGACCGGGTTCGAGGGCGACATCGTCTGGGACCGCTCGATGCCGAACGGCCAACCGCGGCGCCGGCTCGACACGCAGCGGGCCGAGGAGCTGCTCGGCTTCCGGCGGGAACCTCGTTGCGCGACGGGCTCGCGCGGACGATCGCGTGGTACCGTGAGAACGCGGCCGTCGCGACGGCCTAGCGGCGCTCGTCGAAGCGCGACTCGAGCAGCGCGAGGCGCTGGGCGAGCACGGTGTTCTGGTCGGCGAGGCGCGAGATCACCGTCGAGTAGTGCAGCAGCACGAGGATCACGAACAGCAGCCCGACAGCGAACAGCACCGCCGGCGGGTAGCTGCGAACCCCGAGCCAGCCTGCGATCGTGTTCAGCCCGCCGCGCCAGGCAGCGAGGGCGACCAGCACGAAGCCGGTGGCGAGCCAGAGCAGCGCGTAACGCTCGCGCAGACGGCGGGAGCGGATCAGCTCGAACACGACCAGCAAGAGCACGATCGCGACCACGACGGCCGACGATCGAGATCCGTAGCGGGGTCACTCGGGATCCTCGAGCGGAACGGCGTCGCGGCGGAAGAGGTCGACGAACACGGCCAGCAGCACCTTGATCATGTAGTAGACCGAGCCGAGCGACGAGATCGACGAGCGCCCGTGCTCGCGCTCGCGCATCGTCACCGGGACCTCGACGACCCGGAGCTTGTGCCGGATCGCCATCACGAGCCCCTCGACCTCGGGGTAGTCGTGCGGCAGGTCGGCGGCGAACAGCCGGATCGAGCGGCGGTTGTGGGCCTGGAAGCCCGACGTCGTGTCGGTGAGGCGCTCGTGGGCGATCCACGAGACGACCCGGGCGAGCACCCGGATACCGACGCGGCGCGCCGCGGAGGACCTGTAGCCGCCGTCCGAGAGGAAGCGCGAGCCGATCGCCAGGTCGGCGTCGTCCGCGACCACGGGCGCGACGACGGCACGGAGCTGAGCCGGGTCGTGCTGGCCGTCACCGTCGAGCCGGACGGCGAGCTCGTAGCCGCCCTCCCAGGCGTAGCGGAACCCGGTCTGGACGGCGCCGCCGATGCCGAGGTTGAAGGGCAGCTGGACCACGTGGGCGCCCTCGGCCGCGGCGACCTCGGTCGTGCGGTCGGTCGAGCCGTCGGAGACGACGACGACCTCCAGGTCGGGATCGAGCGCGCGCAGCTCGCCCAGCAGGCGGGGTAGGTTCTTCTCCTCGTTGTAGGCCGGGACGATCGCGATCCGGCGAACGGTCGCGAGCGGCCCTGCCGCCTGCGTGGTCGCGGCCACCTCGACCGTTTCGACCTCAGTCGACATGCGCCTTCACGTTGAGGTCGAGCAGCTCGAGCAGCCGGCGGGCTCGGTGTCGGTAGGTGTGCTCGTCGAGCACGCGCTCGCGGGCGCGGCGCCCCATCTCCTCGGCCTGCGCGGGATCGTCGAGCAGTGCGCGATAAGCCTCGACTGCCTCACCGGCGTCGGCGGCGATCATCGAGCTCCGAGCCCGGCTCGAACCAGCGCTCGATCCCGTCGTAGGGGTTCGCGACGATCGCCGCTCCGGCCGAGGCGAGCTCGAACGGCCGGCACGAGGACGACGCGTACACCGTCGCGTGCGGCCGCCGGGTCAGGCAGAGGTTGATCCGCGCGGCGGAGATCGCGCGCGGGAACGACGGGAACGGGATGTCGCCGATCCGCCGGGCGAGGCCGGTGTCGCCGAGGAAGTCGTGGCCGCCGAGCGCGAAGTCGATGTCGGTGAGCTCACGCGAGGGCTCGCCGACGAACGCCGACATCCATTCGCGCCGGAACTTGTCGCCGTATCCGTAGAAGAAGACGTCGGTCTCCTTCTCGACCGGCTGCGGAGCGAAGAAGTCGGGATCGGCGCCCCAGAAGATCGCCTCGGCCCGGCGGGCGCCGAGCCCGAGCAGCGTGTCGAGCGCGCCCTCGGAGTTCGAGATGACGAGGTCGTACTCGCCCGGATCGGCGCCGTGGTAGTAGTTGAAGCCGGTGTCCATGCCGCCGAACTCGGGCAGGCTCATCGGCACGTCGCCGTCGTAGAAGACGACGGGCAGATCGAAGCGCTCGCGCAGCGCCTCCGGGATGCCGCGGAAATGCGCCATCGGCACGGTGAAGACGACGACCGCGTCGGGCCGCTCGTGCTCGATCAGCCGCTCGAGATGCCTGCGCCAGCGCGGCGTGACGAGGCTCCAGATCGCCTCCCGCGTCAAGCGGTCGCCGACCGAGTCATCCGGCGAGTCCTCCTCGCGGCGCAGGTGCTTGTCGCCCTTGAGACGCGCGAACGCGCCGCGGGCGCGCGCGTAGGCCTCGGCCTCGGCGTAGGTCGGGTTCGGCGCGCGAACGCCACCAGGGCGTCTCGATCGGGCGACCGCGGTAGGGCGCGACGACGAGCTCGGCCCCTTCGTCGTTCAGACCGCGCCAGAGCTGCCACCACGCGGGCGTGCAGCCGTAGCGGAAGTCGAGATCGACCGCCGAGGCGACGCAGAGAAGCTTGGGCGCGCGCATCGGCGTAGTGTCGCAGGAGGTGGTTACGACACGGTAAGGGACCGCCCACAGCATCATCCGAATCGGGTTATGGCCGGGTGCGGTTCCTCGTATAGCGTTCGAGACGGGCCGTTGCGCGTACAGACGCCGAGCGGCCCCGCGGGGATCAAGGGCAAGCAGACGAAGGGAGTCGGGAATGTTCATGCGACGACGGAGACCACTCGCTCGCGGCAGCGATGATCGGCGGAACCGCATACCTGGGCGCGAAGGCCGGACAGCGCTCGGCGCAGAACCAGGCCGCAGAACAGCAGACGGCGGACGATCAGGAAGCACGGCTCGAGGCGCTCGAGGCGCAACAGGCCGCGCCTGCCGCACCGGCGCCGGTCGCCGCTGCACCGGCCGCTCCGGCGGCAGGAGGCGACGACGTCGCCAGCCAGATCATCGAGCTCAAGGGCCTGATGGATCAGGGCGTCCTGACGCAGGACGAGTTCAACGCCGCCAAGGCCAAACTGCTCGCCTAGGCGACCACGAGAGGAGAACGACGATGCCAATGGGACCGGTTCAACTGCTCGTGATCGGGTTCGAAGATCCCGAGTTCAAGGGCGACATCCGCGAGGAGCTCGACAAGCTGCGCGACAGCGACGTCATCCGCCTGATCGACGCGATCGTCGTCAGCAAGGACGAGGACGGGAACGTCGAGAAGATCCAGATGAGCGACCTCACGGTCGAGGAGGCCGAGGAGTACGGCGCGACTGTCGGTGCGCTGATCGGCTTCGGCTTCGGCGGCGACGAGGAGAACATGGAAGCGGGCGCCGTGCTCGGCGCGACCGCCGGCGAGGATGGGCACATCCTCGGCGAGGACAGCTGGTACGTCGACGACGCGATCCCGAACGGCTCCGCCGCCGCGATCGCGCTGCTCGAGCACCGCTGGGCGATCCCGCTCCGCAACTCGATCCAGGCCGAGGGCGGCTTCCATCTCGCCGACGCCTGGGTGCACCCCGAGGACCTGATCGCGATCGGGCTGCTCGCGGCCGAGGAAGCGAAGACGCACTAACCCGCGCAAGCGGATGGCGCAGCAGGGGGAGGGCGGCCCACCGGGGCTGACCTCCCCGTAGCGGCCATGGCCCCGGCCACCATGCCGCGCCGGGGCGTGTCCGGTGCCAGGTTATCGAAACGAAAGTGTCACAACCCGCGGCGCGAGGCCTCCATTGGCCGCGAAAGACCTGGAAAACCCCGGGGTCGTTCGGGACATGTCCGGTGCCAGGTTCGAGCCTTTCCGGGTGAGCCACACGGCCGGCGAAGAGGGTCGGCGATTCGGGGTACGGTTCTCGGTGATGGCTGACCCCGTTTCCTGGCTCGGGATCGAGCATGGCTGGCACGTCTTCGCCTCGGGCGGCGAGGAGATCGGCTCCGTCCACGAGGTGACGGGCGACAAGACCGCCGACATCTTCGACGGGCTCGCCGTCAGGTTCGGCCGCTCGGGGCCGACGCGCTACGTCCCGGCCGAGCAGGTCGGAGAGATCCTTCCGGACCGCGTGATGCTGTTGCTGACGGTCGCCGAGGCCGACGCGCTCGACCACTTCGAGAAGCCCGCGCCCGAGATCACGATCACGGCCGAGAAGGCGCCGTGGTGGGCCCGCGTCGGCGCCTGGTTCCGGCGCAAGCCGTACAGCTAGGTCAGCGTCAGTACGCGCCGCGGCGGCCGAGAACGGCCGGGATCGTGCGGACGAGGATCGTCAGATCGAGCCAGAGCGACCAGTTCTCGAGGTAGTAGAAGTCGAGCCGAACGAGGTCGTCGAAGGTCAGGTCGCTGCGGCCCGCGATCTGCCAGAGGCCGGTCATCCCGGGCAGGACGTTCGAGCGGCGGCGATGCCAGGGCTCGAGCCGGCCGTAGTCGCGGAGCGGGAGCGGGCGCGGGCCGACCAGCGACATCTGGCCGCGCAGCACGTTGATCACGTTCGGGATCTCGTCGATCGAGAATCGCCGCAACACGCGACCGACCGTCGTGACCCGCGGGTCGTTGCGGATCTTGAAGAGCGCACCCGTCGCCTCGTTCGCCTGCTCGAGCGAGGCCTGCTTGCCCGCTGCCCCTGCGACCATCGTGCGGAACTTGAGCATGCGGAAGCTGCGCTCGCCGAGGCCGACCCGCTCATCGGCGTAGAACACGGGGCCGCGCGAGGTCAGCTTGATCAGGAGCGCGATCAACAGCCAGAGCGGCAACCCGATCACGACGATCAGGGTCGCGACGACCAGGTCGAATGTTCGCTTGAGCGCCCAGTCGGCCCCGGCGAGAATCGGCGGCCGGACATCGAAGATCGGCACCGCCTGGCCGGGCACGTACTCGCCCCGGTCGACGAGAAGCTGCGTCGTGCGCGGCGCGATCCGCACCCGGACACCGCGCCGGTGGGCCTGGTCGACGATCTCGAGCAGCTCCGTCTCGTCGATCCCGTCGTCGGCGACGATCACCTCGTCGAGGTGCTCGGCCTGAAGCGCCGAGAGAACCTCGGGCCCGAACGGCACGTGACCCGCGAACTCGTAGTCGATGCCGCTCCGGCTCGCGCCGATCGTGTCGCGCAGGTGCGCGGACTGGCCCTCGTCGCCGACGAGCAGCACGCGCCGGCGGACGCCGAACGACCGCATCAGCGACCCGGTCAGCGTCTCGTAGCTCCAGCGGAGCAGGCTGATCATCGTCGCGATCGCGATCGCCGCCACGAGGTAGAGCCCGAACGTCGTGAAGTGCTGGTCGGTGCCGATCGCGAACGCGAGCGCGAGCGCCGTCACGAGCAGCACCGACGGCACGATCCGCCCGGCGCCCTCGCGCAGCTCCCGCTGCCCGTACAGCCGGTTGCGCCAGAAGACGAGCACCGTCAGCAGCACGAGGAACGGGAGCCAGTCGGCCTCGGCCTTCCAGAGCAGGTTCCAGAGGATCGGGCTCGGGTCGCGCACGACCGATCGGAGCACGAGCGCGATGTACAGGCCGATCGTCAGCCCGGTCACGTCGATCGCGATCAGCGCCAGCGATGCTGACCACCCGCCTGACGAACGCCTTGAGCGGGTTGCGGCGAAGCATGTACGGACGTGCCGAACGGACGTCCTCGGGCGGGGGGGGCAGCATTTCCGGAAGGCTCACAGGGGAACTCTAAGACTCCGAGAGGGCGATCGTGCCGTGCACGGCCTGGTCCGTGCAGCCGGATGACCACGCCCGGGAGCGGCCCGACGTTCCAGCGCCAGGCCACGACGCGACCGCCGATCGTCACCCGGATGGGCCGCGAGGTCGCCGGAACGAAGACCTGGACGTCGCTGCGGCTGGCCCGTGAGAGTCGAGCCGAGCGCCGTTCGTCGCCAGAAAACCGGCGCGCCCGGGATGGGTCAGCTCGTCGACGCCCCACCACGAGCCGGCCGCCGTGCGCAGGTTGAACGGCACGACCGCGCCGGCCCGCGCGTAGAGCGGGAACTGCAGGAGCGGGGTCGAGCGCGTGAAGGCTGCCCCGCCCCCTTTCACGAGCGTGCCGGTGTACAGGTCGACCCACGAGCCCGGCGGTAGGTAGACGCTCGGCGTCGTTCCCGGCCCCGTCACCGGCGCGGCAAGCAGGTCGGAGCCGACGAGGAACTCGTGGTTGGAGCCCCACGAGGTCGGATCGTCCGGAAAGTCGAAGGCGAGCGGGCGGATCACCGGCTGGTGTGCAGCGAGCAACCCGTAGAGGTACGGGAAGAGCTCGTAGTGCAGCACCGCAGCCGCGCGCAGTCCGCTCATCGCCCCCGGCCCGAGCGTCCACGGCGTCGCGTTCCCACCGATGCCCCCCACCTCCATCACCGGGGACACCGCTCCGAGCTGCGCCCAGCGGACGAACAGCTCGGCGTTGTCGAACGGCGGCCCCGCGTAGCCGCCGACGTCCGAGCCCCACGTCGGAAAGCCGCTCATCGCAGCCGTCTGCGCCGACACGATCGCACGCTTCAGCCCGACGTACTCCTGGGGCTGGTCGCCCGCCCAGATTCCCGGCACCACCGACTGCGAGCCGACCGTGGCTGCGCGGAAGATCGCCGCGGCCCCGGTGGGCAGGCCGCCCATCACAGCCTGCCCGAAGAGCAGCGGGTAGTCGTTGGTGAGCTCCGGATCGACGCCGCTCAGATCGTTCTCGTCTCCCCGGTCGGCCTTGACCCCGTCGACCCCGAGCGCGACCAGGTTGCGGATGCGCCGCTGGTACTCGGCGACCACCGCCGGATCGCGCAGGTCGAGAATCTCGTGCCCGGGCGCCCCGAGCGTCTTGCCCGGGTATCCGTCAGCGCACGTCGCACGCGGCGAGAGCCAGAGCATGAACTTGACACCGAGCCGGTGCACCGTCGAGATCAACCCGCCCGGATCCGGAAAACGCGCCGGGTCGAAAGCGAGCTGCCCGTTGCAGGCCTCCCAAGGGTTGTCGACCAGCACCCAGCCGATCGGGATCTTCGCCGCCCGAAAGCGGTGAACGTCCTCCAGCACCTCGCCCGGCCCATCGACCACATCGCGCCACTTGATCAGCTCCAACTCGGACTGCGGCGGAACGACCGGCACCCCGGTCTCGGTCTCGTAATCGGAGAGAACCTGCTGGAGCGACCCCGTATAGAGGTGCTCGTCGAGAGCGGCGCCCTGCAGGCACACCTCGACGCGGTCCGTCAGCGCCGGGAAGCTGCACGGCGACACCGCGCCTCCCAGACAGCCCGATCCGCCCGTCGAGCCGGGGAAAGCGAGCCCCGCGCTGCGTTGGCTGGCCAGCCTGATCCCCCAGCCGCCGGAGCTGCCGAAGAACGGGATCGGGATGCTCGAGCAGGCGTACCCGACCTGAATCGGCAGGATCTGGCCCCGCAGGTCGACCGACTCGCCCTTCTCGCCGCCACCGAGGAAATGCTCGTCGTGCCCTGGTATCGAAGGCGTCGTACACCGACTGGATGCCGGCTGCGGGATGGAGCGCCACGTCGACCTCGACCGCGGTTGCGGTCGTCTTGACGGTCACGGTCGCGGTGCGGCCTGGCTCGGTCGTCGCAACCTGGTAGATGCCGCCCTTCGACGACGTGACGTTCGTGAGCGAGTACTCGTCACCCGTCGATGCGAGCTCGAACCGAAGCCGTGCGGCCTTGTCCTCCGAGACGACGGCCTTCCCGTTGTCGAGGACGGTGATCCGGAATGGGCTTGCGTCGACGTGAACCGAGACCCCCTGGGACGCGGGGCTCGAGCCGCAGCCCGCAAGCATCGCGAGCGCGCCGATCGCGATCAGGCGGCGTAGACGACGTCCCACCCGACCTCCTCGTCGGCGTCGAGCGCGTCGAGGCCGACCGGGCGCCGCCGACGCCCGAGGAGCAGCGAGCGCCGAGGCCAGCGCCGCGCGGCGGCGCCCCTCGAGCAGCTCGTAGTCGTGGAAGTGGACGTGGACGACCGGGTGGAAGCGAGCCGAGCAGCGACCGGGCCAGAGCCCCGAGCGAGTGCGTGGTCGGCAGCTCGAGCACGCGGCGACCGTCGCGGAGCACGCACCCAGGCCGGCTGGGCGAGACCGGCGCGCGGCGCTCCCTCCGGCAGATAGGACGGGCCGCCAGGCGGTCGCGGTGCAGTCGGTGTAGCCGAGGTCGGCGACGGCGGCGATCACGTCGCCGTCGATGTACCAGCCGCCGCCGCAGAAGAAGCGCGGCTCGAGGCCCTGCTCGCGCAGCCAGGCGCCCTCGCGGCGCACCGCGCCCGCAGGGTCGGGGCCCGTCGGCCGCGCGTGGGTCGGCGACGTCCAGTGGATGTGGTGGCCGTAGCGGCCCGAGCGACGCCGCCTCGCGGGCCCGCGCGACGAACAGCGCCTCGTCCTCGCCGTCCGCCGGCGGGCGCATGAGCGACGCGATCGGGAACCCGCCCGGCCTTCGCTCGAGCAGCGCGCGGTAGCGCCCCCAGACCTCGTCGTCGAGCGGTCGCTCGACGTGGCACGACACGACCGCGTAGCCTTGAGTGCCGGGCATGTGCGTGATCTTGCCAAGCGACTCCGTCGCGCGTGCTGACACGTGACCGGACCTGTGACGAGCCGCCCCGTCGCCTACGCGATCGTGATCGCGGCCTGCGCGCTGCCGCGGCTCGCGGTGCTCCTCCACGAGCGCGCGTCGATCCTGGCCAACTTCGAGAAGTCGCAGATCGCTCGCGCAGATGTACCTGCGGACGGGCACGTTCGGCTACGTCCCGGGCCACCCGTCGGCCTACACGCAGCCGCTGTACGGCTGGTTCCTGATCGCCGTCTTCTGGATCGGCGGGCTTCCACTGGTGGTCGGTCGGAGACGGTGCAGATCCTCGTCGCCGTCGCCACGTCGATCGTCGTCTTCGAGACCGGCCGGCGGTTCCTTCGCGCGCGGATCGGCCTGATCGCGGCGGTGATCGCGACGCTGCAGCCGTACCTCGTCTGGCACGACGTCCACGGCAACCGCGAGATCCTCGACCAGCTCCTCGGAGCGGCGCTGTTCGGGCTCGACCTTGCTCACGATCGCCCGCCGCTCCGCCTGGCTCGGCGTCGTGCTCGGCCTCGTCGCGGGCGTCGCGTCCTGTCGAACGCGCGCCTACTGGTGCTCCCGGTCGATCCTCGCCCTCTTCGTCGCGTGGCGCGGTGCCGGCTGGGTCGCGGCGGTCGCCGATCCCGGTCGTCGCTCTGATCGCCATGGCCCCGTGGGTGATCCGGAACAAGGTCGAGCTCGGTTGTGTCGCGATCACGACCGACGGCCGCGCCCTCTGGAAAGCAAACAACGTCAACACCTACAGCGACGCTCTCGCGCGGCCTGTGGCTCGACCAGGTCCCCGATCTTCCTCAACGGCTCGTGAGGCCGCTGCCCGCCTTCTGGGTGACCCCGGAGTTCGCCGGTGACGAGTACGCGGAGAACCACCGGGTGATCGACGTGCCCGAATGCGCGCAGCAGGCGAGGTACGAGCATCTCGTCTTCCAGTTCTGGGAGCACCATCCGACCGAGAAGGCAAAGCTGATAGCGCAGGCCACCTGGATGATGTGGAACCCCCGGGTCGGGATCGAGGGCGCACAGGAAGCGGGCGTCGACCCGCTGCGCCACTGGGCAGAGCCCCTCTACACCGCGCCGTTGTTCCTGCTCGCGATCGCCGGGATCTTCTTCGTCCCGTTCAACGTGCGGGTGCTGGCGGTGATCTTCATGCTGTACGAGACGGCGGCGGCCTGGGTGTTCGCGGGCACGACCCGGTACCGCGTGCCCTGGGACTTCGTGCTCGCGCTCCTCGCCGCAGCGGCGCTCGACCGGATCTTCACCGCACTTGCAGCCCGGCGCGGCAAACCGTCTCAAACGGCGGCGGGAATCTAGGGACGCGCGCGCGCGGCGATCGTGTCGTCCACGAGCGCCGCCATCTTCTCTGCGTACTGCTCGGGCGTCGCTGTCCACTTCGGCGCCGATGCAGCCGCGCCGGCGCCGAGCCCCGCGGCGAGGTCGCCGTCGGTGAGCACACGCTCGAGCGCAGCGGCCAGCGCCGCGGTGTCACCCGGCGCGACGAGCAGGCCGTTGACGCCGTCCTCGATGATGTCGGGGATCCCTCCCGAGCGGGCGCCGATCACAGCTCGGCCGCGGACGAATGCCTCGATCACGATCCGCGGCAGGCCCTCGGAGGCCGACGGCAACACGAGGGCACGAGCTTCGTCGACGGCCGCCGCCAGCTCGGGTGGCTCGAGCCGCCGATCCCAGCTCACCCCGATGCCCTCGCGGACGAGGCTCTCGGCGAGCTCCGTCAGGGTCCCGTTCCCGACGAGGTGCAGCTCGGCACCCGGGACCCTGGGAGCGACGAGACGCCAGGCTGCCGCCAGCCCTTCGAGGTTCTTGTAGCGCTCGAGCACGCCGACGAAGATCACCCGCGGGGCGTCCGGTACCGGCCGGCGCGGCGCGGCGGCGAAGACACCGATGTCGACGAAGGCCACGAACTCACCGGTCGGCTCGACTCCCGCCGAGCGAACGAGCCCCGAGGTGAACGGCGAGATCGTCCTGACCGCATCGGCGCGCCGGATCCCCCACGTCCCGACCCGATCGGCGACCGGAGCGAGCACCCGTCGAAACGACGATCCGTAGAGCCTCGTCGCGGTGCGCCAGTCACCGTGCAGCTCGACGGCGATCGGCGCCTTCGGGCAGCCGAGCCTGACGAGCGCCGCCTCGTACGGGCTCTGCGTCACGATCGCGGCAGGCCGAAGGACTCCCGCGAGCCGCCGGGCGCGGAGCGGAAGACCCAGATAGAACAGCGGCCCGTCGAGAAAGGGCGCCCGCCCGAGGAGCTTGAACACGCCGTCGTCGTGAGGCCGCCCGTCGGCGGCGGTCGCGAGCACCCGCAGATCGAAGCGCTCCCGGAGGGCGGCGAACTTCCGCTCGGCGCTCTCATTCAGCGGCAATCGGTAGCGGGTGCGCGCGACCATCAGCACGCGGGGACGAGTCATGACGCAAGGGCGGCGTCGACGAGCGCAGAGACACGATCGGCGTACTCGCCAGGGGAGGACACCCAGGCGGCGGAGCTCTCCGCGGCTCCGGCGCCGAGCCGGACGGCAAGGTCGTGGTCGGTCAAGATCCGCTCGATCGCGGCGGCCAGGCTCGCTGCGTCTCCGGGCTCGACGAGCAGCCCGTTGACGCCCTCCTGAACGATGTCAGGGATGCCGCCCGCGCGCGAGCCGATCACGGCGCGCCCACGCGCGAACGACTCGATCGCCACCCGCGGCAACCCCTCCGATGCGGACGGAAGCAGGAGCGCCCGGGCGCTGTCGACTGCCGCAGCGAGCGCGGCCGGCTCGAGCCGGCCCTGCCACTCGACGCCTTCGCGCGCCAGGCCTTCCGCGATTTCTGCCTGCGTTCCAGACCCGATCAGATGCAGCTGCGCACCGGAAACCCGTGCGGCCGCAAGCCGCCATCCGGCTGCGAGCACCTCGACGTTCTTGTAGCGCTCGAGCACGCCGACGAAGATCACCCGAGGCGCCTCGGGCACCGGTGAGACCGGGCCCGAGAATGCCCCGAGATCGGAGTACGTCGTGAAGACCGCGGCCGCCTCGCACCCCTGGTCACGGAGCAGAGAGGCGGTAAAGCCCGAGACCGCACGGTGCGCGTCGGCGTGGCGAACCGCGAACGCCGCGATCTGGTCCCCGGCAGGGCCGAGCAGGCGCCGCGCCCGCGAGCCGTAGAGTCGGGTCGAGACGTGCCAGTCGCCGTGAACCTCGACGACGACCTTCGCCGGCGAGCGCTTGAGGCGACACGCGATCTCGGCGGCGAACGCCTCGTACGGGCTCTGGGCGATCACGACGTCCGGCCTGAAGACGCCGAGCTGGCGAGCGATCCGGGTGGGTAGCGAGGCGTAGAAGCGCGGCCCGTCGATCGCAGTGGGTGGCCGGAGCACGAACCGCGGATCAGAGCCGGTCCCGCTCGCGAGCACCCGCACGCTCATCCGCTCCGAGAGGGCGTCCCATTTACGCGCCAGGCTGGGAGAGAGGGGCAGCCGATAGGGGTCGCGCGCGACGAACAGAACGCGCGGAGTCATCCGGCCGCCGAGATCAGGATCCGCTCCAGGCGGCCGTAGACACGGTCCGGAGCGTAGTCGGCGACCGATTCCACGGCGTTCTGAGACAGCATGCCGGCAAGTGCCGGATCGAAGAAGAAGCGGTCGATCGCGGCGGTCAGCGCGTCGAGATCGCCGGATTCGACCAGCAGCCCGTTGACTCCGTCCTCGAGCACCTCGGCGACGCCGCCGGTGCGGGTCGCGATCACAGGTGTTCCGACCGCGAGTGCCTCGACGACCGTGTGCGGGAAGTTCTCCCATGACGAGGAGAGGAGCGAGGCATCGCCGGCCCGGAAGAGCTCGAGCACCTTCCTGCGGGGCAGCGCACCGAGGAAGCGTCCATAGCCGAGCCGCTCCAATGCCTCCCGGTCGGGGCCGTCGCCTGCGATCACGAGGTCCACTCCCGCGCGCCGGGCCGCGGCGATCCCGAGGTCGAGCGACTTCTGTGCAGTCAGACGGCCGGCGAAGACGAGCGTCGGGCCGGTCAGGCCGAACTCCTCGCGCAGCTGCTCCCGTGGCGGGAGCTCGGGGATGGGCGGCGTCGGGTTCGGGAGGAGCGTCACGCGGTCCGCGCGTACGCCCCAGCCGATCGCGAGCTCGCGGAGGTACTCCGACGGCGTGACGACATGTGCCGCGCGGCGGACATCGACATCGCGCGTGAGCCGGAGTGGCAGAGTCCGTGCTCCCGGCGCGAGCTGGAACTGCTCGAGCGATCCGTCGCTGAGCCCCCAGCGGCGCGCGCGCTCGTACGCGGGGTCAGCCGTGAGCTTGGTCACGAACGGCGTTCGTGCAACGAGCGCTCCGAGCGAGGAGCGGCCGAGCATGCCGGTCGTGTAGACGACGTTCGCGTTGCGCGCGAGCCCGGCGAGCAGCTTGACCACGGCAGCGTGGCGAACACCAGGCCGCATCGAGCGGCTCACCCAGTGCACCGGGTACGGCTCCGGCGCAGGCTCGGCTTCCGCAGTGATCACAACCTCGACGTCGTGGCGCCGCGCGCGCAGGAACGCCGCGACCTCGGGCGCGTGCGACGCGGGACCTCCGACGTCGGGCGGCCAGATTCCGGAGACGATCACGACCTTCATGGGGCAGCGGCTTCGATCGAGCGGTGGGAGCCCGCAAGCCGAAGGATGATCCCCGTCCAGATTGCGCAGAAGACAGCGGTCGAGGCGAGCATTGCTCCGGCTGCCCCGGTTGCGCCCCAGCGCGAAGCGAAGATCAGGAGCAGTGGGACGAAGACCGCGATCTCGATCGCCTGGACGATCACGCGTAGCCCGGGACGGCCGATCGAGACGGGAAACGACTTCGTCCAACCCCACACGAGCTGCAGGCCGGCGGCGATGAGCACGAGCCGGGCCGCCTCGGTCGCGTGGGCCCGGAAGTCCGGCCCGTAGGCGAGACCGATCAGGAAGGGCATCACGATCCAGAGCACCGGCACCGCAACGAGCATGAGAGCACCGGTGGCCGCAACGTAGCTCTTGAGCATCCCGAACACCCGCCCGTACCGCCCTGCCTCGTAGTCGCGCGTCTGCTCCGTGAGCATGACGAGTCGCGCGGGGCCCGAGAGTGCCGCGAACCCCGTCGCGGGCGCCTGTGCATTCCGGAAGTAGGCGGCCTGAACGAGCGGCGCGACCGTCGGCACGAGCGACGTCCCGAGCGTCCCCCGGGCCGAGTCGAGCGACGAGGCGAGCGTCGAGGAGAACAGGAAGTTGCGAACCGCCCGAACGTCCTCGCCGAGCGGCTCCGACGGAGCCTCGGGGAATCGGCGGAACGCGGCGATCCCGGCTGTCCCGATCGCGATCGTCGCGAGCACCTGAGCTATCACCATCCCCAGCGCGGCCCCGGCAACGCCGTAGCGGCAGCCGATCGCGAGCCCGATCAGACGGAGCCCCATCGAGACCGCGAGGAACCAGCTGCGCACGTCGTAGCGCCCGCGCAGGATGATCGCGCCCGCCGCAACGTTCTCGGGCGCCTGGGCGAGCGCGATCGTCGAGACGATCAACATCGGCACCACGACCCCTCCGGTGCCCCAGACCTGCTTCGCGAACGGCGCGAGCGCGCAGGTAGCGAGCATGGCGAGGACACCTCCGACGAGCTTGTAGCCGAGCGCGACCTCGAACAGGCGGCGAAAACGTCCCCAGCGCTCCGCGGCCGTATAGCGGAAGCCGAACTTCACGAGCGCCTCCTCGATCGTCAGATCGAGGAGCTGCTGGAAGAACACCGACGCTGCGTACACCGCGGCGAACTTCGCGTAATCGTGGAGGCCGAGCTCGCGGGTGGCGACCACCGTCGTCAGGAAGCCGATTCCGGCCGCAACGTAGGTCCCGATCGCCGTCGCCGAGCGTCGCCAGATGACTCGGGAGCGCATCGGGGTACCCAGTATAAAGTGAGGCTTCTTGGCCCGCTTGCGCGCAGCGGACGTCCTGCCGCTCGTTGCGGCAGCCGCGATCCCTTTCATCTTCTTGCACGTTCGGTATCAAGCCCATGCTTCGATCGGGCCCGTCGACGTCTACGGCTCGGATATCGCGGTAGCCGTGACGGTCGTGGCGGCAATCGTCGCGGGGGTCAAGTTCGGCTGGACGCCGCTTCGCAGCGGCCGTGTCCTCTGGCTCCTCGCCGGTGCCCTGCTCGCCGTTTTCGTGATCTCGTGCTTCTGGCGGCCGCTCGAGCTACCCACCAAGCACCTCGTGACAGCCCTGAAATCGATCGAGTACGCGCTGCTCGCTCCGGCAATCGTGCTGCTGTTCCGTCGCAGCGTGGACGTCGACCGCTTTCTGGCCGTGTTCGTGGCCTGGGCCGTCGCGGCTGCCGCGTGGGGCGTGCTGATGTTCTTCGCGATCGTCGACGACCCGGAGGGGCCGCGCCCCGGTCAGCGCGAGGTCTCGTTCCTCGGTCACCAGGATCTCGGTGCGTTCACCGGGGCCGCACTAGCCCTCGGCTACGCGGCAATCGTGCTCGGTGTGCACAGGAAGCTGGCGATAGCCGCCGTCGCGGGTGGGGCGCTAGGTGTGATCATCGACGCCTCGGTGTTCGTGTACCTCGGTACGCTGCTCGCTGCCGTCGCCGCACTGCTCGTCGGCCGGCGCCTCGGTACCCTCGACACTCGCAGGGTGCTTGCGGTCGCGGCGATCGTGGTCGTCGCAGGATCAGGGGTGTACGCGTTACGAGGCTCAGACGTGTCGAACTATCTCTCCTTCCTCGGTATTACGGCCAATGCCAAGTCCGCTCAGAGCGGCGTGCAGACCGGCTCGCAACGCGCGATGCTCTTGTGGATCGGCTGGCGCATCTTCGAGGACCATCCACTGCTCGGGGTTGGCTTCCAGCGTTCCGGCAACCGTTACGAGCCCTACCTCGCGGCTGCCAAACGGAAGTTCCCGAACCAACCTGCGCAGTCCTACCCGTCTCCCCAGAACCAGTGGGGCGTCCAGAACTGGTGGGTCCAGCTGCTCGCCGACACCGGCATCGTGGGGTTCGCCCTCGGGATCGCGACGTTCGCGACCGGCCTCGCGATCGCTTTCCGGCGAGCTGCGCGCAAATCATTCTTCGCGCTCGTCGCGGCGGGCTGGATCCTCGTCGTCGCCGGGACCTGGAACGCCGTGGGGATCGTGTCCGGGATTCCTCTCGACGCGGTGATGTGGCTCGGTTTCGGGCTGGCAGTGACGGCGGTGGAGGTGCAATGACCGTCCTCGTCACCGGGGGTGCAGGATTCATCGGCTCGAATCTCGTGCGCGAACTGCTCGTCCGCGGCGAGTCCGTGCGGGTGCTGGACAACTTCTCGACGGGCTCGCGTTCGAACCTCGAAGGCCTCGACATCGAGATCGTCGAAGGCGAGTTGCGCAGCTACGAGCGAGTTCACAACGCTGTTCGCGGCGTCGAGGTCGTGTTCCACCTGGGCGCTCTCGGGTCGGTGCCGAGATCGGTTCAGGATCCGCTTACCTCGAGCGCCGTCAACGTCGAGGGCACGCTCAACGTGCTGCTCGCCGCGCGGGATGAGGGGATCCACCGCGTCGTGTTCTCGTCGTCGACGTCCGTGTACGGATCGAGCCGTGAACGGCCGACGCCGGAGTCGAGCACGCTCGATCCGATCTCGCCCTACGGCGTCGCAAAGCTCGCGGCCGAGCGGTACTGCATCTCCTTTTCGCGCGTGTACGAGTCGTTCGAGACAGTGGTGCTTCGCTACTTCAACGTCTTCGGCCCGCGACAGAGCCCGTCGTCACAGTACGCGGCGGTCGTGCCGCTCTTCATCACGGCGATCGGCGCAGGCAGGCCGGTGACGATCCACGGCGACGGCGAGCAGTCTCGCGACTTCACCTACGTCGACAACGTCGTCGACGCAACGATCGCGGCCGGTCGGGCCGAGGGTGCAAGCGGCCGCGTGTTCAACGTCGCCGGGGGGGCGCCTGCGAGCGTCAACCGTGTCGCCGACACGATCGGGGCGATCCTCGAGCGGCCCGTCGAGAAGATCTTCGCTCCATCGCGCCCGGGCGACATCCGCGACTCCTGGGCCGACCTCACGGCCGCGCGCGACGTGCTCGGCTACGAGCCGGCGATCTCGCTCGAGGAGGGACTGCGGCGGACGGCGGCGGCCCTCGTCCCGGGATGAGCGGCGAGAACGAGCCGGTCCGCATCCTGCGGCTGATCGCGCGGCTGAACATGGGCGGCCCCGCCCTCCACGTCTCCTACCTGGCCCGCGGCCTCGAGTCGCGCGGGTACCACACGACGCTCGGGGCAGGAGCGATCGCCCGCGGCGAGAGCTCGATGGCATTCGTCGCCGATGAGCTCGACGTGGAGGTAGTCGACGTCAAGCACCTCCATCGCGAGCTTTCGCCGGTGTTCGACACCCTTTCCGTCCAGGCGATCGTGAAGCTGATCAAGCGGGTCCGGCCGCACATCCTGCACACGCACACCGCGAAGGCCGGCGCGGTCGGCCGCACGGCGGCCCTTCTCGCAGGTGAGGCGCGGCCGCCCGTCGTCGTTCACACGTTCCACGGGCATGTGCTGCGCGGCTACTTCGACCCGGCGCGGGCGGCGGCGTTCCGCACCGTCGAGCGGGGCCTGGCGAAGGCGACGACAAGGCTCGTCGCCGTCAGCCCCGAGGTTCGCGACGACCTCGTCGAGCTCGGTGTGGCGCCGGCGGACAAGTTCTCGGTGATCCGTCTCGGGATCGACCTCGACGCCCGGATCATCAGCGGCGAGAGCGACGACAGTCAGCTCCGCCGCCTGTTCGGCGTTCCCGACGGCGCCTTCGTCGTCGGGTGGATCGGTCGGATGACGGCGATCAAGCGACTTCCGGATGTCGTAGCGGCCTTCGCCCGGTTACGCGAGCGTGGGGTCGAGGCCAAGCTCTGCCTCGTCGGCGACGGTCCCGATCGCGAGCTGGTCGAGCGGCGCGCCCACGAGCTCGGCGTTTCCCGCGATGTGCTGTTCGTCGGTTACCAGCGTGAGGTCGCGCCGTATTACGCGCTCTTCGACGCGCTCCTGCTCCCATCGGGGAACGAGGGAACGCCGGTGGTCGCGATCGAGTCGCTCGCCGCCGGGACGCCCGTGGTCGCGACGAACGTCGGAGGCATCCCGGACGTCGTCGAGCACGGCACCGACGGCTTCCTCACGCCCGTCGGCGAGGTCGAGGCGCTCGCTGCGGCACTCGAGCGCCTAGCGCGCAACCCGGAGCTCCGCATCGAGATGGGCCGGGCCGGCCGCGCGCGCACGCTGCCGCGCTACCGCGTCGAGCGCCTGGTCGACGACGTCGACTCGCTCTACCGGGTGCTGCTCGCCGAGAAGGGGCTGCCGCTGCCGGAGCCAGGCGTCAAACCGGCTCGTGCCCGAGCGACCTGATCCAGCGCCGGAGGCCCTCGTCGAGGTCGATCTCGGGCTCCCAACCGAGCACCGCCTTCGCCTTCGCGATGTCGGGCCGCCGCTCGCGCGGGTCGTCGGTCGGTAGCGCCTCGAACACGATCGGGCTCACCGACCCGGTGAGCCGGATGCAGGACTCGGCGAGCTGGAGCATCGTCACCTCGTGGTCCGGGTTGCCGATGTTCACCGGCAGGTGCTCGTCGGACGTGGCGAGCAGGAAGAGCCCGCGGATCAGATCGTCGACGTAACAGAGCGATCGGGTCTGCGACCCCTCGCCGAAGACGGTCAGCGGCTTCCCCTCGAGCGCCTGGTGCAGGAAGGTCACCGTCGCGCGCCCGTCGTTGCGTCTCATCCTCGGTCCGTAGGTATTGAAGATCCGGGCAATCGCAGTGTTGACGCCCTGCTGGTTGTGGTACGCCATCGTCAGCGCTTCGGCGTAGCGCTTCGCCTCGTCGTAGACGCCGCGTGGGCCGATCGGGTTGACGTTGCCCCAGTAGGTCTCGGGCTGCGGATGCACCTGCGGGTCGCCGTAGACCTCGCTCGTCGAGCTGATCAGGAAGCGGGCGCGCTTCCACTTCGCAAGCCCGAGCGCGTTCTGGGTGCCCGAGGAGCCGACCTTGAGCGTTTGTAGCGGCAGGCGCAGGTAGTCGATCGGGCTTGCCGGGCTCGCGAGGTGGTAGACGAAGTCCACCGGCTCGTCGATCCAGATCCCGTCGACGACGTCCTGGTAGACGAACTTGAAGACATCGTCCCCGAGGTGCTCGATGTTCTCGAGCGAGCCCGTCTCGAGGTTGTCGACGCAGATCACGCGTTGACCCTGCTCGATCAGGTAATCGCAGAGATGGGAGCCGAGGAACCCGGCTCCGCCGGTGACGACGGACGTGGTCATGCGCCGCATCGTAGTCAGCACTTCGGCGTCCGGGCTAAGGTTGCCAAGTGGGCGCCGCGAGCCGCGAGGAGCCGACGCGCCGGCAGCGGGGAGCCTGGGCCGCGGTGGCAACCTACTCGCTGCTCTCGTTTCTCTTCTTCGGGCTGAGACCGCTGCTCCAGCCGGGCCGCCAGTACATCGGCGTGTTCGACGACCCGCAGATCCCGATCTGGTCGTTCGCCTGGTGGCTGCACGCGATCACCGGCGGGGACAACCCGCTCATCACCCACCAGGTCTGGGCCCCGACCGGCGTCGATCTTGTCTGGGTAAACACGGTGCCGGCGATGGCCGTGATCTTCGCGCCGCTGACGGAGGCTCTCGGGCCCGTCGCCTCCTACGACATCGCCGCAGTGACGATGCCGGCGCTGTCTGCCTGGGCCGCGTTCCTGCTTTGCCGCCACGTCACTCGCCGCTTCTGGCCCTCACTCGTCGGCGGCTACCTGTTCGGCTTCTCCAGCTACGAGCTCGGCCACGTCCTAGGGCAGCCCCAGCTGACGGCCGTGTTCGCGGTGCCGCTCGTGGCGCTCGTGGTTCTCCGGCGGGTCGAGGGCGGGCTCTCGACCCGCCGCTTCGTCGTCGAGCTCGGCCTGCTCCTGGCGCTCCAGGCGTACCTGGCGACCGAGATCGCCCTTACCCTCACGATCGCGCTGATCCTCGCGCTCATCCTTGCGTTCCTGCTCGCGCCGGGCCGGCGCCCCCCGATCCGGCACCTGCTCGGCCCGACGGTAGGTGCGTATCTCGTCGCGGGTGTGCTCGCAGCGCCGATCCTCTACTACGCCCTGACCGACCTGCGCGTCGCAGGCTTCCAGCCGCCCGAGGCCTACACGGCCGACCTGCTCAACCTCGTCATCCCGACGCACCTCGAAGCAGCCGGAGCAGGCTGGGCCCACTCGATTGCGCGGCACTTCCCCGGGAACAGCACCGAGCAAGGCGCGCTGATCGGGCTGCCGCTCCTCGCGATGATCGCGCTCTACGCCCGCTCGGCCTGGCGGGCCCCCCTCGGACGCTTCCTCCTCGCCGCGCTGGCGCTCGCGGTCTACGTCTCACTCGGGCCCAGGCTCTCGGTGTACGGCCACGGCACCGTTCCGCTCCCGACCCTGCTCGGTCACAACTCGATCTCGCTCCCGGGCCTCCGGCCCCACTTCCTGCCGCTCTTCGACAACATCCTCCCGGTCCGATTCGCGCTCTACGCCTCACTCGCCGGGGCGGTGATCGCGGCGATCTGGATGGCCTCCACGCGGTCAGGATTCGTGCGCTGGCTCCTCCCGGGGCTCGCGGTGCTGCTGCTCGTCCCGAACCCGGGCGCCGGGGTCTGGACAACGACCTTCTCGGTGCCGGCGTTCTTCACCAGCGCCGCCTTCCGTCCGTGCCTGACCGAAAACGAGATCGTGCTGCCGGAGCCCGTCGGCAGCGGCGGCCAGGCGACACTCTGGCAGGCCGAGAACGGGTTCCACTATCGGCTGGCGGGAGGCCGGCTCCAGACCGCACCACCGAGCGGGTTCCATCGCCCTCCCGGGATCGAGCAGATCGCCGTCGGCTACCCGCCGGTGCGCAAGCAGTCGCAGTTCTTGCGCAGCTACTTCCGCACCGAGCACGTGACGAGCGTGATCGTCGACAAGCGCCAGGCCTCGATCTGGGCGCCTGCACTCGACCGGATCGCGACGCCGCTGGACGTCGGCGGCGTTCTGCTCTACCGCGTCGGAGGGGCAGCGCTTGCCGGTTGCTGACCGGCCCTTTCGAGCAACTGGGCAAGCAACAGCCCGAAAACCGCGACGAGCCCCGCGTTCCGCACGAGCAGAACCCAGACGGTCCAGTCCTGGCGCTCGAGCCCATGCTTGTGGAACAGGTACTCGAACTGGGTCAGTGACAGGACGCCGAGAAACACGACGGCGGCGTAGCGCCCCTTCCGCCCGGGGGCGAGCGGGACGAGCGGGACGAGCCACGTCAGGTACTGGGGCGAAAGCACCTTCCCGAAGGCGACGTACGCCGTGACGGCCGCCGCCCAGGCCGTGACCTGCCGCGCGTCGTCATCCGGGCCGCGCCAGAACGCCCAGGCGACGACGAGGACGAGCGCGACTGCGACCATCGCGCTGGCCACACCGACCGCGTGGGCCGCGCTCCCCCCGAGGTCGATCGAGCCCGGCCTGCCATTGATCCAGCCCTCGTGATGGATTCCGAGCTTCGAGCCTGCCAGCAGGATGCTTGCCCCCAGGCTCTCGATCTGCAAGCGCCGCACGAGCTGCGTGTGCACGCTGTAGCGGATCCCGCCGGGCGCGATCACCAGGAACGGCAGAACGAGCACAGCCGCTGTGACGATGTAGGCCTTTCCGGCACCGGCCAGCGAGCGCATCCGGCGGGCAGCCAGGGGGACGAAGATCGCGGGGTACAGCTTGATCGCGGTGCCGGCACCGAGCAGCGCTCCGGCCTGCCGCTCGTGCGCCGCAAGGACCGCAACGAGCGCCAGGGAGGTGAGCAGCGCAGGAACGGGGTCGAAGCGGTTGAGGAAAACCGGCCCGATCAGCACCGGCGCGAGGATCATCGGCACGAGGCGCAGCGAGCTCAGCTCGAGGCGGCGGACGATCCAGGCTGCGCAGACGACGAAGCCGACCCCGCACGCGGTCATGAGCAGCTTGAAGACGAGTACGTAGTGGGCGTTCCAGATCAGTGCGGGCAGTGCAAAGACCGGGATCGCGCCCGGCGGGTACTCGACGAAGAAGTCGTGGTAGGGGATCCTCCCGTCGAGGACGAGCTGGCGTCCGTAGCCTGCGTAGGTGAGGACATCACCCGGGAAAGCGTCGCTGAAGAGCCCGCCGTAGGCCGTGGCGCAGGCGACGACGAACAGTCCCGAGGCAATGACGGGCAGCCGACCGGCCGACCGGGCTCCATCCGCCCGCTGCACAGCGGCCTACCCTACGTGAGTTACCGATGGAAACGACCGCTGCTCCGACCGCCCAGGATCCGTACGCCGCCGTAGCGGCTGGGTTCGACGCGCTCGCCGCGTCGAGGAGCTACCCCGGTTGGGCGGCCCGCGGCTACCACGACCAGATCCGCGCGGTGCACTCCTCGATCGTCCGCCCGGGCGCGTCGGTGCTCGAGATCGGCAGCGGCAACGGCGACCTGCTCGCCTCGCTCCGTCCCGAGCGTGGAGTCGGGATCGACATCAGCTCCGGGATGGTCGAGCTCGCGCGGGAGCGTCACCCGGGACTCGTCTTCGAGCACGCCGCGGGTGAGACCTTCGCGCTCGACGAGACCTTCGACTACGTCATCCTGTCCGACCTCGTTCCCTACGTCGACGACCTGCTCGGCCTGTTCGCGAACGTCGCCGAGCACTCGAACCGCAATACGCGGATCGTCGTCCACTCCTACAGCCAGCTCTGGCGGCCGCTGCTCGCACTGCTCGAACTGCTGCACCTCAAGGCGCGGACACCCATCCGCAACTGGATGACGAGCGACGACGTCAAGAACCTGCTCCAGCTGAATGGGCTCGAGCCCGTGACGGCGACGCGACGGATCCTCCTGCCGGTGCAGATCCCGGTGGTCTCAACTCTGCTGAACGGCGTGCTGGCCGGCTTCTGGATCATCCGCCAACTCTGCCTGACCTGGTGGATCGTGGCCCGACCGATCCCACCCGACGAGCCGGAGGAGCTCTCGGTCTCGATCGTCGTCCCGGCGAAGAACGAGGCAGGGATGATCGAGCGGATCGTCGAGGAGACACCGAGCCTGGGGACGAGGACCGAGCTGATCTTCGTCGAAGGGCACTCCACCGACGGCACGCGGGAGGAGATCCTCCGCCAGATCGAGCTTCACCCGGAGCGCGAGATCGTCCTCGTCGAGCAGATCGGAACGGGGAAAGGCGACGCGGTCCGGCTCGCGTTCGAGCAGGCCCGCTACGACGCGCTGATCATCCTCGACGCGGACCTGACGGTACGGCCGCACGACCTCGCGCCGTTCATCGACGCGCTCGCCGGAGGGCGGGCCGAGTTCGCGAACGGATCACGGCTGGTGTACGGCGTCGAGCCGGGAGCGATGCGATTCCTGAACCTGCTCGGCAACAAGGCGTTCTCCCTCGTCTTCACGGCGCTGATCGGGCAGCCGGTCAAGGACACGCTCTGCGGGACGAAGGCGCTCAAACGCAGCCGCTACGAGGAGATAGCCGCCGGCCGCGCGTACTTCGGCGACTTCGATCCGTTCGGCGACTTCGACCTCCTCCTCGGCGCCTCGCGACTGCAGCTCAGGATCGTCGACGTGCCGGTGCGTTACCACTCGCGGACTTACGGCGAGACGAAGATCTCACGCTTCCGGCACGGCTGGCTGCTCGTCCGGATGGCGCTCTTCGCTTACCGAAAGCTGAAGATTCAGATCTACAGGGCGCCGAGGCGGGTCAGTTGAGGCGTTGCGTCCAGTCGGCGGGGACGCGTCCCTCCGGACCGGGTACCGGCTGGTCATCGGGATGCGACAACGGCGGCGCAAGCTCGGGGCCATCGAAGTAGCCCTCGTCGCGGAACGACCAGAACCAGTCCTCCCCCGGCTCGAAGCTCTGGACGTAGGGGTGGCCGCTCGACGCGGCGTGCAGGCGCGCGTGCCGGCTCGGCGAGGAGTCGCAGCAGCCCACGTGACCGCATTCGGTGCAGCGGCGCAGGTGCAACCACCAGCCCGCGCCCTCGCCTGCGAGACAGTCGGCGCAGCCCTCGCCGCTGGGCAGGACAGCCGGATCGATTCCGTCGGTCATGCTCCCACGCTAGCCATTTCTACGTACGCGGTCGCGACTGCTGCGTCGATCTCCCGCGGCACCGGGACGACGCAGTCCGCGGGCCCGGCCTGGCCGCGCGCAACCGCCTCCAGGCACCGGGCCTGGAGGGCGAAGCCGAGGTCCATCGACTCGACCGAGTTGCCGAGCGGCCGCGGGCCGGCCAGGTTGACCATGTGCCCACCGGTCAGGAGGTGCACCCGCCGTCCTCCCGCGAGCCCGAGCGTCGTGATCCCCTCGGCCGCAGGCTCACTCGAGTCCGCTTCCGCCTCGATGCCCGGCACGTCGATCTCGAGCGGAAAGTGCCCGACGTTCATCAGCACAACCCCGTCGGAAAGCAGTGGCAGGTCGGCCGCGGTGAGCACCCCGCGGGCGCCCGTCGCAGTGATCACGACGTCCGCGCGTTCCAGCGCATCTGCCTTGTCGGGCACCGGGAAGCCGTCGAGCAGCGCCTCGAGGCGCGTCACCGGGTCTACCTCGACCACCGATACCCCCGCAAACGCGTTGCGGAAGTGCGCCGCCACGCCACGTCCACAGGCGCCGTAACCGAAGATGGTCACCCGCTTGCCGTTGGTGGAACGGTTCGTGATCCGGAGGTAGGACTCGACGGTACTTTGCCCGACCGCGTGACGATTCTCGGCGAACTGCTTGATCGGGCTGTCGTTGATCACGAGCACCGGCCGCGCGATCTGGTCGCGCAGCGGCGCAAGCCGCATCCGGCCCGACGTCGTCTCCTCGGTTCCGCCGATCAGCTGCTCGTAGGGCGACTCGAGCCAGCGGACGAAGAGGTCGCCGCCGTTGTCGAGCAACAGATCGGGCTCCGTCGCGAGCACCTCGCGCAGGTAGCGGTCGTGCTCGCCGGGATCCGAGGTTGGCGAGCCGATCGCCCGGACACCGTTCGCATTCAGATGGTCGAGCGCCTCCTGCTGCGTCGTGTTCAGGTTCCCGGTCGAGACCACCTCTGCCCCACCGCGCGCGAGCGTGAGCAGTAGCGCGACGGTCTTCGGCTCCAGATGGATGCCGGTGCCGATCCGTAGGCCGTCGAACGGCTGTGCCTGCTCGAACTCCGCGCCGATTGCGGCGAGCAGCCGGCAGCTCGAGATGATCCATTCGATGCCGAGCCCCATCGCGGGATCCTAGTCCGGGATCGAACGGGTGCCGGAGCAGGTCAGAGATAGATGTAGATCGCGCTCGACTCGGGGATCTGCGGGTAGATCACGGGTGCGAGCCACATCGGGATGCGCACGCACCCGTGCGAGGCCGGATACGGCGGCACCTCCGGATAGCCGTGGATTGCGAAGCCGCGGAGGAAGTAGCTCGGGTACCAGAGCACCCAGCTCCAGCCCGGAACCTTCGAGTAGACGTGCCACAGGCCGAGCGGCGTGTTCCCGGTCGCGCCGGTCGACACGTGCGTGACGAGCACGACCTTCCCGCCGCGAACGAGAAAGAGAACCTGACGTGTCTTGTCGACCTCGACGTGGTCGCCGCCGTAGCGGGCCGGCGGCACCCCGGCATCGGCGAGCCTCGACCACAGCGCGGGCGTGACGACGCCGGTCGGAGTCGAGCCTGTTGACGTCCTGAAAGGCGTACACCGCCTGCTGGTCGTCGTCGTCGAAGAGCCCGTTCGCGTCCCGGAGCGCGTAGTGCAAGGCCCTCAGGCGCTGCTCGAGCGCCACGACTGCCGGGCCGTGTGACCCGATTGTGAGCGTCGGCGCGTGGATGCCGGCGCGCACGACGCGCGAAACGGCAGCCCAGTCGGACCTCGGGGTCGAGACGACCACGATGCGCGCCGTACCAACGCGATTGGTGTCGATCCGGGTCGTCGCGACCCCGTCGACCCGAACCTGAAGCGCTCCTGCGTGAGCAGGGCGAAGCACGGCAACGACACTCAGCGGCGAGCCGATCGTCTCGGACCCTCTGAGCGTGACGTCCAGCCGCGGCGTGACGAGGATCGACTTCCGAACGACCGCAGGACCGGCGACGGCTGTGAGGAAAGGCTGGGTCACCGTGATCGTCAGTGCGCCGTGCCGGAACCGCTGCCCGGCCACGTAGACGGGCACCTCCGGCTTGACGGACGCACGCAACGTGACCTTCTGCCCGTACTCCGCGTTCCTGGGCACGGTGAGGTGAAGCGCGACCGCAGTGACGGGCGAGACCCGGTGCGCTCCGGAGTCGGTCGTCAGCACCGGATGGAAGCGGCCGCCGCCGTAGACGTGATGGACAGTCCGGCCCGCTTGGGCCGTCCCATCACCGAACGCCCAACGGTACTTCGACGAGCGGCACCCGGAATGGAAGGTGACCCGCAGCGGCGCGGAGCCGCGGACGACCGAGACGGAAACCGGGCAGGCGGCGTGAGCCGCCGGAGCGAGCGCGAGGGAGAAAGCGGCAACGGCTGCAACGCGCGCTCGCATCCGGCTCAACGTAATCGCCGCGGCGGCCGACATCAAGCCGCATGTGAATGACTGCTATCCAGTGGGGGCGAGCGCCGCGCGGCTGTCGTTCTGAACCGTGTAGGCGAAGCCGTGCCCGGCGACCAGCTGGTCGAGGTACTCAACGTTCTCCACCGTCCGGTTCTTGAGATCGACGAACAGCTCGAGCGTCGCCTTGCCGCCGTCCGGCCGGGTCATGAAGTCGGTCGCGAACCCGGCGCGCACCAGCTCCACCTGGAGGTTCTGGAAGCGCTCGATCGTGGTCATGCCTCGTCCGCCCCACGCCACCCGCGACCGCCCCAGCCGTAGTAGTCGCCGACCTCGGTCCGGTAGTCCTCGTTGCGGTAAGTGTCCTCCGCGAACTCGGGTGCGTTCTTGATCTGATCCTTCGTCCTGTTGACGTAGACCGTCTGGTTTTCAGTATCCACGAGCTTCACCACGCCGGCCGGAAGCAGCACCTTCTTGCCGAAGATCCACGGCCCGGTGTCGACCACGAGATAGCTCTGGTCGGTCTCGTCGCTCGCATCGTCGATCTTGCCGATTGAGCCGTCGAGCGCCTCGACACCGAAGCCTACGAGATCGGCGGTGCTGAAGAGCTGCTCACGATATCTCCAGATCTCGACGGTCGTCATGTTGCCTCCTCTGTCGTTGTTCTCTCTCGAGGTCGATCTACCCCGCCCTCCGCAGGTCGCAACCCTGTTCGCCCCGGGCGCTCGCAGGATCCGAGTCCCGCGCGGGGCTCGGACGCGAGGATCCAGTAGCCGCCGAGCGATCTCGTCCTCCATCCCGCCTGACGAAACGGACCGGCCGCCGCCCGATCGATGCCCCCGTTGATCACGACGTAGAAGAGGCCGTGGAGAATGGCCTGATGCACAGGGTCGACGGTCGTCAGGAACTCGACGCGATGGCGGAATCCTCGGCCGTACAGGAGGTAGGCGGGCTCGTCGCTGCCGAGGATTGCTCCGACACACGCGTGTGGCGGCACGAATCGGTCGAAGGCGGCGATTCCGGCTCCAGCAACCGGCTCGCCCGCCTGCACGATCGCCTGGGGAGTGCTGAAGCTCCAGGGGCTGTGCGCGAACGGCTTGGCCTCGTCGTTCACGATCGTCAGCCCGGCCGCGATCGACGCAACAAGAGCCAGGGCCGCGGTCGTCGCGCGGCGACGGAACAGGAGCGCCATCACCGGAGCCGCCAGCACGACGGGAACCATGACGAAGCGCGAGAGGAACGCGTTGTACTTTGACATGAGCACGAGCAACCCGATGAAGCAGGGAACCGAGAGCCCGAGTGCGAGTAGCCGCGCGTCGCCGCGACGGCGCACGAACGCCACGATTGCGAGCAAGGGCAGGCCCAGCAGCAACAACGAGCCGATCGGGCCGAAGCCGGATCGATCCTCGTTGGCGACCCGGATCATGCCGCCGATCGCACCGTGGGAGCCGCGGATCGGATGCCCCCACCACCCACCGAGCGCTGCCAGCACCGCCGCGAGTCCAATCACGAGCAGCGGTAGGGCGAAGGGAAGAGCCGCTTCGGCCGCTCCGGCCGCGACTTGTCGGCTGCGCCCGCGGCGAACGGCCCAGGCGCCGAAGCCGACGACGAGACCGGCAAGTGCAAGTGCGTCGATCAGCGTATGGGACATCACCGAGTCGTCCATCGCGTGGTAGATGAGATCGAGGGCAGTTACGGCACTCGCGGGCCAAGCCGGCGATGTGGTGTTCTCGACCCGGCCGCCGCCGTGGCCGAGCAGGTGGCCGGTGTGGACGTCATTGAGCACGAAACCCCACGCGCCGATCGCCAGCGAAGGCGCCGAGCGCGGCAGCCGCCGCCAGGAGAACAGCCCTTCGCCCGCGCAACAATGCCAGGCAGAGGAGCACCGGAAGGACGAGCGCGGTGGTCAGCTTGGCCCCGAGCCCGTACCCGACCGCCACGCCGGCGAGGGCCGGCTCGAGACCGACGCTCCCGAGCAGGAAGCACGCAGCAACCGCCGGAAAAGACGCTGCGACTAGGTCGTTCTGCGCCGTCGTGGACTCGAGCGCAATGAGCGAGAACGTGGCGAGCAGGAACGCTGCGCAGGCGCATGCTCGCGCTTCGAAGCCGAGCCGTCGCGCCGAACCGTAGACGGCGACGAGGATCGCCAGCTCGGCCAGGTACTGCGGCAGAGTGGAGAGCGCGCCGCCACGCCCGGCCGACGAAGAGGAACAGGTTCTCCTGCTCGGCAAGCGGCTGGAACTCGTTGATCCGGTCGGTCGGGGCGTTCGGGATCCAGTAGATCGCCGCCGTGCTCGACCCATGCCGCACGCGCGAACCAGGTGGTAGGTGAGCGAGTCCCAGTTGTTCGGCGGAACGGCCAGCCCGAGCAAGAGCTCGTAGCCGAGCAGGACGACCGCGACAGCACCAGGAAGAGCGCCGTCTCCGGACGGCCGAGCACCGCCGCGAGCTGCCGCCCGCGCCGCGGTGAGCGGGAGACCTGGCCTTCCGCGCACCCACCAGAGGGCCAGCGCGGCGAGCAAGATCGCAGTCTCGAAGACGACGAGGCCGCCCTGGTTCACCTCGCGCAGCGGCGAGAGCGCGAGCACGGCGCCGACCGTCGCGGTGACGAACGCGAGGTAGGCGAGAAGCAGGCTCGAGATGAGGCTCCCGAGCCGTGCGCTTGCCGCGATGAGACCGGCGCTCACGACGGGCGCGAGCACGAGGAGCAGACCGATCACCGCGCGAGTCTCGCACGCACGCTCGGCGATCGAAGCTTCGCCTACTGGAGTGCGTCGCCGCCGCTCGAGCCACACCGGGGCGTGCCCGGCGCGACGAGCAGGTTGCACGTGACGTCTTCGAACCAGGTCGGGCTCTTGCTCGGCCGCCGCTTGTTGAACGCGGTCACCTGGCAGACGAGGTGCACGGCCGTCGGGTCGGGCGGCTCGCCGCCGGGGGGCGGCACGCACGAGACGCCGATCGGGTAAGCGAAGCCCTCGGTCAGGAGCTTCAGCGCGACGGCCTTTCCCAGGTCGTGCTCGATGGCGCCGACGCCCGGCGTGACGGCGCGCGTCGGTCGCAGAGCGGTGTTGGCGACGAAGACTGCAATCGCGAAGCACGCGAGCACGAGCAACAGGCGCGCGATCGGCGGTCCGGCCATGTGAGATATTTGCATGTGCGCGATGCCGACACCTCCGAACTCTCCGGCGGCTACAGGTGGCCCCAGAGTGTCCTCTGACGGCGGTCGAGCCTCGCGCGCGAGGGCGGCCGCCCCGCTCGTGGCCGCGCTCCTGGCGGCCCTCGTCGTCTGGACGGTCGGCCGGCACGGAGCGACCATCGTGCACGCCGGGTACCGGTCACTCGTGGGGCCGGGGCACCAGGTCACCAACAGTGACCTCGACCCACTCACGTATTTCGCCTCGACCGCAGCCCTTTCCGGCGCCCGCGGCGTGATCCCTCGAGACGCCACCTACACCGTCGTCGTCGGACAGACGAACCCGCCGTTCTCGGCGCTTCCGGGCCCCCGTCTCGGGGTAAATCCCACGTCGCTCGAGTTCGCGTTCAAGCTGTGGCTTCTGCCTCGCACCTACGTACCGCTGCGGCGTGCGCAGTGGGTGATCGCCTACGACATCTCGCCCGATTCGCTGGGTGTGAAGTACACGGACATGGTCGTGCTCGGCCCCGACGCGTTCGCGGTCAAGGTCGTGCGGAGATGAGGATCGCGCTGGGGCTCGCAGCGAACGACGTTCTCTTCCCGATCGTGGGCGGCGCCCTCCTCTATCTGCTCGGCCTGGCCGGGTCGTTCGGTACCGGGCTGAGGCTGCTCGGGCTGAGCTATCTGGCCGGCTGGGCCCTACTCGGAACCGTGATCTCGCTCGGCCTCCTACTCGGGCTTCCGTTGACGATCTTCAGCGTCGGTGCCACCGCAACCGTGCTCGTCACCGGTTGCGTGCTGGTGGCGCGGCGCCGGGGCTCTCCGGCGCCCACGGCTTCGGCGCCGGTCGCGGGATCGGGGCTGAACCGCTGGATCACGAGGGCCGGAGCAGTGCTGCTCGGAGTCGGGGTGATCGCCGCGACCGTCACGGCGACTCGCGGTGAGTGGAATCCGGCTTCCGACTACGACGCGCTCTGGTTCTGGCTCCCCAAGGCGGCGACGATCTACTACGCGCACGGGCTGGATCCGCAGCTCTGGCGTGAGATCGCCCACCTCGAGTACCCGCCGTTGATGCCGACGATGACGGCCGCCACGTTCGCCTTCACCGGCGGATTTCACCCCTCGCTGATTCCGTTCCAGCAGGCGCTCCTCGGCGTAGCGTTCGTGGTCGCCGCGTTCGCGCTCCTCGACCGGTACGTCCCCAGATGGCTGTCGATACCCGGGTTGGCGTTGCTCGGCACGGCGCCGTGGTTCTGGGCCAAGCTCGAGTCACCGATGCCCGACCAGACGCTCGCCTATCTCGTCGCGGCCGCGATGCTGGCCTCGGCAATCTGGCTGTGCGAGCCACGTTCCGCCTGGCTCGGCCTCGCGGTCGTGCTCCTCGCCGCGGCGTCACTGACCAAGCTCGAAGGGGTGTTGTTCGGCATCGCTCTCGCTGCAGTCGTGCTCGGAGCGGGCCTCGCCCGCTACCGCCGCGCCGGCGCCCGTGCCGCCGTACTCCTCCTCGGTCCCGGCGCGATCCTTCTCTGGCATGCGTGGCTTGGCTGGAACGGGCTCCGCGGTCAGCGAAGTGGAGGAGGTCGGAGAACTCCGTGCGTGTCGAATCGCTGCAGGCGCGCCTTGTGCCGGCCAAGCGCAAAGACGCTGACCGTGACCGGACCGTCACCGCCATGCGACACTCCGACGCGAAGATCGCGGCACATGCCGTCACGCAGGCGGCCGCCTGGGCCAACGGGCCAACTCGGTACGGGTTCACGGGTCTTCTTACCCTCTCCATGCAGTGCTACCACCGGGCGTACAGCCGAGACTCGCTGAGTGCCTTCCAGCGACAGGTCCTGTATGAGACCGCGCGGTTCGCGAGCTTAGCGTCGAGAGCCAGGGTGCATCGACTTGCACCGGAATTATCCGTTACTTGTTCGGAGTTCATCTATAGCTGCTACATGGAGGCATCTACCGGCAGCATCGTGATCCGGGATCCTCTGGCGGTCTGGACGAGGTTCGGCGACGATCCCCACGCCGGCAAACCCCGAGACAAGTACGTGGCGCCGCCCTCGGCGCCGGGCGGGTCCGGCCGACCGTTTGCGCTTCGCGACCAGGGCGCCTGGGGTGGCGGTTCACCCATCGGCGAGGATGACCCTCTTCGGCTCGGATCTCGACCTGACATCCATCGGCCATCCTTACGACGTGGTCACGTTCCGCGTGTTCGCGTCCGACGATGACCCGCTCGCCTCGTTCGGTGACGATGACGAGCCCGAGGGGTCTGCGGACGCCACGCGTGATGAGCGGGCGGAGATCCGCGCTTATACCGGTTGGAAGGGGGCACGCGGCCGGACGGTGCCTCACGCGGACTCACGGCGAGCCACCCCTTTCGAGGGGACGATCACCCCGTTCGACCTGTGGCAGTCACCGAGCCTCAAGCCGATCGCGGTTCTTCACCGGCCTCCGCTTCCTGAAGACGCGGTGGTGGAGCGTGCAGGGGTGCCGATCTGGACGCCGGGACGCTCGAGGCAACGCGGCGAGCCTCGGCGAGGTCGCCGAGGCTCGCACGCGGCACCCGGCAGGCGTGCGGCCTTCCGGGGGCTTCCGCCACGTCAGTCGACGCCGTGGCAATACGTCCAGTTCTTGGACTGCGAGACCGGGACGGAGCAGTAGCTCGTGCCGATGTAGTTCCCGGAGGCGCCGTAGCTGTAGACGTCACGGTTCCCTTCCACCACCAGCCACCGAAGGACGGTGTAGTAGCCCGGCGTGTTGCCGTGACCACACACGTAGCTGCTGTTCTGATTGGTGCCGCAAATCGTCACGGAGTACTGCGCGCGCCCGTAGACGATGATCTGCTGGCCGTTCGACCCCGCCGCCGCGATGCCAGGCATCAGTGCCATTCCAAGCGCAAGCAGCGCCAGGATGCCCGCTGTGGCCTGGCGCCACATCCGTCCGGGGCTCGGCCGCGATCGTGAGGGTCGAGGAACACCGGCCGTTGCCGACCGGCGGGTGATGAGGGACATGTGTAACCCCCTTTGGGTTAGGTGGACGTGTCCCGGCGAGGATCCGACAGGCCGCTCAAGGAGCAATCAGGGTTCGCTCAGACGATTCCGGAGCAGCGGGCGTTCTAGTCGGCCGGGGAGCACGCCCAGGCGGCGAACGGCGTCATCTCCCGTTCGCTTGTAGTAGTCGTGTGTCATCGTTCGGGCGTTGCCCGGCTTCATCGGTAGCGACGGCTTGACGCGATCGAGCGCCTGAATCTGGCTATATGCATCCATGTACAGCACGACCGCCTGTCCGGGGTTCATGTGCAGGCCAACGACGTCGACAAGGGCTCGGCCGCGACCAGCACGAAGCCGGCGTGATGCTTTGGTCCTCGCGCCGGTCCGCGTCGCACGATCGCAAGGGCGACGACGCGGTGGGGCGTCGTTAGCGCACGGTCGGTGCTGACTAGCAAGCATTTGGCGGAGCGGAAGGTACGAGCCGATCCGTTCGCACGCGGCTGTCGGGGGCGGGAGGATCGTGGGGTTCAACCGTCGTCCAGAGGAGGACGTCTTGGAGGAGCACTTTCGATTGCTCCGCCCTGCTTGGTTAGCCCACGATTGCGACCTCGGTCCGTGACTCGCCGGCCGAGCGGGTGCGGGCCGTGGGCGAGCCGTTATTACACTTCCCGCAGCACGATGGCGGAGAACCGGCGGCCATCGAGTTCGTCGTCTCGTAGTGGCCCCGTGGTCCGGTCGCATCCGGCCGTTGCGCCCCGGATCGGTTGCCACGACGGCGCCGGTTGCTGCTTACTCCGCCCGGTGACCCAGGGGAATGAACGGCCCGACTACCCACGTTCTGTTAGCTGTTCGATCAGCTTTGCGGCATTGGCGCGCCGGTCGGGGCTGGTGTGGTCCGACGCCCACTCGATCCCGCGAAGCTCGTCAGGGCCGCGCGCGGCGAGGATGTCGCGCCCCCGACCCTCCAGGTAAAGCTCAGCAAGTTGGAGAATCTCGTTCGCCAGGATCGCCTTCCTGGGGGTAGACCATCGCGACTCGTATGAAGCGATACTTACGCTCGGAGGTCGGAGCATGACCGTGTCAGGATCATCCGCGCTACCCAGGGTCTTCAGGTCCCCGTAGACCCATAGCGGGGTGACCGCGGCTAGGCCACCCGCGACGTGGTCGGGTAGCTCCTCGAGAATGCGTAGTCTCGCGTTGAGGTTTGGAGGTGCAATGACGTAGCTCTCGTCGATCCTGCCTATCCGAGCAATGGCTGCATCGATTCGCTCCCCGTAATTGGTCGCGATTGCGAAGCGGACGACGGAGCCGCGTTCTCTGAGCCCTGTGAGCTTTGGCAGCATTGAGGGCGTCATGAATTGAAAGACACCTTCTTGCTGGCGGTACTCGCGCGAATCGCGGTCCAGGACCAGACGGTCGATCTCGTCGAACAGGACCACCACGTTCTCCATCTGCATCAGGTAGTCGAAGATCCGTTTGGCGCGATGTTCGACTCGGTCCGGCCCGTCGAGGAGAAAGTCCGCCGGCGACAGCTGAATGACGTACACGGAGTACTGCCCGAGGTGTTTCTTGACGAGGTCGCCGGCGAGCTCCTTGGCCACTGCCTCGATCAGGCTTGTCTTCGAGGTTCCCGGCGGTCCGCCCAGGAGAACGGCCCGTATCTTGTTACGGTCTGGGTCCGGGTCGGGCTCGGTGAGGCCATCGCGGAGAGCAGATCTAACTGTGCGCCGGAAGTGGGCTGTCGCGACATCGATGGTCCCAGACGCCGTGACGGTCACGGCGCCCGGTCGTGTGCTCGGACGGACCGCAGGACTGATCGTGAAGCTGCCCGACTCGTCGGCGGCGGCGGCGTGCGCGACTCCATCCAACGTGACGGTGACCTCATCTCTGGGCCTGAACCCCGTCCCCTGAACCTGGATCGTCAGGGGGGACGCTCGGTAGTCGGGTGTCACGATGATCTGCGGCTGACCTCGGTCGGACGCGCCGCCCGATGGCCGAGGGAATGTCTCGTGGGGGCCCTCCTGCAGCTCGGGGTCCACGATCTTGTCGAATCCCTTCCGTATCTCGCCGCCCCGTCGGAAGCTAAAGCGTGACTCTTCGAGAAGCCTGCGCGTAATGTGTCGGCACTCCAGATTGAGGATCATCACGAGGGCCGTGACGGTTCTTGCCGTGGCCCACGTATCGCACTCGCCTGGGGTTGGCCTCGCGTGCTCCTTCGACCAAAGCATCGCGGCCTCGCTACTTGGCCCGGTGCCACCTTTCCGCAGCGAAGACCTGAAGTACGCCTCGCGCTGATGCTGGACGGCCTCGAGAAGCTGCCGTTGGATCCTGAGCACGGTCGGATGCTCGGGATATCGATCATCCAGCTGGTCGGCGACGGCGATCATCGCAAGCGTCACGTCGGCAGCACGCGGCGTGATCGCACTTCCTTCAGTGTCGGCGAGATACGGGCGGGTTAGCACCAGCGACCCATCTGGGCGCTGCATCTTGCACAGTTGTTCCACTGCGGCCTCTAACAGTGGGAGCGGAAGCTCGTCTAGCCACATCGCCACCGCCAGCGCAGCTGCCAAATGCGCGGCGTCCTGACCGGCCTCGCCGGTGACCGAGCGCGCGAGCTGCTGCCGAACTTCCTGCTCGGACCACACGCGCAGTTCCTCGGCGGTGGCGGCGTCCAGCGCCGACTCTGGCTGCCCCCGAGTCACCAGATTCAGCGCGCGCACGGCAAGGGATGCTGGCCAAGCGTGCTCCTTCGCGGTGTTCTCGCGGCCGCCAGGACCACCGAGCACCATGTGCTTTTCCCTTTCCCTAGAGAGCAGCCGTGCGAGCCCGTCGCGCACATTGCCGAAGAGGCTGATGTTTCCAATCTCCGGTTCGCGGCGGTCAGCGGTCTCGGCCGGAGAGCCGGCTGTGACGAGAAGGTCTCTGCTAAGAATCGGCAAGAGCCACGACGCGGTGAGGGGATCGTCTTGTCCGAACGCTCGCGATCGTGTGTGGAGCAGTCCCGAACCGACTGACCGGATACCTGAGATCATGCGGTCGCGCAGGTCACTTGCCTGCGCTGTTATGCCCGGGCCGGCCCTCAATGGCAAGATTCCGCGAGCTTCAGCGATGTTTTCGATTGTGTCTAAGCAAACCGCGAATGTGGCGAGGCTGAGCTTGTCCCAACTACTAGACGGCGTCGGTGCCGGGCTCACCTCGGTCCCGAGCTCTGCAATCCTGCCCGTCGGCGTGATGATGATCGGGTCGCTGACGTCGTCGCGCCAACACCGCCACAGTCCCCACCCGACTAGTCCGAATCACGGACTCAAGCGCGACGAGACTTCGTTCTTGCGCCCGCCTGATCGCCGGAAGCTCCTGAGTCAGAAACTCATCCGCCATACGATCCCCTATTGCGCGGCCGAGGTTTTGTCGCCGACTCTAACGCGTCGCTATATCCCGATCAAGCCACCGAAGCACCGCGGGCTGAGTCTCCGGAGGATTCGAGGAGCGCGCCGGTCGCGCCGAGCAGACATTCCAGCGTGACTGGAACATCGTGACGTTCACGATCCCACCGACGGTGAGCCCGATCAACGAGCTCGGGCTTCAGGCCGACGACTCAAGGCGTGGTCCGGCCTGCTGATTCGTCGACTCCGACGTATTTGACGACGAGCGAATGCGCGCGGGCCGCCGTGGCGGACGGCATCCGCCAGCGTACAGAGTCGCTGACTTGCCGCTAGGTAATTTCGACCGGCGGCGGGGCTGATCTTCAGTCTCGCCTCCGACGAAGAGCGCGGCCGGACTGACGATCGCATTCGTCGGTCGTGGCCGCCAGAGCGCGCCATCGCATT
>CAVTLL010000015.1:0-37027 GCA_963735535.1 uncultured Actinomycetota bacterium | reverse complement strand
ACGAATCGCCGGCACCGGCCTGTTCACGCTCTCCGATGGCCAGGCGCAGGTCGGGGTGACCAGCTTCGTCGCCAACGACGTCGGCGCCTCGCCCTTCCCGGTCACCATGGGGCAGACCTTCACCCGCGTGACCGGGCTCGGCTACACCGACGGACCGAACGGCGGCCCGTACGTGCCGGCGCTGGCGCCGCGCGCGGCGACCGACCTCCAGTAGCGCGATTTGACACCGGCGCAGGTTCGGCGAATCGTTCTACTCATGGCCGAGGACGGGAGGTCGCTGCGCGAGTTCCTGGTGCGGACGCCGTTCTTCGGCGGCCTGGAAAACGAGGCGTTGGAACGGGTGATTCAAATGCTGGTGGAGCGCGATTACCCCCAAGGCGCCACGGTTTTCCGTGAGGGCGAGCAGGGACGCTCGATGTACGTGGTGCGCTCGGGCGAGCTGGTGAAGTGCCAATCCGGCGAATCGGGGCGCTCGGTGAAGCTGATGCGCTTTCACGCCGGAGACTTCTTCGGCGAGACCACGCTCATCGAAATGCAGCCGCGCCAATTCACCGTCACCGTCGAGAATCCCGCGCAGCTCTACGAGCTGACCAACATGGATCTCTACCGTCTCTACAAGCAGGACCTGCAGGCCTACGTGATGGTCTTGCAGAACATCAACCGTGAGCTGTGCCGCCGGCTGCGCCGCTCCGACGAGCGCATCACCGAGATGGCCGACGAGTTCGGCGATCACGGCACGCAGATCCCGAGCTTGCGAAAGACGCCCTGACTACTTCTGCGCCGCTTCCTGATCCGGCCCTTGCCGTCGATCGCAGTGGCCGCGGCCAATCTCCTCGCACAGCTTCTCGACCTGCCCCTGAAGCCTTGCGTGTTCCAGCCGTTGTCGGCAGCCCGTCGAGGATGCGGATCTTGATGCGACGCGACTCCTCGTCCTTTTGGCGAGCAGCGTCAGCAGCGGCTCGCGCGCCACCTCCTCCTCCTTGCCGTGAGCAGCGCCTCGATGGTGTTGAAGCGCACCGCCTCGTCGACGTCCTCGAGGTACTGGAGCAGCGCCTGCGCGGCGCGCGGATCCTCCACCTCCTCGCCGAGGAAGGTGACGAGCTGGATCTTCCTCGACGGATCGCGCACGTACTCGTTGTCGTTCTTCGCGATCACCTTCTCCAGGATCGGCCAGGCTGCGTCCGCGCGTGGTGACGTGCTACAGCACGCGCAGCGGCCAGGAGATCGTCTCGGCCTGGACCAGGTTCGCGCTGCAGGCCCGCGGCGCGGAGCAGCGCGTCGAGCCGTCCCTCCCGCGCGGCCAGCTCGCCATCTCCACGAGCGCGTCGTGCACCCACTGCTTCTCCTGCTCGTCCTCGATCGTCTTGTCGTAGACGAAGCCGAAGCGGCGCAGCAAGCCGTCGAGCGCCTCGTCGGATGCCGTCGTCGCGCAGCACCTCCAGCGCCTTCCAGCGATCGACCGACTGCGCGTCCTTGTTGTTGGCCTTGTCGACGGTGCGCTTGATCGCGCCGCCGCTGCCGCCGGAGATGAAGTCGAAGAGTCCCATCGCCCGGCTTCATAGGACAAAGCGGGGCCGGGTTCAAGCGGCTGCCGCATATACGATGGCGCCGGACAGCCAGCGCAGGCACCACGAGCGTGTCGCCATCGATGCGTTCGTCCGTGTCCGGGGGGCCAAGCGCGAGTTCGTGTTCCGGACCCGCGACCTGTCGCGGGCCGGGCTGTTCCTGTACACCAAGGTCGGGCACCTCTACCCGTTCCAGGTCGGCGAGGAGCTCGAGATTCGAGCTCTACGACTTCGACGGCGCGGTGACGCTGGGCGGAGTGGTGGCGCGGATTGTCCAGGCCGGGTCGCCGGAGGCGCAGCGCTACCCGGTCGGCTTCGGGATCCGGATCGCGCGGATCGACGAGGCGGACATCGCGCGGCTCGACGACCTGATCGCGCGCGCGGCGCGCGGCGAGGATCCGTACCGACGGCAAGTCGTTCGCGCTCGCCCCCCCTCCCCCGCAAGCTTTTCGCCTTTCCGCCCGCCAAGGCCGGGCACGCCGCGTGAAGGCGAGCTGCCGCCATGTACGCCATCATCGAGCCGTTCCGGATCAAGGTCGTCGAGCCGCTTCGCCGCGTCACGCGTGAAGAGCGCGAGCGGCTGATCCGCGACGCGCGGGGCTCAACCTCTTCGTCCGTGCCCGCGGACAGCATCTACGTGGACTTGCTCACCGACAGCGGCACCTCGGCGATGAGCGATCACCAGTGGGCCGGGCTGATGATGGGCGACGAGTCCTATGCCGGCAGCAAGAACTTCTTCCATTTCCGCGACGCGGTGCGTGACATCTTCGGCTATCCGCACGTGATCCCGACCCACCAGGGCCGCGTCGCCGAGAACCTCCTGTTCTCCACGATCCTCAAGCCCGGCGACATCGTTCCGAACAACATCCATTTCGACACCACCCGCGCCAACGTCGAACACCAGGGCGCCGAGGCGCTCGACCTGGTGATCGACGAGGGCCTCGATCCGACGGCCGATCATCCGTTCAAGGGCAATCTCGATCCCGTGAAGCTGGAATCGGTGCTCGCGCAGCATCGCGCGCGCGTGCCGCTGGTGATGATCACCGTCACCAACAACTCGGGGGGCGGTCAGCCGGTGTCGATCGCCAACATCCGGGCGGTCCGCGAGGTGTGCCGCCGACACGACGTGCCGCTGTTCTTCGATGCGTGCCGCTTCGCCGAGAACAGCTTCTTCGTGCAGCAGCGCGAGCCCGGTCAAGGCGACCACGCCGACGGGCAGGTCGCGGTCTTCGGCGATCCTGCCGTCGCTGTCGCGACGATCGAGAGTGTTGCCGCCGCCACGATGATGCGGATGAGTGCTTTCACGACTCCCCCTTGTCGACGGGAGGATGACACGGATGGAGCTGCGCGTGAAGGTGTCTTAACGAGACGGTAACCCGTCGAAGCTGTGGAGAAACCGGCACAGCTGCTGTCGGGAGCCGGGCGTACAGTGACTGCCCCCATGGCGAAGGCAGCATCTCTCCAGCACTCCTGCACCGAGTGCGGCACCGTCTCCGGCCGCTGGCTCGGGCGCTGCCCGGGCTGCGGCGCTTTCGGGACGATGGTCGAGGAGGCAGTCCCGGTGCGCGGTGCCGTGGCTGCGGCACCCGCGCGGCCGCTCCTGCGGCTCGTCGAGGTCGAGGCCGAGGAGGCAGACCGGATCCCGACCGGGCTCGCGGAGCTCGACCGGGTGCTCGGCGGCGGCCTCGTGCCGGCCTCGCTCGTGCTCGTCGGCGGTGAGCCCGGCGTCGGCAAGTCGACGCTGCTTGCTCTCCGCGCTCGGCGCGATCTCGCGTGACCGGCGCGCGCTCCTCGTCACCGGCGAGGAGTCGGTCGTCCAGGTCAAGCTGCGCGCCTCGCGTCTCGGCGGCTGCGAGGCGGTCGAGATCCTCGCCGAGACCGAGCTCGACACCGTGTGCGCGACGCTCGAGCGCGAGCGTCCCGGCGTCTGCGTGATCGACTCGGTGCAGACGCTCTACTCATCCGACATCGGCTCTGCGCCCGGCTCGGTCTCGCAGGTGCGCGAGGCGGCGTCGCGGATCCTGCGGGTGGCGAAGGAGGCCGGGGTCGCGACCTTCCTCGTCGGGCACGTGACGAAGGACGGCTCGGTCGCCGGCCCGCGCGTGCTCGAGCACCTCGTCGACTGCGTCCTCCAGTTCGAGGGTGACCGCTACAACGCGCACCGCATACTGCGCGCGACCAAGAACCGTTTCGGCTCGACCAACGAGCTCGCCGTCTTCGAGATGACCGCAACGGGCCTCGTCGGAGTCCCCGAGCCCTCGGCGATCTTCGGCGAAGACGGGCCCGGCGAGATCGGCGCCGCCGTCACCTGCGTGCTCGAGGGGACGCGGCCGCTTCTGATCGAGATCCAGTCCCTCGTCGCTCCGACCGACCTCGCGATGCCGCGCCGTGTCGGCACAGGCGTCGATCCCAAGCGCCTCGCGATGATCGTCGCCGTGCTCGCCCGGCATGCCGGGCTGCCGCTCGGCGGCGCGGACGTCTTCGTCAACGTCGCAGGCGGCATCCGGATCGACGAGCCCGGCGCCGACCTCGGGATCGCACTCGCGATCGCCTCGGCCGCACGCGGGGTTCCGGTGGTCGAAGGAATGGCGGCGTTCGGCGAGATCGGTCTGACCGGCCGGCTCCGGCCGGCGACCCAGGCGCCGCGGCGGCTCGAGGAGTGCCGTAAGCTCGGCGTCGCCTCCGTGCTCGGCGCCGGCAGGGCACCGAGGGCGGCGAGCCTTCAGGCCGAGTCGCTCCGGCCGAGGCTGCTCGCCGCCGGGCTCGGATGCCAAGAAGTCGCGCCTGAGCAGGGGTTTTCCAAAATCCCTGCAAAAATGAGGCTTTTATGAGGATTTTTGGTAGACTTTCGTCTTCGCCGGTAGTCTTCAAGAGTCGCCGGCGCTTTCACGACACGGGAGAGGGAGTGAGCTTGTACAAGGTCGGCGACAAGGTGGTGTACCCGCACCACGGTGCGGGCACCATCGTGAAACGTGAACGTCGGGAGATCCTCGGAGAGACGCGCGAATACCTCACGATCAAGATCCTGCACAACGACATGACCGTCAACGTTCCGGCGGACAACGCCGAGCGGGTCGGGTTGCGCAAGGTGATCGACGAGGAGGCCGTGAAGAAGGTCGTCAAGTACCTGACGAGCGGCGGCACGGAGATGCCGAAGAACTGGAACCGGCGCTTCAAGCACAACCGCGACAAGATGAAGACCGGCGACATCTTCGAGCTGGCCGAGGTCGTGCGGAACCTGTCGCTGCGCGACGGCGAGAAGGGGCTCTCGACCGGCGAGAAGCAGATGTACGTGAAGGCGAAGAAGATCCTCGCGTCCGAGCTGATGTACGCGAAGAACCTGTCGGAGGACGACGCGTTCGACTGGCTCGAGGGCGTGCTGACGGCCGGACACGCCCGGCGAAGCGTGCGCCGGCGAAGCGGCCGGCGGACGGCGTCGGCTCCGAAGCCGAAGACGCCAGCTGCCGCATAGCGTGAGCGTCTGGGCCGTGCTCGTCGCCGCAGGGCGGGGAGAGCGGCTAGGGGATGACCGTCCGAAGGCGTTTGCGCGCCTCGGCGATCTTCCCCTGCTTGCGGAGCCGCTCCGCCGGCTCGACGAGAGCGAGTGGATCGACGGGATCGTCGTCGTCGCTCCTCCCGAGTGGGAGGAGCCCGCGATCCTGGTCGCCGAGGAGATCGGCGCGTCGAAGGTCGCGTCGTGCGTGCACGGGCGGCGCGACCCGCTCGGCGTCGGTGCGGATCGGGCTCGACGAGGTGCCCGAGGATGCTGCGGTCGTGCTCGTCCACGACGCGGCGCGGCCCTTCCTTCCGGCCGAGGTCGTGCCGCGGCTGCTCGAGGCGCTCGGCGAAGGGTTCGACGGCGCCGTGCCCGGGCTGCCGGTCTCCGACACGGTGAAGCGCGTGCGGGACGGCGTCGTCGTCGAGACGCCGAGCCGCGACGAGCTCGTCGCGGTGCAGACGCCGCAGGCATTCGTCGCGAGCGTGCTGCGGGCGGCCGCCGCCGGCGAGGGCTCGGACTGCGCCTCGCTCGTCGAGGCCGCCGGTGGTCGGGTGAAGGTCGTGCCGGGCGACGAGCGTCTGCTCAAGGTGACGACGCCGGACGACCTTCGTCGCGTCGAGGCATTGCTCGCCGCCGAGGCGGAGTAGCCTCACGTCGTGGCGGAGATCCGGATCGGGATGGGCTACGACGCGCACGCGCTGGCTGACGGCGTGCCGCTCGTGCTCGGCGGTGTCGAGCTCGAGCACCCGCGGGGCCTGGCCGGCCACTCCGACGGCGACGTGATCGCACACGCCCTCATCGACGCGCTCCTTGGTGCGGCCGGGCTCGGCGACATCGGCGGTCTGTTCCCGTCGGGTGACGAGCGGCTCCGCGGGATCTCGTCGCTCTCGATGCTCACGGAGGCGTACGCGCAGGTCACGGCCGAGGGCTGGCGGCTGGTGAACGCCGACTGCGTGCTCGTCGGAGAGCAGCCCCGGATCGCGGCCCACCGTGACGAGATGCGACGGCGGCTCGGCGCGGCGATCGGCGACGGCGAGGTCAACGTCCGCGCGACGACGACCGACAGGCTTGGTTTTCCCGGCCGTGGAGAGGGCCTGGCGGCCCATGCCGTGGCACTACTCGAACGTCGCTGACACTTGGCGAGGCAGCAACCGGCCGGATGTCGCTGCAGTTGCCGACGGTGCAGGCCCGGGCCAAGGCCAACCAGCGCACCCTCGGCGAATACACGACCGGAGCTCGGGCAAGTCCGAGATCCGCAGGCCCTGCGCGGATGAGGCTACGACTTGGCGCCCACCTTTGTGATCGGGGCGTTCAGCACGACATGCGCGTCTGTGACGGTGAGCTGGCCTTTCTTCGCGAGGCCGTTGATCTGGTCGTCACGGACGAGTAGCACGGGCTTGACGCCGGCCTTCCAGGTGACGATCAGCTCTTCCCAGAGCGGGTTGTAGTTTGCCTCGCCGGGCTCCGAGCCGAAGACGGCGATCTGCCCGGCCGCTGACCTACCCTGGATGAAGTACTGCGACGGCGCGCCCTTCACAGTCGCGAGCGGCGGCGAGTAGTTGATGTGCATCGCGGAGGCCTGCGACTTGCTCGAGACGTCGGTGACGACGTAGGTGTCCTTGTGGCCGTCGTAGTAACCGGCATAGGTCTTGGTGCTGCCCTGGGCAGCGGGACCGAGGTTGAGCATTGCGGGCACCGCGGCGGCCGCGGTTCCCGCGCACACGATTGCGATGACGCCTGCCGCTATGGCTGCAAGCTTGAGCCGGGACATATTCCCTCCGAGTCGTTGGGTTGTCCGAACTACGGCTCGGGCGAGCGCCTGGTTTCGGCTCTGCTCCCTGGAACACGGACGCTTAACAGTTCGGGCGTTCAGACCGGGAGCGCCGCGGTGCCGTCGGCGGTGAGGGTGACGAGGCCGTCGCGTGCGAGCGAGGCGAGAGCCTCCTCGTCCCCTGCCTCGGCGCCAGCGGCAACCGCGCGGAGCGCGAGTGCGCGGCGTTGGCGGAATGATCCCTCGAACCGCGACTGGTGCCGGAGAGGCTCGTAGCGCTTCCCGCGTGAGGGGCACGAGTCCACCAGGGGGCATTCGCCGCAGCGCGGGATTCGCCCGAGGCAGATCGTCGCGCCGAGGTCGAAGAGCGCCTGTGCGCACGCCCCGTCGAACGCTTCACCGGTGCGCTCCTGAACGCGGCGGACGTTGGTGTCGACGGGCAGCACGTCCCGGCCGAACGCGAAGTTGCCGACGGCCGCCGCCGTGTACGGCCCGACGCCGGGCAGGACGCTGAGCTCGCTCGGCCATCCAGTTCGTGCGACGGCCTGCGCCGCTCGGTGCAGGCTCACTGCCCGTCGGTTGTAGCCGAGTCCCTGCCACTCGACGATCACGTCGGCCGTGGACGCGGCCGCGAGCGCCTGGACTGTCGGCCACCGTTCCAGCCAGCGTTCCCAGCGCGGGATAACGCGATCGACCTGAGTCTGCTGGAGCATCACCTCGGAGACGAGGATCGCGTACGGGTCGTTCGTGTGCCGCCACGGCAGATCGCGGCCGTTGGCGGCATACCAGGCCAGTAGCGCCTCTCTCACGCACGGGGCACGCTAGACGGCTCGCCTGCCGGCACGACGTCTGCCGGCCACACGGGGACAGTCCCCCGACGTGGCTCCAACGGGCATGTCCTGCCGAGGTGCGTCTGGGGACAGTCCCCCTGCGTATCTCGGACGGCCGTGTCTGGCGGGGGCGCGTCTGGGGACAGTCCCCCTGCGTATCTCGGACGGCCATGTCTGGCGGGGCCGCGTCTGGGGACAGTCCGCCTGCGTATCTCGGACGGCCGTGTCTGGCGGGGGCGCGTCTGGGGACAGTCCCCCTGCGTATCTCGGACGGCCATGTCTCGTTGGTCATGTCTACGAGTCGAGCAACCAGGTCTGGCCTTCATCGGTCGACGTCTTAGGACCTGGTCTTAGCGGAGGGTAAGAAACTCGCCGCACCTAGACTCAACTCATGAAAGTTCGTTTCGCCCCCAGCCCGACAGGATCCCTCCACATCGGCAACGCGCTCGGCGCCGTGATCAACCGCGACTTCGGCGGAACGATGCTGCTGCGGATCGACGACACCGACCCTGCTCGCAACTTGCCGGGCGGGGAGGAGGCGATCCTCGAGGATCTGGGCTGGCTCGGGATCGGCTGGGACGAGGGCCCTGTCCGCCAGAGCGATCGGCTGGGGCGCTACCGAGAGGCCGCCGCAGGGATGCCGCAGCGCTTCCAGGGAGTGACACTTCTCCGTGACGACGGCACCGCCACCTACCAGCTCGCGAGCGTCGTCGACGACATCGACTTCGGGATCACGCATGTCATCCGCGGCTCGGATCACCGGCCGAACGAGGAGCTCCACCGCGGCCTCGCGCGTGCGCTCGGCGCGGAGCCGCCCGAGTACCTCCACTTCGGCCTCGTCCTCGGGCCCGACGGGAAGAAGATGTCGAAACGCGCCGAGGGCGCCTCGATCGCTGCGCTCCGCGAGGAGGGCATCCCGCCCGAGGCCGTGCGCGGCTACCTCGAGGAACTGGGGATCCCCAAGCACGACGTGCACTTCGACCTGGCCCGCATCCGCTCGCTCGCCGTCGACGTGATCGCGGAGCTGCCGGACGACGAGCTCGCCGGCCGCATCGGGGTACCGGTAGCCGTCGTCCCGGCCTTACGCGGCGCCCACGACCTGAACGAGGCGGGCGCACTGGCGCGAACGATCCTCGACCCTCCGGCGATCTCGCTTCCGGACGAGCGCGAAACGCTCGAACGCTTCCGCGAGCTCCGCGCCGGCTTCGCCAACGGGCTCGACCGCGACGCTGCGAAGGCGATCGTCCGCGAGCTGAAGGCCGTCGGCGGCCACCTGCGCGCGGTGCGCCGGGCGCTGACCGGCCGCGATAGCGGGCCCGAGCTGTGGGCCGTGCTTGCGGCCCTGCCGCGCGACGAGACCTTGCGGAGGATCGATGCGGCTCTATGACACTTACTCCCGCTCGCTCGTCGAGCTGCCCACGCCGCCGGGGCCGATCCGGATGTACTTCTGCGGGCCGACCGTCTACGCGCGAGCCCACATCGGCAACGCGCGGCCGTTCGTCATCGGGATGTGGCTGCGGTCCTGGCTGCGCGCCACCGGCTACGACACCGAGCTCGTTCACAACATCACCGACGTCAACGACAAGATCTACGACGCCGCACCGAACGCGAGCGCGGAGCTGGCCGAACGCGCAACTGCCTGGTACCTCGAGGACACCGGGGATCTCGGCCTCGGGATGCCCGACTACCTGCCGAAGGTGACCGAGCACATCCCCGGGATCGTCCACTTCATCGTGCAGCTCGTCGAGGCAGGATTCGCTTACCCGGTCGAGGGCGACGTCTACTTTCGCGTGGCGCGCTTTCCCGAGTACGGGCGGCTCTCGGGCCAGCGACCGGATCAGGTCGAGGAGCAGGAGCCGAACGCGCTCAAGGAAGACCCCCGCGACTTCGCGCTCTGGAAGGCGACAAAGCTCGGCGAGGACACGCACTGGTCATCGCCGTGGGGCGAGGGCCGGCCCGGCTGGCACATCGAGTGCTCGGCGATGGCGGAGGAGCTGCTCGGGCCGCGGTTCGAGATCCACGGGGGCGGGCTCGACCTTGTCTTCCCTCATCACGAGAACGAGGTTGCGCAGTCGCGCGCCCTCGGCCACGGGTTTGCCGACATCTGGGTGCACAACGGAATCCTTCAGCTCGGCGGGGACAAGATGTCGAAGTCGCTCGGGAACATCGCGTCGATCCGGGAGGTGCTCGACCGGTGGGGACGGGAGACGGCGCTCGTCTTCTTCCTCGGTGGCCACTGGCGCAAGCCGATCGAGTTCTCCGACGAGACGATGGAGCAGGCGGCCGCTCAGGCGGAGGGATTCCGCAACGTGTTCCGGAGCCCGAGTGAGCGCGGCGGCGACTGGGAAGCGTTCGCGGCTGCGCTCGACGACGACTTCAACACGCCCGAGGCGCTTGCGCTGATGCACGGCTGGCGCGACCACGAGCTGCTGCGCAGCGGGCTCGCCGTGTTCGGCCTCGACTCGCTCGGCGCCCTCGACGTAGCGCCGCCCGAGATCGTCGCGCTCGCCGAGAGTCGTGTTGCTGCGCGGGCCGCCCGAGACTACGAGCTGGCCGACCGGCTCCGCGCCGAGATCGAAGCCGCCGCCTGGGAGATGCGCGACGGGCCGGGCGGCTACACACTCGTCCGCAGGCGATGACAGCTGACCTCGTATATGGGCGCCGCGCGGTGCGCGAGGCGCTGCGCGGCCGGCGCGAGGTGATCGAGCTCCTCGCCAGCGAGCGGGCGATCGCTTCGGAGCCGTGGCTCGCAGAGGCCCGGCCGAAGGTGCGGCCCGATCGCGAGCTCACGGAGTTCGCCGGTACGCGAGACCATCAGGGCGCCGTCGCGCGGGTCGAGCCGTACCGCTATGCGGACGCTTACGAGCTGGCCGGTCGCGAAAGCCCGATGCTCGCCGTGCTCGACAAGGTCACAGATCCGCACAACCTCGGCGCGGTCTGCCGGAGCGCGGAGGGGGCCGGCGCGACCGGGGTGATCGTCCCGGCCCACGGCGCGGCCGTCGTCACACCGGCCGTCGCGCGTGCCTCGGCGGGTGCGATCGAGCACCTGCCGATCGCGGTCGTGACGAATCTCGCCCGATTCCTCGACGAGGTGAAGGGCCCGTCGCTCTGGGTCTACGGTGCGGCGGGCGATGCCGACGCGACGATGTGGGACACCGACCTGACCGGGGGCGTCGCGCTCGTGCTCGGCGCCGAGGGCAAGGGGCTCCGCCCGCTCGTCCGTCGGACCTGCGACGCGCTCGTCTCGATCCCGCTCACGGGCAAGGTCGAATCGCTGAACGTCAGCGTCGCGGCCGCGGTGCTCCTGTACGAGGCCCGGCGCCAGCGCCGCGCCGCTTCGTGATGGCGGACCCGACCCTCTATCTCTTCGACGGCTACAACCTCCTGCACGCCGGCCCTCACGACGACCGGCGAGAACTGGTCGACACGCTCGCGAGTTTCGTCGCCACCCGTGGCGTCCGTGGGGTGGTCGTGTTCGACGGCGCCGGAGACGACGCGCAGATCGGGCCGCTAACCGTGCGCTTCGCTCCGGATGCCGACACGCTGCTCGAACGGCTCGCCGCCGAGAGCCGCTCCCGCGAACGGGTGCTGCTCGTCTCGTCCGACGCGACCGTCCTGGGCACCGCTGGGCGCACCGTGGCGAACCTCACCTCGCAGACATTCTTCCGTGACCTGCGACCGGCCGAGATGCCGCCCGCTCCGCCCGGTGGGCTCGCGAACAAGCTCGACGACGAGACGCGCGCGAAGCTCGAGCGCCTGCGTCGCGGCGACAGCTAACGTTGCACGCGGGTCCATTGCAACAAGGGCTTGTTTTTCCTGACGGTCCCTGCTAGATTCACCTCGACTTAAGGGTGAGGGTTTTCGTCGAAGCACGTCATCGGTAGTTCCTCAAATGGCTCAACACGGGGGTTTCAACGTGATTGCAAGAGCGGCTACGCCCGCCAAGACAGCGGCAAAGGCTCAACGGGAACTTGAGGATCTGCAGCTCGTTCTCAAGGCGCGAAATGGCAGCAACGCGGCCCTCGACGGGCTGATTCGCCGCTACACCCCGTTCGTCCGGCTGAAGGCCAGCGCCTACTTCCTGGTCGGCGGCGGCAACGACGACCTGATCCAGGAAGGCCTGATCGGCCTCTACAAGGCAGTGCGCGACTTCCGCCCCGACAAGGAGACGTCGTTCCGCTCCTTCGCCGAGCTCTGCGTCACCCGGCAGATCATCACGGCGATCAAGACCGCCACCCGCTTCAAGCATTCGCCGCTGAACACGTATGTCTCGTTCAGCCACACTCCCGCCGGCCAGGATCCCGACGGCGACTGCACGCTTGGCGACGCCCTTCCCGGGCTCGAACGTCAACGATCCCGCCGTCTGCGTGATCTCGACCGAGGAGCTGCAGAGCCTCGTCGGCTGCCTCGGCTCGACGCTCTCGCCGCTCGAGTCCGATGCGCTGCGCCTCTACCTCGAGGGCTGCTCGTACGAGACGATGGCCGAGGATCTCGGCTGCGACACGAAGACGATCGACAATGCGCTCCAGCGGGTCAAGCGGAAGATCCTGAACCATCAGCGCGAGCGCCAGGTTCTCTCGTAGCCGTCGCGGCTACGATGGCCGCAGGCCGGAGTAGCTCAGCTGGTAGAGCATCTCACTTGTAATGAGAGGGCCGTGGGTTCGAGTCCCGCCTCCGGCTCTATCTACTCGGGCACCCGCTCGCCCGCGCGCACCGCGACCGGGAGCCGGTTCGCCGGCGGGGAGAGCGGGCAGACCCAGCGCGGGTCATAGCTGCACGACGGGTTGTAGGCGAAGTTGAAGTCGAGGACGAGCCGGCCGCCGTCCATCCCGAGATCCGATCCCTTGACGGTGTCGAGCACGTAGCGGCCGCCCCCGTACGTCTCGACCCCCGACGTGCCGTCGCGGAAGGGGACGAAGAGCCCGCCGCCGTACGCCGCCAGCCAGTACAGCTCGAGCACGAGCTCCTCGCCCCCGAGCTCGAACCGCGCCACCGCGAACCGGTCGAAGGCGATCGACTCGATGCCGCTGCTTCCGATCCGCGTGGGCGAGGGCTCGACCGGCGCGAGCGCGGCGAGGGTCCGCAGCGCCGGGTCGTAATCGAAGCACGGGACGCCCGGATAGGACGCGCGCTCGTCCGCGGGGATCGGTGAGGATGGGTGCGTACGGAACAGCTCGTCGCGAATCTCGCGCCAGGTCCGCCACGCTGACTCTGGATCGGGCGCGAGTCGGATCTCGGCGTAGAGAGCGAAGATCCGCCGCTTCCAGTCGAGCAGATCGAGGGCCTCGCCGGCCTCGACGCCGTCAGACATGCAACAGCAGGTCGAGTACATCGAACTCCGCGAAGAGCCCGTCGAGCACAGACCTGGGCGTCGCCTCGCCCCAGATCTTCGGGCCGGGAGGCGCACCGTCGTCGGAGAGCTCTGCGGCCGCTTTCGCCGACAACCGGACGATCGCGCATCTGAACTCCTCGCCGGCTCCGCCGATCGCGAGCACGAAGCGGTCGCCGATGTCGAGGGGCTGCCCGCCGACGGTCAGCGGAGCCTTCGCCCAGAGCACGCCGGGCCAGGGACGTTTCCGCGTGAACTGCTTCAGAGACCCGACGAGATCCTCCGGGACGTAGTCGGCGGTCCCGTTCTCGAGTGCACTCGCGATGTCGACCTGAATCGCGAGCGTCCGCGCGGGGTTGGGGTCGCTCTTCCAGAACTCATCGAGCATTCCGGCAGCCACGCCGTCGTTCTCGCGGGCCTTGCGCTCGAGCGGGTCAGTCAGGCACCAGGGGTCGAATCCCGGGTCGCCGGGCCGGAAGAGCGCGAGCGCGGCCGATCCGGAGGCCTTGGCGAGGCTGGGCTCGACGTGCGGCTTCGCGAGCAACTCCGGCATCGCAAGCACCTGCCCTGCCTGGTAGGCGTGATCGACGGCTTCGAGCAGCTTCTGTCCAAGCGCGGCGGAGACATCCTCGTCGGGCGCGTGGCCCCCGGCAAGGATGAGCGCGGAGTCGAGGGCCGACTGGACGAGGGCGAGAGTCGGCTGCAGTCGTTCGTACACCGACTCCCCCTTCCGCGCCTCGAGCTCGGTCGCCGCGCGTGCCTGGATCGTCTCGAGGGTCTTGCGCATCGCCTTGAGCTCGGCAAGCTGCTGAGCGCCGCTGGGCCGTGGGAAGGGTTGAGGCACGACGACGTCGAGGTGGTATCCGGCGCTCGCCGCCGCGGCGCGCGCCCGCTCGAGCCAGTGTCCGGCGAGGTCGTAGGCAATGCGCGCGTCGTCGAAGGCTCCTTCGTCGCAGAAGCCGGCGGAGGCGCCCGAACCGATCAGGTTGTCGGCGTGTGTCTGAAGGACGAATGCGCACCAGGCTGCGAGCCGTGTTGGGCCGTCGGGTGGCAGGTCCTCGTCGAGCAGGTCGTAGGCGTCGCCGTTCGCGCTCGAGTACGCAGTCAGGTCGGCCGTCGAGACCTCCCCGCGCATGTGCGCTTCGACCTTGTCGCGCAGGCTCACGTCACTCGCCGATCGCCTTGAGCACGACGCGCTTGCGGCGGCGGCCGTCGAACTCGGCGTAGAACACCTGCTCCCACGGGCCGAGGTCGAGGCTGCCGTCGGTGATCGGCAGCACGACCTGGTGCGCCATCAGCTGGCGTTTCAGGTGCGCGTCTGCGTTGTCCTCGCCGCGGTTGTGCCGGTAGCCGGAGACCGGCTCGTGCGGCGCGAGGCGCTCGAGCCAGTCGTCGATGTCCGCGATCAGCCCGTTCTCGTCGTCGTTGACGTAGACGGCCGCCGTGATGTGCATCGGGTTCACGAGCACGAGCCCGTGCTGGATGCCCGACTCGCGGACGAACGCTTCGACGCGATCCGTGATGTTGACGTAGTCGCGCCGGTTCGGTGTCTCGAACGTCAGGTACTCGGTCGCATGCTTCACGAGAGCGCCTGCGCGAGATCCGCCCAGAGCTCGTCGACGTCCTCGAGGCCGACCGACAGCCGGAGCAGCCCGACCGGGATCCGGTCGCCCTCCCAGCGGTGGCGGCTCTCCATCGTCGAGTTCACGCCGCCGAGGCTCGTGGCGTTCGTGATCACCCGCGTGCGCGTCTCGACGCGGCGCGGGTCGGCGACGTCGAAGGAGATCAGCCCGGAGTAGCCGGGGTAGCGGACGAGCTCGACCGCCGGGTGCGCGTCGAGCCGGCCGGCGAGCTCGGTCGCGGTCCCGGTGATCCGGTGCATGCGGCGCGTCGAGGGAGTCGATGCCCGGTCAGCAGCGAGGCCGCCGAGTTGGGCGACGCGTTCGAGCCGGTCAGCGTCCGCATGGTGCGAAGAGCCTCGATTCGCTCGTGCGATCCGGGTGACGACGGCGCCGAGCAGCGCGTCGTGGCTCCCGGTGAGGAACTTCGTCGCCGGAGTGAATCACGATGTCGGCGCCCTCGTCGAGCGCCCGCAGATAGACCGGGGTGGAGACGGTCGCGTCGCAGACGACGAGCGCATCGCAGGCTCGAACCTCGTCCCAGTCGGGAACCGTCAGCGTCGGGTTGGCCGGCGCTTCGACCCAGACGATGTCGGCCCCGGGTGGAGGCGGCCGCGTCTGGTCGTACTCCACGTACCGGAGGCCCCACGGCGCCAGAGTCCGGAAGAGAACGGACGTCCCGAAGTACGCGCCCTCGGCGAGCGCGACGATCGTCCCGGGCCGGGCGAAGGCGAGCAGCACTGCGGTCTCGGCGGCCATGCCGGAGGCGAAGAGGAGGGCGTCGCCGCCCTCGAGCTCACCCAGTTGCGCCTCCCCGGCCGCGCCCGTCGGGTGGGCGTAGCGCTGGTAGAAGAACTCGCGTGGGTCGCCGTGCTCGTCGTACGGCCAGATCGTCGAACGGTCGACGCCTCCCATCGCGCGACTGTAGCCGCCGCGGGGATTGCCCGCGACGGCCACAGGTGCGATCCAGACGGGGATCTGCCTCTAGTTATGGAGAAGCGAGTAGAGCGCGCCGTTCTGGCAGTACATCCTGACGGACTGGTCGACCGCGAAGCCGCTGACGCCGGGCGAGCTCGAGCCGATCGAGCAGGTGAGGTCGCCGACCGTGATCGAGCTCGTGGTGAGCGCGTGCAGGATGCCGTTCGCCGCCGTCATCGTGCCGTTGGTTGTGGTCGTCGTCGTGGTTGTGGTTGTTGTCGTGGTCGGCGGCGCGGTGTCGTTGTGCCTGAGCTGGTAGAGCACCCCGTTCAGGCAGTACATCCGAACCGCGTTTCCGAGCGCGAACCCGGTGGTGCTCGGCGAGCCGGAGCCGATCGGGCACGTCAGCGTTGCCGGGCCGTCGCCGCCCCGCCGCTCGTGGTCGTGATCGATCCGTCGGTGAGTGCGGTGATCGTGCCGGTGATCCCCGAGTAGTTCTGGGTGGTTGTCGTGGTGGTAGTGGTCGTCGTCGTGGTCGGCGGCGCGGTGTCGTTGTGCCTGAGCTGGTAGAGCGCGCCGTTCAGGCAGTACATCCGTACGGAGTTGCCGATCGCGAATCCGGCGGTGCTCGGCGAGCCGGGACCGATCGTGCACGTCAGGTTTGCCGCGCCGTCGGTCTCCGCTCCCGTGCACCGAGATCGATCCGTCGGTGAGAGTCGTGAGCGATCCGCTGATCCCGGAGTACGTCCCCTGCGTGGTGGTGGTTGTCGTGGTCGTCGTCGTCGTGGGCGGTCGCGGCGGCGGGGTGTCGTTGTGCTTGAGCTCGTACAGGACGCCGTTCTGGCAGTACATCCGCACCGAGTCGCCGAGGTGAACCCGGTGAGGCTCGGCGAGCTCGGGCCGATCGTGCACGTCATCGTCTGGACGGAGATCGACGTCGTGCTGAGCAGCGTGATCGGGCCGTTGGCGTTCGTGACGCTCGTCGTGCCCGAGGTGGTGGTGACGGCGCCTCCGGTCGGGGCGCCGACCGTATCGAGAACGCCGTTCACGCAGCCGATTCGCACGTGGTCGCCGATGCTGTATGCCGGTGATGCTGGGCGAGCCGGGGCCGAGCGTGCACGTCACGGTCCGGTCGCCGTCGTGGACGCTGATCGAGGTCGGCCCGATCCCGCTCACCTTGCCGGAGATGCCGCTCGTGGCAGCTCGTCGTCGGTCTTCTTCGAGTTGCTCGAGCCCGGCATGTCCGCGACCGCGACGAGCACGCGGTTCGAGCAGGCGATCTTGACCCGGTCGCCGATCCCGAAGCTGCTGGTCGAAGGCGAGAAGCCGGTGAGCTTGCAGGTCAGGTGAGCGTGGCGCCTCTTGCCGACGGTGATCGAGGTCGGAGTGAGCGACGTGATCCTGCCGATGGCGGAGGCGTCGGCCTGGCTGGATCGAAGCGAGGGCGCCTGCCGAGCAGAGCGCCGAGCAGGGCGACGGGGATGAGGAGGAGTCGGCGCATAGGCAGACCGTCGGCCATTGCGGGGGATGCCGTAACCCCTGATGGGTGATTCGGGCCGTCAGGGTCGGCAAGTTCCCTCCTGCGAGTGACCCCGGATGGGGTTGCCGGCTAGAGCGGCGCGACCGCGCGGCCGCGGAGGACGCTGGGCGCCGAGCGGGCGTAGTCGAGGCCCGAGACCCAGGTCAGGATCACGGCGACGAGCAGCAGCCACCACGAGACGCTCGTCGCTCCAGACGCCGGCGGCGGCGAGGCCGCCGGCAGCGGCGGCGAGCGCCTGCGACCACGTCTTCAGCTTCCCGAGGTCGCGGGCGGCGATCACGACGCCGCGCTCGAGCGCGGCGAGCCGCAGGCCGCTGACGAGCAGCTCGCGGGCGACGATCGCCGCGACCATCCAGGCCGGGAAGACGCCCTGGTCGAGCAGCACGATCAGCGTCGCGAGCACGAGCACCTTGTCGGCCACCGGGATCGAGCAGAGAGCCGAACGACGTTGTCCGGCCCGAGCGCCGGGCGATCCTGCCGTCGAACCAGTCGGTCGACATCGCGACGCAGAAGACCGCCGTTCCCCAGTAATCGTGCCGTGGGAAGTCGACGGTGAACAGGATCACGACGAGTGGAGCGCAGGCGATCCGGGCGAGAGTGAGCTGGTCGGCGAACGGCATGTGGGGAGCAGAATACGCCTGCGCGGGACCACATCTAGATTTCCCTGTGATGGACCTTTACGAGCATCAGGGGAAAGAGCTGCTGGCGCGTTTCGGGATACCGGTCTCCGCGGGACGCGTGGCGATGACCGCTGCGGCGGCGCGCGCTGCGGCCGAGGAGCTCGGCGGGCCTGTTGTCGTGAAGGCGCAGGTGCTTACCGGTGGCCGTGGAAAGGCCGGCGGAGTGAAACTGGCCAGTGGGCCGGACGAGGCGGAGGCCCGCGCGTCGGAGATCCTCGGGCTCGACATCCGCGGGCACATGGTGCGCCGCCTCTGGGTCGAGGCGGCTTCGGCGATCGCCCGCGAGTACTACCTCTCGGTCGCGCTCGACCGCGGCGCGGGGAAGGCGGTGCTCATGTTCACCACCCAGGGCGGTGTCGAGATCGAGCAGGTGGTCGCCGAGAGCCCCGAGGCGCTCACCCGGGTTCACGTCGACCCGCTCGAGGGATTCGAGCCGCACCATTCCCGCGAGTTGCTGGGCGGAGTGGCGGATGAGGGCGAGCGCTCGCAGATCTCGCAGATCGCCGAGGCGCTTTATCGCTGTTTTGTCGAGTGCGACGCGACGCTCTGCGAGATCAATCCGCTGATCGTCACCCCGTCGGGGGAGGTTCGAGCGCTCGACGCCAAGGTGACGATCGACGACTCGGCGCTCTTCCGGCATTCAGATCTCGGCGAGCTCCGGGACAGCGCCGCTGCCGACCCGCTCGAGGCGTTCGCGCGGGAGCGAGGCGTGATCTACGTAAAGCTCGACGGCTCGGTCGGGATCCTCGGGAACGGGGCGGGCCTATCGATGTCGACGGTGGACGTCGTGGTCGTCGCCGGGGGGCGCCCGGCGAACTTCTGCGACCTCGGCGGTGGTGGATCGGCGGCAGGCGTCGTCTCGGCGCTCGAGGTGATCGCTCGCGACAGCCAGGTCCGCTCGATCCTGTTCAACATCTTCGGAGGCATCACCCGCTGCGACGAGGTCGCGCGCGGCATCCTGACCGCCCTCGACGAGATCGACCTCGCTGTTCCGATCGTCGTTCGCCTCGACGGCACCAACGCCGAGGAGGGCCGCCGCATCCTGGCCGATTCCGGGCGCGCCGGCCTCGTACTCGAGCCGACGATGCTCGACGCAGCCCGCCGCGCCGTGGAGCTCGCCGCATGAGCCAGGTCCCGACTGATCCCTGGAGTGAGCGGGCGGAGCTGTACCGGACGAGCGCGGCGCACGTCGAAGGGCCGGATCTCGACCTGATCGTCGAGTGGGCGGAGGGCTGTGAGACGGCGATCGACGTGGCGACCGGGGGCGGGCACGTGGCGCGGCGGCTGCGGGAGGCGGGGCTCGAGGTCGTGAGCTGCGATCCGGCGCCGGGGATGCGGCCGGACGTGATCTGCTTCGCCGAGGAGCTGCCGTTCGCCGACCGAAGCTTCGACCTGTCGGTGACGCGGGTTGCCGCACACCACTTCGCCGATCCGGCCGCAGGCGGCCCGCGAGCTCGGCCGGGTCGCGTCGAAGCGTGTCATCGTGGTCGACACGATCTACGACGGCGAAAAGCTCGAGCGGGCCGAGAAGCTCCGCGACCCTTCGCACGTGCGCAACTACAGCGAGGCGGAATGGCGCGCGTTCCTCGAAGGCGGTGGGCTCGTGATCGAAGAGGTGCGGATCTTCGACCACCCGATCGAGCTCGAGCCGTGGCTCGACCGGACAGGCTGCACCGGCCCCGACGCCGACGCCGTGCGAGAGCTGCTCGCCGACCGAATGGACGGCGGTTTCTTCAAGCTCGACCGGATCGCCCTACGCGCGCCGGCCCGCCTGATGGCGATCCTGGTCGATCGCGAGACGCGGCTCGTCGTCCAGGGCCTGACCGGGACGGAGGGCCGCTTCCACGGGCTGCGCAACCGCGCCTACGGGACGAACGTCGTCGCCGGCGTCACGCCCGGCAAGGAAGGCGAGAACGTCGAGGGCATCCCGGTCTTCGGCACGGTCGCCGACGCCGTCGCCGAGGCCGGGGCCGACACGTCGCTGATCTTCGTCCCTGCCCGCTTCGCGGCCGACGCCGTCTACGAGGCGGTCGATGCCGGCATCGAGACCGTCGATCTGCATCACCGAGCACATCCCGGTCCACGACACGCTCAAGCTCCGCGCCTACGTTCGCGCCCGCGGCGTGACGATGATCGGCCCGAACTGTCCGGGTGCGCTCTCGCCGGGCAAGGCGAACGTCGGGATCATCCCGGCCGAGGTGTTCGCGCCCGGCCCGGTCGGTCTCGTCTCCCGCTCCGGCACGCTGACCTACCAGATCGGCCACGAGCTGGCCCAGCTCGGCGTCGGCAACTCGACGATCGTCGGGATCGGCGGCGACCCGGTGATCGGCTCGACGTTCGTCGACATCCTCGACCTGTTCGAGGCCGACCCCGAGACCGAGATCGTGGTGCTGGTCGGAGAGATCGGCGGCGAAGAAGAGGAGAAGGCCGCCCGCCACGTGTCGGAGAAGCTATCCAAGCCGGTACTCGCCTACATCGCCGGCTTCTCGGCGCCGCCCGGGAAGACGATGGGCCACGCGGGTGCGATCATCTCCGGCTCGGCAGGCACCGCTCAGGCGAAGAAGGACGCGCTCGAGGCGGCAGGGATCGCCGTCGGCACGACGCCGACCGAGGTCGCGCAGCTCGTTGCCGAGCGCGCCGGCTGACAGTTCCGCCCGGACGAGGCCGCCCCGACCCGATAGATTCGAGGCATGGACACGATCTCGTTCGCCCGTGGCGTCCCGGCACCCGAGTGCCTGGACGAACAAGAGCTCGCCGACTGCGCGCGTGAGGTCGTCGCTCGCGACGGCAAGACGATCCTCTCCTACGGGGCCGGCAACGGCTACGCGCCGCTGCGCGAGGTGATCGGCGAGTGGCACGGCGTCCCCGCGAGCCAGGTGCTGCTCACGAACGGCGGCCTCCAGGGTTTTGTCCTGCTCGTGCAGTTCCTCGCCCGTGGCAAGTCGGTGTTCGTCGAGCTGCCGACCTATGACCGCCCGCTGAAGATCCTGAACGAGGTCGGCTCGCCGATAGTCACGATGGCAATGGACGACGAGGGCCTGATCCCGGCCGCACTGGACAGCGCGCTGAAGGCCAACCCGGCTCCCGCCTTCGTCTACACGATCCCGACCTTCCAGAACCCGAGCGGGCGCACCGTCCCGGAGAGCCGGCGCCGCGAGATCGTCGCGCTCGCCCAGGCTGCCGGGGTGACGCTGCTCGAGGACGACCCGTACGGGCGCATCCGTTTCGAGGGCAGCGCGCCTCCGTCGATGTACGAGCTCGCGCCGGGGTCGGTGATCTACACCTCGTCGTTCTCGAAGACGATCTCGCCGGGCCTCCGGGTCGGCTGGTACATCCTCCCCGAGAACCTTGCGCGTGCCCTCACCGAGATCGCCAACTCGACCTACATCACGCCCGTCCAGATCAGCGAGGCGGTCGTGTACGAGTTCATCCGCCGCGGGAACTACGAGCCGAACCTCGTCCGAGTCAACGGGCTGCTCAAGGCGCGCCGCGACGCGATGCTAGCCGCGCTCGACAAGCACATGGCCGGCTCGACCTGGTCGCGCCCCGAGGGCGGCTACTTCATCTGGCTCGAGTTGCCCGTGGGGACGAACGCCAAGGAAGTGCTCGATCGCGCCGAGGGAGTCACAGCCGTGCTCGGCACCGACTTCGGCGGCCCCGAGAACTCGATGCGCCTCGCCTACAGCTTCGTCTCGCCCGACGAGATCGACGAAGGCGTCCAGCGGCTCGCCGCTGCGATCGCCTAGCTCGCCGGCTTCACGCAGTCGCCGCGGCGGCCGAGACCGGCAGCGGGCGCGGCACGAGTCGCGGCTGCGGCGGGGGGGAGAGCACACGCTCGGCCGCCCTGAAGGTCGGGCAGGGCTGGTCGAGGGCAAGCGCGCACAGCCCGTGGCGATGGAAGTAACAGTCCTGGCAGGTGGGGGGATGCTTGCTCACAGCGCTCCTCTAGGGGCCTCCGACGAGATGCGATCCTACGTATGCGCGGGCCGCTGACAAGGGTTGCCGCGAGAGAAAACGCGCAGTTTCCGCGCCTTTCGGACGGCTGAAAATCCCAGGTTTCTAGCGGACTGGCGGCAAAGTTGCCAGTGCGTGCAACGCCTGTTGAAAACTCTTCACAGGCACGATCCGGAGGCCGTGTGCGTACTTGCGGGCCTCGGCCGCATTCGACACCGGAACGAGGAAGACATCCACACCTGCCTCGCGCGCGCCGATCGTCTTTTGTTTGATTCCGCCGATCGGGCCGACGCCGCCGTTCAGGAAGATCTCGCCGGTCGCGGCGACCTTGTGGCCATGGTCGACGTTGCGCCCCAGTTGCTGGAGGATGTCGAGCGCGAACGCGAGGCCGGCCGACGGACCGCCGACACCGGGCGTGTCGATCGACACCTTCACGGGTAGGTTGAACTTCTCGCTCGGGGCGAGCAGGACGCCGACGACGCCGCGCTTGGAGCCGGTTGCCGCGGCCACGGTCGTCAGCCGCACGAGCGCCTGATGTCCGCTTCGAAGCACCTTGAAGCGGAAATGGGTTCCGATCGGCTTACCCGACATCACGTGGAAGATGTCGGTGGGCGAGTGAACCGTGACTGCGTCGATCGCGATGATGCGGTCGGTGGGCACAAGCTTCCCGGCCGCCGGGAATCCCGGCTCGGTCTGCGAGACGATCGCGCCGTTCTCGATTACCCGGACCTTCTTGCCGAAGGCGCGGAGCGCGACGGCCGCCGCGACCTGCTTCGATGTTCGCATCTCGTCGTCGTTCACCTGATTCTCCTGCGCGGTCGAGACCCCGGCAGGCACTATCTCGTCGGCCGGATACAGGTCGGCTCCGTTGTGGAGCCCGCCGAAGAGCTGCTCGAGCATCGTCGCCTTGCGCACGAGCACGTCGACGAAGTAGATGCCGCCCGCACCGGCCCGATCGTGCCCGCCGGCGACCTGAACCAGATTGGCGACCGGATGGGCCTTGTCCGGAAGAAAGATGTACTGGTTTGACGAGATGAAGTTGAGCGAAAGGACGCCGGCCACGAGGAGGCCGGCGAGCGCGAGCACCCGTCCGGGGGTGACGATGCGTAAGACCCGTGGACGGGAGCGAGGATGGGGGCGAGCCGCCGCTTCCACAGATTCATGGTAGACGGTCGGCGCGTTTGCCAACCATTCCCTAAGGAGCTTCTTAGGTGCGGGGACTAACTCACGTGGTGAGGACGCCGACAACCTCGCGCACGGCGGCGGCCGAGGCCTGGAGGGCAGCGTGCTCGTCACCCGTCAGCTCGAGCTCGACGATCTTCTCGATCCCCGCGGCGCCGAGCCGGACCGGAACGCCGACGTAGAGGCCGTCGATGCCGTACTCGCCCTCGAGATACGCCGCGCACGGCAGCACGCGCTTCTCGTCGAGCACGATCGAGTCGACGATCTGCGCGGCGGCGGCGCCGGGCGCGTACCAGGCCGAGGTCCCGAGCAGGTTGACGATCTCTCCGCCGCCCTTTGCGGTGCGCTCGATCATCGCCTGGATCCGGTCGCCCGCGACGAGCTCCGTGAGCGGAACCCCACCCACGCGCGTGGCGCTGACGAGCGGCACCATTTGATCGCCGTGACCGCCGAGCACCAGCGTCTGGACGTCCTTCAGAGACGATCCCGTCTCCCAGGCGACGAACGTGGAGAAGCGTGCCGTGTCGAGGATTCCCGCCATTCCGAGCACGCGCTCGCGCGGCCAGCCCGAGACGTTCTTCGCGACATGGCACATCGCATCGAGCGGATTCGACACAACCACGAGCACCGCGTCGGGCGACTGAGCGACGACATCGCGAGTCACGGCAGACACGATCTTCTCGTTCGTGGAGACGAGGTCGTCGCGGCTCATCCCCGGGCCGCGCGGGACACCGGCGGTGATCACGACGACCGCCGACCCGGCGGTCTCCGCGTAACCGTTCGTACCGGTGATCGAAGGCTCGTATCCGAGCACGGCGCCCATCTGCGCGATGTCGATCGCCTTCCCTTGCGGCAGTCCTTCCTTGATGTCGACGAGCACGACATCGGCGTAGTCGCGCGTTGCGAGCACCTGTGCGCACGTCGCCCCGACATTGCCGGCGCCGACGACGGTGACCTTCGCACGGCTCATACGACCACCCGGCTCTGGAGCTTCTCGATCAGCGCGTCGGCAACCTGGCTCGTCCCGACCGCGGTCGGGTCGTAGCGCGTGGGTTTCATGTCGTAGGTGAGGCTCTTCCCTTCGCGGATCAGGTCGGCGATCGCGGACTCGAGGCGGTCGGCGGCGTCCATCTCTTCGAGGTGGCGAAGCATCAGCATCCCCGAGAGCATCTGCGCGATCGGGTTGACCTTGTTCTGGCCGGCGTACTTCGGCGCCGAGCCGTGCGTCGGCTCGAAGACGGCAACTCCCTGCCCGAAGTTCGCGCCGGGTGCGACGCCGAGGCCGCCGATCAGCCCCGCAGCAAGGTCGGAGATGATGTCGCCGTAGAGGTTCGGCAAAACCATCATGTCGTAGTCCTCGGGCCACTGGACGAGCTGCATGCACATGTTGTCGGCGATCCTGTCGTCGAAGGCAATGTCCGGGTTCTCGGCGGCGACGGCGCGCGCGACGCGCAGCCAGAGGCCGTCGGTGAACTTCATGATGTTCGCCTTGTGGACGGCCGTGATCTTGCTCCGGCCCATCCGGCGGGCGTAGTCGAACGCGAACTCGAACACGCGGCGCGTGCCCGTGACCGAGATCGGCTTGATCGAGATCCCGGAGTCGGGCATCGGCAGCTTCTCGCCGTGCGCCTCGAGCCAGCCGCGAAGCTCCTCCGCGTCGGGCGATCCCTGCTCGAACTCGATCCCGGCGTAGATGTCCTCGGTGGTCTCGCGAACGATGACCAGGTCGATGTCCTCGTAACGGGTGCGGACACCGGGGTAGGTCTTGCAGGGGCGGACCTGCGCGTACATGTCGAGCGCGATGCGCAGGCCGACGTTCACCGAGCGGAAACCGTCCCCGACGGGGGTGGTGATCGGCCCCTTCAGAGCGACGCGGTTCGCCCGGATCGACTCGAGAGTCTCGTCCGGAAGCGGGTTGCCCCCGTGGTCCGCCATCACGTCGGCGCCCGCGGGCTGGACGTCCCAGTCGAACTCGACCCCGGTCGCCTCGAGCACGCGGCGGGTGGCCTCGGTGAGCTCGGGGCCGATGCCGTCGCCGGGGATGAGTGTGACGCGATGAGCCATGGGCCCCGGATTCTACGTTCAGCGGACATTGCGGCTCCGGGAGAGCAGAACCCAGGGGCTCAGCAGCTCTCAGCTAGCGTTTTCCAGGATGAACGGCGATTTCCAACCTGGGCTCGAAGGCGTGGTCGCATTCGAGACGGAGATCGCCGAGCCGGACCGCGAGGGATCGGCGCTCCGCTACCGCGGCGTCGACATCGAGGAGCTCGTCGGCCGCTACCCGTTCGAGCAGGTGTGGGGCCTGCTCGTCGACGGGAGCTTCCAGCCGGGGATGCCCTGCGCCGAGCGGATCGAGCTGCAGGATCCGAGCGGCTCGGTCATCGCCGACCTGCAGGCGGGGCTCGCCACGCTCGGCCCGAAGTGGGGGCTCCGGCAGCTCGTGGACATCTCGCCGGAGCAGGCGCGTGACGATCTTGCCCGCCTCTCAGCGGCTGCGCTCTCGATCGTCGCCCAGGCCGCCCGGGGCGATCAGGCGCCCGTTCCCGAGGCCGATGTCGAGCTCGGCGAGGATGCCGCCGCGCAGTTCCTGATCCGCTGGCGTGGCGAGGCCGATCCACGGCACGCGCGGGCGATCGACACCTACTGGGTTTCTGCAGCCGAGCACGGTTTGAACTCGTCGACCTTCTGCGCGCGGATCACGGCTTCGACCGGCGCCGATTGCGCCGCTGCTCTCTCCTCCGCCGTCGGCGCCCTGTCCGGGCCGCTCCACGGCGGCGCACCGACGCGGGTGCTGCTGATGCTGGACGAGGTCGAGGCGAGCGGCGATCCCGATGCCTACGTTCGCGACCTGCTCGACCGGGGAGGCCGGATCATGGGCTTCGGCCATCGCGTGTATCGCGCCGAGGATCCGCGGGCGCGGGTTCTCCGACGCACCGCCCACGAGCTCGGGTCGAGGCGCGTGGAGGTCGCGGAGGAACTCGAGCGTGCCGCTCTGGCTGCACTGCGCGAGAAGTCCCCGGACCGGGTGCTGGAGACGAACGTCGAGTTCTGGGCCGCCGTCGTGCTCGAGATCGCGGAGATACCGCCGCCGATGTACCCGGCGATGTTCGGCTGCGCGCGGGTTGCCGGCTGGTCGGCCCACATCGTCGAGCAGCGGCGTACCGGTCGCCTGATCCGCCCGTCGGCGCGCTACGTCGGCGTGCCCGCCTACTCGTTGGAGCAGGCATGAGCCTCACCGACGCAGCGGCCGAGGCTGCTGCGTTCGCCGAGCAGGGCGACGAGCAACACCTTGCGGAGCTCCGCGCGAAGTGGGACGACGACCTCGAGGCGTCGGCCCGTGCGCAGGATTTCCGGGAGCGGGCCGTCGCGTTCCGGGCGATCGGGCAGTTCCGCTTCCGGCAGAAGATCGAGCTGCTCCGGCGTGGGCTCGAGGATGTCGAGCCCGGCGTGTCGCGGCTCGGCGCTGCTCTCGCTCGAGCTTCTCTCTCGCGATCACCCGAGTGTGGTGAACGGCGTCCGGCCGTTGCTCCACGAGCTGGTCACGCACGACGAGAACGACGCCGTCAGAAGGCTCGCGGTGGTGTCGCTTCGCAACGGCTCGGCGCAGCGCGACACGATCGCGATCCTGAGTGCGCTGGCCGAGGACGACGAGGCCGGGCGCGAGCTGCGCGAGACCGCCGCGAAGGTCGCCCAGGGGCTGCGCCGCAAGGCCGGCCCGTCGAACCGTAGCCGAGCGTAGCTGTCCTGCTTGCGCTTCGCGTGCGGATGGGCCGCGAAGTACGTCTCGCGCCGGCGCCGGTCGGAGACGTGCGTGTAGAGCTCGGTGGTGCTGAGGTCGGCGTGCCCGAGCATCTCCTGGACGCTGCGCAGGTCGGCGCCACCCTCGAGCAGATGCGTCGCGAACGAGTGGCGGAGGAGGTGGGGGTGAACGCGCCCGGGCTCGAGCCCGGCCTTCTCCGCGAGCCCTTTCAGGATCAGGAACGCTCCCGAACGGGTCAGCGCGCCGCCCTTGGCGTTGAGAAAAAGCTCGGGGCGGTGGCGGCGATCGAGATGGGGCCGTCCCCGGAAGAGATAGCGGCGAAGCGCCTCGACCGCCTGGCGTCCGACCGGAACGACCCGTTCCTTGCCGCCCTTGCCCAGCACGCGGATCACGCGCTCATCGAGATCCACACCGTTCTTCTCGAGGCCCATCGCCTCGGAGACGCGCAAGCCGGCTCCGTAGAGCAGCTCGACGAGAGCCTGGTTCCGAAGCGCCCGCGGCGTCGTCCCGCCCGCGGCGTCGATCAGCCGCTCCGCCTCGCCCGCCGAGAGCGTTCGGGGCAGTCGTCGGGTGCGTCTCGGCAGCTCGATCTCGGCGGCAGGGTTGTCGCTGCGCACCCCGATCAACTGGAGGTGACCGAAGAAGCTCCGCGCCGCCGCCGTGCGCCGGGCCAGCGTTGCCGGCGACAGCCCCTCGGCGCGCATCTCGGCGGTGTAGCGCTCCAGCTCCTCGACCGTGGCTGTGGAGACGTTGTGGCCGAGGAATGTCCCGAGCCGCACGAGGTCCCGGCGGTAGGCGTCCACGGTCCGCGGAGCGCGCCGGGCTCCGAGCACGGCCAGGAACCCGTCGACCTCAGGATCCCGCTTGTGCTCCAAGTTGCGAGGCTTGTGACTTGCATTACTTGCTTCGGTCATGAGCGGGGGTGCGCGCTGTCGTAGACGCGGCGCAGGCGCTTGGCACTGACGTGGCTGTAGATCTGGGTGGTCGAGAGCGAGGAGTGGCCGAGGAGCTCCTGAATCGTGCGCAGGTCGGCGCCGCCCTCGAGCAGGTGGGTCGCGAACGCGTGGCGGAGACGATGCGGGTGGGGCGTCAGGCGGCGCAGCGTCGAGGTGTCGAGGCGGCGGCCGCGCGTCGAGAGGAAGAGCGCGTCGACGGCGCCTCGGGTGAGCGCGGGGCGAGCCTCGCGGAGGTAGCGCGCGATCCAATGCGACGCGTCCTCACCGAGCGGCACGATCCGATCCTTCGCGCCCTTGCCGTTGCGGATGTGGACATGCTCCTGCTCGAAGTCGACGTCGGCGAGATCGAGCCCGACCGCCTCGGAGCTGCGAAGGCCGGCCGAGTACACGATCTCGAGCAGCGCCCGGTTGCGGATTCCGAGCGCGCTTCCGTCGCCGAGCGAATCCGCGAGGATCGACTCGACCTCCTCCACCTTCGGCGCGTCAGGGAGCCGGCGGCTCCGGCGGTCGCTGAACGGGACATCCGGCACCGCTCCCGGACCGAGCGAGTAGCGGATGAGGGTGCGCACCGCGGAGAGCCGCCTGGCGATCGTCGCTCGCGACAGCTTCCCACCGGGCCGAGCCCGCCCGAGGTCGGCGGTGTAATCCGAGAGCACCCTGAAGTCGACTCGCTCGAGCTCGCCGTTCCCGTACCACCCGGCGAAGTCGGCCAGGTCGGTCGCGTAGCCGCGACGGGTCGACTCGGCGATGCCCGCCGAGGCCAGGTACCGCTCGATCGCGGGCTCGAGCCTCACCCGGCCGCATTCGCGCTCGCGGTAGGATCGCCTGCCGTGGACGCGCGCTTCGAGACCCTCGCGGCACTGGCTGTCCACGGCGCCAACGTCCAGTCGGGCCAGATCGTCGGTGTCAGTGCCTTCCTCGGGCAGGAAGAGCTTGCGCGGGCGGTCGCGTCGGCTGCGTACCGGCGAGGCGCGAAGTTCGTCGACGTCCTCTACTTCGACCCGTTCGTCAAGCGCGCCCGCATGGAGCACGCCGATTTCGAGACGCTCGACTACGTACCGGACTGGCTCGGTGCCCGGCTGCGCTGGCTCGCCGAGGCCGGCGCAGCGAGAATCGGCTTCGCCGGTGTCGTCTCGCCCACGGCGCTCGAGGGGATCGACGGCGCGCGCCTCGGCCGCGACCAGCTTCCGTGGCTCAAGGAGTCGATGAAGGTCCTGAACGACCGCGCGACGAACTGGTCGACGGTCCCGTGCCCGACGCACGACTGGGCCGACCTGGTCTTCCCGGAGCTCGACTCGGACGCGGCGTACGAGCGGCTCTGGAACGAGCTCTGGCACGTGCTGCGGCTCGATGAGCCCGACTCTGCCGCGGCCTGGGAGGAGCGGATCGCGCTCCTGAAGACCTCGTCTGAACGGCTCAACGACCGCCGGTTCGACGCGATCGAGCTGAGCGGGCCGGGCACCGAGCTGACGGTCGGGTTGTTTCCGACCTCCCACTGGCAGGCCGGCGATTTCGAGACCCGATTCGGTATCCGCCATCTCCCGAACCTTCCGACCGAGGAGGTGTTCACCGCGCCTGACCCGCTCCGGGTCGACGGTCACGTCACGTCGACCAAGCCGCTCGTGTTGAAGGACGGGACGATCGTCCGGGGGCTTCGGATGCACTTCGAGGGCGGGCGGGCCGTCGAGCATCGATGCCGACGAAGGCGCCGAGGCGCTTCGCGCCAAGCTGGCCGTAGACGACGGCGCGACCAGGCTCGGCGAGCTCGCGCTCGTCGACCGCCACGGCCGGATCGGCAGCCTCGGGACGGTGTTCTACGACACGCTGCTCGACGAGAACGCTGCGAGCCACATCGCGCTCGGCGGCGCCTATGGCTTCTCTGCCGGCGAGGAGGATCGCGAGCAGCTCAACGTGAGCGCGATCCACATCGACTTCATGATCGGCTCCGACGAGCTCGACGTCACCGGCGTGACCGCCGGAGGGGAGCATGTTCCCGTGCTGCGCGGCGGCGACTGGCGGATCTGAGCGCGGCCGGTAGATTCTCCGCGCGTGTCTGCCGACATCGATCTGAACCCGCACGGCATCGGCGCCTCGGGCGCTGTACGGAGAAACGTCCCGGCTGCGGTGCTGATCACGGAGGCCGTCCGTCGCAAGGACGGCGTCCTCGCCGAGGGCGGCCCGCTCGTCGTCGAGACCGGGAAGCACACCGGACGTTCGCCGGACGACAAGTTCGTGGTGCGGGAGCCCGGAACCGAGGGGCGGATCTGGTGGGGCAAGACCAACCGGCCGCTCGAGCGCGCAAGCTTCGAACGCCTGCACTCGAAGGTGACCGGATATCTCGGTGGGCGCGATCTGTACGTCGTCGACGCGTATGCAGGCGCCGACCCGGCCTATCGCATGGCCGTGCGGGTCGTGACGCCGAGCCCGTTTCACGCGCTCTTCGCGGGGATCATGTTCATCGCGCCCGAGGAGGCCGAGCTCGAGGGCTTCACGCCGGAATGCGTCGTGCTGCACGCGCCGGCGCTCGAGGCCGACCCGACCGAAGACGGCACCCGCTCGGGCACGTTCATCGCGCTGGACGCGGCAAACGGTCAGGTGTTGATCGGCGGCACGGCCTACACCGGTGAGATCAAGAAGTCGGTCTTCACCGCGATGAACGACCGGCTGCCGCTAGCCGGAGCCTTTCCGATGCACTGCTCGGCGAACATGGGTGACGCCGGGGACGTGGCGATCTTCTTCGGGCTCTCCGGCACCGGCAAGACCACGCTCTCGGCAGACCCCAAGCGGCACCTGATCGGCGACGACGAGCACGGCTGGGGCGACTCGGGCGTGTTCAACTTCGAGGATGGCTGCTACGCGAAGATGATCCGCCTCTCGGCGCAGGCCGAGCCCGAGATCTATGCGACCACCCGCAGGTTCGGGACTCTGCTCGAGAACGTCGTCGTCGACGAGAGCGGCCGGCTCGACCTCGACAGCGACGAGAAGACCGAGAACACGCGCGGCGCCTACAGCCTCGACGCCATCTCGAACGCCGTGCCGACGAGGCGCGGCGGGCATCCGTCGCATGTCGTCTTTCTGACCGCCGACGCGTTCGGCGTGATGCCGCCGATCTCGCTCCTGAACGATGCCCAGGCGGCGTACCATTTCCTCTCCGGTTTCACAGCCCGGCTCGCCGGAACCGAGATCGGCGTAACCGAGCCGGCTCCCGTGTTCTCGCCGTGCTTCGGCGGGCCGTTCCTGCCTCAGCCGCCGGCCGTGTACGCCCGGCTCCTGAGGGAGAAGCTGGCCGCTCACAAGCCGTCAGTGTGGCTCGTGAACACGGGCTGGACCGGCGGGCCTGCAGGTCACGGCGGACACCGGATGCCGATCCGCGAGACTCGCGCGCTGCTCGACGCCGTGCTCTCGGGCGAGCTCGAGGATGCCGAGATGCGCATCGATCCGGTCTTCGGCTTCGAGGTCCCCGTCGCCGCGCCGGGTGTCGACGCAGGGCTTCTCGACCCTCGTTCGACCTGGGCCGATCCCACCTCATACGACGCGAAGGCGGCCGAGCTCGCCGCCATGTTCCGCGAGAACTTTGCCCAGTTCGCCGGGGTCGACCCCGAGGTTGCCGCGGCGGGCCCCGGCGAATGACGCGCAGCAACCTGGCCTTCCGCTAGCGTCGTAGCCGTGGAAACGGCGCACGATGTCCTCGTAATCGGCGCCGGTTGCGCGGGCATGCGCGCGGCGATCGAGGCGTTCGACGCCGGAGCCGACGTCGCGGTCGTCTCGAAGCTGCATCCGACCCGCAGCCATTCGGGCGCGGCCGAAGGCGGAATCAATGCGTCGCTCGGAAATGCCAAGGAAGACTCCGCCGAGTCGCATGCCTTCGACACGGTGAAGGGGTCCGACTTCCTCGCCGACCAGGATGCGGTCGAGATCTTTGCCCGTGAGGCGCCGGGCGACATCTACCAGCTCGAGCACTGGGGCGCGATGTTCACGCGCGGGGAGGACGGGAAGCTCGCGCAACGGCCGTTCGGCGCAGCCGGCTCGCCGCGCACCGTCTTCGCGGCCGACATCACCGGTCACGTCCTGATCCAGGTGCTCTACGAGCAGCTCGTGAAGCGCGGGATCAAGGTATACGAGGAGTTCTATGCCTGGAAGCTCGTCGAGGACGCCGGGCGCTGCCAGGGTGTGATCGCGTGGGATCTGCTGAACGGCGGGCTGAAATCGATCGCCGGCACATCGGTCGTGCTCGCGACCGGCGGGATCGGCCGGATCTACCGCATTACGACGAACGCCTATGCCTGCACGGGCGACGGCGCTGCGATGGCGCTCCGGCTCGGCCTGCCGCTCAAGGACATGGAGTTCATGCAGTTCCACCCGACGACGCTGTATCCGACCGGGATCCTGATGACCGAAGGCTGCCGGGGCGAAGGCGCCTTTCTGATCAACAAGGACGGCGAGCGCTTCATGGAGCGGTACGCGCCGAACGCGCTCGAGCTCGCCTCGCGCGACGTCGTCTCGCGGTCGGAGCAGACCGAGATCGACCAGGGTCGCGGGATCAACGGCAGCGTCATGCTGGACATGCGCCATCTCGGGGCTTCGAAGATCATCGACCGGCTTCCGGGGTCGCGCGAGCTGGCGATCACCTATGCCGGCGTCGATCCGATCTACGAGCCGGTGCCTGTCCGGCCGGGCGCTCACTACCACATGGGTGGCGTGGCAACCGACAAGGACGGCCTCACGGAGCTGCCGGGGTTGTACGCGGCCGGGGAGACCGCGTGCGTCTCGGTGCACGGAGCCAACCGGCTCGGCGGAAACTCTCTGATGGAGACGATCACGTTCGGGCGGCGCGCGGGCCGCGCGGCTGCGGAGGCATCGCTGATCGCACACTCGCCGGCGGAGGTTCCCGAGTCCGCGCTCGCCGATGCGCGCGCGGAGCTCGAGATGCTGCTCGGCCGAAAGGACGGCGAGCGGCCCTGGAAGATCCGCGACGAGCTCGGAGCCTCGATGCTCGACAACTTCGGTGTGTTCCGCCGTGAGCAGCAGATGCAGGAGGAGATCGGGATCATCGACGGTCTCCGCGAGCGCTACACGAAGGTCGTCGTCGAGGACAAGGGCGAGGTGTTCAACAGCGATCTCACCCAGGCGCTCGAGCTCGGCGGCTGCCTCGAGCTCGCCGCCTGCATGCTGCGCGGAGGGATCGAGCGCAAGGAGAGCCGGGGAGCGCACTCGCGGCCCGAGGACTTCCCCGACCGCGACGACGAGAACTTCCTCAAGCACTCCGAGATCCGCTGGGTCGACGGGAACCCCGCCCACGGCTGGAGCCCTGTCACGATCACGAACTGGGAACCCGTCGAAAGGAGCTACTGATGCAGGTCGGCTTGAAGATCTGGCGCTCCGATCCCGCCGGCGGGACGCGGGAGCTGAAGGAATACGAGGTCGACGCGCCCCAGGAGGCGACGCTTCTCGACGTGCTCGATCTCGTAAAGGATCGGAGCGACGGAACGCTGGCCTACCGCCGCAGCTGCCGGATGATGATCTGCGGCTCGTGCGCGATGCGGATCGACGGGGTCACCGTGCTCGCGTGCAAGACGCCGATGAAGAAGTTCGCCGATGCAGGCAAGACCCCGGTGATCTCGGCGATGGGGAACATGCCGATCCTGAAGGATCTCGTCGTCGACATGGATCCGTTCTGGGCGAAGTTCCGCTCGGTGAAGCCGTATCTCCAGCCGGGCTACACCGTCCCGCCGGCCGGCCGGGAGCACGTGATCTCGCCGAAGCGGATGGCCGCCGTACACAAGGAGTCGCTCTGCATCAACTGCGGAGCGTGCGTGTCCGAGTGCAATGCGATGGCCTCGAGCCCGGATTTCGTCGGCCCTCAGGCCCTCGCGAAGGCGATGCGCTTCGTCGGCGATCCGCGCGACGGCGCCAAGAACAGCAGGCTCGAGGACCTCAACCACGAGCACGGAATCTGGGAGTGCACGCGCTGCTACTTCTGCAACGAGCGCTGCCCCAAGGGCGTGGATCCCCGCGACGCAATTGCGAAGCTCGGCGCCGAGTCGATCAAGGAGGGGATCACCCGCGACATGGGTGCGAAGCACGCGATGTGGTTCGTCACCTCGGCGAAGACGACCGGCTGGCTGCGCGAGACCGAGCTCGTGCCGAAGACGCAGGGCATCGTCGAGTCGATCAAGCAGACGCGCTTTGCGCTCGGCCTCGCAAGGAAGGGCAAGGTTCCGACGCCGTTCCCGCCGCACGTCGCGAAGGACGTCCGCGAGTCGCGGCGACTCCATGATCTGCTGTACGAGCAGGACGAGCGCGGCTTCGCGGGCATCGTCCAGGGCGAGGCGGCGATGGCGAAGCTGGCTCATGGCCACCACGACGACGCTCGTGACCCGTACGCCTCGGGCTCGTTCCCGAAGCCCTACCTCCCGAGCGAAAAGGGGACGCGTTGAAGCAGGTCGCGTACTACAAGGGCTGTCTGGCCTCGCTGTCGGCGAAGGAGCTCGACACCTCGACGCAGGCTCTCGCGCCGATGGTCGGGCTCGACCTGATCGAGCTCGAGTCGGTGACCTGCTGCGGTGCCGGCGACATCCAGGAGGCCGAGCCTGACTATTACCTCCATCTGAACGCCCGGATCCTTGCGTACGGGGCCGCGACCGGTGCCGACACGCTGATGACGGTCTGCAACGTATGCACGCTCAACCTGCGCCAGGCGAACTTCCAGCTGATGGGCGACGCCGACCTTCGCCACCGCGTCAATGCCAACCTTGTCGCGGTCGGCGTCCCGGCCTATGAGCGCGACATCGACGTCCGCCACCTGCTCTGGGAGCTCGCAGGCGAGGAGGGGTATCCGGCGCTTGTCGAGGCTGCACACAAGGGCCTGAAGGGGCTCAAGATTGCGCCGTTCTACGGTTGCCAGATCCTGCGGCCTTCCCGTGTCCTCGGGTTCGAGGATCCCGACCAGCCGTCGTCGCTCGAGCGGATCATCGAGGCGTGTGGCGGTGAGGCGGTCGACTACCCGGCGAAGCTCAAGTGCTGCGGTTTTCCGATCATCCAGGCGCGTGAGGAGACGGCGCTTGGCGAGCTGATCCAGCCGATCGAGCAGGCGATCGAGGCCGGCGCCGACGCGATGGTCACTCCTTGCCCGCTCTGCCATCTCTCGCTCGATGCCTGGCAGTCGAAGCTCGAAGCATCGACGGGCCGCAAGTTCGGGATCCCGATCCTGCACCTCTCGCAGCTGATCGGCGTCGCCGCCGGCGTGCCGCAGTCCGCGCTGAAGTTCAAGCGCCATGTCGTTTCCGTCGGACCGGTGATCGAGAAGCTCGAGGGCTGAATGGGGCAGAGCGGCATCTCGCCCGACGTGGTCGCGCGCTATGCGGCCGACGCGGCGCGTGAGGTGGACGGCGTCGCCGGGATCGTCGAGGGCGTGCGCAAGGGGATCCGGGTGGACAGCGGCGAGATCGAGCTGCATCTCGCGCTTCGCTGGGGAGTTTCGATTCCGGAGGTGGGGGCGGCGGTTCAGCTCGGGGTCGCGGACTACCTCGAGCGGATGACCGATGCGCGACCCGCCGCAGTGAATGTCGTGGTCGAGGAGATCTCATGAGCCGTAGGCGCCACGGAGGTGCCGCATGAGTGCTTCGGCGCTGACAGGGCTGACGAAGCTGACGCTCGAGACGGCGCCGTCGGTCTGTCACGAATGCGTCTGGTGGCAGGCGCGCGGGTCGCGTCGGGTCGACAAGGACCGGTGGATGGAACGGGTCGAGGACGAGTTCGGAGCGTTCGGCACTGTGTATTACGGCGACGACGGCCGTGCGCTCGGCGTCATCCAGTACGGCCCGGCACCGCTCTTCCCGCACGCCTACGAGTTGCCGGCGGGACCGCCTTCCGACGACGCGATGCTGGTCACGTGCGCTTACCTCGTAGACGAGTCGGCGCCGTGGGCGCTGCAGTCGCTCATCCTCGCCGCGATCGGTGAGGCACGCGACCGTGGCGCCACCGCGATCGAGGCGTTCGCCTACCGCTGGGTCGAGAGTGACGGCCCGGAGGGCCGCTTTCGCGCCCACCGCACCGTCTTTCCGGCGGATTTCCTCGGCGACTTCGGCTTCCGGGTCGTGCGTACATCGGGGCGGGTCGGGCTGGCGCGGCTCGAGCTCGGCGGCTTGCAGCCGGTCGAAGAAGGCAAGCGCGCCCGGGTCTTGCGCGTCGTGAAGGAGGCCTTCATGCCGGAGCCCCTGCCTGCGCCCCGGCCCTGAGCGCACACCGTCTTCGGCCGGGCGTAACGACCTCGCCCCGGCTCGAGACGCGGGCGACACCCGAACGTGTGATCGAGGAACCGGGTCAGCTGCCGATTCCCCAGCTGAGGAACGTCCGCGGTGTCCGCTAACGTCGGCGAACACCAAGCCATCTGCGGCCAGCACGAGAGAGATACGCCTTGCACGCTTGCCCAGCGCCATTTATCGCCGCAGTCGACGCTCCACGAGTGAGCGTCGTTGTACCCGTGCTCAACGGAGACAGATACCTCGTTGAGGCGATCGAGAGCGTCCTGAGCCAGACGCTTCACGATCTGGAGCTCGTGATCGTCGACGACGGTTCGGGCGATCAGTCGAGGGCGATCGTGGAGCATTTCGCCTTGGCCGACGGGCGGGTCCGGCTGCTCGTGAACGAGACCAACCTGGGGCTCGCCTCGGCTCTGAACCGGGGATGGCGCGCGGCCCGTGCGCCGTATATCGCGCGACTCGACGCCGACGATATCGCGCTCCCAGATCGACTCAGCCTGCAGGTCGCGTTCCTCGACTCGAACCCGGAGGTCGCGGTCGTCGGGGGCGCGTCGATCCGCATCGATGAGGCCGGCCGTCGAGGGGCGACGATGCTGTTCCCCACAACCGACCGCGGCATCCGGGCGACGTTGACGAGGCGCTGCTGCATCCCGCACAGCGGCGCCGCGATCCGCAAATCGGCGCTCGAGCAGGTCGGCGGGTACCGTCTCCGTGAGGCGGAGGACTTCGACCTGTGGCTTCGCGTCTCCGACTGCTGGCAGCTTGCGAACCTTCCGGTTCCTGTTGTCCTCTACCGTGAGCATGCAGACCAGATCACGCGCACGACGCTCGAGCGGCAGTCGACGGCGACGCTCGCCGTGCTTGCCGCCGCTCGTGTTCGACGAGCCGGGCTGAGCGATCCGCTCGACGGCTCCGAGCGGGTGACACCCGAGGTGCTCGAGCAGTTGAACGTCGGGCCGAAAGAGATCGCCGCGCAGGTCGAGCGCGACTGCCTCGAACGGGCCGCGTCGTACGAGATTCTCGGTCATTGCGACGAGTCGGCCGCTCTGCTCGGGCAGGCGCAGCGCACGCTCGGCAGGGCCACCAGGCGGAGGTTCGCCGCGGCGCTCGAGCTCAAGCGCGCGGATGCTCGGCTGACGGCACGCCGTCCGGTCGCCGGTGTT
>CAVTLL010000014.1:0-172146 GCA_963735535.1 uncultured Actinomycetota bacterium | reverse complement strand
CGTATGACCGGGTTAAGCCCGGGGACAGTCCCCGCCGCCTGTGAGCATGCCGATCCTCATCGCGGGCGAGTCTAGCCACCTGTCGAGCACCGCTCCCCGGGAACTGCTTCAGCTCAGGATGTTGACGGCGCGGGCGGCGACCAGCAGCAGCGTGAGCAGCGAGATCGCCGACTCCACCAGCATCAGTTGCTTGGCTTGCCGTGACAGCGGCATCGTGTCGGTGGGGCTGAACGCGCTCGCGTTCGTGAACGAGAGGTAGAAGTAGTCGAAGAAGTGCGGGCGCCAGTCCCGGGTCGACACCTCGGGGTCGGTCATCTGGATGAACGCGAAGTCGCGGTCGGCCTTGGGCTCGCGGAGCCGTGCCGGCGGCCCGCCGCCGTCGAGCTCCCAGAACCACAGTGCGAACACGATCACGTTCGTCCACCAGATCTGCGCGCCGCCGAGCAGCAGCTGCTTGCCGTGGACGGACGAGCCGCCGGTGACGAGGAAGTGGATCAGGAAGCAGAGGGCGGCGATGTTCGCGAGCGTGATGATCGCGGTCAGCGTGATCGAGGCCATGCGCCGCTTGCCGGATTCGTAGACGTGCCGGTGCGGAGCGGTGACCGCGAGTGGGATCAGGAGCGCGAGCTCGAGCAGGGGCACGAGGACCCGAAAGACCGTGGTCGCATGCGAGCCGGAGATGATCTCGCCCGGCAGCGATACGTAGAGCGCCATCGCGATCAGGATGCAAACGACCGCGGGCCAGCGCGGCTCGAAGTCCTTGTCAGGACGGGTGGCCTTCGTGGCTCCGCTCGTTGCTTCGGCAGGCACGGCACCGACGAGTTCGCCGCGGGGCGCCAAGCCCCTTGGGCCCCCGTATCAACGCTCGGCGTCAACCAGACCGACGCGTCGCGTTCACCAGTTCGACTCACACGCCGTCTCGCGTATGCCTACGCTTCCGCGTGTCCGACCTTCCAGAAGGTGGTGACGAGCCATGACCGACGTCGAGACTCAGGACAGATACGTCGCTCTGCTGCTGCGAAGCGGCGAGCCCGAGGAGTACGCGGCCGGCTCGGTCGTGTTCAGCGAGGGCGATCCGGCCGACCGCATGTATGTGGTCCAGACCGGCAGCGTGGCGCTCTCGATCGGCGGCCGGCTCGTCGAGACCGTGGTGCCAGGCGGGCTGTTCGGGGAGATTGCAGTGATCGACCGTGAGCCGTGGTCCGGGTCCGCAGTCGCCGAAACGGACACCGTGCTCGTCGGGATCGACAAGCGCCGATTCTGGTTTCTGGTGCAAGAGACTCCGTACTTCGCCGAGATCGTGATGCGCGTGATGGCCAATCGCCTTCGGCGCGAGACGGCGCACGAGGCCTGAGCCGGGCGCGTCCCGTTTGCGCGGGCCGAGGTGTTTTCGGGGCCAAGTGTATTGGGCTGAATACGGGTGTTGCAGGCCGCAATCGCGGCTGCGACGAATCAAGGGGGAGGGGTAGCGTCATGAAACGGGGCTCTAGCGGGAAGCGCACGTTCACCGGCCGCGACACGCTCGGCCACGGCGGCCTCGCCCGCCAGCCTGTCAATGAATCGCTTGGATTGTGCTCCGGAGGGAGTCGATGTCTGAGCGCGGATCTGGTGGACTCGCTCATCCGGCGACGATGAAATACCTCATCTGCCGCTGGACAAACCGGTAGAAGAACCACTGACCCTTGTCGAAGTGAGGTGTTGCTCTGAAAGGCGCCGAGGCGGCGGCCGTTGCCGGCTCGTGCCGCTCCGACGTTCGCCGGTGAGCGCCTCAGGCGTTGGCCGCGAGAATCTGCGAGGCGGCTTCGCGATCGCTCTCGGCGACCATTACGCGCGGACCGCCCGAGAAGCCAACCGGGTAGGCCCCGCCGGCATCATCGACCGCCACCCCATGCGGGAATCCCCGCGAGCACGACAGTCCTTGCACGACGTCCGCCTCGGTTCGCGACGCAAACGTCCCGATGGAGACCTGCTCAGCCATGTGTGAAACCCTATCCGCGTAGCCCGGCCGGCCAGGAAAGTGGCCGCTCGGCCCTCGATTGCTTCGCGTGATACAGGTGGAATCCCAGCCGCGAAGGATTGTTGTTCGGCCCCTGAGTAATGAGGGACATGAACGAGAAAACCCCACCGGAGCAGGGTTTTCTTCAGTGCCGCGAAGCCCTCTCCTCACGACCCTTACGAGTCAGCGGTGTGGCAGCAACACGTCGAAACCCCGGGGTCGCGCGAGGCGTTCAGGCGCCGCGCCACAGTTTCGCCTGGCCCACCGACACTACTCGCTCCGCCGCTCTCGGCTGACTCGACCGAGTTCTGTCAACCGAGATCGGTGTTTTCACCGATGCACAAGGACGCTCGATTGCGCCATGCTCCGTTCATTCCTGAAGATCGGGGTTGGACGTGATGTCGGGCGTCGGTTCAGCGGCTAGGGCTGTCTCGAAGAAGTTCGTCAGGCCGTCGATCGGGTCGGGCTCGCGTGGCGGGCGGGCCGTCTCGGTCGGCTTCGTCGGAACCTACCCCCCGACTAAGTGCGGGATAGCAACGTTCAATGCATCTCTGCGTTCGGCCATGGATCCGTCGCGCAGCGGCGTGGTCGCACTCGTCGGCACGCCGAACGTGACCGACTTCGGACCGGAAGTGATCGCAGAGATCGTCCCCGGGTCGCCGGAGATGCTCGAGCGGGCCGGCGCGGGGCTCGATCACTTCGACATTGTTGTGTTCCAGCACGAATTTGGAATCTACGGTGGGCCGGACGGATGCGAGATCCTCGAGCTTGTAAGACGCGTCTCTGCGCCGGCGATTGTCGTCCTGCACACGGTCTTGCTTTCGCCCACACCACGGCAGCAGGAGATCATCGAACGGCTCGGGGAGACCGCCGAGTTGCTCATCGTGCAGAGCAAGGCAGCGGAATCGGCGCTTCTTCACACCTATCGCGTCGACCCGAGCCGAGTGTGCGTGATCCCCCATGGAGCTCCGTTCAACGTCGAGCTCTCACCGCCGCGGAACCCATTCCGACGCAGGCCCGTCGTCTTGACCTGGGGCCTGCTGGGCCGAGGAAAAGGTATCGAGGACGGGATCGAAGCGATTGCATCTTTGCGCGACCTCACCCCTCTCCCGCGTTACCTTGTGCACGGTCAGACACATCCTCGCGTCGCCGAGCGAGAAGGAGAGGCGTACCGCGATGCGCTCGTAGACCTCACGAAGCGACTCGGAGTCTCGGACCTCGTTGAGTTCGACGATCGGTACACGGACACCGCCGCTGTGCTCGCCCTCATCCGAGAGTCTGACGTGGTGCTCCTTCCGTATCGATCGCGCGACCAGGTTGTCTCCGGCGTTCTCGTTGAGGCAATCGCGTCGGGGAAGCCGGTGGTTGCGACAAACTTTCCGCACGCGGTCGAATTCCTCTCCGAGGGATCCGGAATCATCGTTCCACACGAAAACCCCGCCGCCATCGCCCGGGCGCTACGCCGACTTCTCACCGATCCGACGCTGGCCGCTCAGGCTTCTTCGGTCGCACGACGGCAGGCCAAGACGCTCCTTTGGGAGAACGTCGGTCGCGGATATCGCGACCTGGCATCCTCGGTGATCGCAGAGCGCGGGGCGCAGGCGTCGTGGATCGGCACGCCGTCGCGCGCGACGGAGGAGGGCTGGTGACGACGCGCATAACCGACGAACTCTTTCTGCGACACGGGTCGAACCCCATCCTCACCGCAGCGCAGTGGCCTCATACCGTGAATGCGGTGTTCAACCCAGGCGTGACAGACCTCGCCGGCGAGACACTCCTGCTCGCACGCGTCGAAGACAGGACCGGCCTGTCGCACTTCGGCGTGGCGCGGAGCGCCGACGGGGTGAACGACTGGGTCATCGAAACCGAACGAGCGATGCTCCCGGAGGTCGCGAGAGACAGCGAACAGTTCGGAATCGAGGATCCTCGGATCACCCGGATTGGCGAGGACTACATGATCGTCTACACCGGCTATTCGAGCGACGGGCCGCTCGTAGCCCTCGCGACGACTCGCGACTTCCGCTCGTACGAGCGGCAGAGCGTGCTGTTTCCTCCAGAGGACAAGGACGCAGCGCTCTTTCCCCGACGGTTCGATGGCCGGTTCGCGGCACTCCACCGGCCCGTTTCGATCACGCCGAATCACGCGGCCCACATCTGGATCTCGCGGAGTCCCGACCTTCGCCACTGGGGCGACCACAAGATCCTCCTTCGCGCCCGAGAAGGTTCCTGGTGGGATGCACACAAGGTGGGTCTGTGCGCGCCTCCACTGCTCACCGAGCAGGGATGGCTGCTCCTCTACCACGGCGTTCGAACCACCGCGGCCGGCTCCATCTATCGGCTCGGACTCGCCCTTCTCGACACGGTCGAGCCTGAGCACGTGCTCGCGCGATCGAACGAGTGGATATTTGCGCCCGATGCCCCATATGAGCGGATCGGCGACGTCGACCAGGTCGTCTTCTCGTGCGGCTGGCAAATCCTGGACGACGGCGACACGGTCCGCATGTACTACGGCGCCGCAGACACCTCGATCTGCCTCGCGACCGCAAGCCTCTCTGCGCTCCTCGCATGGCTCGCCCGTCACTCCGACTGCCCATGAAAGGACATCCGATGATCACCGATACCTTCACCTTGGCGGACCGTGTCAATCAACTGATCCATGTCGCAAGCAAGCGTCCGCGTGTTTGGGGAAACCCGCTTGTTTCAACGACTCCGGTTTCCATTGCGATTCGCGACCTCGCGGAACGCACGGAAGTGCTCGAGGAAGCCGTACGGGAGATCTCCCTCCGGCTCGATCGACTCGAGGGCGAAGCAGACTCATCCGAGCAGCTCGCCGAAGTCCATCGACCTAAGAAGCGACCTAAAAAGAAAACCGTAAGCGTTCAGCCCGTTTGGGCTGTCAGCTGAGGGCGGGTATGGGGTCGCCGCGGGCGTGGGCGGTGATGACCTCGGTGAGGTAGGCGTAGAGCGATTGCTTGCGGAGCCGGCAGGTGATCGAGGCGGAGAGGAGTCGTTCGAGGCTGCGTTCGCCTTGTTCGGATTGGGTGCCGAGTGAGAGTTTGCGGTAGATGACGGCGCCGCGGAGGCCGCGTTCGGCGTGGTTGTTGGTCGGCTCGACGCCGTCGGTGTGGCTGAAGGTCCAGAGGGCGGGCCAGCGTTTGAGCAGGTTGCGCGCGAACTGGCGGTGGTACTTGGTCTTGGTGCTCTTGCGGGAGGCGTGCTCGAGCTCGGCGCGGAGCTTCGTCTTGGAGCGGCGCGATCCGCGGCCTGAAGCGCGGCGCGGTCGCCGTCTTGCTGGAACTGCTGCCAGGCCTTGAACAGGTCGTGTGCGACGACCAGGCCGGCGTTTCCGAACTCTTCTTGTTCGCCCATTCCTTCGCTGTGGGCGGTGAAGTCGCGGAGCAGGTGCGCCCAGCAGAGCTGACGGCGGGTCGGGTCGAGGTAGTCGTAGCCGCGCGTAGCGGTCGGAGCAGACGATCCCGTCGTAGCGCTCGCCGAGCATGGTCTGCGCCTCGGCGGCGTGGCGGCCGGCCGCGATCCGGAACACCGCCGTCCGGCGGGTGAGCGCGCCCCAGAGCATGCGGCGCTCGCCGCCGGTCTTCCAGCCGGTCTCGTCGATGTTGACGACCGGCGAGCGCTTGATCTCCTGCTCCAGCCGCGTGTGCGGGGCGGCGAGCGCCTCGCCGGCGCGCTGGACGATCGTGTCGACCGTCCCGGTCGACAGCTCGACCCCGAACAGCTCCCGGGCGAGCTCGGTCGTGTCACGGCGCGAGACGCGGTTGCGCACCGCGAGCGTGACGACCGCCGCCTGCAGCCTGGGCCCGAACGCCCACCGCGACCCGGCGGGAGGCTCGGCCGCCGTCACCGCCGCGCACTCCGGGCAGCAGACCCGGTGCAGCCGATGCTCGGTCACCCTGACCGCGATCGGCGGCAGCTCGGCGACCTGACGCCGAGACGGCTCGGCCGCATCGACACGATCCGCCTCGGCGAACTCGTGCGCGCACGACCGGCACCGCTCGGGCCAATGCTCGACGATCTCGTCGACCTGCTCGGGCGGAAGCAGCCGCCGATACCGGCCCTCGTGCCCATGCTGCCCGCCCCGCTTGCGACCTGACCCCTTCCCGCGCGGACGCGGCGGCGCCGACGGAGGATCCTGCGACGGCGGCAACGACGAGTTCCGCGAACTCCGATTCAGCCGACGCTCGAGCTCGGCCACCCGAGCCTCGAGCCGCTCGTTCGCCTCGACCAGCCGCTGGTTCGCCTCGACCAGCTCATCAAGCCGAAGCAACAAACCAATCGCCGTCTCACGATCACCATCCAGGATCGCCTCCGCCTCAGCCCGCTCCACACCACAAGATTCGCCGCCCAGCGACCGGGTCCCTACCCCGGCTGAACGCTTACAGAAAACCCCGCTTTAGCAGGGATTTCTTGAGTGGAGCGTATCGGGATCGAACCGATGACCTCCAGCTTGCAAAGCTGGCGCTCTCCCAGCTGAGCTAACGCCCCGTGCACGCCGAGTCTACTCACGCGGGCACCTGACCCGGCCGACTACGTCGACGGCTACCGAGGCCTCGCATGCTGAGACGCATCAAAGGCGCCCCCGGTTTCCCGGGGGCGCCCCGTGCGCTACGCGGCTCCTAGGCCGCGCGCGAAAGCCGCTCTTCGTGCCGTGCGCGCTGGATGATCAGGTCGCGATCACCGAAGCGAATCGAGGCACGAACGCTGCGCTGCTCATCCCAGAGCCGCGCGATCTGCTCGTCGAGCTGCTTGTGCTCGGCCGCAAGCTCCGCGTTGTGCCCGTCGGACAGCTTGTGCAGCACGTCCGCGCGCCGGTCGGAGAGCGAGTCGATGTCCTTCTTGATGTCCTGCAGGTTTCGCATATCTCTTAGAACGCTCCTTGCCATCTCGGGATTCCCGTCCTTGACTTCCCTTGGCGACGGCTCCGGGTATGTGGATCCGCGTCTAACTGTAGCACACTTGATAAGGTTAGACTTAGATTTTGTTCTGCTGCTGGTTACAATCTTGTACGGGAATGATGAAGACGATCGGCCTCGGCAGGTAAGACGCGCAAGCGCTGGAGTTCGTTGGCGCGCCGGACGCCACGCCTCGAGCTCGAGCGTTCGACACTGGGTGCAATACCCAAATTTGCCTCCCGCGATGCTTTCGCCGTGAACAGGTCGTCCTCCTCGCACGACCAGCTCGACGAGGGCCAAACGCGAGAGCTGCTCCGGCTACCCGTCGAGGCCTTCGCGGACCCGCTCGGCGACCGACGCCATCTCGAGCCGCGCGCCGGTGACGTCGCGCAGCAGCTCCTCGGCGGTCGGGCCCTGGCCGAGCGACCAGAGCTCGCGCAGCAGATCGCCGGCCTCGCGCCGGGCGAACCAGTCGTTGCCGAACTCGGAGCGCAGGAAGTCGCGCAGCTGCGCCTCGAACGCCCACGAGCGCAGGTAGCCGGTGACGTAGAACGAGCCGTCGATGTCGTCGAGGTAGCTCTCGGGGTTGGCCGGGAGCTTGAGCGCGTCGGTGAGCAGCTCGGCGTAGCGCGGCCGCATCGACTCGGGGTCGTCGGCCTGGAAGAACTCGATCTCGTAGAGGAGCTTCGCGCTGTAGCGGCGCACGAAGTAGAGCGTCGAGACCGCGCCCGTCGTTCGCGATCTTCGCGACGCGGGGACGTCGAGGCGCCGGTTCAGCCACGCGGGCTCGTCGACGAGATGCTCGAACAGCGCCGCCCAGCCCTCGGTGACGGCCATGTCGCCGAGCCGCTTCGCCTCCATCGGCAGGTCGGCGGAGGTGTTCGCGTAGTGCTCGGTGTGGCCGGCCTCGTGGAAGAGCGCGCGCCAGTCGTCGTGGCCGCCGATCGGCTGGATCACGAGCATCACCTTGCCCGGGATCTCGATCGGCGAGCAGAACGCGCGCGGGCTCTTGCCGGGGCGCTGCTCGAGGTCGAGATGGACGTTCCGCTGCGCGCGCAGGTCGATGCCCGAGATCGGCGAGCGTCGCCTCGAGCGCCGGCAGCATCCGGTCGGCCGGGTAGCTCGTGTCGAGCTCGGGCGCGCGGAAGAGCCGGGCGACGTCGGAGGGGCGCGCGTCGGAGAGGCCGATGCCGAGCCGCTCGCGGAAGAGCCGGTCGCCGGCCTGCTCCCACAGCCGCTCGGTCTCGTCGAGCAGCGACGTGCACTGCGCGGCGAGCTCGTCGAGCCGGAAGCCGAACCGCTTGTAGAGCTCGTAGTAGTTCGGCGACGCCGAGCTTCGCGACCGCCTCGCGGTCGATCCGCGCGGCGTCGAGGTAGACGCGGGTTCAGGTGCTCGTCGAGCAGCTCGAGCCGGGCGCGCTCGAGCCGCTCGCGCCGGTCGCGGTCGGGCTCGTTCGACATCGCGACCCGGAGCATCCGGTACGGGATCTGCTCGCCGTCGACCGTCGCCTCGAGCTCGGCCTCGACCTCGGCGAGCTTCTCCGCGTGCTCGCGGGTGAGGCCGCCGAGGTAGCCCTCGCAGGCGAAGCGCCAGAGCTCGGTCGGCGCGCCCTCGAGCCGCTGCGCCGTCTCGAGCTTCGTCAGCTCCTCGTGCGCCTCGTAGATCTGCTCGAGCTCGAGCGTCTCCTTGTGGCCGGCGAAGTGGAGGTAGTACTCCTCGTCGAGCTCGGCGATGAAGCGGTCGGCGTCGTCGCGGAACGCGTCGAGCTCGCTGCTGGTCAGGTCGGTCGCCATCGCGCTGTCTAGGATAGGCGCCCGTGCACGAGATCAGTCTCACCAGCGAACGGCAGACCCAGCTGATCGACATCACCGACCGGGTTCGGGACGCGGTCGAGGGCGTCGAGGGGTCGGCGGTTCTCGTCTACGTGCCGCACACGACGGCGGCGATCACGATCAACGAGAAGATCGACCCGGTGCTCGTCGCGGACCTCGAGCGGGCCTTCGAGAAGGTCGTCGGCGACGACTGGGGCTGGGTGCACGACGACGCCGACGGGCCGAACGGGCCGTCGCACGGGCGCGCGTCGGTCGCGGGCGCGCAGGTGCTGATCCCGCTCCGCGACGGCGAGCCCGCGCTCGGCCGCTACCAGGCGATCTTCCTGTGCGAGTTCGACGGGCCGAAGCCGCGCTCGGTCTACGTGACGGTCCTGCAGTAGACGTCTCGCCGCTCCTCGGCCTGCGGGTGCGGACGGAGCGGCTCGAGCTTCGCCTGCCGGACGAGCGAGGAGCTGCCGCGCTCTGGTGCGGGTTGCGGAGGCGGGCGTTCATCCGCCCGAGGAGATGCCGTTCCGGGTCGCGTGGACGGACGGAATCGGGAAGCCCGGGCTTCGCCGAGGCGTTCACCGGCTTCCATCTCGAGGTTGCGGCGAGGCGTGGACGCCGGAGGCGCTGGTCGCTCGACCTCGGCGTCTTCGCGGACGGCGAGCCGATGGGCTGCCAGGGCATCGGCGCCGAGCGGTTCGCCGAGACGCGTCGCGTCGTGACCGGCTCCTGGCTCGGTCAGCGCTTCCAGGGGCGCGGGCTACGGCACCGAGATGCGCGCAGCCGTGCTCGAGCTGGCGTTCGCGGGCCTCGGCGCGCACGTCGCCGTCTCCGGCCATGCCGAAGGGAACACGCCAGTCGATGCGCGTCTCGGAGAAGCTCGGCTACGAGCCCGCCGGCGAGGGGCTCGTCGAGCCGCGCGGGTACCCGATCCGCCACCTCGAAGCTCGAGCTGACCCGCGACCGCTGGGCCGCGTCGCCGCGGATCCCGGTCGAGATCGACGGGCTCGAGCCGTGCCTCCCGCTGTTCGGTCGTTCGGGCCGACACAGCCTAAAGCGGTGTCAGACGCCGTCACGAGAGCTGTCACGCCTCGCTCGGAGTGGCGTGAGCTCCATCCGCCCTCGAATGCTGGAGACCGATCCGAGAGCGCCGGACCGGAATGGCGGTATCAGACACCGGTGTCCACAGCGACCGTCGCCACGGCGCGAGGCGGCTGGATGTTCGGGACACGGCTGGGAGTCACTACGCTGGCCCGATGGCCGCGCCGGTCCAGCGCGACGAGGAGCTCGAGCTCCACGTCGACTCGCTCGCCTTCGGCGGGAACGGCGTCGCGCGGCTCGACGGCTTCGTCGTCTTCGTCCGGGCGGGGCTGCCCGGCGACACCGTGCGCGCGCGCGTGACGAAGGTGCAGCGCCGCCACGCCGAGGCGATCACGACCGAGGTGCTCGAGGCCGGGCCCGCAGCGCGTCGAGGCGCCGTGCGCGCACTATCCCGGCCTGCGGCGGCTGCCGCTTCCAGGATCTCGCCTACGAGGCGCAGCTCGCGGCGAAGCACGCGTGGGTCGAGGACTCGCTGCGCCGGATCGCCGGGCATCGCCGACCCGCCGCTCGAGCCGATCGTCGCCGCCGAGGAGCTCTTCGACTACCGCAACAAGATGGAGTACTCGTTCGCGCCCGGGCCCGGACGGCGCCCCCGATCCTCGGCCTGCACCGCGCCGGCCGCTGGGACGAGGTGCTCGAGATCGAGCGACTGCCAGCTCACGACCGAGCTCGGCAACCGGATCCGCAACGCGATCCGCGACTGGGCGCGCGAGGAGCGGCTCCCCGCCTACGACCAGGCGACCGCCGAGGGCTACCTCCGCCACCTCGTCGTCCGCGAGGGCCGCAACACGGGCCAGGCGCTCGTCCAGCTCGTCACGCACGAGCGCGAGCGCTTCGACCGCGAGCGGCTGATCGAGGTGCTCACCGCCTTTCCCGAGGTGCGCTCGATCCACTGGACGGTCAACGACACGCCGGCCGAGGTCACGAACCTGCCGACGCAGCTCCTCTGGGGCGAGGAGGCGATCGAGGAGGAGATCGGCGGCCTCCGCTTCCGCGTCCGCCCGAACGCCTTCCTGCAGACGAACACGCGGATGGCCGAGCGCCTCTACGAGCTCGCGCGCGACGAGGCCGCGCTGACCGGCGGCGAGACCGTCTACGACCTCTACTGCGGCATCGGCACGATCGGCCTCTCGCTCGCCCGCGACGCGCTGACGGTCTGGGGGATCGAGATCTCCGAGGAGTCGGTCGCCTGCGCGATCGAGAACGCCGAGCTGAACTCGATCGGCAACGCCGCCTTCTTCGCCGGCAACGTCGGCCAGGTGCTGCGCGAGCTGCGCGAGCGCGCCGGCGAGCCCGACGTCGTCGTCGTCGACCCGCCGCGCGCCGGCCTCGCCGGCAAGGCGCTCAAGCGGCTCGGCGAGCTCGGCGCGCCGCGCGTCGTCTACGTCTCGTGCAACCCGACGACGCTCGCCGGCGACACGAAGCGGCTCGTCGAGGAGTACGGCTACCGGCTCGTGCGGACGCGGCCGGTCGACATGTTCCCGCACACGCCGCACGTCGAGTCCGTCTCGCTGCTCGAGCGCGGCTAGAGCCTCGGTCGCTGCCAGGAGTTCGCGGCAGCGCAGCCGCCGCCAGAGCAGGTCGGCGTTCGGCAGCAGGAAGCCGACCGCGATCGCCGGTAGCGCGGGCAGGCCGCCGTCGGCCCAGAACGTCGTCAGCGCGATCGTGCTGCCGAGCCCGAGCGATCATCGCGAGCCACGTCGCAGAACGGCCGCAGGCCGAAGCGCACGCTCGCGCCGAGGAAGAGCGCGAAGAAGAGCACGTCCGGCAGCCCGAGCCGTGCCGCGCTCGCCGCCCGGGACGACGAACGCGATCGAGAGCTTCGTGAACACGGCGGGATGGTGCTCGGTGATCGCCTGCGTCGGCCCGCGCCAGACCGAGTAGGCGTCGACCCACGGGATCACGAACGCGACGAGCACGACCCACGAGAGCGCCTCGAAGGCCGAGAGGAAGAGCAGCCCGGCGAGCGTCACCGCGCCGAACTTCGCGAAGTTCGCGAAGACCGGGGCGCCGAGCCAGCCGAGAGGAGCACGTCGCGAGCGACAAGCGGCCGACGCCGACGGCGAGCTCGACGCGCGATGCTCGCCAGACGGGCAGCGCGAGCCAGGTCAGCCCGAACATCGCCGGCATCAGGACGCAGCGAGACGAGCGCGACGCTCGACCACGTCGGAGAGCGCGATCGAGGTGCGGCGCCGATCTCGTACCACGCGACGAGCGCCGCGAAGACGATCAGTAGGGCGGCAGCGCGGCCCACCAGGGGCCGACGGGCTTGAACGCGTTCCAAAAGCGTGTCTTCGCGGGCTGCTCGTCGAGGGAGAGGTCGATGTCCGGGACGACCAGCGCCTCGATCGTCGGGGTGAAGTGCTGGAGCTCGCCCAGCGTAGCCGCGAGCGGCTGCGAGAGCGGGAACTCGACGCCGTTCAGGAACTCGAGCGCGTCGTCGCCCATCACGACGACGAGCCGCGGCTGCACGATCCGGAGCTCGCGCGCGAGCCAGTCGCGGCACTCGTCCTCGTCGGCGCCCGCGAACTTGACGCAGTTCGTGCCGAACACCTCGGCCGGGTCGACGTGCAGCCGCTCGAGCGACCGCTTGAGCGCGTGCCCGGCGCGGCCGTGGAAGGCGACGCCCTCCTGCAGCTCCGGCGCCTGCGGCCCGTACTTGAGCAGGAAGATCGTCCCCAGCGGGTGCCCGGTCGGCTGCGCGACGGGCGCTCCCGCCGGCGGCATCGGCGACCTCGTGCTCGAGGCGAAGGATCTCCCTGATCGCCTTGTCGAGGTACCGCTTGTAGATGTCGTCTGTCGTCACGGCGGCGGGCACGGAGCATCGGGTCCTTTCTCGGCTAGCGGACCTTTTCCTTGACCTGCGCCATCCACTTCAGGCTCTGCAGGTACGCGAGCGACTTCGGCCGCCGGAGGATCTCGGCGCTCCGGAGCGAGATCATGAACTCCTCCGGATCGCGGAACGAGCGCATCCGCAGCGCGCCCGTCCCGACGCCCTGGCAGCACGTGCGCGTCGGAGCCGGCGCCCATCGTCAGGTCGTACTTGCGCGCGAACCGGAGCGCCTCGTCGTTCTGCGCCTCGAAGAGCAGCCGCGCGTTGTAGACCTCGAGCACGTCGATGTCGGCGAGGTGCCGGTGGAGCGTCGCCGGGTCGGGGATCGTGTGCATCCGGTCGAACGGGTGGGGGAGATAGACGAGCCCGTTCTGCTCGCGGATCGCCGCGATCGTGTCGGCGAACGACATCCCGCGCGGGATCTCGCGCTCGAGGAAGAGGCCGATCACCTCGCCCTGGTCGTCGGTCTTGATCTCCTCGCCCGGGATCACGATCAGGTCGCGGTCGCGCGCCTCGTCGAGCGTCTCGAGCGCGCCGCCGAAGACGTTGTGGTCGGTGACCGCGATCGCGCCGAGCCCCTCGGCCTCGGCGTGGTCGACGAGCTCGGCCGGATCGACGGTGCAGTCGAACGACCACGACGTGTGCATGTGGAGGTCGGCGACGATCCACGGCCGGTCGGCGAGCGGGTCGGCCGCAGCGCGTCGGGCGGTCGTGCGGCGCCGTTTCGTCAGCCGGCCGTAGAGCTCGTCGAGCTGCGCCGCGACGCGCTCGAACGACTGCCGCTCGCCGCTTCGGCCCGGGACGCCTCCTGCTCTCGCGCACGGAGCTCCGTCGTCCTCGGCCAGGCGTGCCGCGGCGGCCGCTGCCAGCTCGGGCTGCTCCTCGACGCCGGCGGGCGCCGCGATCGCGCAGCCCGCGGCCTTTGCCTCGAGCAGCACGCGGGGGCGGCCGTCGATCCCGGGGACGAAGATCGCCGTCTCGGCGAAGAGCGGCGCGCGCGCTGCGCCGTCGCGCGCGGTCCGGACCGCGACGCGGCCGGCGAGGTCGCGCGGGATCGCGGGCCGCGCGACCAGCGGCGTCGTGCGCAGCAGCACGACCTCCCAGTCGGGGAGCTCGCGCAGCGCGTGCAGGACGCCGCGCGCGCCGGGGCGCTCGTTCGGCCGCAGCTCGACGGTGATCCGGTTGCGCTTCGGCCCGGGCTCGAAGAGCTCGAGCGAGACGCCGGGAGACATCAGCTCGTAGTCGCCCGGGAACCGCTCCGCCGCGGCGTCGCGGACCGGCTCCGAGAGCGCGAGCAGCGCGTCGAGGCGTGCGAGCAGCTTCTCGCGCTGCGAGCGCGCCGGCGGGTAGCCGAGCCGGTCGGTCGAGCAGAACGTCGCGACCGTGAGCGCGTCGGTCTCGCGCAGCGCGAGGTAGGAGATCGACGGCAGCCCCGGCTCGAAGCCGTGGACGAGGTCGAACTGCCCGTGCGCGAGCGCGAGCCGGAGGTTCGCCCGCACGCCGACCGGGACGCCCATCTGCGAGCGGCGGGAGATCGGCACGGCCGGCCCGACGGCGACGACCTCGCGGGCGGGGGCATGCCCGTGCACGACGCGACGGCCGGCCCGCAGGTCGGCGGCGCGCGTCGAGGGCGCGAGGACGGTGACGTCGTGGCCGAGCGCGCGCAGCGCGGTCGCGATCCCGCCGACGTGCTCGTTGACGTCGTGCGGCTGCGACCACGCAAACGGTGTCACCAGGCAGATGCGCACGGCTAGAGCCTATCCGTCGGCACGCCACGGCTACCCTTCCCGTCGGGGCGGTCACTGACCGATTCGACCTTCGCGATCGGCGGTCGCGAGGAGCGCTCTGCCGTGCCGTAATCTACGAGGTCGATGACGAGGTCAGGATGGCGTCGCCCGGGGCTTGTTCGCTTCGCGGGGGCGACACTGGTCTTCGCCCTCGCGACCGGCCTTTGGCTTCATGCCGTCCTCGTGCACCCCGGCTCGCGCATACCGGGCGGCTTCAGCGACGCGACCGCATCCCTCCACGACTTCTGGGCGGCGTCGGCGCAGCATCGGAACCCGTTCGACTTCACACACGATGCTCTCGATGGGGCCCCTCAAGGCTTCGAGCGCGCGCCGGCGGCAATGGTCTCCAACACCGGGCTGGAGACGGTGTTCGTATGGTCATTGCGCGGGCCTCTCGGGCTGGTTGGTGCATGGAACGCGATGATCTTCCTCGGGATCTTCGGAGCCGGAATCTCGATGTTTGCGCTCCTCGACAGGCTCCGGTGTACCTTCGTGGCCTCCCTTTTCGCCGGGCTCGTGTTCGCGTTCGGGCCGTACACGGTCGAGCGCGTCGAGGCCGGCCATATCGCGCTCGTCCAGAACTGGGTCTTCGTGCTCGTGCTGGCGGCGCTGCTCGAGGTCGCAGCGAAACGGACACTCGCATGGGCCGCGGGTGTCGGTGCGGCCCTCGGGCTCGCGTTCTTCGTCGGCGCCTATCAGGGGCTACTGGCGTCGCTGATGGTCCTGGTGTTCTTCGCGATCGAGATCGTCAGGCTGGGCGGGCGAGGGGGCCGACTGCGGTCGCTGGCACTCGGCGCGATTGCCTACGCGGTGGCGTTCGTCTTCGTGACCCCGATTCTCGGGCTCTACCTCGCCGATCGCTCGACGTTCCAGGCGGTGATCGGGCGACCCGTGAGCGATCTCTCCCAGTACGCCGCGACGCTCGCCTCCTATCTCGTTCCCTCCCCGAGGAACCCCTTCCTTCGCCGGCTCGAAAAGTCGGCGCCGATCCACGGGCTCCTGAAGCTCCACCCTGCCGACCTCACCGAGCGGACACTTTTCTTCGGCTACACGACGCTGGCATTCGCGGTGGTCGCCGCCGTGCTCATCTCCCGAAGGGATACGCGCCTGAGGCTCACTGACGCCCGCTGGCGGACAGCCGTGTTTGCAGTCGTGCTTGCTCCTGTGTCGTTCTTGTGCTCATTCGCCCCGACCGAGCGTGTCGGCGGAATCTCGGTCCCGATGCCGACGTGGCTGCTTGCTCACGTCACGACATACTGGCGGGTGTACGCGCGCATCGGCCTGCTCACGGAGATGGCGGCCGCCATCCTGGCCGCTCTGGCGCTGACGGCACTCGCGGCCCGCCGAGGTCGTGGTTGGAAGCTTCTGCCCCTTGCGGCGCTGGCTGCTGTCACTTTGGAGCTCTTGCCGCCGCCGTTGCCGGTCCTCGACACGACCGCCCGGCCGCAGTGGGTCGACTGGCTTGCATCGCAGCCGAACGGCATCGTTGCGGCGTATCCCAACCTCGGGCCCGGATCGTCCAGCGTGTTGCCGCTCGACCAGTGGTATCAGCAGTTCGACGGCAAGCCTCGGTTCTTGATCTCCGAGGCGAGCCCGTCGGTGATGCTGTCGAGAACCCAGGCGATCCGATTCGCCGCGCGAGATCTGAGCGACCCGCTCACTCCGCGAGTCCTCTCGACGGAGCATGTTCGGTACGTCGTCGTGTACGACGAGAGTTACCGCGCGAACGGCACAGCGCCACCCACGGTGGACCCCAGGTTCTTCACCTTGCTCAGATCATTTCCGGACGTCCGGATCTTCTCGGTTCACGCACCGGCGATCGACGTGGCTCGAGCGCTTCAAGAGGATCGATTCGTGATCGCCGAGCTCGAAGGCCTGACTCCGCCCGTGCTCGACTACCAGGCTGGGTTCAACGCCGTTGAGCCGTACGAGCGGACCACCGGTCGTTGGCTCGCCGGCGAAGGGCGCGTCGTAGTCGAGAACCCCGGACAGGCGATGCACGGGATGCTTTCCGGCCTTGTCTTCAGTAACGGTCAACCTCGCCTGCTCGAGGTCCTGGACAAAGCCGGCCAGGTCGTCGCGAAGCAGCAGATCCCGGCCTTCGCAGTGCCGCTCGCGCTCGGGCCGATCCCCGTACCACACGGGCGCTCGACGATCACGCTGATCACCGTGCCCGGAGCGGATCCCCTCGGAGGGGCCGATCCGAGAGCAGGGAGCGTGTTTCTGGCCGGCGTCGAGCTGAAGCCGCTACCGGCCTATGGGGCCGCCTGAGTCTTCAGCCGCTGTCGATCGTGATCGACGCTCGCTCGGGATGTGCGAGACCGGTGGCCGAGAGCAGAGCTGACAGAGACTGAGTCCCGAACTGGGCGATCTTGACGCCGAACCGGATCGGGGTCTCCGTCTTTGGGGAGAGGCTGCCAAGCGAGCAGACGACCGTGGCGCCGCCCGTGCAGCCCGAGCCGCGCTCGTACGCGGGGGCGCCGGTAAGTGAGGCCCCGGGAGGAAGATCGATCGTCAAGACGACGTTGCCGTACCCCTGATACTCGGACGAGTTGGACGACCAGATGGTGAAGTCGGATTCCTGGCCGGGAAATGCGCGAGCAGATGTTGACTGGATAGACACCGACAGATCGCTCCGCGAGCCGCCGTAGGGATAGCCCGAAACTGCGCTCGCCTCGGCTGCCACTACGAGGCAAACGACCGCTGCGGCGAGAGCTGTCGTCCAGGGCGCACGGCGGCGTGCGGGCACGCGTTCGGGGCGGCGGCGCGACCGCGGCATCGTGCGGTACGCCACGGCGAACGCGGTGACGGCAAAGGCGGCCGTTACCAACGCCCCCCAGACTCGGCCCGGGGCGAGCCAGTCGAGGGCGGTGAACTCCAGGTTCTTGTAGTAGCGCGAGCTCGCCCATTGGAAGGGAACGCGGGCGACCTCGCTGAAGAGACCGCCGCGCATCGGGGTCTGTGCTCCCCAGTTGAGGAGGATGATCGTCATCGAGGCGATCGATACCCCCGCGAGCGCGGCGGTGAGCCGGGGTGCGCGGGCGAACGCCGGGCCGAGGCCGAGTGCGAGGAACGGCAGTGCAGGCAGGAGGAAGCGCGGCCCGGGCGAGCCACCGTACGGAAGGAAGTAGCCGCAGTTGAGGACGAGGAAGATCGCGAGGACAGCCACACAGACAGCAACCTCCGCCCGCCGTTGCCGCCAAAGGAGCGCGAGACCCCAGGCGGCGGCTGCGACGACGGGCGTCGCGGCGATCAGTCCGCCGCGACCTGCGATGACCTGATCGGTCGCGTACCAGCTGGGCAAACGGATGCCGAATAGCCCGCTCTGCTGCGCTTGCTGGTAGAGGTTGCTCACGTAGCGGTACGAGAGCCGCCACGGTGCTCCGAATGCGAGCCAGTCGTAGGCCGCGAGCACGACCAAGCCCGGGAGTGCTCCGGCGACGTACGCACCGATCGTCCGGCCGGATCGCGTCACGAGCGCGAGGTATGTCCCGACTACGACGAGGCAAGCAGCAGCCTCGTATTCGACCAGGACGCCGATTCCGGCGAGGAGGCCGGCCAGCAGCGGCTTTCGCCTCCACGCGAGCAGAAAGGCGCCGAACCCGAGTGCCGCGGCGGGCACCTGGTCGAAGTTCATCGCGGCGAACGGGGCGATCAACGTCCCGAGCGCGAAGGTGACCAGCACGACCGAGCCGTACCCGGGAGCAAGACCTTCGCTCACGCGTCCGATCACAAATGCGAGCACGAGGAAGATCAGGCCGCTCGTGAGAATGCGGATCGTCCAGAGCTTCCATGACCGCGGCCGGAGCCTGTTTGCAGGCGGGAGGCGGAGAGCCTCGGCGAGCGGGAGTTCCACGAACGACAGCCCAGGGGCCTTATCCGTGTACTCGCGGCCATGGTAGAGCGCGCGATCGAGCCCGAAGCAGCCGTCATTCGACAGCCGTCCATGGACGACCGCTTGGCTCAGGCAAAGACGCGAGTTGTCCTGGGCATTCAACCCGTAGACGGGGGAGAGCGCCGCGATGGCGACGAGCGAGAGCACGAGCCACTCCCGCCGCGGCTTGCCCCAGGGGAGTGTCAACGGCACCGAAGAACGATACCGGCGGTCGGGTTTCGTCCCGTTGCGAAGAATTGCCGTGATCCGCGATGCCCCAGGGTCGTTATCGTTGACTCCGTGCGGTCTGCCCGTGCCCCTGCCTCGTCTCCCTCGGGGCGGAAGTCGGACCGTCACGGCCGTCGCTCCGAGTTGGCGCTTCGCGCCGGCGTCGTGGTGCTGTTCACGCTCGTCTTCGCAATCTTCTTCCACTCTGTTGTCCTCCATCCCGGCGAGCGCCTCCCGTGCTGCGTCAGTGACGGCTCGAGCACGATCCGCGACTTGTGGGTCGAGCGGGCACAGCACGACAATCCGTTGTCGTTCACGATCGATCGATTCGACGGCGCACCCGAAGGCCGGCCTCGCTCGACTGCGACCGTATTCGCGAACAGCGGTCTCCAGACGGGATTCGTCTGGGAGCTCGGGGGTGCCCTCGGCGACGTCGGCGCGTTCAATCTCTTCCTCGCGCTAGGTTTGATCGGAAGCGCGATTGCGATGTTCGCCCTGCTTCGGGCGCTCGGGTGCACGATCGTCGCATCGATCTTCGGCGGCTATGTCCTCGGATTCAGCCCGTACGCGCTGGAGCGGGCGTACGCCGGCCATCTCGGGCTGCTCCAGAACTGGGTGCTCGTCCTAGTCGTGGCCGCGATGATCCGCTTGGGCGCCCGGCGAACGCTTGCAACCGGCGCGCTCGCGGGGGCGGCGATCGGGCTGGCGTTCTGGGTGACCGCGTACCAGGGGCTGTTCGCGTCGCTGATTGCGCTGGCGTTCGTCGCGGTGGACGTGCTGCGGGTGCACGGTGGCCGCGAGCGCCTGCGTTCGCTCGGGCTCCTCGCGGTCGCCTACGGCGTCGCGGTTGTAATCCTGACGCCGATCTTCGCGCTGTACGTGCGTGAGCGCTCGACTGTCCAGGCCGCCACGGCCCGCGCGACGAGCGACCTGTACACGTTCGCGGCGCGCATCTCCGATTACATCGTTCCGTCGCCTCGCAACCCGCTCTTCCACTGGGTACGCGGCGCGTTTCGACATGGCCTCACCGAGCATTCGCTCTTCATCGGGTACCTGACGTTCGCGCTCGCGATCACGGGCATCGCTCTGCTCGCCGGGCATGACGCGTGGCTCCGCTCTTCGGAGCGCCGAGCTCGGACGGCGATGGCTATGGTCGTCCTCGCCGCAAGCGCCCTCCTGCTTTCCCTGCCTCCCAGCTACCGCCTCGGTGGTCTACGGGTGCCGATGCCGTCGACCCTCCTCGGTCAATTCACCACCAACTGGCGTGTGTACTCGCGGTTCGGGGAGCTTGCAGGTTTCGCTTTCGTCGTGCTGGCGGCCGTCGCGCTCAGCGCGCTGGCACGGCGGCCGGGGCGGGGGTGGCGCTACCTCGGGCCCGTGGCGCTCTTGGTCACGATCGTCGAGTTGTTCCCGGGGAACGTGGGGTCGTTCGATACCAGGCACGGCCCTCCGTGGGTGGAGTGGCTCGCTGCGCAGCCGCGCGGCATCGTGGCCACCTATCCGACGTCTCTCCAGTCGGGACCGGCGCTGAACGTGAGCTTCGACCAGCTCAGCTACCAGGCAATCGACCACGACCCCGGATTCGAGATCGTCGGGCAATCCTTCCTCGAGGCACGTTCGCGACGTCAGGCGATCAGGACGCTTGCGATGAACGTCGGCGGACCGCTCACCGCGAACATCCTCGCGACCGAAGGCGTCCGCTACGTGGTAGTCGCCGACGATGCGTATCGCGCTGAGGGGCTGCATCCTCCGACACTCGACCCGCATCGCTACACCCTGCTTCGCCGTGTCGGAGACGTTCGCATCTACTCCGTTCACGCACCGCCGGTCGACCTGGAGGCGGCGATCGAGGCTCATCAGCCGGAGATCGCGCAGATACAGGGGGGCCTCCTTCCACCGCCTTCCGTGACACTCGGAGGCGGGTTCAATGCGCCGGAGCCTTTCAACGGGGCGACGGGTAGCTGGATGATCCAGGACGGCGTCATTCGCATCGAGAACCACGACGTGACGCCGCTCCGCGTCGTGATCTCGGCGGTCGCCTTTTCGAACGGGCAGCCGCGGACGGTCCGCCTTCTCGACAGCGCCGGCCGGGTCGTCTCGACGGTGATCGTCCCGGGATATGCGACACCGGTGCACTTCGCCCCGGTCGACATCGGGACGGGTACCACGACGTTCAGGCTCGAAGCCTCGCCCGGGCCGGACGTCCTTGGCGCGTCCGACCCGAGGCAGGCCAGTGTCTTCCTTACCCAGGTCGCCGTGCGACCGGTGCTGAACGCCTAGGCTGCGGTCTGCGCTTTCGCCGGTGCCTTCCGACGGTTGCGCTCGATGAACTGCTCCGAGAGCTCGTGTGCCTCGTCGTCGACGATCTGCACCGGCGGCGACTTCATCAGGTAGGCGCTCGGGCCCTCGAGGGCGCCGCCGATTCCGTTGTTCAGGGCTAGCTTGGCGAGCCGGACGGCGTCGATCACGATCCCGGCCGAGTTCGGCGAGTCCCACACCTCGAGCTTGAGCTCGACATTCAACGGGACGTCGCCGAACGACGAGCCCTCCATGCGGATATACGCCCACTTGCGATCGGTGAGCCAGGGCACATAGTCGGACGGGCCGACATGGACGTTCCCCGGACCGAGGTCGTAGTCGAGCATGGAGGTGACGGCGTTCGTCTTCGAGATCTTCTTCGACTCGAGCCGCTCGCGCTCGAGCATGTTCAGGAAGTCGGAGTTGCCACCGACATTCAGCTGCATCGTCTTGTCGAGATGCACTCCGCGCTCACGGAACAGCGACGTGAGTACCCGGTGGGTGATCGTGGCACCGACCTGCGACTTGATGTCGTCGCCGATGATCGGCACACCGGCCTGCTCGAAGCGGCGCTGCCAGTAAGGCTCGCGCGCAATGAAGACGGGCATGCAATTGACCATCGCGCACCCCGCCTCGAGGATCTGCTCGGCATACCACTTGGTGGCAGCCTCGGAACCGACCGGCAGATAGTTGACGACGACATCGACCTCGCGCTCCTTGAGGATCGCGACCACGTCGTCGGTCTCGCCCGGCGCCTTCTCGACAACCTCGGAGAGGTACTTGCCGATTCCGTCGTGGGTCATGCCGCGCGAGACCGTCACGCCGGTCTTCGGCACGTCGGCGAACTTGATCGTGTCGTTCGGATGCGCCCACATCGCCTCGGCGAGGTCGACGCCGACCTTGCCCTTGACGACGTCGAACGCGGCAACGAACTCGATGTCGCTGATGTGGTACCCGCCGAGGTTGACGTGCATCAGCCCCGGGACGAACTTGTCGTCGGGAGAATCCTTGTAGTACTCGACACCCTGGAGCAGCGAGTTCGCGCAGTTGCCGACCCCGATGATCGCGACGCGGACCTTGCCCTCGCGTCCGGTGCCGTTGGAGGCGTGCTTGCCGTTCTGCGCTTTCTGGGACATTGGTTCCTTTCGCCGGCCGAGCCCCTCGGAGAGGGTCTCGACGATGAGGTCATGGGTGGATTTCTTGCGCTCGCTTGCGCGGCGCGCAAGGCGGTCCTTCAGGTCACGCGGCATGCGGAGCAGGACGTCGCCCGCGGGGCGCGGAGGAGAGCCGCGTCGGCCGCTCGGCTCGAACGGGACGCCGAACCTGGAGGCGAGAATCGCAACTGCGATGTCGTTCAGGCTCGCCTTCCGCCGTTCGACCTCGGTAGCCAGGCGCCGCTTGAGTTCGGGAGGCATGCGGACGAGCACGTCGCTGCGAAGCTCAGCCATCTCCTGAAGTGATAGCACATAAGTGCTATCCAGACTGACGGGCGAAGGCCCCGTCACCTGTGGTCTATCGGCGCAGCGTCCCCCCGAACAGTCCTCGAGAGCGCGCGTCGACCGAATGCGATGCGACCGTGAGAGATCTTCTGACGGGCGAAACCATCGACGAGGGGCTTCGCTTCGTAAGGCGCTGCGATCACGATGTCGTGAAGGACCGTGATGTAGTGCTCGGGGCGGCCCGCATGCAGGAGGTCATAGATCTGTTGAAAGGTTGGCCAGAGGGCCGGGTTGTGCGGTGGCGGTGGAGCCGAGAGGAAGAGCCGAGCATCGTCGATCAGAATGCAGTCGGAGCTGTTTCCAGGGGTTATGGCATCCAGCTCGCTCAGCACCGGGCACTCTCTCTCCTGTCCCCCGGTGGCGCCGGCGCTCCAGTGGCCGTCGAGCCAATAAAGCGTCGGGATCGATGCGTCTACGAGGCGCGGCAACTCGAGAGACGAGTCGCCGAGCACGACACGTGCGTTGGCCAGGCCGCTTGTCGCTCGGCTTGCTGACCCGGCGAGCTCGCTCGAGATCTCGATCGAGATTGCTGTCGGAAAAAGGCTGGCCATGGTGCGGAGCCCGTCGCCACGATATGTCCCGGTCTCGACTGCTCGTTCGAGCCCGAGTCGATCGCGTAGTCCCTCGGCTAGTTGAGTTGGAAACAGGCCCATCGATCGGGGGCCACCTACTGACCGGAGTCGCGTTCGATCAGTTGCCTGCGTACCGACAGGATGCGCTGGAGCACTGTGATCCACGCCGTTGCGGCAAGGACCGCGATCGCCCACGGCAGCACGCCCCAGGGTGCCAGCACGAGGCCGGTGGTGATCACGACGACGCGTTCCGCGCGCGACCCGATGCCGACGTCGCCCTTCAGGCCGAGCGCCTCGGCACGCGCGCGCGCATAGGAGACGAGGAACGAGCCTGCGACGGCGAAGACCGCAACGACGACGAAGACGTTCTGGTTGTGGCGCGCGAACACGTAGGCGATGGCCGCCAGCATGAAGCCTTCGCTCGCCCGGTCGGTGGTCGAGTCCAGGAACGCACCGAAGGGCGTCGTCTTGCCCCCGGCCCGGGCGAGCGCCCCGTCGAGGATGTCGAGGATCGAGCCGGCGACGAAGAGCAGCGCGCCGACCCAATAGAAGAGAAGCTCATTGCGGTTCTCGAATACGACGACGATCGACGCTGCCGCGCAGAGCGCGACCCCGCACGCGGTCAGCGCGTTTGGCGTGACACGAGTGCGCGCGAGGCCGCCGATCGATCTGGTTGCCAGAGAGCGCGCGCCTGCCGTGTATCCCTGCTTGAGCGCAGCAGCCTTGCCCATCGAATCGGACCGTAGCAGCGGGTCAAGTGGTGCGCGGAGCGCCACCGAGCATGCGGGTGAAAACCCGCTGGAACGTGCCCCACTTGTAGACGATCGTCATTGCGACCAACGCGACGCCGACACCGGCGACGCAGTCGAGCCAGAAGTGGTTCCCGGTCGCCATCACCGCGAACCAGACCCACGCCGGCCACGCGACCCAGAACGCCTTCGACCACCAGTGCCGGGAGAGGCTGCAGAGCACGACGCCGACGATCAGCGAGTCGCAGGCGTGCAGGCTCGGCATTGCCGCGTAGGGATTGGCCGCCAACTGCACGACGCCGTCTGTGTGGCGGTCGACGAATCCGACGTTGAGCAGCCGGGGGGAGCCATCGGGGTGAGGACGTAGCCGACGAGCCCGAGCACGTTGGCGAGCAGGATCGAGTTGCGGAACTTGATGAAGCCGTCCGTGCGGCGGATATAGACCCAGAGGAGTGCGAGCCCGACGACCGTGAACTCCGAGTTCCAGTACGTCCAGGAGACGAGCGCCTCCAGCCAGTGGCGCTGGTTGACGAACTGCTCGAACGTCAGCTCGTAGAGGCGATTGGTGACGTGCTCCTCGAAGTTGACGACGGTCTGACCGTTCGCGATCGCGCGCGCCGGATTGCGGTCACCAGCGGCACGCGCAAGCTGGTAGACCAGGCCAAAGCCGAACCAGATTGCCATCTGGCGTCCAAGGTCTCCCCACCCACGCGGCAAATAGCGCCGCCCAGCTGCAACCACCGACGACACGATCGCCCATTCTACAAAGGTGCACCGGATTGACAAAGTGCCGCGTCGCCAATTGAGCGAACCGTCCGGGCCCTCGAGCCTCCGTCGCAGGTCCGCCTCCGGCGGGCCGAGCCCTTCGGCGTCAGCCGCCGATGTAGCTCATCTCGACACGCGGGGCGCTGTCGAGATTCGTTGCTTCCGAGCGCACCTCGGAGTAGCGGTCGGCGCGGACGTGCCAGATCTCGGCCAGCCTGACCGCAAGGTCCTCGTCCGTGGCGCCGCTACGGATCAGCGCGCGCAGGTCATGCCCGCGCACCGCGAAGAGACAGGTGTAGAGCTTGCCCTCGGCCGAGATCCGCGAGCGTGTGCAATCGCCGCAGAACGGCTGGGTGACCGAGGAGATTACGCCGATCTCGCCCTCGCCGTCCTTGTAGCGCCAGCGCTTTGCGACCTCGCCGCGGTACTGTGCGTCGGCCGCCTCGATCGGGAACACAGCGTTGACTGCGGAGACGATCTGGGCGGCAGAGACCACATCGTCCATCCGCCAGCCGTTTGTCGCACCGACGTCCATGAACTCGATGAAGCGAAGCGTGTCCCCTGTCGATCGGAAGTACTCGGCCATCGGGACGATCTGATTCTCGTTCACCCCGCGCTTCACGACGCAGTTCACCTTCACGGGGAGCCCTACCGTTCGAGCAGCCTCGATCCCTTTGAGCACGCGCTCGACGGCGAAGTCGACGTCGTTCATCGACCGGAACGTCGCATCGTCCATCGCGTCGAGGCTCACCGTGATCCTGGTGAGGCCGGCGTCCTTGAGCGCCTGCGCCTTGCGCGGCAGCAGCGAGGCGTTGGTCGTGAGCGTGATTTCGACGTCGAGCTCCGCCAGCATGGCGATCAAATGTTCGACATCCCGTCGGAGCAGTGGCTCGCCGCCGGTCAGGCGCAGCTTCTGGACGCCGACGCCGACCGCGCCCCGGGCGACCCGGGTGATCTCGTCGAAGTTGAGGAGCTCCTTGCGGTCGAGGAAGCGATAGCCGTGTCCGAAAACCTCCTTCGGCATGCAGTACGTGCAGCGGAAGTTGCATCGGTCTGTCACCGAGATACGGAGGTCCCGAAGCGGCCGTCCGAAGGCGTCGAGGACCTGCGACATCTGCGAACAGATTAGCGTGTGGGGTGGGCTGATGACACCCCTCGCTCATGGGTTGACTACTCCCTGGATACTCGTCACGTGCGGGCCCTCATCGCCTTGATCGCAGTCGCCGCCGCCTGCGGGACGTGCCTGGTTCGGGCCGCGTGACTCCTGTTCTGCTTGCGCTCGCCTCGGCGGCGCTCTTCGGTGCGATGACCGTGGCGATCAGAGCTGGGCTTGGGCGTGGAGCGAGCGCGGCGCAAGCGACCCTCGCGACCCTCGTGACGGCCTTCGCGGTGACCTTCACCGGCTCGCTCGTGCGGCACGACTACGCGAGTGCGTGGAAGTTCTTCCTGGCGGGCCTGCTCGCACCGGGGCTCTCGCAGATCCTGTTCACCCAGTCGATTCGCGAGGTCGGCGCCTCGCGGACGTCCGTGACCGTCGGGTCGGCGCCGCTGTTCGCGCTCGCGATCGCATTCCTCTTCCTCGACGAGCCCGTGCGCACGCCCGTTGTGATCGGCGCGCTCGCGATCGTCGTGGGTGGTGTCGTGCTCGTCGGCGAGCCCGACCGGCCCGACCATCTGCGGGCCCGCGGTCTTCTATTCGCACTCGGGGCGGCGGTACTTTTTGCCGTCCGCGACAACATCGTTCGGGCTCTCCACACCCATGGAAGCCCCGAGACCGTTGGGGCTGCGGCGATGCTCGCCGGGGTCGCCGTGTCGATCGCCTGGACGCGTAGCCTCCCCTCCCGTCGCGACCTCCGCCTGCTCGCGCCCGCCGGGATCCTGTTCGGGCTGTCATATATCTGCCTGTTCGAGGCCTACTTTCGCGGACGGGTCTCGATCGTCTCGCCGCTGGTCGCGACCGAGTCGCTGTGGGGCGTCGGGATCGCCGCGCTCGTGTTCCCGAACACCGAGGCGGTGGGGCGGAGGGTCGTGTTCGGGGCCGTCGCGATCGTCGCCGGCGGCATCCTGATCGGCCTCGCTGCCACCCAGTAGTGATCTGCTATAACAACACTTAGATTTTCTCAGTTCGCGACGTTTTCTCGGTTCATGAGACGGATCGCGGCGCAGAAGCAGTAGACACAAACGACTTTTAGAGGCAAAGGAGAACAGCCACATGGCGAAGACGATCGGTATCGACCTCGGCACAACCAACTCCTGCATGGCGGTGCTCGAAGGCGGCGAGCCGACCGTGATCTCGAACGCCGAGGGCGGCCGGACGACGCCGTCCGTCGTCGGGTTCGCGAAGGACGGTCAGCGGCTCGTCGGCTCGCCGGCTCGCCGGCAGCAGGTCACGAACCCCCAGAACACGATCTTCTCGATCAAGCGCTTCATGGGCCGCAAGTTCGACGAGGTCTCGGAGGAGATGACGATCGTCCCCTACGAGGTCGTCAAGGGCCCGAACAACGACGTGCGCGTCGAGGCCGGGCGGCGAGGAGTACGCGCCGCCCGCGATCAGCGCGATGATCCTCCAGAAGCTCAAGACCGACGCCGAGTCGTATCTCGGGGAGCCGGTCACGGACGCGGTGATCACCGTTCCCGCGTACTTCAACAACGCCCAGCGTGAGGCGACCAAGGACGCCGGCACGATCGCCGGCCTCAACGTCGTGCGCATCATCAACGAGCCGACCGCGGCCGCGCTCGCCTACGGGCTCGACAAGGAAGGCGTCGAGCAGACGATCCTCGTCTTCGACCTCGGCGGCGGCACGTTCGACGTGTCGGTGCTCGAGCTCGGCGACGGGCGTCTTCGAGGTCAAGTCCACGAACGGCGACAACCACCTCGGTGGCGACAACTTCGACAAGGCGATCGTCGACTGGATGGTCGCCGAGTTCAAGCGCGACCAGGGCATCGACCTCGCCGCCGACCCGATGGCGCTTCAGCGCCTGTACGAGGCGGCGGAGAAGGCGAAGATCGAGCTCAGCTCGACGATGTCGACGCAGATCAACCTGCCGTTCATCACGGCGACCGCCGACGGGCCCAAGCACCTCGACCTACAGCTGACGCGCGCGAAGCTCGAGGAGCTCGCGCACGACCTGCTCGAGCGCACCGTCGGTCCGACCAAGCAGGCGCTCGTCCGACGCCGGGCTCGACGCGTCGAAGATCGACCACGTCGTGCTCGTCGGCGGCATGACCCGCATGCCGGCCGTGCAGGCGAAGGTCAAGGACGCTGATCGGCAAGGAGCCCGCACAAGGGCGTCAACCCGGACGAGGTCGTCGCGATCGGCGCGGCGATCCAGGGCGGCGTCCTGAAGGGAGAGGTCAAGGACATCCTGCTCCTCGACGTGACGCCGCTCTCGCTCGGGATCGAGACCAAGGGCGGCGTGATGACCAAGCTGATCGAGCGCAACACGACCATCCCGACCCGCAAGGCGGAGACGTTCACGACGGCCGAGGACAACCAGCCGTCGGTCGAGGTGCACGTCCTCCAGGGCGAGTCCGAGATGGCGGCCTACAACAAGACGCTCGGCAAGTTCCAGCTCGTCGGCATCCCGCCGGCGCCGCGGGGCATGCCGCAGGTCGAGGTCGCGTTCGACATCGACGCGAACGGGATCATCAACGTCTCGGCCAAGGATCTCGGCACCGGCAACGAGCAGCAGATCCAGATCGAGGGCGGCTCGGGCCTCAAGGAGGACGAGGTCGCAGCGAGATGATCAAGAACGCCGAGGCGCACGCCGACGAGGCGCACAAGCTGCGCGAGCTCGCCGACGCCCGCAACGAGGCCGAGGGGCTCGCCTACCAGACCGAGAAGTCGCTCAAGGAGCATCGCGACAAGCTCGACGAGTCGGTCGCCTCGACGGTCGAGGGCCGGATCATGGAGCTCCGCGGCGTGCTCGAGTCGGGCGACGTCGCCGAGATCCGCGCCAAGACGCGACGCGCTCCAGGAGGCCTGGACGCGATGCCGCATCCGCGATCTACGCGCAGGCGTCGGCCACGACACCCTCCGACGGCGGCGCCAGCCGCGTCCGACGACGAGGTGATCGAGGACGCCGACTACGAGGTCGTCGACGACGGCGAGGAGGCCAAGACGTCTTGAGCGAGGAGCTCTCCGTGGCGGATTCGTGACGAACGGGCCGAGGCGGCGGAGGACGCCGCCTCGGCTCCGGTCGTGCGACCGCGGTCGATCGAGCTCGCGGTACGAGCTCGCCGAGGTGACGCGGCAGCGCGACGAGTACCTCGACGCGCTCCAGCGGCTCAAGGCCGAGTTCGACAACTACCGCAAGCGGGTCGCGCGCGAGCAGGAGACGTTCGCCGCTCGCGCTTCGGAGCGGCTCGTCGAGCAGCTGCTGCCGATGCTCGACGATCTCGAGCGGGCGGTCGAGGCGGCCGTCGAGCACGGCGAGCTCAAGCTCGAGGACGGAGTTCGGCTCGTTCACCGGTCGCTCGCCGACATGCTCGCGCGCGAGGGGCTCGTCGAGGTCGAGACCGACGGGCTCTTCGACCCGCACACGCAGGAGGCGCTGCTCTCGCAGCCGTCCGACGAGCCCGAGGGGACGGTCATCCAGGTGCTGCAGAAGGGCTACAGGCTCGGCGACCACGTCCTGCGCCCGGCGCGGGTGGTCGTCAGCTCCGGGCCGCCCGAGGCGGCAGAGGGCTAGGTACGGCACCGCGTGGCCGAGTCCCACTACGAGACTCTGGGCGTCGCCAAGAACGCGTCCGCCGACGAGCTGAAGAAGGCGTACCGCAAGCTCGCCCGCCAGTACCACCCGGACAAGAACCCGGGCGACGCCGACGTCGGAGCGGCGCTTCAAGGAGGTGCAGGGCGCCTACGACGTCCTGTCCGATCCGGAGAAGCGGCAAGCAGTACGACACCTTCGGCTCGGCGAACGGGCGGCAAGGGCCGGGGCCGACGAACGTCGACTTCGGCGACTTCGATCTCGGCGACATCTTCGGCGGGCTGTTCGGGGGTGGCGGCGGTCGTGGGCGCGGTCGCGCACAGGCGCAGCAACGCGGACAGCGCGGCTCGGACGTCGAGGTCGAGGTGCGGATCTCGTTCGAGGACTCGCTGAAGGGTCTCCAGACGACGGTTCCCGTCACGCTCGAGCTCGCCTGCCACACCTGCCACGGTACCGGCGCCGCGCCCGGGACCGCGCCGAAGCGCTGCCCGCAGTGCGAGGGCTCGGGCGTCGTCGCGACTTCGCAGGGGCTGTTCGCGCTCCAGCAGCCGTGCCCGACCTGTCGCGGCAACGGGACGATCGTCGATACCCCGTGCGCGACCTGCCACGGTTCGGGGCGCGAGCGGCGCACGAAGCGCTACACGGTTCGGATTCCTGCCGGTGTCAAGGACGGCACGAAGATCAAGTCTCAAGGGCAAGGGCGAGGCCGGCTGGGGCGGAGCGCCTGCGGGCGACCTGTTCGTCGTGACGCGGGTCGAGCCGTCGAAGCTCTACGAGCGGCGCGGCGACGATCTGGTGCTCGACGTTCCCGTGACCTTCGGCGAGGCGGCGCATGGGCGCCACGGTCGAGATCCCGACGCCCGAGGGCCGCGTGTCGCTCAAGGTTCCCGCCGGGTCCCAGGATGGAAAGATGCTGCGCGTCAAGGGCCGAGGCTCTCCGCGGCTGAACGGATCCGGGCGCGGCGACCTGCTCGCGCGCCTCCGGGTCAGTATTCCGTCGAAGCTCTCGAAGGCCGAGCGCGAGGCGCTCGAGAACTACGAGAAGGCCGCCCAGTTCGAACCCACGCGACAGGTTGTTCGGATGAGCGACGAGCTCGACCGCTTGCTCGCGCAGGGGCCGCACGTCGCGCCGGAGCCGCGGACGGCGAGCGACGACGGTGCGCTCGTTTCGGCGCCGGCACCGGTCGCGCCGAGCGCGACCACGACGGTGGAGACGCCGGCCGGCACGCGGCGCCCCCGGGGTGCCGCCGGTCCAGGGTCAGCCATGCGACCTGCCGTCTGGCGACGGTTGATTCCCGTTCTGTTCGGGCTGATCGTCGTCGCTCGAGCGGTCGGCAACGGCCGCATCGAGGCAGCGGTGTTCGGGCTCCTCGCGGTGGCGGTGGTCACGCTCATCCTCGTTCGTAAGGCGCGGCAGCTGTGAACGCGCAGCACGAAGGTGCCGATCCCGGGCGGCCCCGGTACATGATCTCGGTCGCGGCCGAGCTCGTCGGCATGCATCCGCAGACGCTGCGGATCTACGAGCAGAAAGGCCTCGTGCGGCCGAAGCGGACCTCCGGCAACACCCGGCTCTATTCGGACCAGGACGTGGAGCGCCTGCAGTTGATCCAGCGGCTCACGACGGAGATCGGCCTGAACCTGGCCGGCGTCGAGCGCGTGCTCCACCTCGAGGACGAGCTGCTCCGCCTCCGCCGCCGGCTCGACCGGATGGAGCGCGAGATGCGCGCTGCGGTCGACCAGGTGCATCGCCAGTACCGGCGGGACCTCGTCCCGTACCGGCCACCCCAGCCCCCGGCGACAAGGAGCTAAGGCCATGTCGTTTCCAGCCATGCCCGGGGACAGTCACCGTCACGTAACGGTGACGAATCTGACGGGAGACCCAGTCGTGGAGCAGGGTTCTGCCGGGGACAGGCACCGTCACGGAAGTGCAACGAACGATCGAGGGAAGTGAGAGAGCGATGGATTTCAATCGGCTGACAGTTAAGGGACAGGAAGCAATCGCGGCCGCCCAGGAGTCGGCGCGCAAGCACGGGAATCCGGAGATCTATCCGGAGCACCTGCTGCTGGCGCTGCTCGACCAGGAGCTCTTCGGCGACTGGCAGGGTCTCCGTGCCGAGGCGGAGCAGAAGCTTGCCCGGCGGCCGGCGGCGACGGGCGCCGGGAACGTGCAGCCGCGCGTGTCCAACTCGCTGCAGAAGATCCTCGACGGCGCTGAGCAGGAGCAGGCGAAGCTCGAGGACGACTTCGTCTCGACGGAGCATCTCTTTCTCGCGCTCGAGCCCGTGCCGCGCGAGGAGATCCTGGCGTGGATCAAGAAGGTGCGAGGCGGCCAGCGCGTCACCTCGCAGGATCCCGAGGGGAGCTACCAAGCGCTCGAGAAGTTCGGTCGCGATCTGACCGAGGCGGCCGAGGAAGGGAAGCTCGACCCGGTGATCGGGCGCGACGAGGAGATCCGCCGCGTCATCCAGATCCTCTCGCGGCGCACGAAGAACAACCCGGTGCTGATCGGCGAGCCCGGCGTGGGGAAGACCGCGATCGCCGAGGGCCTTGCCCAGCGCATCGTGGCGCGCGACGTGCCCGAAGGGCTCAAGGACCGGCGCGTCTGGTCGCTCGACATCGGCGCGCTGCTCGCCGGCTCCAAGTACCGCGGCGAGTTCGAGGAGCGCCTGAAGGCGGTGCTGACCGAGATCAAGTCGAGCGAGGGGCGCGTCGTGCTGTTCATCGACGAGCTGCACACGATCGTCGGCGCCGGCGCAGCCGAGGGTGCCGTCGACGCGGCGAACCTCTTGAAGCCGATGCTCGCCCGCGGCGAGCTCCGCTGCATCGGCGCGACCACGCTCGACGAGTACCGCAAGCACATCGAGAAGGACGCCGCACTCGAACGCCGCTTCGCACCGGTCTACGTAGACGAGCCGTCGGTCGAGGACACGATCGCGATCCTCCGCGGCCTCAAGGAACGCTACGAGGCCCATCACGGTGTGCGGATCCGCGACGCCGCGCTCGTCGCCGCCGCCGTGCTCTCGCACCGCTACATCGCCGATCGCTTCCTGCCCGACAAGGCGATCGATCTCGTCGACGAAGCGGCGTCGGGGTTGCGGATGGAGATCGATTCGTCGCCGATCCAGCTCGACGAGGCGAATCGGCGCGTGATGCAGCTCGAAATCGAGCTCGCGGCGATGGTCAAGGAGTCTCCCCAGGTTCGCGAGCCACTCGAGCGGGCGCTGGCCGAGGCCAAGGAGGCCCGCGATGCGCTTGCCGCACGCTGGTCGAAGGAGAAGGAGGCGCTCGACCGGATCAAGGGCGCCACGCAGCGCCTCGACGAGCTGCGAATGGAGGCCGAGCGTGCCGAGCGCGACGGGAACCTTCAACGCGTTGCCGAGATTCGCTACGGCGAGATCCCTGAGCTGGAGCGCGAGCTCGCAGAGCGCAAGGGCCCCGACCAGCCGATGGTCAAGGAAGAGGTGGACGAGGACGACATCGCATACGTCGTCGGCCGTTGGACGGGGATCCCGGTCGATCGCCTGCTCGAGGGCGAGACCCAGAAGCTGATCCAGATGGAGGCGCGCCTGCATCAGCGCGTGATCGGCCAGGAAGACGCTGTGTCCGCGGTCGCGAACGCGCTTCGCCGGTCGCGGACAGGTCTCCAGGATCCGAACCGTCCGATCGGCTCGTTCGTGTTCCTCGGCCCGACCGGGGTCGGCAAGACCGAGCTCGCCCGGGCGCTCGCCGAGTTCATGTTCGATGACGAGCAGGCGATGGTCCGCCTCGACATGAGCGAGTACCAGGAACGCCACACGGTCTCCCGACTCGTCGGGGCGCCGCCCGGCTACATCGGTTACGACGAGGGCGGGCAACTGACCGAGGCGGTGCGGCGGAGGCCGTACTCGGTCGTGCTCCTCGACGAGATCGAGAAAGCGCACCCCGAGGTGTTCGACGTCTTGCTGCAGGTGCTCGATGACGGCCGGCTCACGGACGGCCAGGGGCGAACCGTCGACTTTCGAAACACCGTCCTGATCATGACCTCGAACGTTCGCTCGGTCGACGCGATGAGCGAGCACTTCCGGCCCGAATTCCTGAACCGGATCGACGAGCTCGTCGAGTTCAAGGCACTCTCACGCGAACAGATCGGCGAGATCGTCGATCTTCAACTTGGGCGGCTTCGAGGACGGCTCGCCGATCGCGGTCTCGAGCTCGACCTGACCGACTCCGCGAAGACGGCCATCGCCGACGCCGGCTGGGATCCGGCCTACGGGGCGAGGCCGCTCAAGCGTGCGATCCAGCGGCAGCTCGAGAACCCGCTCGCCGTTCGCCTGCTCGAAGGCGACTTCGTGGCCGGCGACACGATCCTGGTCGACGAGCAGAACGGCGAGCTCGTCTTCACGCGGGCGGCGACGCTGGCCGCCGGCCGGCTCTGATCGGAGCTCAGAGCTCGACGTCGTCGATGATCTCGGCCTGACCTTCGACCGGCGGGGCGCCGTAGGCGAGGAACGTGACCTCGGCATCCGACTCGTTGCGAACCTGAATCTGGCTGCCCGGGCTGGCCGACGCAACTCCTCGGGGACCGAGGTCGAAACGCTCGGGTGGCTCGCCGAGCAGCAAGGTCAAGGTCCCCTCGAGGACGACGAACACCTCCTCCTGGACGCCCTCGATGTGACGGCGACCGCGCGCACGTGGAGGCAGCCGCCAGAGACGCGCCCGTGATTCGACCAGTCCGGCGGCCGACGTGATATCCGACACGAACCGCGGCTCGGCACTGTTGACCGCCGGCCGCTCGACCCACTCGTGGTCGCCGGCGCCGATGACGGAGTAGGGCACGCCCGGATCCAATCACAACGTCCTGCTGGGACGATCACTTGTTTGCGCCTCTCGGTGTGGCCGTCGATGTCACTGTGAAGTCGGCGGAGTTGACATTCGTGTCGTGGCCGTCCGGAATGCGGGACAAGCTCGATCCGGGCGAAACGGTCGCGGGCGGCGCGGCGGCGGCGGAGCCCTCGACGAGCGCGTTTGTCGCAGTTCCCCAGCCGCCGCTGTCGATCAGCGCGCCGGTGGCGTCGCGTACCCCGACGGCTCCTCCCGTCGTGGCGAGGCCTGACGAGAACGATTGATCCGCCGCCGCTGCGCCCGAATACGCGCCGCCGCCGAGGAGGTAGAAGCCACCCGGTGCAAGTGTCGTACCGGCAGGCAGTGTCGCGAGCGTCGTATCCGAGGTACCCGCAGCCGCGCGGTAGATGACCTTCCAGCCGCTGATATCTGCCGAGGCCGACCCCGCGTTGACAAGCTCGACGAACTCATCGGCCGCCGACCCGGACGTTCCTGTCTCGATCTCGTTGATTCGGACAGCCGATACGGCTCCCACGACAGCGGAGGCGCAGGTCAGCGTGACCGTGCCGGCCTGGCTGTACTCGACCGTGACCTTGCCATTGCTTTCACACGGGATTCCGCCGAGGGCGTCGAGAGAGCTGACCGAGCTACCTGGATCGCCTTTGGGGCCGGTATCGCCTTTGGGGCCGGTATCGCCTTTGGGGCCGGTGTCGCCCTTGGGGCCGGTATCCCCTTTCGGCCCGGCCTCGCCTCTTGCTCCGGCCGGCCCGGTTGTCCCGGCCGCGCCGGCGGGACCGGTCGCCCCGGTGGGACCTGTCGCCCCGGTGGCTCCAGCTGGCCCCGTGTTGCCCGTCGGGCCGGCAGGCCCGACGGCCCCTGAGGTGCCCGCCGCGCCTGGAGTCCCCGCCGGCCCCGTTACGCCGGCCGGACCTACGCTGCCGGGAGTCCCGGGAACGCCGGCTATACCGAGCGGGCCGATAGGTCCAAGGGCGCCGGGGATGCCCGGCGCTCCGTTGGAGCCGGCAGCTCCCGCCGGGCCGCGACTCCCCGGGAGCCCGGTCGGCCCCGCTGGTCCGCTCGGTCCGGGTGGCCCTGCAGGCCCGGCGGGCCCTGCTGGGCCGGCGGCCCTGTGGGCCCGGCCGGACCGGCCACGCCGTGCCGGTGTCCGTTGGCCGACCCTACCGCGCCGCGGGCGTGAGTCGACGCCTTTGCCGGAGTGACACCGTGAGTCCGTGTCGCGAAGGCCACGCCCGCGGCAGTCGCGAGCACCGCGGCGGCAATCGCGAGGGGTCGCATCCAATTGAAGGTCATGTTCTGCTCTCCTTTCGATTCTGTTGTCTAAACTGAATACAACAAGCAGGATCGGCGCGCTAGTGTCCTAAGCGGACATCGAAGGGGTTGACACAAAGGCGTGACAAACCTCGCTCGTCTACCGTCAGGAGCGTTGCTTGTCATCGCAGCCACCGAATTCGAGCTCGCCTCCGTCCAGGGGCTGGTCGCGCCCGCCCGCCAGGCCCTCTGCTGCGGTACCGGGCCGGTCGAGGCCGCTGCCGCGACGGCACGGGCGATTGCGACCGTGCTGCCGGATTGGATCCTCCACATCGGGATCGCCGGCGCGCGAAGTCTCGAGCCCGGCTCGATCGTGATCGGCGACGAGTCGGTCTACTGCGATCTCGTCGACCCGACGCGCAGCTTTCCGAGGATCGAGCGAGCGGCCCCGGATCCTCGGCTCCTCGAGGTGGCCCGCACATCGCTCGTGCATGCCCACGTTCTCGCGATCGGCACGAGCGCGCGAGTGGGAGGCGCCTCGGTGTGCGCCGACGTGGAGGCGATGGAGGGGTTCGGCGTCCTGCGCGCGGCGGCCGAGGCCGGCGTCCCGGCAATCGAGCTGCGCGCGGTCTCGAACACTTTCGTCTCGCCCCGCTCCGAGTGGCGCATCGACGCGGCCCTCGCGGCGCTCGCGGACGCCGTCTCCACTCTGCTCGAGGCGCTCGATGCGTGACCTCCCGCCGCCGCTTCCGCCGGGAGAGCGGACGATCGGCCAGGTGGTCGCGGAGGCGATCCGCGCCTACGGCAACCGGTTCTGGAAGGTGCTGCCGCTCGGAATACCGCTCGCGATCGTCGACCTTTGCGCGACCGAGCCTTTGCTCGTCCAGATCGCCATCTATCTCGCCGCGACCCCCCTCTTCGTCGTCGCCTACGCCCGCGCCTGCTCGCTCGTCTACAACGTCCCGATCAACAGGACGGCCGTGTTCGCGGGATGCCTGATCTGGGCCGTGTTCGCGCCGCTCCGTGCGCTCTTTTACCTTCCGGGCCTCGCCTGGCTCGCGTTCATCGGCCTCGCCGTCCCCGCCGCACTGGTCGAGAAGACGAACCTCCGCCAGTCGTTTGTCCGCGGCCGCGCGCTCGGCCGCGCCGACTACGTCCACTCGCTCGGCTCGCTCGCGACTCTCGTTCTCGTCGTCGGCATCGCCCGCCTGACCCTGATCCAGCTCCTTCACTCCCAGAGCGGAACGAACACGCGCATCGCATTTCTCCTCTCGGATCTCGTTCTCAGCCCGCTGCTGTACATGGGTGGGGCGCTGCTATACGCCGACCAGGCGGCGCGGGTAGGCTCGCCGCGATCCGACCGAAGGAGACGCCGCGATGCCGATCTACATCCTCCTCTCGACGTTGACCCAGCAAGGCGTCCAGACCCTGAAGGCCAATCCTGAGCGGCTCTTGCAGGTCAACCGCGATATCGAGGAGCTCGGTGTGCGGGTGCTCCACCAGTGGGCGACGCTCGGCGAGTTCGACTTCGTGAACGTTGTCGACGCGCCCGATATCGAGACGATCGCAAAGGCGTCGATCTCGATCGCGGCCCGCGGGTCCGTCCGCATCGAAACGCTGCCCGCGCTGCAGATAGACGAGTTCTTGAAGACTTTCTGAACCAGGGCCGTCGAGCAATTCCCAGCTTGCCCGGGATCCGCTTCATTTCGACCGGGGCCGGATGTCGACGCGTCGGGCGCCAGCGGCGAGGACCTCCTGATCCGGACGCTTGACAGGGATCACGGCGCCCGATCCCTCGGCGAGATCGGGATCGGCTGCAATCCGGGGATCCAGCGATTCTCGAAGAACCTCAATTTCGATGAGAAGATCGACGAGACGGTGCACCTCGCGATCGGGAACTCTTACTCGTCGACGGGCGGAACGAACATCAGCGCGATCCACTGGGACATCGTGAATGACCTGCGAAACGGCGGCGGGCTCTACGCCGACGGCCGGCTCGTGCAGGAAAACGGGCGCTGGTTCTAGGCCGCTGCTGCGATCCGGCCTGCGAGGAGGGCGTTCCCCTCGATCAGGTCGCGGTTCGCCCTCAGCGTCCGCCCGCCGCTCTCGGCGTGCAGACGCGCGAGCACGAACGGCGTCACCGCTCCGCCTCGAACACCGGCCGCGGCAGCCTCGGCCAGGGCCTGCTCGATCAGGGGCTCGACGTCGTCCAGGCTCTCGTCTGGAGGCCGGCCGAGGAGGAGCCCTCCGCCGCCGAGTTGCCAGTGGGCGCGCGCGATGCGGGCAGCCTCGGAGGTCTCCTCGACCCGGGTCGATACGGGCGGGCCCCCGTGGGCGGCGTAGAAGAGCGGGAGGTCGTCGGTCTGCCATCCGATCACCGGGACGCCGAGCGTCTCGAGCAGTTCGGCCGTAGCCGGCACATCAAGGAGCGACTTCACTCCCGACGAGATGACGAGCACCTGGGTGCGCGCCAGCGCGTCGAGGTCGGCGGAGACGTCGGGCGGATCCGGCCAGCCGCGGTGAACGCCGCCGAGACCGCCTGTCGCCATGAAGTGGATGCCCGCAGCCCGGCATGCGACAAGTGTGCCGCCGACTGTCGTCGCTGCCACGGCGCCCTGCACGATCGCGGCCGCGAGGTCGCGTGGGCCGGCTTTGCGTGCGGACGCGTCGAAGCGTTCCAGCTCTTCCCGGCTGAGGCCGACGACGATCTCACCGTCGACGACACCTACCGTGGCCGGGACCGCGCCGCCGGCCCGGACGGCTTGCTCCGAGGCGACCCCGACCTCCATGCCCTCGCCGGCTGGAAACCCGTGCGCGACAAGAGTCGTTTCGAGCGCGACGACGCCGTCGCCGCCCGTGAGCGTTTCGCGTACCTCGTCGGACAGCCGGATCAAGGCATCCCACCGAGCTTCGCGCAGCAGCGGGCCGCCGCCTCCAGGCCGAGCGGCACTCCGCCGACGAGGAAACCCGCAGCGAAAGCGTCGCCGGCGCCGGTCGGGTCGACAATCTCGGTGGGGAGCGCCGGGTGGTCCACACCGGCAACGCTAACGCCGTCGGGCCCCCGCTTGACCACCCAGGCGGCATCGAGCGGCCCGAAGGCGTCGCGTTCGGCCTCGGTCGCGAGCACCGTATCGGGCTCGCAGCGGCGCGCGCGCTCCCGGAAGGGCCCGTCGATCAGGCTCCACGCGGAGAGGTCGAGGGAGATCCCGGCGCCCTCGGCTCGGGCGAGCTCGACGGCGCGGAGCGCGGCACCGGCCACGGGCTCCCGAAGCAGGGCGTAGCCCGAGACGTGGAGCCGGTCGCACCGGAACCAGGCCGGGTCGAGCTCGCTTGGCTCGAGCTCGGTTGCGGAGCCACGATCGGAGGCCATCGACCGCTCTCCACCCGCGACGATCGAGACGACGACGCCGTTTCGGCCGGCTGACGGCCCCGCGATCTCGACGCCGTACGAGGCGAGCTCGCGGGCGGCCAGCTCGCCCGCGGCGTCCGCGCCGCGCTTTCCGACGTAGCGCGCCGCGGCGCCGAGCGAGGCCGCCCACGCGGCCACGTTCGCGGCCTGCCCGCCGGCGCCGACGAGCGTCGTCGCGGCCCGGTCGTCGCCTGCGATGAGCGGCCCGTCGAGGCCGACGATCACGTCGAGGATCAGGTCGCCGAGCGAGACCAGGCGCATACGTAGGATGGTTTCATGGACGAGAGCAAGGCGCGCTGGTCGTTCGGCGGCCGGTTGCGGCGCCGCTCGTTCGCGATCGGCGTCGTCGGGGCGGCGGGGGCCATTGCAGCAGTTCGGCGCATTCGCCGATCGTCCGAAGCAGTCCGGGCTCACGGGCTCGGCGCGTTCGAGGACGCACCGTGCTTTCTCGAGGATCATGGCCTCGAGGGAGCCGACCAGGGCGCCCGCGAGCTCGAATAGCGCATAGGTAGCCTTCCGCGTCCATGCCGCTCTACGAGTACAAATGCCCGAACGGCCACCTGTTCGAGGTGATTCATGGCATGACCGAGCCGAGCCCTCAGAAGTGCGAGGTCTGCGGTGAGTCACCTCTGGAGCGAGTCTTGCATCCGGTCGCCGTCCACTACAAGGGATCGGGCTTCTACTCGACCGACTACGGGCGCGGGGGGCGCAAGAGCACGAAGGAGTCTGGTTCATCGGAATCTTCGTCGTCGAGCGACTCCGGCGGCAGTTCGGACAGCGGGTCCGGCGGATCGGGCGATTCGAGCGGGTCGGGCAGCGGCGACTCCGGCGGATCGTCGACGCCGGCTTCGAGCGACTGATCGCTACTGCAGCGGGTGCCCGGTGCGGCAGCCGGGCCCGTAGGTCGTCGTCGGCGGCTGCGGCGCCGAAAGGCCGGCCCACATCGAGAGCGTTCCGCGGTTGTCCTCGGACGGGACGATCACCGAGGAGCCGCCGACGGTGGTCGGGTCACCGCCGAGGCGGCAGTAGAGCGTGTGTGATCGGACGCGCGGAACTTCACCAGCCGAGCTCCATCAGCTGCCACGTCGAGAGATCGGTCGTCAACGGCTTCATCAGCGAGCTTCCGTTGAACGGCAGGCCGAGCAGGGTCGAGACCGAGGTCAGCTTCGCCGTCGCTGCCTGCGCCACCGCCTGCTGGCGGGCGCCGCGGGTGAGGTCGCTCTCGCCCGGGTTCAGCTGGTTCTCGCGGATCCGCGAGTAGATCAGGGCGCGCTCGCCGTTCATGTGCTGCGGCCCGCGCTGGAACCTCCAGCCCTTCCACTCCTGACACCGGGCCTCCGTCTTGAACGGGCAGTCGAATCGATTGGAGAGGATCGGCTCGGGGACGTTCACGGTGATCCCGCCCTCCGCGTCGATCAGGTCCTTGAAGTCGTTGAAGTCGACGATCACGACGTGGTCGATCCCGACTCCGGTGAAGCTTTTCACGGTGTTGATCGCAAGCGGTGTCCCGCCTGCCTGGTAGGCGGCGTTGATCTTCGTGCTCCCGACACCGGGGACGCTCACGAGCAGGTCGCGCGGGATCGAGAGGTAGGCCAGCCGGTGGTGGGAGGGGTCGGTGCGGACGAGCATGATCGAATCGGCGTGCCGGTCGCCGCTGCGGCCCGCCGCGGTCGAGCTGTCGGTCCCGAGCAGCAGGATGGTCGTGCCGTGGTCGAGCAGGAAGCCGTTGCTCTTCTCGAGGGCCGCACGCGCGCCCCGCTCGTGGTCGAACCGCTTGTTCGCGGCGGAGACGCCGCTCTGGAACGCGAGGAAGCCCGTGACCGACCAGACGAGGAACACGACCACGAGGACGAGCAGGCCGATCAGGACGACGTGCTTCCAGTTGACCCGGCCGAAGCGACGGCAGCCGCCGTTTGTTCGAGCCCTTCCCGCCGGTCTTCGCGGTCGCGCGACTCGGCTGTGGGCGAGGTTTTCCAGCCACTGCCGGCACCTTCCCCTTGACCCGTCCACCCTTGTAGACACGGTAGGGCTTATCGTCCGGCGCCATCCGGCAAAGTAGGGTACCCGGCGGCGTGGCCGACAGGCGGGTCATAGGAATCGACCTCGGGGGCACGAAGATCCTCGCCGGGCTGCTCGACCGTTCCGGTCGTCTCGACGAGCTGACGGAGCGCTCGACGCCGGTCGAGTCCCAGGAGGAGCTGATCGATGCGCTCGTCGAGATGGTGGTCGAGCTGCGCGCACCGGGGATCGAGGCGGTCGGGTTCGGGGTTCCGGCGCGGATCGACTTCGAGGACGGGAATCGCGCTCGGGGCCGTCAACACACCGATCCACCATGTGGCATTCCGAGAGGTGCTCGAGGAGCGGCTCGGCATGACGGTCGGGGTGATCAACGACGGCAGCGCGGCGACCCTCGCCGAGTTCACGCACGGTGCGGGGCAGGACGCGCACGACCTCGTGCTGCTGACGCTCGGGACGGGTGTCGGGGGCGGGTTCGTCCTCGACGGCCAGCTCTATCGCGGCTGGTCGGAGGTCGGGCACATGGTGATCGTCGAGAACGGCGAGCCCTGCCAGGGAGCCTGCACCGGGAAGGGCACGTGGAGTCGTACTGCTCGGGGCACGCGGCCGACCGGCTCGCGCGCGCGACGTTAGGCCCGAAGGCGACTGCACGCGACCTCGTCGAGCAGCGTCATCCGGCGCTCGCCGAGATCGGCCGGCATCTCGGTGCGGCTATCGCATCGCTCGTGAATCTGTTCGACCCGGACATGGTCCTGATCGGCGGCGGTTTCGGTGTCGCAGCCGCCGAGTTGCTCCTCGAGCCAGCACGCGAGGTGGTCCGGCGCGAGGCGCTCGCTCCGGCGGGCGACCACGTGGAGCTCGGTGTGGCCGAACTCGGGCCGGTCGCGGGCGTCATCGGCGCGGCGCTCGTCGCGTTCGAGGCGCTGGGGTAGGGAGACCCGATGCCGCTGGCGGTCTGTGCGACGCCGATCGGGAATCTCGGCGGACGTGACGCTGCGGGTGCTCGACGAGCTGCGCGAGGCGGATCTCGTCCTCGTGCGAGGACACGCGTCACACGCGGGCTCCTGCTCGCCCGACATGCGATCTCCGCTCGTTTGCTCTCGTTGCACGAGCACAACGAGGCGCAGCGAATCCGCGAGTTGATTCCGCGGCTCCTGGCAGGCGAACGGATTGCGCTCGTCTCGGACGCTGGGCTGCCCGGCATTTCCGACCCCGGATCGCCGCTCGTGCGGGCTGCGCTTTCCGCCGGTGTTTCGGTGACCGTGTTGCCCGGCCCGTCTGCGGTCGAGACGGCGCTCGTGGCGAGCGGCCTCTCTCCCGATCCGCTATGCCTTTGTCGGTTTCCTGCCCCGGCGGGCCGGCGAAGCTCGCGTCGTTCTGGGCGGAGCTCGGAAGCTGGTCGTGGCCGGTCGTGGCGTTCGAGTCCCCGAGGAGGCTGCCTGCGACCCTCCGGTCGCTCGCGGCCGGTGAACCGTCTCGAGAGTTCGCGGTGTGCCGCGAGCTGACGAAGAAGTTCGAGCAGATCGAGCGAGGAAAGGCAGCCGGCTCGCCGAGTTGTTCGCCGAGCCCCCGAAGGCGAGATCACCCTGGTGTCTCGGCGCTGTTTCAGCCCCGTGGACGCGGAATCGCTCGTCGAGGCAACGCAGCCATGGCGGATCTCATCGCTGCCGGGACGCCTCGGAAGGTCGCCGCCGAAGTCGTCGCCCGACTTACCGGTACTTCGCGTAACGTGCTCTACCGCTCGTCTCTGTGACAGAACTGTAACCACTATTGACAACGTCCGACCACCTGTCTATCGTGGGCGAACACACGTTTGCACAACTGACAACAGCCGTCGCTGCGACGATGCCCGGAACGCACCCCCGGAGCGATCGCGTGGACGACAACCGAGAGGTGGTTTCCCGATGCGTCGATTCCTGCTCCTGCTCAGCCTTGCACTGCTGGCCGCGGTGTTCGTGGCGGTCGCTCCCGCCGCTGCGTGGACCTGGCCGGCCGGCGGGCCGGTCCTGGTCGCGTTCTCCTTCGATCCCGCGCATCCGTATTCGGGCGGAGAGCATCGAGGCATCGATATCGGAGGTGATCCCGGATCATCGATCCTCGCACCGGCCGGCGGTGGCGTCACCTTCGCAGGCACGGTTCCGGGCAATGGCAAGTCGCTGACGATCCTCACCTCCGACGGCTGGTCCGTCACGCTCACACAGCTCGGGTCGATCGCGGTCGCGAAGGGCGCGACCGTCGCCGAGGGGGACGCAGTTGCGACAATCGGCCCGAGCGGCGACGCCGAGGCAAGTGGAGCGTATGTGCAGCTCGGGATCCGCCACGCCGACCAGGACCAGGGCTACGTCGATCCGCAAACGCTGCTCCCGCCGCGGTCTCAACCTCCAGTCGGTCCGACGGCCCCCGTGGGCACTGCTCAGCCGCCCTCGAGTATTGCGGTACCGGCCATCGTCACACCGGTCGATGGAGCTGCGGTCACCGCCGATCCGGATGCCGGTGGAACAGCGAGCGCGTCAATCGTTCCGGCACCGGCAGTCTCCGCTCCCGCGCCGACCCCTGCGCCAACGCCAACCGTTCCTGAGCTGGATTCAGCTCCGGCTGCCGTAGTGAGCGCTGGTTCGGCTGACATCGGGCCAGCAGCCGTCCCTATCGCCGCGCCTGTGGCGGTGGCCGCGCCGGCCGGCGGGTCGCAGCCCGTATCGGATGCCAAGCCCCGGACGGAGCCGATACGCATCGTCGTGCCGTCCTCGATTCACGCGGCATACCCCGCTGTCGAGGTACCGCAGACGGTTACGCCGAGCAGATCGGTAAGTCCGCCTCACGTTGCGCCGGTCGCCGCAGCGGCGACGACGACCGTCGTCGTGACCCAACCGGCCGCAACGCCTGCAGAGCCCGCTGTCCGAAGGCCGCGCTCGCCCGTCGAGGAGCGCCCGCCGATCGTGGTGGATGGGGCGGTTGCTGGCATCTCTCAGCCGAGCCTGCCGCAGCCGATCACCCGGTACGCGCGCTCGCCCAGGCCGCGCGTCGCGGCGCCCGCCGGCGCCGTCCGGCATCCTGCCGTCTCGACGACACCTCGCCTGCACGGATCCACGGCGTTCCTCCGTTGGCTTGCCGTGGGAGGGCCGGTGCTAGCGCTCGTGTTGCTGCTCGCGTTGCGTCGCCGAGAGGTGACTCCGCAACCCGCTCGTATGATTGCCCTCGATGAGATCCGGGGCTCGGAAGATCCTCGTGGCGCCGGCCTGGCCATATGCGGCGGGGCATCGCCACCTTGGCCACGTGGCGGGCTTCGGCGTCCCGTCGGACGTATTCGCCCGCTATCACCGGCTGCGCGGGAACGACGTTCTCATGGTGAGCGGAACGGACGAGCACGGCACGCCGGTGATGGTGGCCGCCGACAAGGAAGGGAAGTCGGTCGGTGAGATCGCCGACTACTACAACCAGTCCTTTCGCGAGGACTTCCAGCGGCTCGGCCTCTCCTACGACCTGTTCTCGCGCACGACGACACACAACCACGAACTCGTCGTCCAGGATCTGTTCCGGACGCTGTACGAGCACGGCGCGATCGTCGAGCGCGAGATGCTCGTCTCGTTCTCCCCCTCGACGGGTCACACGCTTCCCGACCGGTACATCGAGGGCACGTGCCCGATCTGCGGGTACGCCGAGGCAAGAGGAGACCAGTGCGACAACTGCGGGAACCAGCTCGATCCGACCGATCTGATCAATCCGCGCTCACGGATCGACGGATCGACGCCGGAGTTCCGCGAGACGAAGCACCTGTTCCTCGACCTGCCGCAGTTCGCCGAAAGATTGCGCGAGTGGATCGGTTCGCACGATGACTGGCGTCCGAACGTACGCAATTTCTCGCTGGCGCTCATCGATGATCTTCGTGCACGGCCGATCACGCGTGACCTCGACTGGGGCGTCCGGATTCCCGTTCCGGGGTTCGCCGAGGATCCGAACAAGCGCATCTACGTCTGGTTCGACGCAGTGATCGGGTACCTGTCGGCGTCGATCGAATGGGCCGCGTCGACCGGCGATCCGGATGCCTGGCGCGCGTGGTGGCAGAACCCCGAATCGGAGCACTACTACTTCCAGGGAAAGGACAACATCGTCTTCCACACCGTGATCTGGCCGGCAATGCTGCTCGGCTACGGCGAGGGTGGCACCTACGGCGACGGTCGCGGACCGCTTGTCTTGCCGGAGAACGTCGTTGCCACCGAGTACCTGACCTACTACGGCAAGCAGTTCTCGACGAGCCGCGGACACGCGATCAACCTGCGTGACTTCCTCGACCGGTTCGACGCCGACGCCCTCCGTTACTACCTCGTTGCCGCGAGCCCGGAGACGCAGGACACCGATTTCACCTGGGCCGAGTTCGTACGGCGGAACAACGACGAACTGCTCGCAAACTGGGGCAACCTCGTCAACCGCACGCTCACGAACGCCCATCGGAACTTCGGGGCGGTACCCGAGCCGGGCCGGCTGACCGCTCAGGACGAGGCGCTTCTCTCGGTTATCGAGGCGGGGTTCGACGAGGTCGGGTCGCTGATCGAGCGCGGGCGGTTCCGCGCGGCGCTCGCCGAGGCGATGAGGCTCTCGTCAGAGGTCAACCAGTACGTGTCGGATACCGCGCCCTGGGCGCTCGTCAAGACGGATCGCGATCGCGCGGGAACCGTCCTCTACGTTGCCTTGTGCGCGGTCGACTGCCTCAAGCTCATGTTCACGCCGTTTCTGCCGCACACCTCGCAGACGGTGCACGAGCTGCTCGGATACGAGGGCTGGATCGCGGGGCCGCTCGAGTTCCGTGACGTCATCGAGGAGAATGGCCAGACCCATGCGGTTCTGACCGGTGACTATGCGAGCTGGACCGGTGCCTGGGAGCGGAGCGAGCTCGCGCCCGGTCAGATCCTGCAACAGCCGAGACCGCTCTTCGTCAAGCTCGAGACGTCGATCGGCGAGGACGATCTCTCCGTCGGATGATCGACACGCACACGCACCTCGAGCCGTCCGAGGCTCGCGAGGTGCTCGACCGCGCGCGTGCAGCCGGCGTCAGCCGCTTCGTCGTGGTCGCAACGAACATCGCCGGAGCTCGGGACGCTCTCGACCTCGCCGCCCGCGAAGACGGCGTTTTTGCAGCGCTCGGCATCCACCCTCACAACGCCGGGGGCGATGACGCCGGGGGCGGCGTCGCCGACCTGCGGGAGCTGCTCGCCGACGACCGAGCAGTAGCGGTTGGCGAGACGGGTCTCGACTACTTCCGAGACTACGCCCCGCACGACGCCCAACGGCGGCTGTTCGACGCGCAGCTCGCGATCGCCGACGAGCTCGGCAAGCCGGTGGTCATCCACACTCGCGCGGCCGATCAGGACACGCTCGCCGCGCTCTCGGGCTTCGCCGGGACGGTCATCCTCCACTGCTTCTCCTCGCCGGCACTGCTCGAGCCCGCGCTCGAGCGCGGCTGGTACCTGTCCTTCGCCGGGAACGTCACGTATCCGAAGGCGCCGGAGCTGCGCGAGGCGGCAAGACGCGCCCCCGCAGATCGGCTGCTCGCCGAGACCGACAGCCCGTACCTCTCGCCCCAGGTGGTTCGCGGGCGTCCCAACGAGCCCGCCAACGTCATGCACACGCTGGCGGTTCTCGCGGACGCCCGCGGTCAGGATGTCGGGGAGCTCGAACGGCAGATCGACGCCAACGCAACGGCCGCCTTCGGCCTGTGAAGGTCGCGCCGAAGAAGCAGCTCGGCCAGCACTTCCTGGTCGACGAGAACATCCTCGGCGTGATCGAGCGACTCGCCGGGCTGAAACCGGCGGACGTCGTGCTCGAGATCGGGCCGGGCCTTGGTGTCCTCACGGGTTTCCTCGCCGACCGCGTCGCCCACGTTCACGCAGTCGAGATCGACCGCGCCCTCGAGCCGTACCTCCGCGATCTCCCGCGAACCACGATCCACTGGGGAGATGCACTCGCTCTCGACCTCTCCGTCCTCGATCCACCGGCTGGCAAGCTCGTGGCGAACCTCCCCTACAACGTCGCGACGCCAATCGTCGTCGAGAGCCTCGACCGTCTCCCGGGCATAGGGGTGTGGTGCGTGATGCTCCAGCGGGAGGTCGCCGAGCGCTTCTTCGCCGCTCCGCGAAGCAAGGCCTACGGCGCCGTCTCGGTGCTCGTCCACCTCGCCGCCGAGCGAACCGGGTTCCATCCCGTCTCGCGGGAGGTGTTTCGGCCGCGGCCGAACGTCGAGTCGGCGCTCGTCGCGTTTCGCCGGATCGCGCCGGGGATCGACCCCGCCGTCAAGCGACTCGTCGAGGCGTCATTCGCACACCGGCGGAAGACGCTCGCGAACTCGCTCGCCCTCTCGGGCATCGCTGGTCGCGATCGGGCCGTGGCCGCGCTCGAGGCGATCGGTTGCGGACCCGCCTCCAGGGCCGAGGAGCTCGAGCCGCCGGAGTTCGTCGCCCTCGCCACGGAGCTCGCATGATCAGCGTCGAGGCTCCTGCAAAGATCAACCTGGCCCTCGTCGTCGGCGGCACGAGGCCAGATGGGCTGCACGAGGTCGCCACGATCCTTCAGCGGGTCGAGCTGTGCGACACGGTCGCGCTCGAGCCGGCGGCAGAGCTATCCGTCGAGGGTTTCGCCGAGGACACGATCGTCCGCCGCGCGCTCGAGGCAGTCGGAGCCGCGAGCGGGGTCGAGCCGAACTGGCGGGCGCGGATCGAAAAGAGGATCCCGGTGGCGGCCGGGCTCGGTGGTGGTAGCTCCGATGCTGCAGCGGCGATCAAGCTCGCATGCGAGCTCGTCGCCACACCGCCCCCGCCCTCCGAGCTCGCGGTGCTTGCCGCCGCGCTCGGCGTCGACGTTCCGTTCTTCCTCGCACCGGGCCCGCAGCTCGGTACCGGCGACGGCACGACGCTCGAGCCGCTCGACCTGCGTCAGGACTACTCGGTGCTCCTCGTGATGCCGCACGGCGACAGCAAGCGCTCGACCGCCGAGATCTACATCCGCTTCGACCACGAGGACGGCTTCGATGCCCGCCGTGCGCTCGTGCTCGACGTTGCGCGCGCGGGACGGGGCGCCGATCTCTCGGCACTGCCGTCGAACGACCTGGCGCGCTCGCCCCTCGCGGCCCGCCTGCGCTCCCTCGGAGCGTTCCGCGCCGATGTGAGTGGCGCGGGGCCCGTCGTCTACGGCCTGTTTACCGACGGGGCCGTCGCCGAGCGCGCCGCCGTCGAGATCGAGCCTCTTGGCGAAAGCTGGCTTACGACCCCTGCGTGGTAGCGTTTTTCCTGCGATGGCTACCAGGGCGGCTGGCGTACTCGATAACCCGGACTCAAAGCCCGGTAGGTATCTGCGCCAGCACAAGCTCCGGCTGACACTCTGGATCGGCGCGATCGAGGGGACGCTCACGCTGCTCGGCGCGATCCCCCACCTGGCCGTCTATGTGCTCGCGATCGTGGCGCTAGCGTGGTGGATAACGATGGGGCGCAAGTACACCTCGTCGACCGCCAGGCATCTGAGCTGGATCTTCGCGATGTCGCAGGCGATCGCAGTGCTGATCCCGGCCGCTCTCCACATCGTCAAGGGGCTCGCGATCGCCGCGATCATAATCGCCGTGATTGCCGGCCTCGTGCTCCTGTTCGCCGAGCGCGACAAGCTGTAGCCGCCGGCACCAGGTGGGCTCGCCCTTATACTCGGGCCCCAGTGGGGCGTAGCCAAGCGGTAAGGCAGCGGGTTTTGGTCCCGCGATCCCAGGTTCGAATCCTGGCGCCCCAGCCATCGATCCCGCCCACGTGAGCGACATCCCGATCGCAGCCGTCGTCATGGCCGCCGGCCTCGGAACCCGGATGCGGTCTGCCGTACCGAAACACCTGCACCCGGTGCTCGGCCGCCGGATGGTCGACTGGGTGCTCCGGGCGGCCACTGACGTGGGCGCCGACCCGATCGTCGTCGTCGCTGCTCCGCAGACGAGCGGCGACTTCGAGGGCTACGAAGTGGCGGTGCAGGAGGTTCCACGCGGGACGGGCGACGCAGTGAGAGCAGCTCGCGCCGTGCTCGAGGGGCGTGCCGAGCACGTTCTCGTTCTCTCCGGGGACGCAGTCCTGCTGACCGCCGATACGCTGCGCGAGCTGCTCGACGCGCACCTCGACGCCGGCGCGGCGGCCACGGTGCTCGGCATCGAGTACGACGACGCACGGCACTACGGCAGGCTCGTTCGGGACGGTGCCGGACGCCTCGCGCGCATCGTCGAGGCCCGCGACGCGAGCGAGGTTGAGCTCGAGATCAAGGAGACGAACTCCTCGATCTACGTGTTCCGCTCCGAGAAGCTGTGGCCGACGCTCGATCGGATCGAGCCCCACAACGCCCAGGGCGAGATCTACCTGACCGACGCGATCGGCCTGCTCGTCGACGACGGTGACCAGGTCGCCGTGAGCATCGCAGCCGAGCCGTTCGAGGCAGGTGTCAACACGCGGGCCGAACTTGCCGATGCTGCTCGTGTCCTGCGCGACCGCATCAATCTGGCTCACATGCTCGGCGGCGTAACGATCGAAGATCCCGCAACTACCTGGATCGAGGCGGACGTCGAGATCGAAGCGGACGTCACTCTCGATCCGTTCGTCTCGCTGCGCGGTCGCACGCGGATCGCAACCGGGGCGACGATCAAGTCACACACGGTTGCCGTCGATGCCGAGATCGGAACCGGCGCGATCGTGGGACCATTCTGTTACCTTCGCCCCGGAACGGTCCTCGAGGCGGATTCGAAGGCAGGTACCTTCGTGGAGATCAAGAACTCACGCATCGGGCCACACTCAAAGGTCCCGCACCTCTCCTACGTCGGCGATGCCGAGGTCGGCGAGGGCACGAACGTCGGGGCCGGCGCGATCACTGCGAACTTGGGCGCACAAGCCCGGCGTGCCGAAAGCCCGCACCCGGATCGGCGATAACGTCAGGGTCGGGATCCACAATGGCTTCGTCGCGCCGGTCGAGGTGGGAGACGGAGCATGGACAGCCGCTGGATCAACGATTACGAAGGATGTTCCCGCCGACGGGTTAGCGGTTGCGCGCGCTCGGCAGGAGAACAAGGAGGGCTATGCCTCTCGGCATCGGGACGACTGAGCTCGCGCTGCCCGGCCTCGACGACACGGCGGCGACGGTGACCGGCCCTCAGCCCGGCCACTGGATCGAACGGGGGCCCTCGAAGAGGTTGATGGTGTTCGCAGGCCGCTCGCACCCGGAGCTCGCATCGGCGATCGCCGAGCAACTCGGGGTCGAGTTGGGCGCGGTGACGACGAGCGAGTTCGCCAACGGCGAGACGTACGTCCGCTTCGACGAGTCGATCCGCGGTTCGGATGTGTTCCTCGTTCAGACCGGATGCAGTCCGATCGACCAGAACCTGATGGAGCTCCTGCAGATGATCCAGGCGGCACGCCTCGGGTCGGCGAAGCGCATCACCGCCGTGATCCCACTGTTCCCGTACGCGCGCCAGGATCGCAAGGCGAAGCCGCGCGAGCCGATCACGGCGAGGCTCGTCGCAGACCTGCTGCAGGTCGCGGGCGCCGACCGCATCCTGACGATGGACTTGCACGCGGGCCAGATCCAAGGTTTTTTCACGATCCCGGTCGACCACATGACGGCTCTCCCGCTGTTTGCTCGTCACTTCCGTGACCTGGGGCTCTCCGGTGAAGGTGTCGTCTCTGTCTCGCCCGACACGGGTCGAGCGAAGCAGGCCGAGCGCTTCGCCGAGATGGTCGAGTCCCAGTTCGCGATCATGCACAAGTCACGCCCGGCTCACGACGTCGCGTCGGTAACCGAGATCGCCGGCCGCGTGCGCGGGAAGCGGGCGATCATCGGCGACGACGTGATCATGACCGGCGGCACGATGCTCGCGAACGTCCGCGCACTCGAGGAGCACGGCGTGGACGAGGTATGGCTATTCGCGACGCACGGCGTCTTCTGCAATGACATTCTCGAGCGGTTCGCCGACGACGACGGGATCCAGGGGATCGTCGTCACGGACACCGTCCCGATCGATCCGCTCTCGCGTCCCGAGAAGCTGACCGTTCTTCCGGTCTCCAATCTGCTTGCCGAGACGATCATGAACGTCTTTGCCGACGATTCGGTGTCGGCGATCTTCGGCGGCGAGAACCAGCTCTTCTGACCGCGGCTCGTGCCCGTTCGCTGGCTGGCGGGGGCGCTGGGCGAACGGAACTTTCGGCGGCTTGTGTCGGCCAGGGCGATCTCGTTCCTCGGGACGAATCTCGCGCCGATCGCAGTCGCGTTCGCCGTGCTCGACCTGACCAACTCGGCCACCGATGTCGGCATCGCCTTCGCAGCGTGGACGCTCGCCCAGATCTCGACGCTCCTCATCGGTGGCGTCGTCGCCGACCGTGTTCCTCGACGGCGAGTCATGGTCGCGTCCGACTCCGCCAACTTCCTCATCCGCACCGTGATGGGCGTGCTCCTGCTCACCCGGTCGATCGACGTCTGGGCTCTCGTCGGGCTGCAGGCGGTCGGCGGGGCGGCGACCGCGTTCTACTCCCCGGCATCGAGCGGGCTTGTTCCCGAGACCGTCCCGCGAGGATGCTCCAGCAGGCGAACGGCTACATGAGGGTCTCGCGGTACCTCGACCTTCCCCCTCGGAGCGGCGATCGGCGGGACGATCGTTGCGACGGTCGGCGCGGGGTGGGCGCTCGTATTCGACGCGGTGACCTACGCGACGAGCGCCCTGCTTCTGACTCGGATGCGTCTGGCGAGGAGCCCCGAGCGGAGAAGCTCGCCGGGGTTCCTCCGGCAACTGCGCGAAGGCTGGGACGCCTTTACCGAGAACACCTGGGTCTGGCTCGTCACCGCCTGGATCTCGCTCTATTTCATGATCACCTACGCGCCGTTCTTCATCCTCGGCCCGTACGTCTCGAAGAACGACTTCGGCGGAGCGGGATCGTGGGCGGCCATCGTCACCGGAGAGGGAGTCGGGGCGCTCACCGGCGGTCTCGTGGCGCTGCGCGTTCGCCCCGCGCGGTCGCTGGTGGTGATCGGGGCGTTCTTCGCAGTGACGGCTATCCAGTCAATGCTGCTCGCCCTGCGAGCACCTGTGGGGGCGATCGCAGTGGCAGCAGCACTCGCCGGAGCCGCGTTCTCGTTCGGGACGGTCGTCTGGGAGACGTCGCTCCAGGAGCGGATCCCGCGCGAGCGCCTCTCACGCGTGAGCGCCTACAACTGGATGGGCGCAATGATGTTCTTGCCGGCGGGGTAGGCGATCGCCGGCCCGGTCGCGATGGCGATCGGCGTGTCGACCACCCTCTGGATCGGCGCGGCGTGGATCGTCATCTCGTCAGTTGCGCTCCTCTCGGTTGCCGACGTGCGCAACTTCCGTGCACAGTCCGTCGGCTCCGAGGCGCTCGCCGGCGCCTGAGGTCTATTCGCTCTCGCTGTGCGCGACGACGTGGGTCTCGTACAGCCGAATCCGGCCGCCGAGAGTGCCCATGCACGGGATGCACGTCGCCTTGTCGATCTGCCAGGCGCATTCGCCGAAATGCTTACGGCACTCGCGCTCCATGCGTGCGCTCAGCTCCTTCGGCGAGAACCCGCGGAGGGTCAACTCGAAATGCTCGGTCGCTGACGCGGTCATGTAAGGCACACCATACACCCGGTGCGCGCCGTATTGCATTTGCAGGGACTTGTCGTTCGGGTGACCCACCTTCCGCCCCTGATGCCGTCGAGGCTACCGCAGAACCCGTGCCGTGTCTGTGCCGGTTTCTGCACAGGCCGGCGGAGCCGGAGTGGGGGTCGGCAATCCGATCGCGCCCGGAGTTCGCATTGTCGGTGTCCTCGACAAGGTGTCCCTCCCGGAGGCGACCCTGATCAGGGCGATTACGAAGGGCGGCTCGAGCGTGATGACCAAGGCGGCCATCGCCAAGTACACCACGACGATGGTGCCCTACGGCACAACGCCGAAGGCCGTTCAGATCAACGAGATCGCCGCGTTCATCTACTTGGTCACGCACAAGTAATCCGGCGCCTTCGGGCGATCTCAGGTTCGACCGAGAGAGGTGCGGGCGGCACGAGCCGCCCGCACCGCAGCCGCTATCTGCCAGGATCCGCTCGTGAGCGACCACGCCCACGAGCTCGTCCTTCGTGGAGGGCTCGTCGACACCGGATCCGGAGTGTTCCGGCGGACGGACATCGCGATCTCGGCCGGCCGGATCGCGGAAGTCGGGGAGGCGCTCGGCGGCGAGTCGACTGTCGACTGCGCCCGCTTCGCGATCGCGCCGGGTGCGGTGAACGCGCACGTCCACTCCAACGAGAACTGGTTCCGCGGGCTCTGGGACAACCTTCCCCTCGAGCCCTGGATGCTCTTCTCCTACCCGGTTCTCGCGGCCCCGCCGCAGTCGCCTCGCGAGGTTTACGTGAGGACGCTCCTGGGCGGGATCGAGATGCTCCGCTCCGGCGCTACCTCGTGTGTCGACTTCCTCTACGAGCTCCAGGGCTTCACAGAGGAGTCGCTCGAGGCTGTTGTCTCGGCCTACCGCGATCTCGGCCTTCGTGCCGTGATCGGCCTCGCGATGGCCGACCGGGCCTACCACGAGACGGTCGTGCTCGACGAGGGGCTCGTCGGCCGTGACCTGATCGAGCGCCTCGAGCGTGACCGCCCGCCCGCCTGGCTCGAATGGGAGGCGTTCACGCGCCGCGCGGTCGAGCGGTTCCACCGGCCCGCTGAGGGGATCTCGATCTGCCCGGCGCCGTCGGGACCGCAGCGCTGCACCGACGAGATGCTTGTGGGAACGGCTGCACTCGCCGAGGAGCTCGACCTCGCACTGCACATTCACGTCCTCGAGACCAGGATGCAGGTGGTCTCGGCCCAGAAGATGTACGGCGAGACACTTCCCGAGCATCTCGCCGGGCTTGGATTCCTGTCGCCGCGTGTCTCGTTCGAGCACGGGATCTGGCTCACGCCGGGCGACATCGAGCTCGTTGCCGCGCACGGCGTCACGATCGTTCACAACCCGGTGTCGAACATGAAGCTCGGTTCGGGAATCTGCCCGGTTCCAGATCTGCTTGCCGCCGGCGTGAACGTCGCGCTCGGTACCGACGGCATGTGCTCGAACGATGGAAACGACATGTACGGAACGATCAAGACCGCGGCGCTGTTGCACAAGCTCTGGGAAATCGACTACGAGCGCTGGCTCGGCGCAGACGCCGCCTGGGCCATGGCGACCGCGAACGGCGCCGCTGCCGCAGGCGATCGAGACGGCCTCGGCCGGATCGAGGCGGGCCGCCGCGCCGACCTCGTTCTACTCGACCTCGAGACGCTCCCGTTCACGCCGTTGAACGATCCACTTCGCCAGGTCGTGCTCGGCTCGACCACTCTTGCCGTCGACTCCGTCCTTGTCGGTGGCCGGTGGGTGATGCGTTCGGGCCTGCTGACGGGAATCGACGAAGCGGCGATCCTGGCCGAGGGCCGGGAGACCGGCACCGCGATCGTCAGCCGCCACGACGACGCCTTCGAGCTCGGCCGCGAGCTGCTTGCCGGCGTCCGGGCCGGCTGGCTCGAGGCTATGCGAACCGACGTCGGCGTCGAACGCAAGCTCGTTTGAGCACGGCGAGATCCTCCGCTCTTCTCCATGACCCACCGCTCCGACACCCGACGACTCGCGTCCACGTGCGGGGCCCGCACCCGCGGCGGCTCGCAGCTCGTCGCGCAATCCGCGGAAAAGCGAGCCGAACCGGCCGACGCGCCTCCCGACCTGTCCTTTTCCGGGGACCCACCTCCCGCCCCTGATGCCGTCGAGGATACCGCGGAATTGGTCACGTCTCTGTGCCGGTTTTCGTGGCGGGGAGGGGCTGCCCGGGTGCCCGGAGGCGGCAGGTGCTGCGGGAACCCCTCCCCGCCCCGCTACAATCGCCCGCTGTGGCTGGAGAGCGCGTCAAGCTCGTTGTTTCCCAGCGGGCCCTGCTCGGGTCTGCGGAGTCTCGCCGCCTGCGCCGGCAGGGGTTGATTCCGGGCGTCCTCTACGGACGGACCGAGCCCGTTGCCATCGCGATCGGGGAGCGCGAGCTGCGAACCGCGCTCACGGGTGCGTCCGGGTCGCACGCGGTGCTCGAGGTTGCGATCGACGGCGGCTCGGCTCACTCGGCGATTCTCAAGGACTTCCAGCGCGACAAGGTTCGGGGCAACATCACGCACATCGATCTTCAGGAAGTCCGGCTCGATCAGGTCATCCAGACCGCGATCGAGATCACGCTCGTCGGCGACTCGATCGGCGTGCGTGAGGGGGGCATCCTGAACCAGGTGACGAACGAGATCAACATCGAGGCGCTGCCGCTCGAGATCCCGCAGGGCGGCCTCGAGGCCGATGTCTCGGCGCTCGGGATCGGGGACACGCTCCGCTTGGCGGACATCGAGATTCCGGAGGGCGTCAAGCTGCTCGACGACCCTGACGAGACAGTCATCGCGTCCGTTCAGCTCGCCCGCGAGGAAGAGGTCGAAGAGGGCGAAGAGGGAGCTGCCGAGGGCGCTGAGCCCGAGGCCTCCGCCGAGGGCGACGCTTCTGCCGAGGACAGCGGCGGCGGCGAGTCCGAAACCGAGGGATAGCTTTTCGTGCGCCTGCCCTGGAGACGGGGCGAACGCGCCTCGTCACTCGATCTGCTCGTCGTCGGGCTCGGCAACCCCGGTCGCGAGTACGCGGGCAACCGGCACAACATCGGCTACATGGTCGTCGAGGAGCTGGCGCGCCGGCATGGGGGCTCCTGGCGCGGCAAATTCAACGGCCGGCTCGCGGAGGTTCGGATCGACGAGCACCGGGTTGCGCTGCTGGAGCCGGAGACCTACATGAACGAGTCCGGCCGGTCGGTGAAGGCGGCGACGACGTTCTTCAAGCTCGAACCCGACGCCGTTCTCGTCGTCCATGACGAGAGCGACCTCGAGCACGGCCGCCTGCAGGTGCGGCTCGGGGGTGGGCTCGCGGGGCATAACGGACTGCGCTCGGTGACACAGCATCTCGGCACACCGGAGTTCATGCGGCTGCGCATCGGTGTCGGCCGTCCTGGCCGCGGCGACCGGCGGCCGCTCGCCGACTACGTGCTCTCCGACTTCGACGCTGAGCAGGACGTAGGCGATCTCGTCGGGCGTGGCGCGGACGCCGTGGAGTCGCTCGACGCCGTGGGTCTCGAAGCGACACAGCGCCGGTTCAACTAACTCTTGGATCCCCCCAACGGAGGGATGCGCATGGCAGGTCCCTGCTGGTTCAGTGTGGAGGTCAATCGATTCCCGGCACGCATTGCGCTGCCGGTCGAAGCCGACGGCTCCCACCATGACTGCGTACCTGCGCCTACTCCTGATTGTTCTCGTGCTGACGTACACAGCCGCGTTCGGACCGGGCTCGGCGCTCGGTGCCGGCAAGAAGACGCATGCCATGCGCTGGAAGGGGCAATGGCTCCGGCTGCACCGAACGCGTGAGCGCCGCCTGGCCCCACCGGCGCCGGCAGGCGTCCGTGCCGTTCAGTTCGCACGCAACTTCCTCGGTGTCCCCTACCGCTGGGGAGGGGCTTCGCCGACGACCGGGTTCGACTGCTCCGGCTTCGTCCGTTTCATCTACGCCCGCTTCGGAACCGAGCTACCGCACAGCAGCTACGCCGACTACGAGCTGGGCATCCAGGTCGCGCGGAGCGCGCTCCGGCCCGGCGACCTCGTGTTCTTCGACGGCGTGGGTCACGTCGGGATGTACGTGGGCGGCGGAAGATTCATTCACGCGCCGCACTCGGGCACGGACGTTCAGGTCACGAGTCTCAGCGACCCGTGGTACCGCGCTACGTATGTCGGAGCCCGGCGCATCTTCGTCCGCCACGCCCAGCGGGGCGACGGCCTCAGCGGGATCCGTAAGCGGCTGCGCCTCTTCTGACGATCAGGCTCTAACATGACCTCCCCCGGAACGGTTGTTCCGGGCATTGGTCATGGACCGCCCACTTCTGTACCCGCTGCTCGAGCGCCTGCGCGCCGACGAGCGCCTGCCCGCCTTCGCCGCGGCGCTGCCGACCCGTGCCCGAGTCGCCGAGCCCGCACTGCCACTCCTGCTCGCCGCGCTCCACGAGGAGCTCGGCCGCGGCCTCTGTGTCCTGCTCCCGGATGACGCCGACGCGCGCGACACCGCCGAGGCTGCAGGCTGGTTCATCGGTGAGGACAGGGTCGCGCTGCTTCCCTCGCGCGGCGTCCGGGTTGGCTCGGGTCTCGAGCCGCCGCCGCACCTGGTCGGCGAGCGGGCACGCGCGCTGGACGTGCTCGCACGCGGCGGGCTCGTGTGCGCCTCGGCTTTCGCGGTCTCGGAGGGAATGCCGCCGCCCGGGGCGCGGCCCGCCCCCCTCGAGCTCGCACGTGGGGACGAGCCGGGAATCGAGGCGCTTGCCGAGCAGCTCGCCTTCGCCGGCTACGAGCGCGTCGAGCGGGTCGAAGATCGCGGCCAGATCGCCGTGCGCGGCGGGCTCATCGATGTGTTTCCCAGCACGGGCCGCGAGCCGTTCCGGATCGAGCTCTTCGGAGACGAGATCGAGAGCATCCGCGCGTTCTCGCCGTTCACGCAGCGCGCGCTGCGTGAGGCCGAGCGGGTCACGGTCTATCCGGCAACCGAGAGACGGCTCGACACTGCCGAGATCCGGCTGCCGGACAAGGAAGACGAGACGACCTTCGAGATCCCGGCCGATCTGGTGCCTCCGCTGCCGCGCACGCCCGATTTCGTCTGGCAACCGGACGAGGTACGCGCCGTCTGGAGGGAGGAGGGCCTCCCGGAGATCTCGCTCGACGGAGTAGCCGAGCTCGACCCGCTGCCACAGGGGCAGATGTTCTCGTTCGACGCGCAGCGGCCGGCGCTGGTCGCCCGCGGCATCTCTGAGGCGGAGAACGAGCTGCAGGGACTGCTTCGCCAGGGGCTCGATGTCGTCGTCACGTTCCCGCACCGCGGCGAGGCCGAGAGGCGGCGCGGGCTCCTCCGTCGCGTGGAGCCCGGCATGCTGGAGCCCGGCGAGGAGCCCACAGGCCTCCAGTTCGCCGTCTCGTCGGCGCGGCGCGGCTTCGTCTGGCGCGACCTCGGAATCGCGCTCCTACCCGACATGCAGGTCTTCCGCCGCCGCCCGCCCCGGGCAACGGCTCCGCCAGGGCGCGCGCTCGCAAGCTTCTCCGACCTGCGAACCGGCGACTACGTCGTCCACGAGGACCACGGCATCTCGCAGCTGATCGGCTTCGAGACGAAGGAGGTCGCAGGTGTCACGCGCGACTACCTGCTGCTCGGGTTTCGCGGCGAAGACCGTGTCTACGTCCCGCACGAACAGATCGGAAAGGTCTCGCGCTACATCGGCTCCGACTCGCACGCCCCGACCCTCTCCAAGCTCGGCGGGAAGGCGTGGGAGAACCTCAAGGTCCGGGCGCGCGAGCACCTGCGAGAGATGGCGGGCGAGCTGCTCCAGCTCTACGCGGAGCGGCAGACGAGGGTCGGCTTCGCCTACGACACCGACCAGGAATGGGTCGAGCAGCTCGAGGCCGGCTTCCCCTACCGCGAGACGGAGGATCAGGGACGAGCGATCGAGGCGGTCAAGGAGGACCTCGAGGCCCCGCGCCCGATGGACCGGCTCGTCTGCGGCGACGTAGGCTTCGGCAAGACCGAGGTCGCGCTCCGGGCGGCGTTCATCGTCGCGGTCGCCTCGAAGCAGGTGTTGATGCTCGTCCCGACGACCATCCTCGCCCAGCAGCACTGGAGCACGTTCCGCGAGCGCTACCGCGACTTCCCCGTGCGCGTCGAGATGGTGTCGCGGTTTCGCAGGCCGGCCGACGTGAAGAAGGTGCTCGCCGACTTCGGCGAGGGGAAGGTCGACGTCCTGATCGGAACGCACAGGATCCTCTCCCGCGACGCGATCCCGAAGGATCTCGGCCTGGTGGTCGTCGACGAGGAGCAGCGGTTCGGTGTGGCACAGAAAGAGTTGCTGCGGCAGCTGCGGCTCGAGGTCGACGTGCTCGCCATGAGCGCGACGCCGATCCCGCGCACGCTGCACATGTCGCTCGCCGGCCTCCGCGACATCTCGGTGATCGAGACGCCCCCGGAAGGGCGCCGCCCGATCCGCACCTACGTCGGCGAGTACGACGAGCAGCTGATCGTGCAGGCGTTGGAGCGCGAGCTCGGCCGTGACGGTCAGGCGTTCTACCTCCACAACCGGGTCGACACGATCGAAGCCGCCGCCGAGAAGCTTCGTCAGCTCATCCCCAGGGCCCGCGTCCTCGTGGCGCACGGCCAGATGGGAGAGCGCGAACTCGAGGACAAGATGCTCGCGTTCCTGTCCGGCGACGCCGACGTGCTCGTCTCGACGACGATCATCGAGTCGGGGCTGGATATCCCGGAGGCGAACACCCTGATCGTCGAGCGCGCCGACACGTTCGGCCTCGCCCAGCTCTACCAGATCCGCGGGCGGGTGGGCCGGCGCGACGTGACGGCCCACGCGTATCTGTTCTATCCCGAGGCAGCCGAGCTGACCCCCGAGGCACGAGCGAGGCTCGCGACCCTCGCCGACCACACCGAGCTCGGCGCCGGATTCGCGATCGCGATGCGCGACCTCGAGATCCGCGGCGCGGGCGACCTGCTCGGCGCCGAGCAGTCAGGGCATGTAGCAGCGCTCGGGTTCGAGCTCTACGTGGAGATGCTGCACGAGGTCGTGGCCGAGCTCTCCGGCGAGCGACGCCTCGCCGCGCGGCCCCGTACGGGTCGATGCCCGCGTCGACGCTTACGTCCCCGCCAGCTACATCGCCTCGGAGGCGCTGAAGATCGACCTCCACCGGCGGCTCGCACTCGCCGAGCACGAGGACGAGCTACGCGAGCTGGAGGTGGCGACGGAGGATCGCTACGGCCCGATCCCCGAGCCGGTTGCCCATCTCTTCTCGATCCAGCGTGCAAAGCTCAAGGTGGCCCAGCTCGGGGCGGACTACCTTGTTTTCAGGGGCGGCAAGGTCACGGTCGGAAAGGTCGTGATCGGCTCGGGCGAGCTGCGTGCCCTGCGAGCTCTCGTCGACACCGCGGTCTACTCATCGTCCCAACGTGAAGTAACCCTAAGAGACGACCATCTGGATGGCGCCATGAGATTGGTCGATGCTATGTTGGAAGCGCGCAAGGCGGCATAGTTCCAGCGCATTTACCCAGAATTCCTCGTGAAGCATTTCCGCAAACTCCTCCCCTTGCTGCTCGCAGGGCTTCTTTTCGCCGGGTGCGGCGGAAGCGGCTCAAAGCCCTCGTCAGACGACGTCGCAGTCGTCGGGTCCGACCACGTCACGCTCGCGGACTACGCGCTTGCGCTGGCCGAGCAGAAGGCGAGCCTCGCCGCCCAGGGCCAGACCCTCCCGGCAGCCGGCTCGACGCAGTACGCGGCGCTGAAGACGCAGATCCTCGATCTTCTCGTCCAGCAGGCCGAGATCGGGCTCGAGGCGAAGAAGCTCGGACTGACGGTAACCCAGACCGACGTCGACAAGCAGATCGCGAAGATCGTGAAGGCGAGCTTCGGCGGCAGCCAGAAGGCCTTCCAGGCCGGCGTCAAGAAGCAGGGGTTCACCTCGGAACAGATCAGGGCCTACCTGCAGGAGCAGTTGCTCGAGCAGAAGGTCTACAAGCAGATCACGAAGAGCGCAACGGTCACGGCTGCCGACATCGCCACCTATTACGCCGCGAACCAGTCGCAGTTCCAGAAGGCCGCCTCGAGGTCGGTCGAGGAGATCCTCGTCGGCAAGAACAAGCAGGCGCTCGCAACGCAGATCTATAGCCAGGTCAAGGCCGGCGGCGACTTCGCGGCACTGGCCAAGAAGTACTCGCAGGATCCCGGCTCGAAGAACATCGGGGGCAAGTTCACAGCGACCCAGGGCAGTGATGTCCCGGAGTTCGACGCGGCGGTGTTCAACCCGAAGGCGGCGACCGGAGTCGTGATCAAGCCCGTAAACACCTCGCAGTACGGCTGGTTCGTGATCAAGCCGCTCGCAAGCATCACGCCGACCAAGACGACGCCGGTCAAGACCGCGACCGCGTCGATCCGCAAGACGCTCGTCTCGGGCAAACAGCAGCAACTCGCAAGCGCCTGGATGACGAAGATCTCCAAGAGCTACTGCTCGGGCAAGAAGATCGTCTTCCAGAGCGCGTACCAGCCGACGACCGATCCCTGCGCGACCATCAACTCGTCGAACCCGACGACCACCTAACCGCTTGCCGCTCGCCGAGGCGCTGGTCGAGCTGCAGGCGCTGACCGAGCGTCTGCGCCGGGACTGTCCCTGGGACCGCGAGCAGACCGAGCGCACGATCGTGCCGCATACGGTCGAGGAGGCGTACGAGGTGGCGGACGCAGCGCTCGCAGGTGACGACGGGAAGCTCCTCGACGAGCTCGGTGACCTGCTCTTCCAGTCATACTTCCTCTCGCTCCTGCTGTCCGAGCGGGGCGTGGGGGACCTGGAGGCTGTCGCGCGGAACGTGACCGAGAAGCTGATCGCGCGCCATCCCCACGTGTTCGGAGACGTGGAGGCCAAGACGGCCGAGCGGGTCCGAGAACTGGGAGCGGCTGAAGGTCGACCAGGAGGCCCGCGAGGGCATCTTCCACGACGTTCCCGCCACGCTGCCGGCGCTGCTCCTCGCCCGCAAGGTGCAGCGGCGGGCCGCGGCAACCGGTTTCGACTACCCGGACGTGGCCGGAGCGCTCGGAGACCTCGACGAGGAGCTGCACGAGCTTCGCGCCGAGCTCCCTGCCGAGCCGGTCGGCGAGGGCGAGCCCGGCGCACGGGTCGCCGCCGAGCTCGGCGACGTCCTGTTCGCGTGCGTCAACGTTGCGCGCCGGCTGAACGTCGACCCCGAGCTCGAGCTCCGAGCGGCCGCCGGGCGTTTCCGCGCACGAGTCGAGGGGGCCGAGCGCCTCGCTGCTGCTGCCGGGCAGAGCTGGTCGTCCTTGACGCTCGAAGATCAAGATCGGTACTTCGACCTCGCGAAGGAGGCTCAATGAGCAAAATTTCGAAGGTGCGCGGGCGCCAGGTGCTCGACTCGCGCGGGAACCCGACCGTCGAGGTCGATGTGACCCTGGCGTCCGGTGTGAACGGGACGGCGATCGTCCCGTCCGGCGCCTCGACCGGCGTGCACGAGGCCGTCGAGCTGCGCGACGGCGGCACGCCGTGGGGCGGGAAAGGTGTCACCCAGGCCGTCGCCAACGTGAACGGCGAGCTGCGCGCGGTCGCCACTGGGCTCGACGCGGCCGACCAGCCCGCGCTCGACGCGGCGCTCATCGACGCCGACGCGACGCCGAACAAGGGCCGTCTAGGAGCAAACGCGATCCTCGGGGTCTCGCTTGCGGCCGCGAAGGCCGCCGCGGCGGAGGCCGGAGTGCCCCTCTACCGCCACCTGGGGGGTGATGCGGCAAGCACGCTGCCCGTCCCGATGCTGAATGTGATCAACGGCGGCGTGCACGCCGCAAACTCGATCGACCTGCAGGAGTTCATGGTCGTGCCTGCCGGCGCGCCGACGTTCGCCGAGGCGATCCGGATCGGCGCCGAGGTCTACCACGCCCTCAGCCGTGTTCTCCACGAGCGCGGGCTCGCGACCGCCGTCGGCGACGAGGGCGGCTTCGCGCCGGACCTCCCGTCGAGCGAGGCGGCGATCGAGGCGATCCTCGAGGCGGCCGAGCGGGCCGGTCATCGCGACTCGGTCGCGATCGCGCTCGATCCCGCGACAAGCGAGGTCTTCCGTGATGACACATACCGATTCGAGGGCCATGAGCTCGGGTCGGGTGAGATCACCGGATTCTGGAGCGATCTGATCTCACGATTCCCGATCGTCTCGGTCGAGGACGGCGCCGCAGAGGACGATTGGGGCGCGTGGCAGCAGATGACCACCGAGCTCGGCGACCGAGTACAGCTCGTCGGAGACGACGTCTTCGTCACGAACCCGGTACGTCTCCAGCGCGGCATCGACGAGCATGTCGGCAACTCGATCCTCGTCAAGGTGAACCAGATCGGGACGCTGACCGAGACTCTGGAGGCGATCCGGATGGCTCAGGCCGCCGGTTACACGGCCGTGATCTCGCACCGCTCCGGCGAGACCGAGGATACGACGATCGCCGATCTGGCGGTCGCCACGAATACCGGCCAGATCAAGACGGGTGCGCCTGCCCGCTCGGATCGCGTCGCCAAGTACAACCGCCTGCTCAGGATCGAGGAGGAGCTCGGCGCAGCAGCGGTGTATCCAGGGTGGGCATCGTTCCCACGTCAGCAGCGCTGACTCGTCCCAGGCAACACGGTTAACCTGGGTCGCATGGAGGGTACGTTCAGGCGGACCAAGATCGTCGCGACGATCGGGCCGGGGTCGGGCTCTCACGAGATGCTGCGCGCGCTCGCAGAGGCCGGCATGGACGCTGTCCGGCTCAACTTCTCGCACGGCTCGCACGAGGATCATGCGACCCGCGCCAAGCTGGCCCGGAATGTGCAGGCGGAGCTCGGACGGCCGCTCGCGCTGATCGCCGACCTCCAGGGCCCGAAGTTCCGTATCGCCGAGCTCGACGGCCCTCGCATTCTTGCGACCGGCACGACGGTGTACGTCTCAGGTGCCGGAGCCAGTCGTCCAGGCGACCTCGTGGTCGCCCCGGCCGCGATCGCCCAGGTCCTCGAGCCGGGGCACGACATCCAGATCGCCGACGGCCTGATCCGGCTCAGCGTCAAGGAGGTCTCCGACGGGCGTGCGCTCTGCGAGGTGATGGTCGGCGGGGAGGTGAGCCCGAACAAAGGCGTGAACCTGCCGCGCGGCGTAGTGATTCCCGTGCCGGCGCTCACCGAGAAGGATCTGGACGACCTCGAGTTCGCGCTCGGGCTGGAAGTCGACTACGTCGCGCTTTCGTTCGTGCGCACGGCCGAGGACGTCCGGGAGCTGAAGGAGATCATCCAGGCGCGCGGATCGGGCGCGCGCGTGATCGCGAAGATCGAGAAGGTGGAGGCGGTCGAGGCGCTCGACGAGATCCTCGCCGAGTCCGACGCGCTGATGGTTGCGCGCGGCGACCTCGGCGTCGAGATCGGCGCCGAGATGGTGCCGATGTTGCAGAAGAAGATCATCGCCCGCTGCCTGGAGGCCGGGAAGCCCGTGATCACCGCGACGCAGATGCTCGAGTCGATGGTCGAACATGCCGAGCCGACACGGGCCGAAGCCAGCGACGTCGCGAACGCGATCCTCGACGGAACCTCGGCCGTGATGATGTCCGCCGAGACGGCGATCGGCGCCTACCCGGTCGAGGCGGTGAGGACGATGAACAGCATCGCCCGAGCCGTCGAGCCGACGATGAGCTACCGGCATCAGGTGCCCGAGGCCTCGCTCACCTCGGACGTCCGCAGAGCGATGTCGAACGCAGCCACCGACCTGGCCGAGGCGCTCGGCGCCAAGAGCATCCTCGTGGCGACCGCGAGCGGGCGGACCGCGTCCGAGATCGCGCGTCTTCGGCCTCGTCGTCCGATGGTCGGTCTCTCTCACCATCAGACGGTCGTCCAGCAGATGGCTTTGGAGTGGGGCGTGCTGCCGTTGCTGATGGAGTCGACCGCCGACGTCGGCGAGCTCTGGAAGCGCACGATCGACATCGCGCGCGAAGCTGGAATCATCGATCACGGCGACCTCGTCATCCTGATCGCCGGAACCGCCGTCAACCGGACGGGCTCGACCAACGTGATCAAGGTCGACGTCGCGTAGCCTCGACACGTCCTAGCGCACCCAGAGCTGGTCGAGCAGCGTCCCCAGCTGTGGGTTGTACTGGTAGTCGCCGACCCGCGGCGATTTGACCTCGAGCACCACGCCGTTTGCGTAGGGGACCCAGGGCGCCTGGTTGGTGATGTCGCGGTCGATCTTGGCCCAGAGGCCCATGTGGACCCGGCACTCAACGCCTTCTGGCCACGCGTGCAGCGAGAGCGCGCGCTGGGCCTCGACCGCCGCTTCAACGGCGTTCCGGGCGCGGGCGAACGCGACGAAGAACGCGTCCCCCTGGGTGTCCATCTCGCGCCCACCGTGTGCGGCGAACGCCTCTCGAAGTAGCTGACGATGGTCAGCCAGGAGATCCCCGTACTCCTGGCCGAGCTGTTTCAGCAGACGGGTCGAGCCTTCGATGTCGGTGAACAGCATCGTCACCGTCCCCGTCGGCAGCGCATGCCCGGAGCTCACCTCAGTGATTAGAACACGCGACGCGCGCGGATTGCCAACCGGCGTCGATATTCCCGAGCTTGACGGGAGGACCGTCCCGCCGCGGGGCGAAGACGCATCAATGCTTCGTCCGACGCGTCTCCTCGCCCTGGCCGGGCTCCTGCTGATGGGAGTGCTCTACTGGAAGCCGATCCACAGCTACCAGCACACGCATGCAGTGCTACAGCGCCGCGACGCGCAGGTGAGCCGGCTCGAGATGCAGCAGCGCCAGCTGAAAGCGCGCCTCGCCACCGTCGGAACGGGCCCCGAGCTGCTGCGCGAGGCTCGCAGGCTCGGGTTCGTGAAGCCGGGAGAGCAGCTCTTCATCGTCCGCGGCATTGCCGCGTGGCGCGCCGGCCTTACGGTCTCGAACCACTAACCTCGATCGCGATGGACGATCTCGCTGTAGTCGAGCGACAGCTCGGGCGGCCGCCGCGGGCCTTCCGTAGCGTCGCCGTGCGCTGCCCGTTCGGCGCGCCTGCGGTCGTCGAGCAGGAGCCGTTCGATGCAGCCGGCGAGCCGTTTCCGACCCAGTTCTGGCTCACTTGCCGCCACCTCTCGACCCGGATCGCGCGGATCGAGGCCGCCGGCGGGGTCGAGCGCTGGACCGACCGCAGCCGCCCGTGACCCCGAGTTGGCCGAGAGCCTGAAGCGCGCTCACGCCGAGCAGCGTCGGCTGCGGCCCGAGCTACCCGGCGGGATCGGAGGCGCAAACCGCGAGGGCAGCCTCAAGTGCCTCCATGCGCACGCTGCGTTCGCCCTCGCCCGGCCCGGCTACGCGCTCGGCGACCGGATCCTCGCCGAGGCCGAGCCGCCCTGGCCCGGGCTGGGCTGTTGCGCGACTCCATGAGCGTGGATTCGCAGCGCTCATCGGGAGCTGAGTGGGGTTTGCCGGCGCCGGAGCGCTTATGATCGGACGGGTCGTGGACGTCGAGCTTGCGCGCCATCAATGGGCCGAAGGACGCCGCGCACTCGAGCGCGCGCGCGACGATCGCGCGGTCTACGCGCGCCTGACCCGAGGCATCGAGGTCATCCTGGCCGAGCTCACGCGACGGATCGGACAGATATTCACGCTCGAAGAGCTCGCCGGTGAGTATCCGGCGGCCGACCGCTGGTCGCTCGAGGTGATCGACGACACGTTCGAGGCGGGCGCGTCGGCTGATACCTCCGTGATGACCGACGCGGCGTTCGACCGTTATTCGCGCCGTGCCTCCGACTACGCCCCGTGAGCGCCGCAGGCGCGGTCAGACCGAGGAGGGCCCGCCCGAGGCGGCGCTGGCCCCGCCGTGTCGCTGTTGTGCTCGCGATCGTGCTGGCGTTCCTCGCAGGGGTAGGGCTCGGCGAGGCCCTGCACGACAACCCGAATCCCGGAGGAACGCAGACGGTCGTGCGGACGCTTCATCCGCTGCCGCTCGTGCCCGTCGCCGAGAACACGGTGACCGTTACCGTTTCCAAGCCTTAATCGAGGCTGAGAAAGACGCAGCTTTGGGTAGGTTCCCGGGCAGATGAGTGCGCAACGACCAGTCGCACGGATCCGGTCGGCGGCAGAGCCCGAATGGCTCACGCTCGGGCAGGCAGCGAAGTTCCTCGGGGTGGCGCAGTCGACGATCCGTAAATGGTCAGACCAGGGCCAGGTGCGCGCGTTCTACACCCCGGGCGGTCACAGGCGCTTCCGGCTCGATGACCTGCAGTCGTTCGTCGACAGCTCCGGGCCGGGCGGTCGTCATCGCGACGGGCCGCTCGTGCTGATCGTCGACGACAACGCGAGGCTGCGAGAGTTCCTGCGGGTGAGCCTCGAGGCGGCCGGCTATTCCGTCGGCGAGGCCGAGAGCGGCGAGCAGGCCCTTGCCGCGATCGCGGACGAGCGGCCCGCGCTCGTGCTCCTCGACGTTGTCATGCCGGGCGTGGACGGCTGGCAGCTCCTTCGCCGGCTCGAGGAGCGTCACGGCTCGATCCCGGTGATCATGTTCAGCGGGCATGCCGGCGACGACTTGGCGGAGGATGGGGGCGGGAACGGCGTGCGCGGCTTCATCGGCAAGCCGTTCGACCCGCAGCAGTTGCTCGCGCGTGCCAAGCAGCTCGTTCCTGCCTGATCGTCGCTACCGCCGTCCGATTTTTCGCCCATACTTCTGAGCGGTGGAGGGTTCCGACATCTATCTGGATCAACCGGCGGGCGGGTCGCCGCCGCCGCCGGTCTACGGGCAGTCGAAGGCGGAGGGCATCTGGGCTGCGGGTGACCGCATCGCATGGGTCTCCGGACTGATCCTCGCGCTCTCGACGTTCATGGACTGGTACGCAGGCTCCGGCCTTGGCGTGAAGCTCGCCGTGATCGGCTGGCATACGGGAACCGCCGGGAAGATCGTCTTCTTCATCGGGCTCGCCGTCGTCGCGATCGAGGCGTTCCGCGCGTTCGGCTTCGAGCTGCCCGCCTCACTGCCGGACGGCATCGTGATCATCGCGCTCGGTGGGCTCGCGACGGTGCTCGTCCTCGTCCGCGTGATCAGCATCCCCGACGCCGTGCTGCCGGCCGACAGCCGCGGTGTCGGCCTCTGGATCAGCCTGATCGCGTCGCTCGGGATCGTCGCCGGCGGTCTGCTCCGCGCGACCGAAGACCTCTAGTAGATGCGTTCGATCTCGTGAACACACTCATCTAGGCCTGCGCCGATGCTGGCGTGGGACCGGCAGCTCGAGTCGTGGGTGGCCGGGCGTCGCGTCGGGCCGCTCGACCCGTTCTTACAGGGACTCACCTACGCCGGTGTCATGGGCGCGGTGTGGCTGGTACTCGCGGTGGTCGCTGCCGTTGCGATGCGGAGATGGCAGGTGCTCGCATGGGTGCTAGCCGCCGATCTCGCCGCGCAGGTAACGACCGCGCTGATCCAGGGCTCCGGGGGGCGTCACCGACCACATGTCCACACGCTGGTCGCGGTGCCCCAGAGCGGCTCGTTCCCGTCGGCCCACGCCGCGTCGAGCTTCGCGTGTGCGGTCGTCCTCGCCTCGTTCGTGCCCCGTCAGCGGATCCCGCTGCTCGTGCTCGCGACGCTCGTCGCGGTCTCGCGGCGGACTACTGGAGGATTCCGAAGTTCGTCTGGATCTCGTGGAAGGCAGTGAGGCCGATCACGATCGTGAGCAGCGCGAGGACGGCGAGCATGACCCAGAAGCGGGCGTTCGAGTTCTTCGCGTACTGCCGGTGCTCGACGCGCGCACGGCGGCGTGCGCGTTCGCGGCGGTAGGCGTGCTCGATTGCGGCGGGGTCGAGGGAGGGTTTGTCTTCGCCGGTCATTGGAAGCTGGCGTGCCGGTTCGGCCATAGCTCAAAGTTTAGTCTGCGCAGGTGATTTTGCGCCATGCGGCAGACAGGCCACTGGTGATCGGTCATCGGGGGGCGGCTGCGCTGGCGCCTGAGAATACGCTCGCGGCGCTCGAGGCCGCGGTCGAGGTCGGGGCCGACCTCGTGGAGCTCGACGTGGATGACGGCCTGCTGGTCGGCCATCCAGGAGCTACCGTGATCGAGCCGTTGCGTCTCGACGAGGCGCTCGCGTACCTGGCGACGACGGCGATCGGGATCCATCTCGACGTGAAGCCGGTGGGCATCGAGGCGGAGATCGCCGAGGCGGTCGAGCGCCACGCCCTGACGGCGCGGGCGGTCGTCTCCTCCACCTCTGTACGGTCGCTGCGCGCTTTCGCCGACGCGGCGCCGGGACTCGCGCGCGCGATCAGCTACCCGCAGGATCGCCACGGCGTCTCGTCGATCGCGTGGCCTGCGTCGCTCGTCAGGGCCGGAGTCGTCGCCGTCCGTCCGTACGTGCGGCTGCGCGTCGCGCGACTGCTGGCCTCGACCCGGGCCGACGCGCTTTCCCTGCACCACTCGCTCGTCACTCCCGCCGTGCTCCGGCACGCGAGGTTCCGCGGGGCCGCTGTGATCGCATGGACGGTAAACGATCCGGTGAGGCTCGAGCGGCTCGCGCGCATCGGCGTCGATGCCGTCGTCTGCGACGACCCGCAGATGGCATTGCGTCTCCTGGCTACACTGGATTCGCCGTGAATCGGGGTTCGAGAGCTGCGCTCGCAGCTGCGCTTTGTGTCGTCGTACCGGGGGTCATCTCGACCGCCGCATCGGCGAGCGCCCACCGCCACGCGGTGCCCGCGGGCGTGCGGATCGCGGGGATCCGGGTCGGCGGTATGACACCCGGTGCCGCAGCCGCAGCCGTGAAGGCCGCGTTCGCGAAACCGCTGGCTCTGAACGTCAACGGCACGAAGGTCGAGCTCCACCCGACGAAGCTCGCTACGCCCTACACCGATCCGGCCGTGAGCCATGCGCTCTCCGCGAGCGCGGGCACGAACATCCACCTGGTTGTCGCGGTACACGGTTCCGCTGTTCGTGCCACCGCAGCCGCTCTGGCGCGCCGTTTCAACCATGCGCCGCGGAATGCTTCGCTGAAGTTCATCGCGGGTAAGCCGCGCATCGTCCAGGATCTCGCCGGGACGACCCTTGACCAGGGCACGCTCCTTCAGCGCGTCGTCCACTCGCTCAATGGGAACGTGCGGCTCCCGATCGTCGTCCGCGCGAAGACCGTGGCGGCAAGGGTCACCGCGGCGAGCATCGGCCCCGTGATCCTGATCAACCGGTCGGCCAATCGGCTGACGCTCTTCCACAGCGACAACACGGTTTGGCGGATCTTCCCGGTCGCGACCGGGCAGGCGATCTATCCAACGCCGGCCGGCAAGTTCTCGATCGTCGTCAAGTGGGTGAACCCGACGTGGTATCCACCGACCCAGGATGCCTGGGCCGCCGGCCTCAGCCCTGTGCCGCCCGGACCGAACAATCCGCTCGGCACTCGCTGGATGGGCCTTTCGGCGCCGGGCGTCGGGATCCACGGAACCGACGAGCCCGGCTCGATCGGCTGGAACGCCTCGCACGGCTGCATCCGAATGCAGGTCGTCGACTCCGAGTGGCTGTTCACCAAGGTGCGCGTCGGCACGACGGTGTTCATCGTCTGATGCAGCGCGCCGGCCGAGTAGCCGCGGTGGTCGTCGTGATCCTGCTGCTCGGGCTGCTCGTCTGGAAGACGACGCACAACCAGGCAGGCAAGATCGCCCGCACCGTCGACAGCGGGAAGATCATTTCCGCATATCCATTCAGCCGGCCGCTCGTCGGCGCCTCCGGCAAGATCAGCCTCGCCGGCCTCCGGGGCAAGGTGGTCGTCCTGAACTTCTGGCAGTCGTACTGCCCGCCCTGCACGCACGAGGCCCCGGTCGTCTCCGCGGCTGCGAAGCGCTGGGCAGGCAAGAACGTCGTCTTCGTCGGTGTCGACGAGCAGGATCTCTCGGGCCCGGCGACCAAGTTCATGCGCCGGTTCAAGATCACCTATCCGGTGATCTCGGACGACGGGCCGCTGATCGGCCATTACGGCGTAACCGGCTATCCGGAGACGTTCTTCATCGATCGCCACGGCCGCGTGATCCCGCTCCCGAAGAACACGACGGGACAGGTCGGGCACATCATCGGCGCGGCGACGCCGGCGCTGCTCGACCTGGGGATCAAGAACGCGCTGAGCAAGTGAGGTTGCGCGCGTGAAGCCGTTCGCAGCTGTCTTCGCAATCCTGGCGCTCGTCTTCGGGCTTGCATACATCTTCACGTCCGGCGGCACGCCGAAGCCGACGCAGGCCGCCCTCGAGTCGGCGCTGGTCTGCACCACCTGCCACGAGCCGCTCGACGAGTCGAGCTCGCCGCTCGCGCTCCAGATGAAGAAGCAGATTCGCGAGCAGATCGCGGCCGGCCGGACAACCGCCCAGATCAAGGCGTACTTCGTCGCCGAGCTCGGGCCTCAGGTGCTCGCCGTTCCCACGAAGAGCGGCTTCAACCTGCTCGCATGGCTGCTGCCGTTCGCGGCGATCATCCTCGGAGCCGCCGCAGTCGGTTTCGGGGCGAGGGCGTGGCTCAAGAATCGCGACGACGCCGACTCCGCGACTCCGGCCGAGGGGGGGCCGAAGCTCTCGTCCAAGCAAGAGCTTCGCGTGGACCAGGAGCTCGCCTCCTACGACACCTGACCGATGGCCGAGAAGCTTCCGGTCGCGTTCCTCGCCGGCCTCCTGACGGTGATCACGCCCTGCGTCCTGCCGCTCGTTCCCGGCTATCTGGCCGCGGTCTCGTCGATCGAGGTCGACAAGCTCGGTGAGCGCGGCACAAGCCGCCGGATCGTCGTCTCCAGCATCCCGTTCATCGCCGGGTTCACGATCGTGTTCGTCCTGCTCGGGGCGGGCGCCGCTGCAATCTCCAGCACCGTCGACAAGAACACGCAGGAGACGATCGCCGGCTTCGTGCTCGTCGTGATCGGCCTCGCTTTTGTCGGGCTACTGCCGATTCCGGAGCGCGCGCTTGCTCCGGGTCTCGTGACCCGCGCACGCCGCGGAGGGTCGGGCGTGCTGCTCGGCGGTGCCTTCGCCGTGGTCTCGGCACCGTGCATCGGCACCGTGCTCGCATCGATCCTCGTGCTCGCGAGCTCGACCGGTGGGGTGACGCGCGGCGTCATCCTGCTGTTCGCCTACTCCCTCGGCCTCGGCGCCGCGTTCGTGATCGCCGGGGTTGCGTTCGCGCACGCGATGAAGACGTTCCGCTGGGTGCGATCGCACTACCGAGCGCTGCAGGTCGTCTCCGGCTGCATCCTGATCGCGCTCGGATTGCTGCTCTTCTTCAACCGCGACTGGTGGTTGCGGATCGCCCTGGATCAGGCATTCGCGAAGATCGGCCTCAACACGTCCTAGATGAGTCGACGGGCGGGTAGAGTCCGGCCCAGGCATGGCGACGATCCTGCTCGTCGGCGTCGATCTCTTCCTGCGCACGAAGTTCGAGGCGCTGCTGCCCGAGCACCACTTCATCTCGGTTGAGGGCGTCGACGCACCCGAGCTCGTGATCGCGGACGTCGGCCGGATCGATTCCCGCGAGGTCGCGGAGGCCTTTCCGGACGTGCCGCTGCTCGGCTTCACGAGCCACAAGGACACCATTGGCCTCAAGAGCGCGAACGCTGCGGGCTTCGATCGCGTGATCGTCAAATCGGCCCTGTTCGAGCGGCCGGGGGAACTGATCGGAGGTCTGCTGGCGCCGGTAAAATAGTCCGCGATGACCTACATCATCGCCGAGCCCTGTATCGACATCAAAGACCGTTCCTGCGTCGACGTCTGCCCGGTGGACTGCATCCACGAGGCGTCCCGCATGCTCGTGATCGACCCGGAGGAGTGCATCGATTGCGGCGCCTGCGAGCCGGAGTGCCCGGTCGAGGCGATCTTCCCCGAGGACGCGCTCCCCGAGAAGTGGGAGCCGTTCGTGCCGATCAACTACGCGTTCCCAAGGGGCTTCGACGAGGTCAACCCGCTTGTCGACTCCTACGCGACGGAACACAACGTCCAGAACTGACGCGGGGTCAGACACGGCAGCCGGGAACTTGCGCCCGGCATCTACGGTCTTCCGCGATCGCCGGGCGCGGCGGTTCGAACAAGTCTTCGTTGCCGCGGGTTATGCGGTGGTCTCCTTCGCGTACTTCGGATGGCAGTTCCTGCCCCATCCCGGGAACAAGATCCCGAAAGGAAATGACGGCGACATCCTCGTCTGGTCGTTTGGCTGGTGGGAGCACGCGCTCGCTACCTGGACGAACCCGTTCTTCTCGCATGCCCTCTACGCACCGGTCGGCGTCAATCTCGCGTGGACGCCGAGCGCGCCGGGGCTCTCGCTCCTTTTCGCGCCGCTGACAGCGCTCGCTGGCCCGGTCGCCGCGTACAACATTGCGTGCGTGCTCGCCCCGGCAGCCTCGGCATGGACGGGCTACCTCCTTTGTCGGTACCTGACGGGCTCGCTCTGGGCGGCTGTCGTCGGCGGGTACCTGTTCGGCTTTTCGGACGCCGAGCTGCGGCAGATCGGGCCGGGGAATCTCAACCTCAGCTCGGTGTTCCTGTTCCCGCTGATCGCGCTCGTGACGGTCAGGTACGTCCGCGGGGAGCTGTCCGGCCGGGGTCTCGCCTGGCGGCTTGGGGCCCTGATCGCCTTCCAGATCACCATCTCGACCGAGTTCGCGGTGATGGCGACAATCGGGCTCGCCGCCGGGCTTGTGCTCGCGTATGCGTTCGAGCGTGGATTCCGGTTGCGGCTACGGTCGGCGCTCGCACCGATCGCCGCCGCATACGGGCTCGCTCTCGTGTTCGCGGCGCCGTTCACCTACTACCTTCTCGTCGACTTCGAGTCCGGCGCGGTCGACACGCATATCCGGATCTGGGGCACGGACGCGCTGGCCGCCTTCGTTCCGAGCTCCGTCATCGGCGTCGGTGGGAACGCGGTTCCCGCGCTTGCCGCGCACGTGTCGAGCCGCAGCGCGTACCTCGGGCTACCGACGGTGGTGATCATCGGGCTCTTTGCGATCGGAGCCTGGCGTACGCCTGCGGGCCGCTTCCTGCTCGCCGCCTTCGGCGCCGGGTTCGCGGTGACGCTCGGAGCGACCCTTCAGGTCTACGGCCGGACGTTGTTCACGTTGCCCTGGTGGATCTGGGCGAGCCATGTTCCCGGCGTCAACGACGCGCTCCCCTTCCGCTTCGGGGCCCTCGAGGCGCTGGCAGCAAGCGTCATCGTCGCCGCGTGGGTCGCAACCGCGAAGGGGCAGATCTTCAGGCGGCCCTACGTTCTGCCAGTGCTCGCCATCGTGGCTCTCGTGCCGGCCGTGTGGAGCCCCTCGGCGTTCGAGCCCAGGTCGGTGAATCGAGCCGTCTTCTTCACCAGCGGCCTCTACAAGACGTGCGTCGGCCCAGGGCAGACGATTGCCCTCTTCCCGATCGGTGGGGACACGTTGGTCTGGCAGGCGGAGGAGGGCTTTTCCTTCAACCTGGCCGCGAACGGGATCCAACCTTTCGCTCAGTTCGCGCGGCCCTTGAATCGCTTCGACGACGACCCGATTGTCTGGGATCTCCAGTTCGTAAACTGGGCGCATCCGACGATGGGCCGGCTCCTGGCCTTCGCCGGCACGCACCGCGTCGACCGGATCGTGTCGGTCGCCCCGTTTCTGTACCCGACGAAGTGGCAGATGCGGACGTTTGGCGCTCCGCAGACCGTCGCAGATGCAAGCGTCTCTCCGGGCTGCGGTCAGCCGTCACTCACGACCCGGGACCTCAGCTCGTATGTCGATCGGTGGGAGGTCGACCCCAAGGACTTCGGGAGCCGCCCGCAGAGGGGCTGGTGCATCGGGGACAGGCTGCAGTTGGTACCAGCCGGGCTCGTTCCGGTCAGGTCGCTGCCGACCCGGATCGCGTACTACATCGAGGGCCAGGGAATAACTTGCGCTTTACCGCCGCGGGGGTACGAGCGGCACGGGTTCGCCAGCCCGACGCTCGGCGTGCCTGGAGGTACCTACCCGTACTACTCGCGGAAGTAGAGCGTGCCTTCGACGCCGGATCAGTACTTGCCGCTCGTGTACGCGCAGGGACGCGGATCGGCCGGAAGTGGAGACGGGCCGATCTTGGTGACAACGAGCGCGTGTCCCGAGACCGTGAGCTCGCTGCCGATCGGCGGAGGGCCGCCCTCGGCCTCGCGTAGCTCCCAACCGGCCGGTGACCAGACGAACAGGAGATGCTTCGTCGCGCCGCCGTTCTTGTCCATGCCCGCAGGTTAGCGACGGGCCGTATAGGCAGGCAGCGTCACCCGGATGTCGGTCCCGCCGTCGACCGCGAGGACATCGAGGGTGCCGTGGAGCTGGCGGGCGCGCTCGTCGATCGTCTCGAGAGAGCGCATCCGGCGCTCAGGCTCGGCATCGTCGGCGACCGACGCGATCAGACCGCCGTCGTCGGTCGGGGAGACCGTGACCGCGACGTGGGTTGGTGGGCCGCGGCGGATCGACAGGTCGATCAGCTCCCGGATGATCGTGTAGAGCGCAATGCTCGCCGTCGTCCCGATCGCGGACGCGTCGCCCGTGTCGACCTCGAACGAGATTCCGTGCGAGCTTGCTGCCTGGTCGGCGAGTGCCCGTACTGCCGCAACGAATCCGTGATCGCGCAGGACGACCGGCTCGAGCGCGAAGGAGAGATCGCGCAGCTCGCGGATCGCAGCCCGCTGACGCAGGAGTGCCGTCTCGATGATCTCGCGCGCCTGATCCGAGGACCCTGCGCCGAGCGAGTGGAGCGCACCGTCGAGCATCAGCGCGATTCCGGAGAGCTGCTGGACGGCGCCGTCGTGGAGAAACAGCGCCAGGCGGCGCCGCTCGTCCTGCTCGGCGGAGATCAGCCGATCGAGTGCCTCGTGGTCGTTCTCCATAGGCCCGGAGTCATAGCCGACCGGAGACCCGGCCGCCGGGACGAGCGTTCCCTGTTCATCGTGCCCGGTCGCGGACTTTGGCTTCCCCCGCGGTTTCAGTCGATCATTGCTTCGCGGAGCGCGATCGCTACGGCCTGCGTGCGGGTGTCGGCCTCGAGCTTCGTGAGGATGTGGCGCACATGGCTCTTGACCGTCTCCTGCGAGATGAAGAGCCGCTCCGCGACGTCGCCGTTCGATAGGCCGTCGGCGAGCAGTTGGAGGATCTCGCGTTCTCGGGGCGTGAGCATGTCGCTCTGGTCTCGCCCCGCGAGGAACTGCGGCATCAGAGCCGGATCCACGTAACCCTCGCCTGCCGCGACCTTTTCGATGGCGCGCACGAGCGTGCTGTGCGGGGCTTCCTTCAGGACATAGCCCTTCGCCCCGGACTCGAAGCCTCGGCCGAGCAGCGAGCGTTCCGAATACGCGGTGAAGATCAGCACCTTGCTCTCGGGCAGCTGCTCGCTGAGCAGGCGCGTCGCCTCGAGCCCGTCCATCCCGGGCATCCGCACGTCCATGATCACGACGTCGGGCTTGCGTCGGAGAGCCAGCGCGACGGCGCTCTCGCCGTCGGATGCCTCGCCCACGATCCGGATGTGCGGCGCCCGCGAGAGTGAGAGCCTCAGCCCTTCGCGCACGACTTCATGGTCGTCGACGATCAGGGTCGTGATCTCTTCCGGCACTTGACCCGCGATTGTAGTCCGGGCGCCTGACGCCGCTCGGGTACCCGAGCTCTCAGAGGTCGAGCGAGAGCTGCAAAGGGCGGGGCCGGCGTTCGAGGCGAATCGGGCGCCGGTCACCGATTCCCTCGGCGCGGGCGAGCTCTCTGACGGCGTTTCTGGAGGCTATCGCCTCGGCTCCGCGAAGGTGGGACCGGCTGCCGTACAGGCGCTCGTACTCCGGCAGCAACTCGGGCCATGAACTTGCGAGGCACTCGAGGAAGTGCTCCCGCGTGCCCGGGCGGAGGTTCAGCACGTTGGCCCAGATTCCGCATGCGCCGGCCTCCCGGGCTGCACGGACGACCTCCGCCAGTTGCTCGGGCCGGTCGGATATCCCGGGCAGGATCGGCGCCATCCCGACGGAGACGCGGATGCCTGCGCCGACGAGGCGCGCGAGTGCGCGCAGCCGCTGGCGCGGCGGAGCGGTCCCGGGCTCGGTGTGCCGCCACACCTCTTCGTCCAGGGTCGGCACCGAGAACGTGACCGACACGTCGGCTCGACGGGCCGCCTCGACCAGCACGTCGATATCTCGGACGATGAGTGGCCCTCGGGTGATGATCCCGAAGGGGTTCGACACCTCCGCGAGCGCCTCGAGGCAGCCGCGCGTCAGGCGGAACCGGCCTTCGGCCGGTTGGTAGGGATCGGTCGCCGCGCCGATCGCCACGCTCTCGCCGCGCCACGACGGTCGCGCAAGCTCGCGCCGGAGCACCTCGGCGACGTTCAGCTTCACCCGGATCGACAGCCCGTAGCGCGCGTCGGCCGGCCGGTCGGCCCGCTGCTCGAAGGCGCGGACGTAACAGAACGTGCAGCGGTGCACGCAACCCATGTACGGGTTCAACGACCAGTTGAACGGCATTCCGGTGACGCGGTTCATCGCCGTCTTGCATGGCTCGACGCGGTAGGCAGCCCGCATCCCGACAGTATAGAACATATGTTCGTATCGGTCGCTACCAGTGCGGAATCCGCAGCCTCGGATAGGATCGGTGCGAGCGTGGAAGACAAGCGAGCGCACCATAGGAACGCGGCAGGGACGCGCGCTCCGCGCCTGTGACGATCCCGATCGAGGCAGTGGCCCTGGTGGTCCTGATTTTGCTCAACGGGGCCTTCGTGGCCGCGGAGTACGGGCTCGTCACTTCGCGGCGCACCCGCATCCGAGAGCTCGAGCGGGAGGGAAACCGCCGCGCCCGCGCGGTGTTGCGCATAACGGCCGACCCGCCCCGGTTCATCGCGGCGATGCAGCTCGGCGTCACGATCACCTCGCTGGCGATCGGTGCCCTGGGCGAGCCGCTCTTCTCCCACCTGTTCGAGCCGTGGCTCGCGACCGTCGTCGCGGTGATCTTCGCACTGCTGATCATCACCTACCTCCACGTCGTGATCGGCGAGCTCGTCCCGAAGGGGATCGCGCTCAACAACCCCGAGCGGACGGCGCTCGCGCTGTCGGCCCCGGTGCGTGTGTTCTTCACGGTGATGGCGCCGCTGGTCTGGCTGCTCCAGCGCTCGACCGAGTACGTTCTCGGCCTACTCGGCCAGAAGCCACCCGGCTCCGAGCACGAGGCGCACTCCGAGGCCGAGCTCCGGATGCTCCTCTCCAGCTCGGCCGAGCAGGGCGAGATCGCGGTCGGCGAGCAGGAGATGCTCTACAAGGTCTTCGACTTCGCCGACAAGGAGGTCGCGGACGTAATGGTGCCTCGTCCCGAGGTGATCGCGCTCTCGGTCGATCTGCCACCGGACGAGGCGCTCGAGTCCGTCCTCGACTCGCCGTACACGCGCTACCCGGTCTACCGCGACTCGATCGACGAGATCGTCGGGATCCTCCACGTCCGCGACCTCGTACAGGCGATGCACGACCCGGAGAACAAGCGCGTCGACCTCGAGGAGCTTCTTCGTCCAGCGACCTTGGTGCCCGAGACGAAGGATCTCGCTGCGCTCCTGACCGAGTTCCGCCGGACCAACCAGCACATGGCGATCGTGATCGACGAGTACGGCGCGGTCGAAGGGATCGTGACGCTCGAGGACCTCCTGGAGGAGATCGTCGGGGAGATCGAAGATGAGTTCGATCTCCCCGACGAGACAGTGGAGCGCATCGACGAGGACACGATCCGGATCGACGGCACGTTCTCGATCGACGACTTCAACGAGGAGTTCGACCTCGAGCTGCCGATCGAGGATTACCACACCGTCGCCGGCTTCGTCTTCGGCCAGCTCGGCCGCGCCGCCGAGCCCGGCGACGAGGTCTCACACGACGGCGTCGTGTTCCACGTCGACTCGGTCGAGGGGCAGCGGATCGACCGGCTGACGGTCACGTTCGGCTGGCGTCGCCGCCGGCTCGAGCAAGAGGCGCAGCTCGAGCGCGACGCCGACGACTCCTAGAGCCCGAGTCGGAATGTCGCTCCGCTGTGCGAAACAACTTCCGCTCAATGCTGCGGTTCTCGCATGCTCTGTCTTATTTCACCAACGAACTGCGGTTATTTTCGTCAGACTCTTGACAAAGTGGTATCCGACCTGTGAAAGTGCATCCTCGATGGCGACGGCGGGATCGCTCGAGGCTCTGCGGGAGCTCAATCGGCTGCGCGTCATCGACGCGCTGCGCCAACGGGGGACCGCAAGCCGCAGTGAGATCGCCCGGCACACCGGGCTCTCGCGGACCACCGTGACGACGCTCGTGAACGACCTCCAGGCCAAGGGGCTCGTCGTCGAGCAGCCGCTCGTCGCATCCCAGGGACGGGGCCGGCCCCCGACACTGCTCCGCCTCGACCCTGCAGTCGGGGCTGTGGTCGGGATCCACTTCGACCACCGTCACCTGCGGGTCGCGGTCGCGGATCTCTCGTCGACCGTCCTCGCGGAGCAGTGGGAGGATCTCGACGTCGACCACGCGGCGAAGACCGCGCTCGACGCCGCGGCTGTGCTTGTCGATCTCGTGCTCGCCGAGGCGGGAATCGAGCGCAGCCGGGTCGTCGGGATCGGCTCCGCGCTGTCGGGGCCGGTCACGCGCGACGGCACCGTCGGATCGACTGTGATCTTGCCCGGCTGGGCCGGGTTGAATGCTGTCGACGAGCTGAGCGAACGGCTCGGGATCGCGGTTGCCGTCGACAACGACGCGAACCTCGGCGCTCTCGCCGAGATCTCGTTCGGTGCCGGACGGGGCCTGACAGACGTGATCTACGTCATGGTCTCGTCGGGCATCGGCGCGGGCATCGTGCTCGACGGTCAGTTGCACCGGGGTGGGACCGGGCTCGCCGGTGAGCTCGGGCACGTGCATCGTACGTAGCGACGGCGCCGTCTGCCGTTGTGGGAACCGCGGCTGTCTCGAGACCGTGGCGTCGACCGACGCGGTCCTCGATCCTGCTGCGGCCCACTCACGGGGCCGACATCACCGTCCGCGACCTGGTCGATCTGATCCAGAGCGGCGACGTCGGGGCACGACGGGTCGTCACCGACGCGGGCCGGGAGATCGGCCGCGTCGTGGCCGGCCTCTGCAACATCCTCAGCCCGGCGGCGGTGATCGTCGGCGGCGACCTCAGTGCCGCCGGCGACGAGCTTGTCAACGGGATCAATGAGTCGCTCGAACGCCATGCCCTGCCAAGTGTTGTGGCGGCGCTCGAGGTGAAGGCAGGTGTTCTGGGCGATCGTGCCGAGGTTCTCGGCGCTCTCGCGCTTGTGATCGGCGATACCGACCGGTTGAGGTCGGCAGGGCTCGTAGCGGTTCAGGACCTCTCGTACGGGGGGCGTGACCAGACCGACCGCGTAGCAACAACTCACCACGTAACCACTCAAGGAGGAACATTGTGAGACTGTTTTCAAGCAAGACCGGAGGGGCGATGCTCGCTGCGCTCGTCGTGGTCGCTGCCGCATCGGCAGTGATGATCGGCGGTGCCTCGGCAACCCGCACCGCCAGCACGCAGGTGTGCGCGCTGCTTCCGGACACGAAGAGCTCGGTCCGTTGGACTCTGTTCGACGCTCCGGACCTCTCGAAGGCCTTCAAGAATGCAGGCGTCAGCTCTGAGATCCTGAATGCTCAGGGAAGCGCGACCACGCAGATCTCGCAGGCCGAGCAGTGCCTCACCAACGGCGCCAAGGTCATCCTGCTGTGCGCTCTCGACTCGGGCAGCGGTGCGACGATCGAGGCGAACGCCGTCAAGGCGGGTGCCAAGGTGATCGACTACGACCGCCTCGTCCTTAAGGGCTCGGCCTCGTACTACGTGTCGTTCAACAACGTGACCGTCGGCAAGTTGCAGGGCCAGGGCCTCGTCGCCGCGATGAAGGCGAACGGCTCCTTCGCCAAGCACGGCGTCGTTGCCGAGCTGAACGGCTCCCCGACCGACAACAACGCGACGCTGTTCGCGGAGGGCTACAACTCGGTGCTGAACCCGCTGTACAAGAGCGGCCAGCTCACCAAGGGCCCGAACCAGTCCGTCACCAACTGGGACAATCAGGTCGCCCTGACCGACTTCCAGGGCATGCTCGCGAAGACCGGCAACAAGATCGACGCCGTGCTCGCAGCGAATGACGGGATCGCCAGCTCGGTCGTCTCGGCCCTGCAGAGCGCGAAGCTCTCGCCGGTCCCGCTGACCGGTCAGGACGCGACTCCCGGTGGCGCGCAGTACATCCTCGCCGGCTGGCAGAGCGGCACCGTCTACAAGCCGGTCCCGCAGGAGGCAAATGCTGCTGCGGCCGTCGCGATCAACCTGGTCAAGGGTGTCGCGGTGAAGACCAACGGCTCGACGAACAACGGCAAGCGTGGCGTGCCGTCGATCCTTCTGACCCCGACCTGGGTCACGAAGCACAACATCGCCATCCTGTTCACGTCGGGCTTCCTCAAGAAGAGCGAGGTCTGCACCGGCGCGTACGCGAAGTACTGCTAAACGTAGAGAACTAGGCAATCCAGGCGGGGGCGCCCACACCGGGCGCCCCCGCCTGCTATGAAACCACCCTGACATGAGCGAAACCGCCCCCGCATCAGTCCCTGTATCCGCGCCCGGCAAAGCGCCGCTGCTTGAGCTCCGCGACGTCTCCAAGTCGTTCGGCTCGGTGCAGGCCCTCACCGAGGTCGACTTCGAGGTCCGCGAGGGGGAGGTGATGGCGCTCGTCGGCGACAACGGAGCCGGCAAGTCGACCCTGATCAAGACCGTGGCCGGCATTCACGGGCCCGACTCGGGCGAGATCTTCTTCGACGGCAATCACGTCCACATCCACAGCCCAAAGGACGCTGCCCGGCTCGGGATCGAGGTCGTCTACCAGGATCTTGCTCTCTGCGACAACCTCGACGTCGTCCAGAACATGTATCTGGGCAGAGAGGCGCACAGCCCGCTCCAGGTTCTCAAGGAGCCGGAGATGCAGAAGAAGACCACCGAGACGATGGCTGGCCTCCGGGTCACGACGATCCGCTCTGTGCGCCAGCGCGTCGCGACCCTGTCGGGCGGTCAGCGCCAGTCGGTCGCCGTAGCGCGCGCCGTCATGTGGAACTCACGGGTCGTCATCCTCGACGAGCCGACGGCAGCTCTCGGCGTCGCGCAGACCGAGCAGGTGCTCGAGCTCGTGAAGCGACTGGCTGAGCAAGGGCTCGCCGTCGTGATCATCTCGCACAACTTGCACGACGTCTTCGAGGTCGCGCAGCGGATCACGGTGCTGCGGCTCGGACGGAACATCGGTGTCTACGATCGCACCGCGACGACGCAGGAAGAGGTCGTCCACGCGATCACCGCAGGGCAGCCGACGAAGGTCTCGGGCATTCCGGGCACCTCGACCGAGGCGGCCGATTTGAGCACGCCAGAGGTCGTCGGGGTCAACGCGCCTGCGGCGCCGCCACCGGCGGAAGCCACGGCAGGCTCCGGCATCCGAGGGATCATCTCCCGCTGGTGGGAGAACGTCCGCTCCGGAGAGATCGGGAGCGTGCCGATCCTCCTCGCGATCGTGCTGATCACGATCTTCTTCCAGTCGAAGAACTCGAACTTCCTCGGCGCGACGAACTTCAACAACCTGATCGTGCAGATGTCCGGAACCGCGGTGACCGCCTTCGGCGTCGTTTTCGTGCTGCTTCTAGGGGAGATCGACCTCTCGATCAGCTACATCGGAGGGCTTGCTGGCGTGACCGTTGCCGAGCTCCAACTCCCCGGCAGCAACCACCAGTTCCCCGGGTTGATCGCAATCGCTGCGGCACTGCTCGTGGGCGCGCTGCTCGGCGCATTCCAGGGGTCGTTCATCGCGTTCCTGCTCGTGCCGTCGTTCGTCGTGACGCTTGCCGGCAACCTCGCGTTCCAGGGGTTAATTTTGCGATCGCTGCCGCAGGGCGTGATCGTGATTCAGGACAACACGATCAACAACATCGCCAACTACTTCTTCTCGCCCTCCGCCGGGTGGATCATCGCCGCAATCGCGAGCCTCTTCTACTTAGTCGTGGTCCTCCTGCGCTATTTCGGGAAGCGCCGGCACGGCATCCCGACCGACAATGCTTGGCTCGAGATCGTCAAGGTCGCCGCCGTGACGGCGGGCGCGTTCTTCGTCGCGTACAAGAGCAACACCGATCCTCGGCGCGGAGTCCCGTTTGCCGGGTTGCTGATGGTGATCCTGCTCGTCTTCTGGACGTTCATCGCCAACCGGACCACGTTCGGCCGCCACGTCTACGCCGTCGGCGGTAACGCCGAGGCTGCACGGCGTGCCGGTATCAACGTGCAGCGGATCCGCCTCACGGTATTCATGATCTCGGGGATGATGGCTGCCCTCGGCGGCATCGTCTTCGCGTCACGCCTTCGCTCAGTCGACCTGAACGCCGGCGGTGGCACGATCCTGCTCGATGCGATCTCGGCCGCCGTCATCGGAGGCGTCAGCCTGTTCGGCGGCCGCGGCCATCCCAAAGCCGCGGTGCTCGGCGCGGCCGTGATCGCGATGATCGCGAACGGCATCGACCTGATCGGGTACAGCGCCTCGACGAAATACATCGTCACCGGTGTGATCCTGCTGGCCGCGGTCACGCTCGACACGGTCAGCCGCCGCAGACTCGCCGCGTCTGGCCGTTGACGCGCCCCGTCATCGGGGTCGGGATGCTCGGCTACGCCTTCATGGGCGATGCCCATTCGCGCGCCCTCGGAGCGACGCGGCAGCTCGGTGCCGCGCTCGAGCCGCGGCTCGTCTCGATCTCGGGGCGTGACGAGGCGAAGCGCGAGGAGGCCCGCGCCCGGCTCGGCTGGGAGGAGGGCGTCGCCGACTGGCGGGAGCAGATCGCCGACGAGCGCATCGGGCTGTTCGTCAACGGAGGCCCGAACTCGCTGCACAACGAGCCCTCGGTCGCCGCGCTGCGCGCCGGAAAGCACGTGATCTGCGAGAAGCCGCTCGGGCGCAACGCCGACGAGTCGTGGGCGATGCTCGGCGAGGCGCGCGCGTCGGGCGTCGTGCACGCGACGGGCTTCAACTACCGCTTCGTGCCGGCCGTTCGGGCGGCTCGCGAGATCGTCGCCTCAGGTGAGCTCGGCGAGATCGTGCACTTCCGCGCGCGCTATCTCCAGTCCTGGGGTTGGGATGCGCCGCACTCCTGGCGCTTCGACGCCGGCGCATCGGGCACCGGCGCGATCGGCGATCTCGGCGCCCACTCGATCGACCTCGCGCGCTACCTCATCGGTGAGATCGACTCCGTGAGCGCTCTCGTGCGCACGTTCGTCCCCGGCCGCGAGGTCGACGACGCCTACGTCGCGGCAGTCGAGTTCGAGTCGGGCGCGATCGGCACGTTCGAGGCCTCGCGCCTCGCGACGGGCCGGATCAACCACCACGCCTGGGAGATCAACGGCTCCAAGGGCTCGCTCGCCTTCGACCAGGAGCGCATGAACGAGCTGCGCTACGGCGACAGCCGCGGCTTCCAGCGCCGGCTCGAGCACGGCGACTGGTGGCCGCCCGGCCATATCGTCGGCTGGGGCGACACCTTTACCTACGAGTATCTGCACCTGCTCGGCGCGATCGCCGGGGAACACGAGCTCGCTCCGCTCGGGGCCACATTCGAGGACGGCTACCGGGCTGCCGAGGTGTGCGACGCGATCCTGCGCTCGCACGGCGCGCGCGAGACCGTCAGAAATCTTCGAGAGGAGTGAGATGAAGACGAGTCTGGGGATCTGGGCGTTCGGGGCGATGTCGACGCGGTTTGTTCCGGATGGGTATCAGCCGCAGTGGGCGGGTCAGTCGACGGCGGACAAGGGCTGGGGGACGTTCGACGACGACAACATGGTCGGCGCGACGGCGTTCATGGAGACGCTCGAGCTGGCTGTCGAGCTGCGGCGTGCCGGGTACGGCTCGAACGGTGAGCGGCTCGGGTTCGATCTCTATCCGTACACCGGGGACGCGGTCAAGGCGGTCGAGCGGTCGGTGCTGCAGTGGCGGTTCATCGACTCGGTCGCAGGACGCATCGACGAGACCTCACTCGCTGCCGCCCAGCAGGAGAAGGACGCCGTCCGCGCCTACGAGCTCGTGTACGCGGCGCTGGGAGCGTGAGGCTCCAGCACGTGTCGATCGCAGTTCCCGTGAATCGGGCCGACGAGGCCCGGGCGTTCTATGGTGGAGCGCTCGGGCTCGAGGAACGCGACGTCTTGCCGGCGCTCGACCCTGCTCGGTTCATCTGGTACAGGCTCGCCGGCGACCAGGAGCTGCACCTGATGCTGGTCGACGAGTCCCCACCGGTCAATCCGCACTTCTGTATCGCGGTCGGCGACGTCGCCATACTGCGGGCTACGCTCGAAGCCGCCGGCGTTGTGACGCGCGACGGGACAGCCATCGTCGGCCGGCCGCGGTTCACCTGCCGTGACCCGTTCGGGAACCTGATCGAGCTTGCGCACGTCGGCGTATGACTGACGCCCTGATCGGGATCGACGTCGGCACGACCGGCGTGAAGGCCGTCGCCATCTCGCCCGACGGGGAGCTGCTCGGGGTCGCCGAGGAGGGCTATCCGCTCTCGACGCCGCGGCCCGGCTGGTCGGAGCAGGATCCCGAGGACTGGTTCCGGGCCGCTCAGACTGCGCTGGCGCGACTTCCCGAAGGGCCCGTCGGGTTCAGCGGCCAGATGCACGGCCTCGTGGTGCTCGGAGCAGACGACAGCGTCCTGCGGCCGGCGATTCTCTGGAACGACCAGCGGACGGGCGCCGAATGCGCGGAGATCGAGCAGCGGATCGGGCTCAAGCGGTTGATCTCGCTGACCGGGAATCGCGCTCTGCCCGGGTTCACAGCGCCAAAGCTGGTCTGGCTGCAGCGGCACGAGCCCGAGACCTGGCATGCGATCCGCCACGTGCTGCTGCCGAAGGACTACGTGCGCTTCCGGATGACCGGCGAGCGGGTGATCGACGTCGCCGACGCCTCCGGGACGCTGCTGCTCGACGTCGAGGGCCGGCGCTGGTCCGACGAGGTCTGCTCGGCGCTCGAGATTCCGAGCGCATGGCTTCCCGAGGTGCACGAGTCGACGGTGGTGGCGGGTGCAGGCGACCAGGCTGCGGGCGCGCTCGGCGTCGGGATCGACCGACCCGGACCGCTTTCGGTGGTGCTCGGGACCTCGGGCGTCGTCTTCGCGGTGCTGCCATCGTACTCGGTCGATGCCGAGGCTCGACTGCATGTGTTCTGTCACGCGGTGCCGGGCATGTGGCACGCGATGGGGGTGATGCTCTCGGCTGCGGGGTCGCTCGAATGGCTGCACGACGTTCTCCGCGCTGACTTTAGAGCTCTCGACGACGAGGCGGCGCGCTGGGATCCCGGCTGCGAAGGACTCCTGTTCGCGCCGTATCTCCAGGGAGAGCGGACTCCGCACGTCGATCCGGACGTTCGGGGAGCGTTCACCGGTCTTTCGCTCCGCCACGACCGCGGGGCGCTCACCCGGGCCGTGCTCGAGGGCGTCGCCTACGGACTGCGCGACTCGCTCGAGTTGTTACGGGAGCTCGGGGTCGAGGCGGCGGTCGGGCGCGTGTCGGGCGGAGGCTCGCGTAGCGATCTGTGGCTCAAGATCGCAGCTTCGGTGCTCGGGATCCCGCTCGAACGCGTGGGAAGCGATGCGGGCGCCGCGTTCGGCGCTGCCCTTCTGGCAGGTGTCAGGGCGGAAGTATTCTCAGATGCGGCAGACGCGGTGGCGCGCTGCGTGCGCACCGGTGACCGGATCGAACCCGACCCGACCTGGGTCGCAGCCTACGACGAGGGCTACGAGCGCTTCAAGGCGCTGTATCCCGCACTTCGACCACTGGAGGTTGCATGACCCTTGAGGGAAAGACAGCAGTGATCACCGGTGCGAGCCGCGGCATTGGCGCCGCGGTGGCGCGCATGTTCCACGAGCGGGGCGTGAATCTCGGGCTCGTATCCCGCGCGGGCGACGATCTGGGCCTTGCCGGCGCCATGGCCGGCGCGGCCGACGTGCGCGACCCGGACGCGCTCGACGCCTTCTGCCGCGGCGTCGCCGAGAGGTTCGGCGGGATCGACATCATCGTTGCGAATGCGGGAGTGGGCTCCTACGGGCCGTTCCTCGAGCTCTCGACCGATCACCTCGAGGAGATGATCGACGTGAATCTGAAGGGGACGTTGTACGCGATCCGCTCCGCGCTTCCGCACATGCTCGGACGGGAAGGCGACATCGTCACACTCGCCTCCGAGGCGGGTCGGCGCGGGCTGCCGTACGAGGCGGTCTACTGCGCGTCGAAGTTCGGGCAGGTCGGGTTCACTCGCGCCCTCGACGGCGAGCTCCGGGAGAAAGGGATCCGCTGCACGAACGTCTGCCCGGGTGGTGTTGCCACCGACTTTGCGCTCGATGACGGGCGCGGGCGGACCGAGGATGTGCTCCCGGGGATGATGACTGCCGAGGACGTTGCCGAGGTCGTGGTGTTCGTGCTGGAGCGGCCGCGGCGGTTCCGGATCCTCGAGACGGCCTTCCGGCCCATGACCGAGGCGAGCTGGGGATGAGCGGCTCGACGGAGCTCGTATGACCGGCGTCAAGTGGGGGATCATCTCCACGGCGCACATCAACCGGCACCTGATTCCCGCGGCGCACGCGTCGTCGAAGGTGGAGCTGGTCGGGGTCGCGAGTCGCGATGCGGCGCGGGCCGAGGCGTATGCGCTTGAGTGGGAAATTCCGCGCTCGTACGGCTCGTACGAGGACCTGCTTGCCGATCCGGAGATCGAGGCCGTCTACGTCTCGCTGCCGAACACGATGCACTGCGAGTGGTCGACCAAGGCCGTCGAGGCCGGCAAGCACGTGCTCTGCGAGAAGCCCATGTCGCGCCATCCCGACGAGGTGGAAGCGGCATTCGACGCGGCTGAGCGCTGCGCGCGGATCCTGTCGGAGGCTTTCATGTGGCGCCACAACCCGCAGGCGGCCAGGCTCGCCTCGCTGGTCGCCGACGGCACGATCGGCGAGCTCCGGCTCGTGCGGTCGACGTTCAGCTACTCGTTGTACGACGCCGAGAACATCAGGCTGCAGACGGATCTCGAGGGTGGGGCGTTGATGGACGTCGGGTGTTACTGCGTCAGTGGTTCGCGGCTGCTCGCCGGCGAGCCGGAGTCGGTGTACGGGTCGGCGCGGCTGGGGGACACGGGGACGGACTGGGTGTTCGCCGCGACGATGCGTTTTCCGGGCGGTGTGCTGGCGCAGTTCGACTGTGGGACAGCGTTGCCCAACCGCGACGAGCTCGAGGCGATCGGAAGCGAGGGGTCGCTGTTTCTCGACGACCCATGGCATGCGCGGACACCGGTCATCGAGGTGCGCCGCGGTGATGCAGTCGAGCGGATCGAGCACGAGCCGGTCGACTCGTATCGCCTGGAGCTCGAGAACCTGAGCGACGCGATTCGCGGCGAAGGTGAGCTGCTCCTCGGGCGCGAGGACGCAGTCGCGCAGTCGCGCGTGCTCGAGGCGCTTCACCGCTCGGCAGAGACGCGTCAGCCCGTCTAGCGCGCGAGGGTTTCGAGTCCCGCGAGGTCGGCCATCGCAGCCCATTCGGGCTCGTAGATGTGCGCCGACTTGGCGTGCACGACGAGCGGGCCGACCTGGACGCCGAGCTCCGTCGCGACGTGCTCGGCGAGGTGGGCGAGCTCGATCAGGTTGCCGTAGGCCTTCTTGCCGAAGTCGAGGCTGTGCGCGTAGACGACGAGCTCGAGCTCGCCGTCGTCGATCCAGAAGTCGAGCAGGCTGACGCAAGGGATGTAGCTCGTGTCGGTGAGCGGCTGGAAGGTCGTGATCGCCGCCGAGCGCGACTCCGGGTCGCGGCGGAGTCGCTCGACCACCCACGCGATCTGGTCGCGCCCCGTCTGTCCGTAGTCGAAGAGCCGCGTCGCGTAGCTCTGCGCATCCCCGAGCTCCGCCACGACGTCCGTGCTCCAGAAGTTCCGGTGCATCCAGTCGAGCCAGTCCGCGTCGCCGAGCTCGGCGATCACCGGATCCGCCGACTCCGGCCGCGCCACGACGAGGCTGAGCAGCGCCACCTCGCGCGTCGCCTGCGAGTCGTAGCTCGAAAGCTCGCCCTGCTCGAGAATCGTCCGGGAGACGCGGAGCCACCCTTCGCCAAGCGTGGGTGCCTCGACGACGACGATGCTCATAGAGCTCCGGCAAGCCTACGCTCACTCATGCGGCGCACCGTACCCCTTCGGCCACTGTCCCGCCGGGGCGTGGCCGGTGCCAGGTTATCGAAACGAAAGTGTCACAACCGTCGGCCGAACCCGGGCACAGTGAAAGGAATGCCTGCAAAACGCACTATTCGGCAACCGTCCGTTCGGGCCGTGGCCGGTGCCAGGTACAAACCGAAGTGAGGCAGCGGCTCGGGCCGGGTCAGCCCACCTCGAGCCGCTCGCCCGTTCCGGCAGCGAAGAGATGGACGCGCTCAGGACGGATCTTCAGCTTGATCCGGCTGCCCTTTGCCGGCACGGCGGCCGGGTCGATGCGGGCGATGATGTCCGGCTTCTTCACGAGCTCGTGGTCGTTCAGGCTCGCGTACACGTACGCGTCCGCGCCGAGCTCCTCGACCGCCTGCACCGTCACCTCGATACCCGTCTCGCCGCCGTTCACCACCTCGAGCGACTCCGGACGGAAGCCGAGGACGACCCGCCCGTTGACCTTGCCGGCGGCGGCGCGGGGGAGGGGTACCTCGTATCCGTCGAGCTGTGCGCGCCCGTCGGTCACCGGTACCTCCTGCAGGTTCATCGCGGGCGAGCCGATGAAGCCGGCGACGAACATGTTCGCCGGATGGGTGAAGAGCGTGCGCGGCACGTCCACTTGCTGCAGCTTGCCGCGGTCGAGAACGGCGACCCGGTCGCCCATCGTCATCGCCTCGACCTGGTCGTGCGTGACGTAGACCGTCGTCACTCCGAGCCGGCGCTGCAGCGAGGCGATCTGGGTGCGGGTCTGAACCCTCAACTTCGCATCGAGGTTCGAGAGCGGCTCGTCGAGCAGGAACACCTGCGGCTGCCGCACGATCGCGCGTCCCATCGCCACCCGCTGGCGCTGGCCGCCCGACAGCGCTCTCGGTTTTCGGCCGAGGTACTCCTCGAGGTCGAGCATCTTGGCCGCCTCCGCGACACGATTCCGGATCTCGGCCTTTGGCACATGCGCCAGCTTGAGCGCGAAGCCGATGTTCTCGGCGACCGTCATGTGCGGGTAGAGCGCGTAGTTCTGGAAGACCATCGCGACGTCGCGCAGCTTCGGCGGCAGATCGGTGACGTCGCGGTCGCCGATCCAGACGCTGCCCGAGTCGACATCCTCGAGCCCGGCGAGCATCCGCAGGCTGGTCGACTTGCCACACCCGGAAGGCCCGACGAGGACGAGAAACTCGCCGTCGGCGATCTCGAGTGTGAGCCCGTCAACCGCGGCGCGCTCTGCCTTCGGGAAGATCCGCGTTGCCTCGTCGTACCTGACTGTCGCCATCTATCGGCCTCCAATCAACGTCATAACTGCGGGAGCGGAATTATCACTAGCTCTTGACAAAGTGGTTTCGGAGGTTCATGCTCACGGAACTGTGAGAGCGCTCTCACACTATCAGGCCCAAGCGAGCAATGAGGGCGCGGATTCCCGGAGACGGGAGAAAGAAGGGAGATTTCGGTGAGAACCAGAACTTCGTGGCGGCCCCGTAGAGTGGTCGCGGCGATTCTCGTCATGGCGGGGCTGACCGGCGCAGCGCTGGTCGCCAGCACCGCCTCGGCGACGAGTCACGACAACGTGACGCTTCGGGTCGACCTGTTCGGCGACTTCGGCTATCACGATCTGTACAAGCAGTTCGAGAAGGCCCACCCCGGCGTCACGATCAAGGAAGACATCGAAAGCTACGCCGATCACCACGCGAACCTCGCGAAGCACCTGGCCACCGGCTCGGGCGCCGATGACGTCGTCGCGATCGAGGTCGGCTTCATCGCCCAGTTCAAGTCAGAGCCACAGTACTTCGTCGACCTGAACCAGTACGGCGCGGCCGCGCTCCGCAAGCAGTGGCTGCCGTGGAAATGGCAGCAGTCGATCGCACCCAACGGCGCGCAGATCGGCCTCGGAACCGATGTCGGCAGCATGGGCATCTGCTACCGCAAGGACCTGATGCAGGCCGCTGGGCTTCCGACGAGCCGCGCTGCGGTCTCGAAGCTCTGGCCGACCTGGCAGGACTACATCGCGACCGGCGTCAAGTTCGAGAAGAACGCTCCCAAGGGCACGTACTTCTTCGACTCCGGCTCGAACGTCTACAACGCGATGATCGGCCAGCTGAACCCCGCGTACTACGACGCCAAGGGCAACGTGATCGTCTCCTCGAACCCGCTGGTGAAGAAGGCCTACGCGCTGACGACGCAGGGCATCGCCAAGGGTGAGAGTGCCGGCCTGGCCGCGTTCAGCACCTCGTGGAACACGGGCTTCAAGGAAAGCGCGTTTGCCACGGTCACCTGCCCGGCATGGATGATGGGCTATATCCAGGGCCAGGCCCCGAACTCGGCCGGCGACTGGGACATCGCCGCAGTTCCGGGCGGCGGCGGCAGCTGGGGCGGCTCGTTCCTCGCCGTCCCGAAGCAGTCGAAGAACCAGCAGCTTGCAGCTGAGCTGGTCAAGTTCCTGACCTCGCCGGCCTCCGAGGCGTATGTGTTCCGGCAGACGGGCAACCTGCCGAGCGAGCCGAAGGTGCTTTCGTCGGCCGCGGTTCAGAACTTCAAGAACTCGTTCTTCTCTGGCGCTCCGGTCGGGAAGATCTTCGCCAACTCGGTGATGGCCCTCAGGCCGCAGATCACCGGCCCGCATCAGGGCGACATCCAGACTGCCTCGACGAACGCAATTCAACGGGTCGAGCAGAAGAAGCAGTCCGCTGCGGCATCGTGGCAGCAGTTCCTCAAGGACGTCGCGAACGTCGCGACCTGATCTCCTCCAGAGCGGTTGCGCGAGGCCGGCCGGATTCCCGTTCCGGCCGGCCTCGGCCCCCGTCTCCGGAGTTGACAGCGCGATTCCGCCTCGATGACCAAGCAACCTCTCGAGAACACAGGCTCTTCCTCCGGCGATGAGTCGCCGCGGTCGGTAGCCGCCGAAGCCGGGCTTTGCCCGGCGGGAGGCGCCGCACGATCCTCGAGGTCGGTAGCCCCGGAGGAGGGGGCTCGTGGGGGAACCTCGTTGGTGCCCCCCCGTTAGGTTATGGCGACGGAGATGAACATTGCGCGTCCGGCCATCGGGCGCGGCAGGCGGTCGTTTCGCGAGCGGTTGATCAGGCTCGACACGAAGGTCTCGCCGTACCTCTACATCACGCCGTTCTTCCTGTTGTTCGCGGTCTTCGGGGCCTTCCCGCTGGTCTACACGGCGTGGGTCTCGCTCACGAACCGCAACCTGCTCTCAGGATCGACCCAGTTCGTCGGCCTCGCCAACTACGAGGCGCTCTTCCACGACTCCTACTTCTGGAACGCGGTCGAGAACACGCTCGGGATCTGGGTCCTCTCGACGGTGCCTCAGCTTTGCCTCGCGCTCGTGTTCGCGTACCTCCTGAACAAGCAGCTGCGGGTGCGGAGCTTCTTCCGGATGAGCCTGCTCCTGCCGCAGGTCACCTCGCTCGTCGCCGTCGCGCTGATCTTCACGCAGCTCTTCGACTACCGCTACGGCCTCATCAACTACGTGCTGAGCGAGATCGGCATCGGCAAGATCGACTGGGAGGCGGGGACGCTCTCGTCCTGGTTCGCGCTCTCGACGATGGTCACGTGGCGGTGGGTCGGCTACAACGCGCTGATCTACCTGGCGGCGATGCAGGCCGTCCCGTACGAGCTCTACGAGTCCGCCTCGATCGACGGCGCCAGTAACTGGCGGCAGCTCTTCCACATCACGATCCCGTCGATCCGGCCGACGATCATCTTCACCGTCATCATCTCGACGATCGGCGGCCTCCAGCTCTTCACGGAGCCCTACGAGTTTCAGCCGCTGAAGCAGGCCGGCACCGGCGGTTCGGACCGCCAGTACCAGACGGTCGCCATGTACCTGTACGAGAAGGCCTTCGGCGGCAGCGAGTTCAAGTTCGGCTACGCCTCGGCGATCGCGTGGACGCTGTTCCTGCTGATCGCGGTCATCTCGCTCTTCAACTTCCTCGTGATCCGCCGGATCAGGTCGTCGGACTAGCCATGGTCGCGATCACCGGCAGGCTGCGATTGCACCCCAAGAACAAGCGCCGGCGCCAGCCGAAGGCGCGCTGGTTCACCTACGTGTTCCTGATCGTCGTCGCGCTGATCTCGCTGTTCCCGCTCTACTGGTCACTCGTCGTTGCATCGCAGAGCAGCTCGGCCGTGAGCGCCTATCCGCCGGTGCTCGTACCCGGTCGCGAACTGTTCCACAACATCTCGCGGCTCTTCAACTCCAACGAGGTGAACGTCGACTTCTGGGGCGCGATGGTGAACACGTTCATCGTGGCGTCGGCGGTGACGATCTCGGTCGTCTTCTTCAGTGCGCTCGCCGGCTTTGCCTTCGCGAAGCTCGATTTCCGCGGCGCGAAAGGCCTGATGGTCGTGATCGTCCTCACGATCATGGTGCCGGTGCAGCTTGGGGTGATCCCGCTGTACATCGAGATGATCCGCTTCGGCTGGGTCGGTGAGCTCAAGGCTGTGGCCGCGCCGAACCTCGTCACCGCGTTCGGGGTCTTCCTGATGCGCCAGTACATCCTGCAGTCGGTGCCCGACGAGATGGTCGACGCCGCGCGCGTCGACGGCTGCCACACCTGGCGGATCTTCTGGCACGTGATCCTGCCCGCCGTGCGGCCCGTGGCGGCGGTGCTGGCGCTGCTCACGTTCACGATGACGTGGAACGACTTCTTCTGGCCGCTGATCGTGCTCAACTCGCAGAACCCGACCGTGCAGGTCGCGGTCTCGGCGCTCTCGAGCGGCTACGTCGAGGACTACTCGCTCGTCCTCACGGGAACATTCGTCTCGATCCTGCCGTTGTTCGTGCTGTTCCTGATTCTGGGCAAGCAAATCATCGGGGGGATCATGCAAGGGGCGGTGAAGGGATGATTGTCGCTCGCCTCCGGCTCGCTCCCATTGGGGAAACCATGTTTCCCCCATGTTGCCCCCTTCTTCTTCCCGTGCCGGCGCAGTGCGCTCTTCGGCTCCCGCCGGGCGAAGCCCGGCTTCGCCGGCTGCTGCTGACGCTCGGCCCAAGAGCGATGGAGGCAAAGATTTGACCACTGCTCAATCCGGCACCGTCCCTGCCCAGTCAGCGAATCGCATCCGCTTTCCCGAGGGGTTCATCTGGGGGGCCGCGACCTCGGCGTACCAGATCGAAGGAGCGGTGCACGAGGACGGCCGCGGCGTGTCGATCTGGGACACCTATTCCCGCACGCCCGGCCGCGTCGTGAACGGCGAGACCGGCGATATCGCGGCCGACCACTACCACCGCTATCCCGAGGACATCGCGATCATGTCCGACCTCGGTCTCGCGGCCTACCGCTTCTCGATCGCCTGGCCGCGCGTGCAGCCGGGAGGTACCGGGCCCGCGAACGAGCGAGGCCTCGACTTCTACCGCCGCCTCGTCGACGCGCTGCTCGAGACCGGGATCGAGCCCTACCCGACGCTCTTCCACTGGGACCTGCCGCAGGAGCTGCAGGACGCAGGCGGCTGGCCGGAGCGCGACACCGCGTACCGGTTCGCCGAGTACGCGGGACTCGTGCACGACGCGCTCGGCGACCGGGTCAACCACTGGCTGACGCTGAACGAGCCGTGGTGCGCCGCGTTCCTCGGCTACGGGCTCGGACGCCATGCACCGGGTCATCACGACGGCCGGGAGGCGGTTGCCGCCGCCCACCACCTGATGCTCGGCCACGGTCTCGCCGTCGAGCAGATGAGAGCGAAGTCGGCGCCGGGCGTCGAGTTCTCGATCGTCCTCAATCTCGAACCGCACCGGCCCGCGTCGGACAGCGATGCCGACGTCGCGGCGGCGCGCCTCGTCGACGGAATGCACAACCGCATCTTCCTCGACCCGATCCTTCGCGGCGCCTACCCCGAGGACGTGCTCGCGCACCTGGAGCCACTCGTCGGCCTCGCGCACATCCAGGACGGCGACCTCGAGACGATCTCGACCCCGCTCGACCTCCTCGGCGTCAACTACTACCGGCCGGGGATCACGGCAGCGCGCACGGAGCCCGCGCCCGACTTCACGCTCTGGCCGGGCGACGAATGGATCGAGGCAATTCCCCAGGAGGGCGAGAAGACGACGATGGGCTGGGTGGTCGATCCCGGCGGGCTCGAGGAGCTTCTGCTCCGGCTCGGCGCCGACTACGGCGGGCTTCCGCTTCTGATCACCGAGAACGGCGCCTCCTTCGACGACCGCGTCGAGCCCGACGGGAGCGTTCTCGATCTGGATCGGGTCGCGTTCCTCGACGGCCATCTCCGCGCGGTTCACCGCGCGCTCGACGCCGGAGTCGACCTCCGCGGCTACTTCGTCTGGTCGCTCCTCGACAACTTCGAGTGGGCCGAGGGTTACAGCAAGCGCTTCGGCGTCGTCCACATAGACTACGAGACTCTCCGTCGGACCCCGAAGGAGAGCGCCCGTTGGTATGCCCGCGTGATCTCGGCGGGCGGGCTCGGAGACGGAGGAAGCTGATGGCGAGGTTGGAGCGGGGAGGACCCGGGTCGCGCCCGACCCTGGTGGAGGTCGGCGACCTCGCAGGCGTCTCCAGGGCGACGGTCTCGCGTGTCATCAACAACTCGCCGAAGGTGAGCGATGAGGTTCGAGCGTCGGTCGAGCGCGCGATCGCGAAGCTCGGGTACGTCCCGAACCAGGCTGCGCGCTCCCTCGTGACGCGCCGCGCCGATGCGGTGGCGCTCGTCGTGTGCGAGCCGGAGGCACGCTTCTTCTCCGATCCGTTCTTCTCCGCGTTCGCGCGCGGCATCGGCAGCGCGGCTGCGGAGGTCGACAAGAACCTCGTTCTCATGGTCATGCAGGGCGACGAGGAGCGCGAGCGGGCAGTCCGCTACCTGCGGCCGGAGCATGTGGACGGCGTCGTGCTGATGTCGCTGCACGGGGACGATCCGCTCCCGGGCAGGCTCAATCGGGCCGGGCTCCCAACGGTTCTCGTGGGCCGGCCGCTCGGCCGCTCGTCGCTCCCGTACGTCGACGCCGACAACCGCGGCGGGGCGCGCCAGGCAGTCGAGCATCTGCTGTCGCTCGGGCGCCGGACGATCGCCACGATCTCGGGCCCGCTGAACATGTGCGCCGGCATCGACCGCTACGACGGCTACCGCGATGCCCTCGAGGCAGCCGGTCTGCCGTTCCGCAAGACACTGACCGCCGAGGGCGACTTCTTCGAGGAGTGCGGATATGGCGCCATGACGAAGCTGATCACTCGCCGGCCTGATATCGACGGCGTCTTCGCGGCCTCCGACCTGATGGCCGCGGGCGCGATGCGGGCGCTTCGCGACGTGGGACGCTGCGTGCCGGACGACGTCGCCGTGGTCGGTTTCGACGACGCCCCGCTCGCCTCGCTGACGCTGCCGACGATGACCACGATCCGCCAGCCGCTCGACGAGATGGCCGATGTGGCGGCGGAGTTGCTTCTGCGCCGGATCGAAGAGGGAAACGGGGCGAAGGCCGAGCAGATCGTCTGCGCGACCACGCTGGTCGAGCGCGCCTCGGCCTGATCGCCGCCGCCACAAATCGGCCGGTGGGTAATTCGGCGAGAGAGTTCTATACTCGCGCGGGCGGCGCGCATATTGGCTCCGCGAATCTCGAAGGAGGCTGACGATGGGCACGGCAGAAACTCCTGCGGTTGCGGCTAGGAGCGAGCTCGGAGCAAGCTTCGGCGGCGAGCTGATCGGGCCGGACGATCCAACCTACGACGAGGCGCGCGCGCTGTTCAACGCGATGATCGACAAGCGCCCAGCCGTGATCGCGCGTTGCGCGAGCTCGGCGGATGTTGCGGCCGTCATCGGGTTCGCGCGTTCGCATGACCTGCCTTTGGCGGTCCGGGGCGGCGGCCACAACGGCGGAGGCCTCGGCAGCGTCGACGACGGTGTCGTGGCGGATCTCTCGCTGCTCAAGTCGGTGTCGGTTGATGCCGACACGCGGACGGTTCGCGTCGGTGGAGGGGCAACCTGGGCTGACGTGGACGCCGCCACGCACCCCCACGGGCTTGCAGTGCCGTGCGGGGTCATCTCCACGACCGGCGTCGGTGGGCTGACGCTCGGTGGCGGCATCGGACATCTCACGCGCGCGTACGGCCTGACGATCGACAACCTGCTCGCCGCCGAGGTCGCGCTGGCCGACGGCCGGCAGGTCACAGCGAGCGCCGATGAGAACTCCGAGCTCTTCTGGGCGGTGCGCGGAGGCGGCGGCAACTTCGGCGTTGTGACCGAGTTCACGTTTCAGGGTCAGCCGGTGAGCGATGTCGTCGGCGGGCCGACCTTCTGGGCGATCGAGGAGACCGAGCAATTGCTCTCCGCCTACCGCGACTACCTGCCGACTCTGCCGCGGAACGTGACCGGTTTCTTCTGCTTCCACACCATTCCCCCGGGGCCGCCGTTCCCGGAGCCGATCCACCTGCGGAAGGTGTGCGGGATCGTCTGGTGCATCCAGGGCTCCGACGAAGAGGCTGAGGCTGCGATGGCACCCATGCTGGCCGTGGCTGAGCCGCTCATGCACGGCGCCGGGCGTGTGCCGCTTCCGGGCCTGAACAGCGCCTTCGACGGCCTCTACGGGCCTGGGGATCAGTGGTACTGGCGCGCCGACTTCGTCAACGAGATCCCCGACGAAGCGGTCGCCGAGAACGAGGCATGGAACGCCAAGATGCCGACCTGGAAATCCGGCTCTCACATCTACCCGATCGACGGCGCGGCGCACGACGTCGCCGGCGATGCGACTCCGTGGGCGTATCGCGATACCCAGTACTCGCAGGTGATCATCGGGGTCGATCCCGACCCGGCGGGCGCCTCGGGCCTGCGCGACTGGGCGGTGGGCTACTGGGAGGCGCTGCACCCGTACTCGGCCGGCGGCGCCTACGTCAACTTCATGATGGAGGAGGGCCAGGAGCGGGTCGAGGCGACTTACCGGGGCAACTACGTTCGGCTCGCGCAGGCGAAGTCGACCTACGACCCCGGCAACCTCTTCCACGTGAACCAGAACATCAAGCCGGCCGCATAGGCCACACAACCGAGCCTGGGCGGCCCTGGTTCGAAGGGGTCGCAGCGAGTCGGCCCGCGAGGGGGAGCTCCTCCGCCGAAACGGGCCGATGTCGCGTGTCGATCACGGACCAGTCGGTTTCGTCTCTTAACGCGCGCTCGATCTTCGCTCGAACGAGAGTCTCGTCGGCTGCGGCAGCGACGAAAAGCGTCCGGAAGGTGACGGCGGCGCCTGTGATCTCGACCTCGTTGTTGTGAGGCCAGCGGCATGGCCCCTCGTGCTCGCAGCTGCCGCAAAGCGCGATCGTCACGGCCGCCCCGGGTGCAGCCGGATCCACACCATCGCCCAATCGCAGGTCAGCCTCATGCACGAATGACTCACGGGTCGTTTCGATCGCAGAGAACACTAACGGGATCGTCTGGCGTCCAACGGCGACAGCGCGGGCTGGGTTAGTGTCTCGTTGTTGTCGGAGTCCGAGCAAAGGGCCTGAGCTTGGGGAGCCCCCAGGTCACGGCAGGCGTCGATCTCGGCGGGACCAAGATCCAGTCCGTCGTCGTGCGCGACGGCGAAGTGGTCGGGAGTGCCAGGACGCTGACCCCACAGACCGGCGTCGCCGGTGACGTGATCGCTGCGATCGTGGAGACCGTCGTCGCCTCACTCGAACGGGCCAGGGCGAGCACCGACGACCTCGCCGGCGTCGGTGTCGGGACGCCGGGTGATGTCGATGCAGAAGCGGGCGCGGTGCTGCTGGCGGCGAACGTCCCCGGCTTCTCGGATCGTGTCGAGCTCGGCCCGCTGGTCTCGAAGGCGCTCGGTGGAGCCAAGACGACGCTCGGCAACGACGTGAACGTCGGTGTTCTCGGCGAGCACACCCGGGGCGCGGCTCGTCCGTTTTCGAACGTGCTCGGAGCCTGGGTCGGCACAGGGGTCGGAGGTGGCTTGATCCTGGATGGGCGACTACATGACGGGCGCGGTGCGGGCGGTGAGCTCGGTCACATGGTGGTGAAGCCCGGAGGCCTGGCGTGCTCGTGCGGCCGTAAGGGCTGCGTCGAGGCCTACGCAGGACGGGTGAGGATGGAGCGAAGGGCGCGAGGCCTCGTCAAGCGCGGGCATAAGACGATCCTGTTCGAGATCATGGAGGAGCGTGGCCGCAAACGCTTGAGCTCGGGTGTCTTCGCCGCGGCGCTCGAGAACGGTGACCGGATGGCCAAGCGACTCGTCGACGAAGCCGAGTGGGCGCTCGGTCTCGGGCTCGCCTCCGCTCAGAACCTGCTGGATTTCGAGGCGATCGTCATCGGCGGCGGTCTCGGCGACCGCCTCGGCCAGCCGTTCGTCGACCGGGTCGTCGAGCATATGACGCCGCACCTGTTCGCGCCGAACAAGCCGCCGGTCGTTCTTCGTACAGAGCTCGGAGACCTCTCGGGCGCCGTCGGAGCAGCCGTTCTCGCCGGCGGGTAGCCCGTCAGGGGTGAAGCTGTACCGGGGAGGAGCCCTTGAGCTTCGGGAAGGTCACCGAGATCGCCGTCTCGAAACCGCCGCCGCCCGCGATCCCCCCGGCGCCCTGCCACGAGAGGGCACGTAGTAGCCGAGCGGCATGCTCAGGACGAGCACGAAATGCCCCCAGACCGAATACGTGTTCATCTCGAAGGTCTCGACGCAGGTCCCCGAACCCGTGGGGCAAGTCCCCGTGGTCACGAGCGGGTTGATCCTCGGCGAACGTCGGGCGCCCATGGATGTACGCGCCGAGAATCTGGAACCGGACTCCGGGCTTCCCGGATGGGTCAGCCCCGACGATCTGGCAGGGGAAGTCGGCGGTCGATGCACCGTTCGAGGGGCAGAACTTCTTGTACGGAACCGTGTAGTGAAGCGTAACGGTGAACTGCTGGTTCCAGGTCTGGCCTATCCGGGTGGGCGCCTTCGTCACCGTTGCCGTGCCGTGGAACGTGGCGGCCTGCTTCGGGTAGGCCCACGGCCGGAAGATGCAGTTCGGATGTGGGTTCTGCGAATCGACTTCGCTCCCCGCACAGACGGGCACGAGGGCGGCGGTATGCGCCCCGCCGGCCAGGGACCCGGCGCACAATGCGAGCGCCGACATCATTCCTTGTGTCGTCGTGTTCTCGACCACGGTCGAACCTTGCTCGGCCTGCCCACATCGAAGGCTCCTCCCGCTCGACCTCCAGAGTGCAGCGAGCATATTCAACCGGTCCGGACAAGAATGTGGGACCGGCCAGCGTCGCGAGAGTCGCGGAGCCGACGACTAGGCTGGGTGGCGTATGGCAGCGGGGGTGAGAGTGACGCTTTACAACGATGCGGGCTGCCCGTGGGGTTACTCCGCGAACCCGGCGTTTCGCGTGCTCGAGTGGCGGTACGGCCCGCAGCTCGATTGGAGGCTCGTACTGATCGGGCTCACGAACGTGGCGCAGGAGTACGTCGACCGGGGCTACACGCCGCTGCGTTCGGCCGAGGGTTACGCGCGGCGCTTCCGCCGGTTCGGCATGCCTCTGGCGCCGAACCCACGGGCCCGGATCCTCGGTACCGGTCGCTCCTGCCGGGCGATCGTGGCGGTGCGCCTGCAGGCGCCGGGGCGCGAGTGGGCAGCCTTCCGCGCTCTGCAGTTCGGGTTCTTCACGACCACGCTGCTTCTCGACGAGGACGAGAGCATCGCGAGCCGTGTTGCGCGATGTGGAGGGGATCGACGTCGACGCGGTGATCGCCGCGATCGACACGCCGGCGGTGGAGGAGGCCTACCAGCGCGACCGGGCAGAGGCCCGCACCGCCGCCGGCTCGCCGACGCAGCTGCAGGACAAGCACGCGACAACTGACGGCCCTGTTCGGTACACGGCCCCGTCGCTCGTGTTCGAGCACGCGGGCCGGCGCCTCGAGGCCGGTGGCTGGCAGACGATCGAGGCCTACGACGTGATCGTCGCGAACCTGATCCCCGACGGCGAGCGCCGGGGAGTGCCGGATGACCCGCTCGAGCTGCTCACCGCGTTCCCGGAAGGGCTCACAACCCAGGAAGTCGCACAGCTCCTCACGCGCGGCAACGACGCCCCGGACCGGGTCGAGGCCGAGGTGACGATGCTGCGGCTGGTCGCAGGCGGCGCGGCGACTCGCACGCCGCTCGGCGACGACGCGCTCTGGAAGCCGGCCTAGCGACCTCGAGCGGCTGTCCGTTGCGTCGGATCGCCGCGGATCAGGAAAGCGGCAGTTCTTCGGCGTCGTCGAGGTTGATCCGCCAGGCGCGGAGCTCCTCGAGCTTCAAGCCGTAGATCAGAAACGGCTTGCCGGCCCAGAGGCCCGCAAGCTCGCGATCGGTGCGGGACGGGCGCGGCTCGCTCTCGGGGTGGGAGTGGAAGACCGCGAGGTCGTAGTCGTCGTCCTCGAGAAACCACACCTCGGGATCGATCTCGAGCTCGTAGCGGTAGGGCGAGGCGAGCCGGTTGCGGCCGCGGATGTAACGCTCGGCAACCCCGTCTTTGAAGACGAGGACACCGCAGCACTCGTTCGGCGCCTCCTCGGCGGCGTGGTCGTGCAACTCGGCGCGGATCTCGGCCGGGACTACCACCAGAGCGTCGACTCCATCGATTCCTCCACGTCCGCGGCGCGCCAGAAATCGCTCGAAAGGTACTTCCAACCACCGTCTGCGAGAACGGCGACGACGACGGAGCCCTTCGGCAGATCCTCGGCGATCCGGCGTGCGACATGCGCGACCGCGCCCGCAGATACGCCTGCGAAAATCCCCTCGCGCTCGAGCAGGGCGTGCACCGCTGCCACCGACTCGGCGTTCGAGACGAGGATCTTCCGGTCGAGCTTCGAGACGTCGAGGATCGGGGGTACGTAACCGTCGTCGAGCGAGCGCAGGCCCATCACCGGATCGCCGGGCAGCGGCTCGGCCGCGGCGACGACGACATCCGGGAACGCCTCGCGCACCCGCCGGCCCGTGCCCATCAGGGTTCCGCCCGTGCCGAGGCCCGCGACAAGAGCGTCGACCCGCGGCAGGTCGCGCACGATCTCGGCGCCCGTGCCGTTGTAGTGGGCGAGCGGGTTCCACTCGTTGGCGTACTGGAAGAGCATCGTGTACTTGGGATCGGCGGCCGCCAACTCCTGCGCCAGCCGCACCGCTCCGTTCGAGCCCTCGTTGGGCGGTGAGTCGACGATCGTCGCGCCGAAGAGCTCCAGAACGAGCCGGCGCTCGGGCGTTGCGTTCGCCGGCATCACACAGGTCAGCTTGTGACCGCGCAGCTTCGCGACCAGGGCGAGGGAGATGCCCGTGTTGCCGCTCGTCGGCTCGAGCAGCTCCGCGCCGGGCTCCAGGTTCGCGGCATCGACCATCGCGAGCGCGACCCGGTCCTTGATCGACCCGGTCGGGTTCTGAGCTTCGAGCTTGGCGTAGATCGTCACTCCCTCGGGTGACAGGTGTTCGAGAGCGACGAGCGGCGTGTTGCCGATCAGGTCGAGCAGCGATCCGGCAATCATCCGCCTGCCATCGCAGGCAGGAGGACGATCGTCGCGTTCTCGCGCACGGGAGCGTCCAGGCCCCCGCTCGTCCGGACGTCCTCGCCGTCGACGTAGACGTTCACGTAAGGCTTGATCTCGGCACCGTCGTACACCTTCTCGCCGAGCGCTGGAACCCGGGAGCTCAGGTCTTCGAGCAGCTCGCGAACCGTCGCGCCCGAGGCCTCGACCTCGCGCGCGCCACTGGCCTCCCCGCGGAGTACGGGCGGAACGCGAACGACACTCATCGCGTGCAGAACTCGACGTAGTCGATGTACTCGGTGATCGTCGGATGCTCACCGCAGACCGGGCACTCCGGGTTGCGCTTGATGTGCACCTCGGTGAAGTCGGTCGCGAGCGCATCGAACAGCAGCAACCGCCCGACGAGCGGGTCGCCGATCTCGGCGGCGAGCTTGATCGCCTCGTTCGTCTGCAGCGTCCCGACGATCCCGGGCAGCACGCCGAGCACTCCTCCCTCGGAACACGACGGCGCGAGCTCGGGCGGCGGCGGCGACGGATAGAGGCACCGGTAGCACGGCCCGTCGAACGGCTTGAACACCGTGACCTGGCCCTCGAAGCGGTAGATCGACCCATGGACGACGGGGATGTTCCGCCAGACCGACGCGTCGTTCACGAGGTAGCGGGTCGGGAAGTTGTCGGCGCCGTCGACGATGATGTCCCAGCCGTCGTCAAGGATCCGGTCGATGTTCTCGGAGGTCAGCCGCTCGCGGTAGGTGGTCACCTCGACGTCCGGGTTGAGCGCCTCGATCGCGCGCTTCGCGCTGTCGACCTTCGGTGTGCCGAGGGTGTTCAGCGAGTGCGCGATCTGGCGCTGCAGGTTGGACTCGTCGACGATGTCCGCGTCGATGATCCCGAGGTGGCCGACGCCGGCCGCTGCCAGGTAGAGCGAGGCGGGGGAGCCGAGGCCGCCGGCACCGATCAGCAGGATCTTCGACTCGAGCAGCCTGAGCTGGCCCTCCTCGCCGATCTCCGGGATCACCAGGTGGCGCGCGTAGCGGGCCCGCCGTTCCGGCGAGAGCTTCTTCGGCATGACGATCTCGAGGCCGTTGCGCTTCCAGTCGCTGAATCCTCCTGCCAGCGAGACCGGATGCTCGTACCCGAGAGCCGCCAGGCTGTCGGCGGCGAACGCCGAGCGCGCAGCCGATGCGCAGTAGATGACGACGGGCTTCGTCTTGTCGCCCGCGACACCTTCGATGCGGGACTCGAGATTGCCGCGCGGCACGTGGACGGCGCCGGGGATGTGTCCCTCGTCCCACTCATCCTGCTCGCGCACGTCGATCCACACCGCATCCTCGAGCTCGGCTGCCTCGCGGGCATCGACCTCGACGATGCGATCCTTGACTTGCTTGAGAAGTTCCCTGTAGGTCGCCATTCCTTCAAAAACGATAGTAGCCGTAGTGAGCATTCCCGCTACCCTTTAATCAGCAAGTGCCGTCGCGAGCCCTCCTCTTCGTCTACGTCGGAATCGCCGCCATTCTCTCGGCCGCGATCGTCGTGGGGCTGACGCTCGACACGCGGACGGTGGCCCATCAGCCGCACGGCCTGGTGGGCAAGCCGCCGGTGCCGAAGAACCTGCCGGGTCCCGCCGGCCCCCAGATCGAGGTGGCGTTCAAGGACTGGCCGCACGGCAGCATCGACACGATGCAGCGGCTCGGACTGCAGTACTCGGGCAACGCGCTCGTGCAGTTCTACCGAGGGATAGCGCTCCTCTGGGCCGGGTACCCCTCGGACGCGCAGACCGCGCTCGAGTCGGCGAAGAAGCTCGGCCGAGACACGCCGATCCAGGGCCGGGCCGACAACATCCTCCACCCGCAGTTCTTCCAGCCGACCTCGGGCTCGAACTATCCGGTCTTCATCCCGCTCTCGGGAACCCGCTGCTCAAGAAGGGGTCGCGAGCTGCAGGCGCAGGGGCACCAGATCTCCGCCGAGAAGCTGTATCGAAGGCCGCCAGGCAGGACCCCCGCGACATCGAGGCGCAGGTCGCGCAGGCCGTCGGAAGGTTCGACGAGGACAACCTGAACCCGTCGTTCTCGCTCCTCGGCCCGCTGACCGCGCGGTATCCCGAAGAGCCAGCTCGTCCACTACTACTTCGGTCTTCTCCTCGCGTGGACGACGAACGAGCAGCCGGCGATCAAGCAGTTCGAGCGAGCGTTCCAGCTCGGCCCGTCCACCGAGATCGGCAAGCAGGCGAAGAACTTCCTCAGCGGCATCGCCGCCGCCCAGTCCGCCTCGCCGTCTGGCTGAGCCGCTCCGTCCGGCGCGACTGTTAACAGTTCCGCGTCGGGAGTGGACAACGGGAGCGAGTGGCGGTTGAGCGCGACAGGCAACACGACAGCGGAGAGCGAGTCCAGTACGGCCTTCCTCGAGGAGGAGCGGATGCGGGCGAGCTCGAGGCCGAGGAGGTCGAGGCCGACGATTCCGAGACGCCGGAGCTGACCGGCGCTCTGCCCGTGTTCGACGAGGCCGAGATCGAGGAGCCGGCCGAGGTCGAGATCACGACCGACTCGCTGCAGCTCTTCCTCAAGGACATCGGCCGCGTCGACCTGCTCACCGCGGCGCAGGAGGTCGAGCTCGCGAAGCGGATCGAGCGCGGCGACCACCGCGCGAAGCAGGAGATGGTCGAGGCCAACCTGCGCCTCGTCGTCTCGATCGCGAAGCGCTACCGCAACCAGGGGCTGCCGTTCCTCGACCTGATCCAGGAGGGGACGATCGGTCTCGTGCGCGCGGCCGAGAAGTTCGACCACCGCAAGGGCTTCAAGTTCTCGACGTATGCGACATGGTGGATCCGCCAGGCCGTCGCCCGCGCGCTCGCCGACAAGGGGCGGACGATCCGGATGCCCGTGCACGTCGTCGAGAAGCTGAACCGGATCCTGCGCGCCGAGCGGAAGCTCCGCACCGAGTACGGCCGCGAGCCGACGTCGGCCGAGATCGCCCGCGAGCTCGAGATGTCGATCGAGGAGGTCGAGCAGATCCGCCGCACCTCGCAGACGCCGGTGTCGCTCGAGAAGCCGGTCGGCGACGACGACGAGTCCGAGTTCGGTCACTTCCTCGAGGACGAGTCGGAGCCGCTCCCCGACGAGGTCGCGAACCTGTCGCTCCGCAACGAGGCGCTCAACGCGTGCGCTCTCGATGCTCGGGCGAGCGCGAGCGCAAGGTGCTCGAGCTGCGCTTCGGGCTGAACGGCGAGTCGCCGTGCACGCTCGACGAGGTCGGCCGGACGTTCAACGTCACGCGCGAGCGGATCCGCCAGATCGAGAACCACTCGCTGAAGAAGCTCCGCGTCTACGCCGACGCGGAGAAGCTTCGCGACGTCGCGTAGATAGCTCGAGGCTCGAGCCACCCGTCGTCGTACTCGGCCGCGCGGCGCTCGTAGTACGCGCGCATCTCGGGGTCGACGATCGGGGTCACGAGAAGAAGCGGGTCACGTCGGCGGCGTCGGCATCGAGTGCGGCGCGCACGTCTCCGCTCAGCTCGTGGAACGGCTCGAGCTCAATCTTCCCGGCGCGGCGGCTCCAGATCCCGGCCGCTCTACCTTCGACCATCGCGAACGGCCGGAAGATGCCGTTGTTCGTGACGATCCCGATGTGGGCGCCGACGATCTCGGCTCGCGAGGCCCAGCCGAGCAGGATCGGGTCGAACTGACCGAGCAGTCTCGGCGGCGGAAGGGGGTCGGCACGCGTCGGCATCGCCTTCAGCTCGACCAGCCCGTCGGGCCGCGTGCGCAGCTCGGCGGCGATCGCCTGCAGACCGGCTCGCGCGGCGCCCAGCGGGATGCCGGCCCATTTCGCGAGGTCGCGATCGTCCGCGGGCGCGTGCCCCGCGAGGTACCGGCGGGCGAGCTCGGCGAGCGCCGCGGTCGCGGTCGACGGCCGAGCAGACGGGCCGAGCCAGTCCTCGACGTGGGCGTAAGCCTGCTCGCCGCCGGCCATCGGCCCGCGTACTGCGATCCCGCGCAGGCAGGCGAGCAGCAGCAGGTGGACGAGCGCCTGCCCGCTCGGTGCGGACGCCGGCCGGCGCGATCCGCTCGCGGAGCTGGCGCGCGGGTGAGCGGGCCTTCGTCGGCAAGGCTTCGCTCGATCACCGCCACGGCCCGGTCGGCGTCGGCGGGCGAGACGCCTTCCTGCTGCGAGCCGCCGCGCATTCGCGGTGAAGAGCTGCGGCGTCGTGAGCGCCTGGAGCCACGGGTAGTCGTCGCGGCGACGAGGTGGAGCGTCCCGCGGTTCAGCCAGCCGATCACGAGCGACCGGTCGTCGAGCGCGCGGTCGACGTCGGCGGCAGTCAGGCCCGTTGTCCGCACGCGGATCGCGAGTCGCGCGCCGCGGCATCCTGCGCCTGCACGGCGAGCAGGAGCCGCGTCACCTCCTCGGGGCTCGTGGCCGGCGTCGCCCGAGAGGAGCTGCGCGGTCAGACGTTCGGCGAGAACCATCGCGTCTGAGTATCTCAGACTGCCCCGCGCGATGTCCGCCCCGTGGTTCGACGAGCTCGCCGAGTTCCTGCGCATCCCGTCGGTGAGCGCCGACCCGGCGCACGCCGCCGACGTCGGCGCGGGCGGCCGAGCTGGGTCTGCCGACTTCATCACGGCCGCGGGCGGCGACGGCGGAGGTCGTCGACTGGGAGGGGCAGCCGCTCGCGATCGGCGAGATCGCGCGCCTCGAGCGGGAGCGCGAGGCGCCGACCGTGCTCTGCTACGGCCACTTCGACGTGCAGCCGCCGGCGCCGCTCGAGCTCTGGGAGAGCGAGCCGTTCGAGCCGGAGATCCGCGGCGAGTACCTCTACGGCCGCGGGACGGTCGACGACAAGGGACAGCTCTACATGCTGCTGTCGGCGGCGCGCGAGCTCGCGCGCTGCCGGCGAGCTGCCCGTGAACGTCCGCTTCTGCTGCGACGGCGAGGAGGAGACCGGCGGCCACTCGATCGTCGACTACCTCGCCGCGGACGAGCGTGGGGCGGACGCGGCGATCATCTTCGACAGCGGCATGATCCGGCGCGGGCTGCCGGCGTTCAACCTGGCGACGCGGGGGCTCGTCTACTTCCACCTGACGCTGCGGACCGGCGACGCGCGACCTGCACTCGGGCGTGTACGGCGGCGCCGCGCTCAACGCCGCGCACGCGCTCGTCGGTGCTGATCTCCCGGCTGATCGCGCGCGACGGCCGGCTCGTCGAGTCGCTCCGGAGCGGGGCCGTGCCGCCGACCGACGAGGAGCTCGCGGGCTGGGCCGAGCTTCCCGCCGGGTGCCGACGAGCTCGCCGAGCAGGGCGCGCGCCCGATGGATCCGCGCGCGGCCGAGGAGTTCTACCTGCGGACGTTCGCCGAGCCGGCGCTCGACGTGAACGGGATCGAGAGCGGCTCGCCGCACCTGCAGAAGACGGTGCTGCCGGTCGAGGCGGTCGCGAACCTCTCGATCCGGCTCGCGCCGGGACAGCAGGTCGAGGAGATCGCCACGGAGCTCGAGCGGCTCCTCCGCGAGGCGGCGCCCGAAGGGGCGACGCTCGAGATCGAGCGCTGGTCGTCGTCGCCGCCCGGGCTCGTGTCGCCGGAGGCGAAGGCGATCCAGCTCGGGCTCGACGCCTTCGAGCGGGTGCTCGGCGTGCGGCCGGCGCTGATCCGCACGGGCGGCACGCTGCCGATCGTCCCGGCGCTCGCCGACAAGGGGATCCCGACGATCATCACCGGCTTCGGGCTTCCCGACTCGAACATCCACTCGCCGAACGAGCGGCTGCTCGTCGAGTACGTCCCGCTCGGGATCGCGGCGGCGCGCGAGCTGTTCCTCGAGTTCGCGGCGCTGTAGCGCTGTCAGTCCCAGGGCGGCGGGTTGTGCACCCAGCGGCCGCCGACCATCGTCGCGACCACCTCGGCGTCGAGGTCGTCCCACGGGTCGCGGTCGAGCACGACGAGGTCGGCGGCCTAGCCGGGGATCAGCGGCCGCGCCAGCGCTCGTCGCCGCAGAGCCAGGCCGGGGCGAGGGTCGTCGCCTCGAACGCCTGCTGCACCGTCACCGCCTGCTCGGGATGCCAGGCCGCGCGCTCGTCGATCGTCCGCCGGACGCCGGCGCGGATGCCGGCGAGCGGGTCGAGCTCCTCGATCGGCGCGTCGGAGCCGTTCGCGACGACCGCGCCCGAGTCGAGCAGCGACCGGTAGGCGTACGCGCCGTCGGTCTTCCCGGCCCAGAAGCGGTCGGCGAGGTCGCGGTCGGAGGGCGCGTGCGAGAACTGCACCGAGCAGGCGACGCCGAGCGCGGCGAAGCGCGGGAGATCCTCCGGTGCGAGCAGCTGCGCGTGCTCGATCCGGTGGCGCAGCCCGAGCGGCTCCCAGATCGCTCGCGTCCCCTCGAACGCGTCGAGCGCCTCGCGGTTCGCGCCGTCGCCGATCGCGTGCACCGCGACGGGAAACCCGCCGCCGCGCCGGCGAGGACGATCTCGGCGAGCTCGTCGCCGCTCGTGATCCGCACGCCGGAGCCGTCGAGCATCAGCGCCGTCCCCGAGCCGAGCGTCCCGTCCATGAACGCCTTCAGGTAGCCGATCCGCAGCATCGGGCTGCCGAGGCCCGAGGTGATCCCGAGCGCCGCGAGCGCGCCGACCTGGTCGGCCGGAACCGACTGCCACACGCGCAGCGTCAGCGACGCCGGCCCGCTCGAGCCGCTGCCAGAGCCGGAGCGCGCCGAGCCAGCCGTCCTTGTCGTGCACCGAGGTGACGCCGCGCGACGCAGCGAGCTTGAGCCCGGCCCGCATCGCCTCGACGTAGACGTCGTCGGGCACGACGAGGTGGCGCTCCTTGAACCGCCACGCCGCCTCCTCGCGCAGCACGCCCGTCGGCTCGCCGCGCGCGTCGCGCTCGACCACGCCGCCCTCGACCTCGAGGTCGCCGCCGGCGAGCGCGAGCGCGGCCGAGTTGAGCCAGAGCGAGTGGTAGTCCTTCGCGATCATCGCCGCGGGCGTCTCGCCGGTCACCTCGTCGAGTCGGGCCGCCGTCGGCTCGACGCCCCCGGGCCAGTCGCCGCTGCGCCAGCCGTAGCCGCGGATCACCCGCCCGCTCGCGCGCGGCGCGCCGCGATCCGGGCGAGCGCCTCCTCGAGCGAGGTGCAGCCGTCGAGCGCGACCTCCGTCTGCGCGAGCGCCCAGGTCGGGAAGTGGACGTGCGAGTCGGTGAGCCCGGGCAGCACGACGCGGCCGCCGAGATCGACCACCTCGGGCGAGGCGAGCGCCGTCTCGTGGACGCCGACGCCGCCGGCGATCCGGTCGCCGGCGATCGCGAGCGCGCGCTGGGTCGGGATCTGCGGATCCATCGTGCGGATGAGGCCGTTCTCGAGGATCACGCGGTGAATCTAGACTACTGGAACGTGCCGCACGATCCGCTGACGGCCGAGCAGCGCGAGATCCGTGAGCTCGTGCGCACCCTCGCCCGCGAGCGCATCGCGCCGCGCGCGGCCGAGATCGACAAGTCGGCCGAGTTCCCCTGGGACGTCGTCGAGCTCTTCCGCGAGAACGGCATCTTCTCCACGCTCGCCGACGAGGAGTACGGCGGCGTCGGCGCGAGCGCGCTTCAGACGCTCGATCTCGATCGAGGAGATCTCGAAGGCCTGCGCGACGAGCGGGCTGATCCTCGCCGTGCAGGAGCTCGGCGCGCTCGCCTTCAAGCTCGCCGGGAGCGACGAGCAGAAGCAGCGCTTCCTGCCGCGGCTCGCCTCGGGCGAGGCGCTCGCCGCCTACGCGCTGACCGAGCCGGGCTCGGGCTCCGACGCCGCCGCGATGCTCACCGTGGCCCGCCGCGACGGGGACGAGTACGTCCTCGACGGCTCCAAGCGCTTCATCACGAACGCGGGCGTCGCCGAGGTCTACGTCGTCTTCGCGAAGACCGATCCCGCGGCCGGGCACGCGGGATCTCGGCCTTCGTGGTCGAGCCGGGCACGCCGGGACTCGAGATCGGGCGGATCGAGCCGAAGATGGGGATCAAGGGCTCGACGACCGGCGAGGTGCTTCTCGACGACTGCCGGGTGCCGCGGCGAACCTGATCGGCGAGGAAGGCGAGGGGTTCCGGCTCGCGATGCGGATCCTCGACCGCTCGCGACCGGCGATCGCCGCGCAGGGGCTCGGGCTCGCCCAGGGCGCCACCGACTACGCGCTCGAGTACGCCCGCTCGCGCGAGACGATGGGCGAGCCGATCGCGAAGCACCAGCTGATCGCGGGGATGCTCGCCGACATGGAGACGAGCTGCGAGGCGGCGCGCGGCCTTCTCTACCGCTGCGGCCAGATGATCGACGACGGCGTCGAGGGCGGCGAGCTGACGAAGCTCTCGGCGATGACGAAGCTCTTCTGCACCGACACGGCGATGGCCGTCACGACCGACGCCGTCCAGGTGCTCGGCGGCTACGGGTACATGCAGGAGTACCCGGTCGAGCGGATGATGCGCGACGCCAAGGTGACCCAGATCTACGAGGGCACGAACCAGATCCAGCGGCTCGTGATCGCCCGCGAGATGCTCCGCGTTCCCAGTGAGCAAGGTCACACTCTCGAGCCGCGACCGTGTCCTCTTTCCGGACGACGGGATCACGAAGGGCGATCTCTTCGACTACTACGACGCCGTCGCGCCCTGGATCGTGCCGCATCTGAAGGACAGGCCGTTCACGATGAAGCGCTGGCGAGATGGGTTGCCGGGCGGCAGCTTCTTCCAGAAGCAAGCGCCGAAGGGAATCCCAGCCTGGATCCCGACGCGGGAGTTCCGGACGTGGCCGCGAGGAGGCAAGGGCGAGTCCCGGCTCGTGGACTTCCCGCTCGTGAACTCCCGCGATGCGTTGCTGTGGATGGTGCAGATGCACTGCATCGACATGAACTGCTGGTACAGCCGAATCGACAAGCCCGAGCGCCCGGACTTCGTGCTCTTCGACCTCGATCCACCAGAGGAACCAGACGGGTTCGCGCTGGCGGTGCGGGTCGCGCACCGGATCCGCGAGGCGCTCGGTGCGCTTGACCTCGACTCCTGGGTGAAGACCAGCGGTGCGGACGGGATCCACGTCCTCGTTCCGATCGCGCGCCGCTCCTCGTTTGCCGAGACCTACGAGTTCGCGGAGCTGCTCGCCCGGCGCATCGAGGCCGAGCACCCCGGCGAAGCGACGACTGAGTGGCTGAAGAAGAAGCGCTCCGGCGTCCTCATCGACCACCGGCAAAACGGACACGGCAAGACGATCGCGTCCGTGTACTCGGTCCGCCCGAAGCCGGGCGCCCCGGTCTCGACACCGCTTCACTGGGAGGAGCTGACCGAGGATGTCCGACCGCACGACTTCCCGATGGCCGTCGCGCTCGAGCGGGTGGAACGGCTCGGCGACCTGTTTCAGCCCGTGCTCGAGGGTGGGCAGGCGCTCGGGCCGGCGTTGCGGGCGCTGAGAGAGGGATGACGCGGATCGCGCTCGTCTGCCTGCTCGTGGTTGGCGTCGGCCTCGGTGCGTTTCTCGTCGGGCGAAACTCCGCGACGAAAACCGGCACCTACCACCAAGGATTCCTCGCCGGCCACGAGGACGCATTCGGCCCCTACGACGGTGGCTGGGGCTACGGAGAGCTGTACATCGTCACACTTCGCCGGGGCGGGCCGGGGGAGACCTACCAGTTCGCCGACCGGTGGCCCATGATGCCCGGGATCGAATACAAGGCCTGCGGCAAGAAGCTGTGCTCCCGGCCGGCCCGCTGACATGTGCGACTTCCGTCACCACGACCTCCCTCATCTCGACGCGGACGAGTACGTGCTCGACACGCCGTTCGTCCGCGAGCTCGTGTCCGAGGTGCGGCACCGGATCTCCGCCGCGGCGGCTCCGGCCGAGGCCTGCGGGGCGATCGAGCCGCTGTTCACCGACCTGCTCGCGAACTCCGACTGGCTCCCCGAAGACTTCCAGCGCGATGCGCCCGAGAGCGGGATGGGCGGCGGGATCGGGCAGTGGCTTCTCTTCCGCTCCGCCGACCGCTCGCTTTGCCTGTTCAGCCTGGTCGTCCCGCCTGGGAAGGCGACGCCGGTGCACGACCATCTCGCCTGGGGCCTCGTCGGACTCTACCGCGGCAACCAGGACGAGGAGTTCTACGATCCCCGGCCCGGCGGGCTCGAGCTCGTCCGTCGCCGTCCGCTCGAGCCGGGCGACTTCTACCGGCTGCTCCCGCCGCGCGACGACATTCACCGGGTACGCACGACCTCGGATGTGACCTCGGTCTCGATCCATCTGCTTGCGAGCGACGCGGGCTGCATCCTCCGCCACACCTTCGACGAGCACGGCGCGGCCTCGCCGTTCCGGTCGGGTTACGTGAACGCGAACTGCGAAGAATGACCGTTCTCGCGCTGAAGCTCCTGCTCGCGCCGAGCTTCGTCGTCGCCGTCTCGCTCGTCTCCCGCCGGTTCGGCGTCCGGGTCGGCGGTGTCTTCGGCGGCCTGCCGGCGATCGCGGGCCCGATCCTGCTCGTGCTCGCGATCGACGAGGAGACCGACTTCGCCGCCGGCGCGGCGGCCGGCGTCGTCCTCGGCGTGGTCGCGGTGGTCGCATTCGTTGTCGCCTATGTCCTCGTTGCGCCTCGGCTCGCCTGGCCGTGGGCCGTCGCGGCAGGCTGGGCGGCGTTCTTCATCGCCGTTCTCGCGTTGAAGCCCATTCACGTCAGCCCGTTCGGCGCACTCGTGCTCGCCTGGGTCGCATGCGCGGTGACGCTGCTTCTCGTACGCCGTCCGCCGCGGAATCCGGTGCGGCCTCCGGCGCCGCCGCCGTGGGACCTGCCGCTCCGCGCGGCCTGTGCGGTCGTTCCCGTGATCGCCGTGACCGCGCTCGCGCACACCCTGGGCCCGCATGTCACGGGGCTCGTGGCCGCGTTTCCGATCATCACCCCTGTGCTCGCAGCATTCACCCAGGCCCAGCAGGGGCCGCAGGAGGCCGTTCGCCTGCTGCGGGGCATGACCTCCGGTTTCTTCTCCTACGCGCTGTTTGGATACGTGATCGCGATCTCGGTCGTAGAGCTCGGCATCGGTGCGTCATTCGCTCTCGCGACGGCACTCGCACTCGCCGTGCAGGGAATCGTTCTCATAGTCACCCAGCGGCGGGAGCAGTCGCGGCCCGTGGAGGCAGCGGCCTAGCCGAGCGAGTAGAACTCGTCAGGCAGCCGGTCGGCGAGCGCCTGGATCACCTTCATCTGCAGCAGCGGCATGTCCTCGAGGAGTTGCCTGAAATCGCCGGGGGCGATCACGAGCACGCGAGCTTCCGTGGTCGTCGCGACCGCGGCCGTAGTCGGTCGATCCGAAAGCAGCGCGATCTCCCCGAAGAAGTCGCCGGTCGTCATCCGGTTGATCTCGACACCGTCGCGCCGCACCTCCGCCTCACCTTCGAGCAGCACGAAGAACTGCTTGCCCGCCTCGCCTTCGCGGATCAGCTCCTCACCGGCAGGAGACTCGATCTCGCGGGAGATCCGCTCCACGGTCTCGAGGTCGGGCTTGTCCAGGACAGCGAACAAAGGCACACGCCTCAGGGCATCGACCCTGCTGTGATCCTGGCTCCGCAACATGTCGCCGGATCGTATGCCAAAGAGCCCGCGACTAGGTGCCGGCTGCGCTCCTCAGCGCCGCCTTGTGTGCTCGCTTCGCAGCCTGATAGTCGGCGAGCGCCTGCGGCGAGTCGACGTCGCCGAGGCAGGCGTGGTCCGGCACGAGCGGCTTCGCCGCGTCGACGCCGAACCGCAGCGCGAGCACCGAGCCGAGCGCCGTCACCTTCATCGGCCCGAAGCCGGGGAGCGAGCCGATGCGCTTCTTCAGGTCGGCCGTGTCCGCGGCCTCGTTCCAGATGCGCGAGGCATCGCCGTCGTAGTCCTCGGCGACGACCGCGGCGAGCTCGCGCACACGGCCGGCCATCGAGCCGGGGAAGCGATGGATCGCCGGCTTCTCGCGGAACGCCTCTTCGAGGTCGAGCTCCGCGAGCTTCCGCGGATCGAGCGTGCCGACGCGCTCGCTTCAGCGCGAGCGGGCCGGCGAACGCCTTCTGCACCGGCACCTGCTGGTCGATCGCGAACCCCATCAGCAGCGCGAACGGGATCCGTCGCGATCAGCTTGCAGGCGGCCTGGTCGTCGGTGAAAGTACAGGCGGCCGTCCGGCTGCCGTGCGTCTGACTGACCGACCCCACTCGGTCGCGTCCAGAAACGAACACTTGTTCGTAGGACGGTCTGGCGATACCCTGGGCGATGGATCCGCTCGCCGCCTTCTCGCCAGCCACGCGGGCGTGGTTCGAGGGCGCGTTCGCCGAGGCAACGCCGGCGCAGACGCTCGGCTGGCCGGCGATCGCGACCGGCGGCGACGTGCTGATCCAGGCGCCGACCGGGTCGGGCAAGACGCTCACGGCGTTCCTCTACGCGATCGACCGGCTGACCGCGAGCCCGGGGCAGGGGCTCCGCGTGCTGTACGTCTCGCCGCTCAAGGCGCTCAACTACGACATCGAGCGGAACCTTCGCGGGCCGCTTGCCGGGCTCGAGTCGAGCCTGCGGGTCGGCGTCCGGACCGGCGACACCTCGGCCAAGGAGCGCCGCGAGCTCGTGAAGGAGCCGCCGGACATCCTGATCACGACGCCCGAGTCGCTCTACCTCATGCTCACGTCGGCCGCCCGCGAGAGCGCTGCGGGGCGTCGAGACGCTGATCCTCGACGAGGTGCACGCGGTCGCCGGCACCAAGCGCGGTGTCCATCTCGCGCTCTCGGTCGAGCGGCTCCAGCGGCTCGTCGAGCACCGGATCCAGCGGATCGGGCTCTCGGCGACCCAGCGGCCGCTCGAGGAGATCGGCACGGTTCGTCTCGGGTGGGCGCCCGATCGAGCTCGTCGACGCCGGCACGCGGAAGGAGCTCGACCTGCAGGTCGTCGTCCCGGTCGAGGATCTCCGCGAGCTCGGCTCAACGGCCGCTCTCTCGCACCCGCTCCTGTCCGAAGGCGAGGTCTCCGACGGCAGCTCGGAGCACGCGATCCCCTCGATCTGGCCGTCGATGTATCCCGAGTTGCTCGCAGCTCGTCGAGGCGCACCGCTCGACGATCGTGTTCGTCAACAACCGGCGGCTCTCCGAGCGGCTCGCGCTTCGCCTCAACGAGCTCGCCGAGCGCGAGATCGCCCGGGCCCATCACGGCAGCCTCGCCCGCGAGCAGCGCGTCCTCGTCGAGGAGGATCTCAAGGCCGGCCGGATCCCCTGCCTCGTCGCAACGTCCTCGCTCGAGCTCGGGATCGACATGGGCGCGGTCGACCTCGTGATCCAGGTCGAGTCGCCGAAGTCGGTCGCGCGCGGGCTGCAGCGTGTCGGCCGGGCCGGTCACGAGCTGCACGCCGTCTCGAAGGGGCGGATCTTCCCGAAGTTCCGCGCCGACCTGCTCGAGTCGGCCGTGGTCGCCCGCGCGATGCGGAACGGCGAGATCGAGGAGACGAAGATCCCGCGCAATCCGCTCGACGTCCTCGCACAGCAGATCGTCGCGATCGTGGCCGACGAGGAGATCGAGGTCGCCGAGCTCCACGATCTCGTCCGCTCTGCCTATCCCTTCTCTGACCTGTCGCGCACCCAGCTCGAGAACGTCCTCGACATGCTCGCCGGGCGCTACCCGTCCGACGAGTTCGCCGAGCTGCGGCCGCGGATCGTCTGGGACCGCACAGGCGGGACGATCCGGGCCCGCGAAGGGGCTCGGCGGCTCGCAGTCACGAATGCAGGCACCATCCCGGACCGCGGGCTCTTCGGTGTCTTCCTGGTCGACGGCGGTGGCCGTGTCGGCGAGCTCGACGAGGAGATGGTCTACGAGGCGCGCGCCGGGCAGACCTTCCTGCTCGGAGCCTCGACCTGGCGGATCGAGGAGATCACCCGCGACCGCGTCCTCGTCTCCCCGGCTCCCGGGCTGCCCGGTGCGGTCCCGTTCTGGAAGGGCGAAGGGGTCGGGCGGCCCTATGAGCTCGGCGAGAAGGTCGGTGCCGCCTCGCGCGAGCTCTCGGCGCTCGGCGACGACCAGGCGCTCGAGCGTCTGCGCGAGGACTTCATGCTCGACGAGCGCGCCGCCCGGAACCTGCTCGCGTTCCTGCGCGACCAGGCCGACGCAACGGGCGCCGTGCCTTCCGACCGCACGATCGTGATCGAGCGGTTCCGCGACGAGATCGGCGACTGGCGCGTCTGCGTCCTCACTCCGTTCGGTGGTCGCGTGCACGCGCCCTGGGCGATGGCGATCACCGCCCGCCTACGCGAGTCGCTCGGGCTCGACGCGCAGTCGATCTGGTCGGACGACGGCATCGCGATCCACTTTCCGGACGCCGACATCCCGCCCTCGATGGAGGAGATGCTGGTCGATCCGGCGGAGGTCGAGGATCTGGTCGTCACCGAGCTCGGGGAGACCGCGCTCTTCGGCGCCCGATTCCGGGAGAACGCCGCGCGTGCACTCCTGATCCCGCGCCGCCGCCCGGGTCAGCGCACGCCGCTCTGGCAGCAGCGCCTCAAGGCGCAGTCGCTGCTGCAGGTCGCGCGCCGGTACGGGTCGTTCCCGATCGTGCTCGAGACGTACCGCGAGTGCCTACAGGACGTTTTCGACCTGCCCGCGCTCCGGATGGTCCTCGCAGGCATCCAGACGCGTCGCCTCGACGTCGTCGAGGTCGAGACCGGGAGCGCATCGCCGATGAGCTCGTCGCTCCTCTTCGACTACGTCGCGACGTACATGTACGAGGACGACACGCCGCCCGCCGAGCGACGGGCGCAGGCCCTCTCGCTCGACCGTGACCTGCTCCGTGAGCTGCTCGGGAGCGAGGAGCTGCGCGACCTCCTGGACGCGGACGCGGTCGACGAGGTCGAGCGCCAGCTGCGCGGCAGGCCCCGAACGCCCGACGAGCTCCACGACCAGCTGCGGATCCGCGGCGATCGCCGGCCCGGAGAGTACGACCAGGTATTGGCGGCGCCGCTGCTCGACGAACGGCGTGCGCTGCTCGTGCGGGTTGCCGGGGAGGAACGGCTGATCGCAGCGGAGGATGCGGGCCGGTACCGCGACGGGCTCGGCGTGATGCCGCCCGGCGGGCTGCCCGAGGCATTTCTCGACGGCGGGCCCGACTCCCTCCGTCAGCTCGTGCTGCGCTACGCCAAGGGGCGAGGGCCGTTTACTACCGCGCAGGCGGATGAGCAATTCGGTCGTGCCGTGGTCGCCGCGCTGGTCGAGCTGGAACGCGATGAGGCGCTCGTCCGCGGTGAGCTCCGCCCCGGAGGGACCGAGCGTGAATGGTGCGACCCGGATGTCCTGCGCCGCTTGCGACGGGCGTCGCTCGCTGCGCTTCGTCGTGAGGTCGAGCCGGTCGAGCCGGCCGCGCTCGCTCGTTTCCTGCCTTCGTGGCACGGCATCGATCGGCGCGCCACACTGCGCGAAGCGCTGGTACCGCTCCAGGCCATCGCCCTCCCCGTTGCTCTCTGGGAGAGCGAGCTCCTGCCTCGACGCGTTCCCGGCTATCGCCCCGAGCAACTCGACTCGCTCTGCGCGAGCGGCGAGATCGTGTGGGTCGGCGCCGGTCTCGACCGGGTCGCCCTGTACTTCCGTGAGGATGCAGCGGCGCTCGGCCAGGTTGCGGGAACGCCCTGGCCGGAGAGGGATACCCACGACCGGCTCCGTGCTGTATTCGGTGGCGGCGCTCTGTTCTGGGCAGATGTGCTCGCGGAGACCGCCCTCGCTCCGGATGAGGCACTCCCTGCGCTGTGGGACCTGGTCTGGGCCGGAGAGGTCACGAACGATGCGTGGACGCCCCTCCGCGCGGGGCGCCGCCACGGCGTGCCAAAGCCCGAGCGCCGCCCCCGCCGCTTCTCTCGTTCGCGCGCGACCGGGGCAACCGCGACCCAGGGACGGTGGTCGCTCACGGGGCGTCTGTTCGCGGGGGCCCCGGAGCGGCGGGCGCTGGCCGAGCTTCTGCTCGAGCGGCACGGCATCATCACCCGCGACGGCGTCCGGTCGGAGGGAATCCCCGGCGGATACGGCGCCGTCTACGCCGAGCTGCGGGCGCTCGAGACGCTCGGGCTCTGCCGGCGGGGTTACTTTGTCGAGGGACTCGGAGGAGCACAGTTCGCGCTCGGCGGAGCGGTTGAACGGATCCGCGAGTTGCGCGAGGCCGGAGAGGAGCCGCAAGCGTCCGTCATCGCGGCGGCTGACCCGGCCCAGCCGTATGGTGCAGCGCTCCCGTGGCCTAAACGGGCGGGCGCGCGTGCCGCTCGCGTGGCCGGGGCCCACGTCGTGTTACTCGGCGGCGAGGCTGTTCTCTATGTCGAGCGCGGCGGCCGCTCGCTCGTACCGTTACGCGATCCCGTTGAGGACTGGCTTCGGCCGGCTCTGCAGGCGCTCGTCGGATACGTCCAGCGCGGCGGTGTAGGGCGGCTCGCGGTCGAGCGGTTCGACGGTGGGCCCATCACCGACAGCGAGGTGATGCCGCTCCTCATCGAAGCCGGGTTCCTGGCAGGGCCGCGGCGAGCCGTGCTGCGGCCGTGAGCCTCTTCGAGATCCAGCAGGCGAGCTACGTCCGGGCGGACCGGGCGCTACGCGGCGCCTGGCCGGCTGAGCAGGCGATGGGCCGCGACGAGCTCGAAGCCTTTCTCGCTGACCGAACCTACTGCGTCCTCGCAACCGTGACGGCAAAGGATCGTCCGCAGGCGCGCCCGGTCGCATTCACCGTCCTCGGCGACTCGATCTGGTTCGCGACCGTCGCCGGCGGGCGTCTCCGGAACCTCGAGCGCTCGCCCTGGGTCTCGGTCGTCATCGACGAAGGCGAGGGGGACGAGCACCGCGCGGTCGCCGCCGACGGCCGCGTCACGCTATTCGAGGAGCCACCCGACGGTCTGCTCGAGCTGTGGGAGGAGCGGTTCGGCTCGCGGGCGGAATGGGCCGTCAAGTGGTTCGAGCTCCGCCCGGAGCGCCTCTTCTCCTACCGTGCCTGAGGGCGACACGCTCCACCGCGCGGCGGCGCGGCTACAGCCGCTCGTCGGCAGCCGGGTCGAGGCTTCGTCCCCGCACCCGCGCGCTCAGGCAGAGCGAGTCGCCGAGCAGCTCGACGGCCGGGAGCTCGAATCGGTCGAGGCGATCGGCAAGAACCTGATCCTGCGCTTCGACGGCGGCATCGTCCTCCGCTCGCATCTGCGGATGAGCGGCCGTTGGGTCGTTCAGCCGCGCGGGGCCGCCCTCCGAGGGAGACCGTGGCTGATCCTGCGCGGCCCGGAGCTCGAGGCTGTCCTCTGGGCCGGTCCCGTGCTCGAGCTCCACGCGCGCTCACTTGCCGGGCTCGGCCCGGACATCCTCGGCTCGCCGCCCGACCTCGACGCGATGCTCGTCCGCCTGCGCGGCGCCGATGGCGGCCGCTATCTCGGCGAGACCTTGATCGACCAGAGCCTCGTCGCCGGGATCGGGAACATCTGGATGACAGAGACGCTCTGGCTCGAACGCCTCTCGCCGTGGCTGCGCCTCGCCGACGTCGCGGAGACCGATCGGCGTCGTGTTCTCGAAACCGCAGCGACCCGGATGCGGGCGGCCGTCGACGCAGGACGCGAGCCCCGAAAGCAGGTCTACCGGCGCGCCGGGCGGCCGTGCCCACGCTGCCGGACGGCGATTCGCGCCGGCGGGCAGGGCGATGCGAACCGCACTGCCTACTGGTGCCCGAGCTGTCAGCCCGAGTAGGAGACCGCATGCCCGCCTCGTAGAAGCACTCGTGGCGCTACGGGCACCGCACCTCTATCAATCTCTGCGCGCCTTCTGTCTCGCGGCGTTCGCTGCCGAGCGGGGTGCCGAGCTGCCGTTTGCCTTCGAGGAGCACCCGACGCGAGACGGGCCGTCGCTCTACGAGTACCGGCCGCTCGTGCGTAGCTTCGTCGAGGAGCAGGCGCCGACACTTCGCCGGCTCCCGGACACGCGCAACGCGATCGAAGATCTCCGCCGCGAGCCGGCGGCGGCGATCTTCGCCCACGCACACTCCGGTCTCGGCTCGACCGACGACGACGCGCTCTTCCGGACGATCCTGCTGCCGACGCTCACCGCCGTCGCCGAGCGCTCCGGCGGTTTCGACTGGCAGGACGACGCCTTCGAGAGCGCATACGCCTCGATCGAGCAGTCGCTCTTCGGCACGGCGCGCTCCTACGCGGCGATCGCGCCGCTGATCGGGCTCTCGGCCGGGTCGACCGTCGAGCTCGGCGGCGACATCCGGGTCCGCGCCGTCGTTCCGGGCGAGCTCTCGGGCCTCTGGCCCGAGGCGCTCGGGCTGATGCCGCCCGAGTTCGGACGCGACGTCGACCGGCTCTGCGTGCTCGAGCTCGCGCGCGAGCTCGACGCGAGCGACGGCGAGCCGCCCGACGCGGCCGGCGAGCTCGCCGACGCCGTCAGCGCGCTTCGGCTCGCGACCGCCGGCGCGATCGCCGCCGGCCCGGTCGTCTTCGAGCGGCTCGACTTCCGCCCGCTGCGGATCTCGCCGCTCCTCCCGATCGCGGCGACGAAGCCGCTCGGCGAGGCGATCAGGCTCGACGTCGTGCGCGCCCGCGTCGCCGCCGACCTGCGCGAGCGGCTGCCGCTCGCCGACGAGGACCGCGAGCTCGGCGAGGCGCTCGACCGCTGGGAGCTCTCGCTGTTCGCCGACGAGCCGTTCCGCTCGGGCCAGGTCCAGGACGCGCTGACCGCGCTGCTCGGCAACGGCGACGGCGCCTGGGCGGCCTCGATGCGCGCCGCCGTCCTGCTGCAGGAGAAGACGGCAAGGATCGTGTCGACGCTGCTCGCGGCCCTCCGGGCCGAGCATGCCGGCTCGGCTGCCCGCGACGCCGTGCGCCGCGCGCTCGTCGAGACGCTCCTGCACGGCAACCGCGTGCAGCTCGTCGAGACGCTCGACGAGACGCTGCTCGGCCTCCGGCCGCGGCCGGCGAGCGTCGTCGCCGCCTAGCGCCGCCGTCTCGCACATTTCGGCACGAAGTTGGCACAGACACGTCACAGCTTCCGGCGGTACCGTCGGAGGATGGACGAAGCGGAACGGGTGCTCGAGCGGCTCGAGCGGATCAGGGAGCTCGAACGAGGGCGAGGCTCCGCGCGGCGCGTGCTGCTCGACGAGCTGCGCGAGCTCGTCGCGGAGGCCGAGGAGTGGGCGCGGGTCGAGGGCGACGCGCCGCGCCCGCGCGGCGGCGGCCGCGCTCGGGGAACGTCTGTCGCAGTACGGGGGAGGTGGCGCCGCTCGCGCTCGTCAGCGAATAACCGTGAAGGAACGCGCGCGCCCGGCGCGAAAAGATCGCAAGATGGCAGTCGCACGCCTGCTCCCGCGTCCCTCCCTGCGCCACGCCGCGAAGGCGAAAGCTCCTGCCAAAACGCAGGTGATCGCCCTCGCGAACCAGAAGGGCGGCGTCGCCAAGACGACGACGACGCTCAACCTTGGCGTCGCGTTCGCCGAGAAGGGGATGCGCGTGCTCTGCATCGACCTCGACCCGCAGGGAAACCTGACGATGTCGCAGGGGATGAACCCGGACACGATCGAGCGCTCGATGTTCGACGTGCTCGTGCATCGGACACCGATCAGCGAGGTGATCGCGCATCGCGAGGTCGATATCGCCGTCGCGTCGATCGACCTGGCCGGCGCCGACATGGCCCTCTCGAGCCAGATCGGGCGCGAGCGCGCGCTACAGAAGGCGCTCGCAGCCATCAAGGACTCCTACGACTACATCCTGATCGACACGCCGCCGTCGCTCGGACTCTTGACGATCAACGCGTTCGTCGCCGCAACGGGCGTGATCGTGCCGGTCCAGACCGAGTACCTCTCGCTGCGCGGGCTCGTCCAGCTCGAGAACACGCTGCAGATGGTGCGCGAGAACCTGAACCCGAAGGTCTCGATCATCGGGATCCTGCCGACGATGTTCGACCAGCGCGTGACGCACTCGCGCGAGGCCGACGACATCCTGCGCGAGAACTTCGGCAAACTGGTCTACAACACCAGAATTCGGAAGACAATCCGCTATGCGGAGGCGCCCGTGAAGGGCTCGTCGATCATGGCGTACGAGCCCGACGGCGAAGCGGCGGCGCTCTACCGTGACCTGGCGAAGGAGGTGCTCAATGGCGAGAAAGCGCGTTAGCATGCGCGAAGGCCCGCTGGCGGAGCTCTTTCGCGCCACCGAGGCCGCCCAGGACAAGGGCAAGGGCGGCTCGACGCGCGGCAGGCGCACGCAGCCCGAGCTGGCCCCGACCGAGATTCTGTCCGTCGTTCCCGACCCGGCGCCCGAGCCTGCGCCGACGCTGGTCGCGGCTCCCGAGCCCGAACAACTTCCGGTCGCCCGGTGGCTCGAGCCGCTTCCCGAGCATCCGGCCCGCCTCGAGCGCCCGAGGGACAGCGCTTCCTACCTAGCCGTGATCCGGGTAGTCGGCGTCGGCGGTGCAGGGCTGAACGCGCTCGATCGGATGATCGACGCCGGGATCAACCAGGTCGATTTCGTCGCGGTCAACACTGACATCCAGCAGCTCCAGATGAGCGACGTGCCGACCAAGATCCACATCGGGAGCGAGCTCACCGAGGGGCTCGGCTCCGGAGCAGACCCCGAGATCGGCCGCCAGTCGGCCGAGGCCAGCTACGACCAGCTGAAGCGCGCCCTACGCGGCTCCGACATGGTCTTCGTCACCGCAGGCGAGGGTGGAGGCACCGGTTCCGGCGCCGCACCGGTAGTCGCCCGGATCGCGCGTGAGCTCGGCGCGCTGACCGTCGGCATCGTGACGACTCCGTTCAAGTTCGAAGGCAGCCGCCGCGCCAAGCAGGCGGATGCCGGCGTCGAGGCGCTCCGCGCGGCCTGCGACACCGTGATCGTGATCCCCAACGACCGCCTGCTCGAGGTGCTCGACAAGTCGACCTCGATGCTGGACGCGTTCCGGATCGCCGACGACGTCCTTCGCCAGGGTGTCCAGGGGATCTGCGACCTGATCACCAATCCCGGCCTGATCAACCTCGACTTCGCCGACGTGCGCACAATCATGAAGGACGCGGGTTCAGCCCTGATGGGCATCGGCTTTGCCTCGACCGGCGAGAATCGGGCCCGCGAAGCGGCCGAGCGCGCGCTGCGCAGCCCGCTGATCGAGACCGAGATCACCGGAGCGCGCGGCATCCTGCTCTCGATCGCCGGCGGCGACGACCTCTCGCTCTACGAGGTGAACGAGGCGGCGGAGGTGGTGCGCGCCGCCGCTACGGATGACACGAACATCATCTTCGGGGCGACGATCGACGGCCGGCTGACGGGCCAGATCTGGATCACCGTGATCGCGACGGGTCTCGGCGGCGCCAGACGACCCCGCGCGCTGGCGACGGTCGGCGGGAGCTCCGACGTGTTCGAGACCCCCTCGTTTCTGACCTCGTAGCTCTAGGCTTCGCCGCATGAAAGGCGCTGTCGCCGCGGGCCATCCGCTGACTGCCCGTGCCGGCGCGCGCATGCTCGAGGACGGCGGCAATGCCGTCGACGCCTGTGTGGCAGCGGTATTCGCAGCCGCCGTCTGTGAGAGCTTCCTCACGAGCCCTGCGGCGGGCGGCTTCATGCTGATCCACCGGGCGCGCGACCGGTCCGCTCGGCTCGCCGACTTCTTCGTCTCGGCTCCCGGCCTCGGGCTTAAGAGGCGGCGCAGCGGAGCGATGGCCGCGATCAACGTCGGCTTCGGAGGCGGCGGTGCGACCACCCAGCCCTTCCTGATCGGCTCCGCGGCTGTGGCCGTGCCGGGCACGGTCGCCGGGCTCGAGGCCGCTCACAGGGCTTACGGACGACTTCCATGGCGCGAGCTGCTGGCGCCCGCGGCGGAGCTCGCGCGCGGCGGGATCGAGCTCAGCCGGCCGCAGGCGCACATGCATGCGATGCTCGATCCGATCATCCGGTACAGCGATGAGGCCCGCCGGATCTACAGCAGCCCTACCGGAGCGAGGCTCGTCGCCGGCGACACGCTTCGCCTTCCGGACCTGGCCGACACGTTCGATGCAATCGCGAAGCGGGGCGCGGCCGCGCTTTACCGGGGTGATCGGGCTCGCGCAATGGTCGCAACGGTGCGTGACGGCGGCGGAGAGCTCACGATGAACGACCTCGCGGCCTACCGCGTGGTCTGGCGGCGTCCCGTGAGCGTGCGCTACCGGCGTCACACCGTGTTGTCGAATCCGCCGCCGTCTTCCGGCGGCGTCCTGATCGGCTACGGGCTCGCGCTGCTCGAGCGCCTCCCTGCGACGGCCGCGGGAAGCGCAGAGGCAGTTGCCGCGCTGGCCGAGGTGATGCGTGAGCAGGGCCGCGCGCGCGGCGGCGGTTTCTCCCGCGACTTGCACCGTGGTGGTCTCGCAGATCGCCTGCTCGCACCGGAATCGCTTCGAGCTGCGCGTCGTCGAATCGACGCTCACCTGGCCGGCGAGCGCGAACAGGCGGCACCCGGAGGGACAACCCACGTCTCGGTGATCGACGCGGAAGGTAATGCGGCGGCCGTCTCGACCTCGACCGGGTCCGGCTCCGGAGTCATCGTTCCCGGCACCGGGCTCTACCTCAACAACATGCTCGGCGAGTACGACCTGGTCGGCGGCCGCCCCCTGCGTGCCGGAGTGCGGCTCACGAGCATGATGTCGCCGACCATCGCGCTCGGCGCCAACGGGAGGCCGCGCCTCGTCGTCGGCAGCGCGGGCTCGGCGCGCCTCCGCGGGGCGATCATGCAGATCGTGGTGAACGTGCTCGAGCACGGCCTCGGTGTCGAGGAGGCGATCGGCGCACCCCGCATCCACGTCGACGAGCCGCACGTCCATTGCGAGGGCGGCCACGACCACGCCGAGCTCGACCGGCTCTCGGAGCTCGGCTACGACATCGTCCGCTGGCGCCGTCGGAACCTCTTCTTCGGCGGCGCGGCGGCTGTCGAGGTACTCCCGAACGGCTCCTCGGCCGCCGCGGGCGACCCACGCCGTGGCGGCGCGGGGGTGCTCGTCGGATGACGGCTCCTGGCCAGGTCCAGAACTGCCGCCTGTGGATTGTTCGTTCCACTTGCGTTTGCATAACCTGGCACCGGACATGTCCTGACCGCCATGAGTGATTTCCAGGGACTTCGACCACGCACGCCACTCTCCGCGCTCTTCCGACGGAGCTCAAGGCTTGTGCCTGGCACCGGACACGCCCCGAGCGGACGATGGCCGAAGAGGAGCTGAACATCGCTACGGGGTCGGGCGTCCGGGTACGAAGGGCGGTGCCCGGAGATGCCACCCGCGCAGTTGTGCTGGCGAGCGCGGTCGCGGGCGAGGAAGAGGGTTGGCTGCTTGCCGACGCGCGGTGGCGCAGCGCGGGCGACGAGCGACGCTACATCCGGGCGCTCCAACGCCACCCCGACGCTGCGGTCTACGTCGCGGAGCTCGAGAGCGGTGAGCTGGTCGGCCGGCTGTCCCTGATGCGCGACCCGCACCCGTCGAGCTCCCACGTTGCCGACCTCGGACTGATGGTCGCCGCGACACATCGCCGCCGCGGAATCGGCACCGCCCTCATGCGGGCCGCCGAGGACTGGGCCAACACTGCCGGCGTGACGAAGCTCGAGCTGCACGTCTTCCCACACAACAGCGGCGCGATCGCGCTCTACGAGAAGCTCGGCTACGAACGCGAGGGGCTGCGTCGCGGCCAGTACGCAAGCTCCGACGGTGGGCGGCGGGATGTCGTTCTGATGGCGAAGCAGCTGTAGATTCAGGGTATGGCCCGCCCGCTCATCCGCCCCGAGATCGAAGCGCTCCGCGCCTACCAGCCCGGTAAGCCGATCGAAGACGTGCAGCGCGAGCTCGGCCTCGAGCGCGTGGTCAAGCTGGCCTCGAACGAGGGGCCGTTCCCACCGTTTCCAGCGGCGCTCGCAGCCATGGAAGAGGTCGAGCCGGGGCTGAACCGCTACCCGGACGGTGGGACGTACCGCCTCCACGAGGCCCTTGCGGTGCGCCACGGCGTCGGATTCGAGGAGGTTTGCGCGGGCTCGGGCGCCGACGGCTGCATCGACATGCTGAGCCAGGCGATCCTCGGGCCGGGCGACGAGGTTGTGTGCGGATGGCCGTCGTTCCCGAGCTATGTGATCTACGCCGCCAAGCAGGGCGCCGCCGTGACGCGGGTTCCGCTGCTCGAGCTCCGCTACCACCTCGAGGCGCTCGCTGCAGCCGTGGGCCCGCGGACGAAGATCGTCTACGTCTGTCACCCGAACAATCCGACGGGGACGATGAACACCCGCGCGGAGCTCGACGACTTCTTCGACCGCCTCCCGGACGGCGTCCTCACAGTCGTCGACCAGGCGTACTTCGAGTACATCGACCACGACGGCTACCCCGACGCGGTCGCCGAGTACTTCCTCGAAGGACGGCGTGTCGTCACTCTGCGTACGTTCTCGAAGATCTACGGCCTCGCCGGGGCCCGGATCGGTTACGCCGTTGGACCGCAGGATGTCTGCGCCGCCATGGCCAAGGTACGGAGGCCGTTCGACCTGACGACCACGGCGCAGGCCGCCGCGCTGGCCAGCCTCGACAACGCCGAGGAGATCGCCCGTCGAAGCGCCCTGAACGCCCAGGGGCTCGCAGATCTCCGGGCAATCCTCGTGCGCCACGGCCTCGAGCCGGCTTCGGGCGCCGTCGGCAACTTCCTCTACGTCGACCTCGGCGAGGATGCGGCTCCGCTATTCGAGCGACTCCTCCGCCAAGGCGTGATCGTCAGGCCGCTCGCCGGGTTCGGCGAACCGAACGCGATCCGTGTCTCGGTCGGCACCCCAGACGAGCACCAGTTCCTCGACCTGGCGCTCGCCCGGGCGGGCTGAGCCGGAGATCCACTGCTCCAGCCGGTCGTCGCCCGAGGGCTTCTCGACGCGTAGCGCCCCGCGAATGGCCTCCTCGGCCGTTGCGGCGTCGGCCCGGGCCCCAAGACATGTCGCGATCCAGAGCCCGTCCTGGAGGCGCAGGGCGAGGACGGAGCCGTCAGGCGTGTAGGTCTGCCACATCCGTGTTTCCTAGCGAATCGGGCACGGACGTGTCAACCGTCGCGGCGAGCCCTCCGGACCTGCGATGCTCACGGCGCAATGGCGGACACGATCGTGGTCGGCTACGAGGGCAAGGATGGATCGGAGCGCGTTCTCGACGCGGCGATCGCCGCCGTCCGTGAGTCAGGAGGCACGCTCGTAGTGGCCGTGGCCGAGTACATGCCGGTCGACCCCGGCATGCCGAGCATGGTCTACGACGCCTCGGGCTCCGCGGTTCCGCTGCCCGACCCCGACCCGCCGATCCCGCCGCCGCTCGAGCTGATCATGGAGCGCGCGAAGCAGCACATCGAGGCGGCTGGGCTGACCGCCGAGTACGTGTGGGGGCTCGGCGATCCCGGCAAGCTGATCGTCGACACCGCCAGGGACCGTGGCGCCGACAAGATTGTGATCGGCGCGACGAGCCACGGGCTCTTCGGCCGCGTGTTCGGCGACGATACCGAGGCCGAGGTGAAACGCGAGGCCGGCTGCGAGGTCGTCGTCGTCGACTGACCGGGGTCGTGACGGGCTCCGGCGGAGCCCTACTCTAGGGTTTGACGCTGTGGGCTCGACGAGCATCCGCAGCCGGTTTGCCCCGCTTGGGAATAGCCGCTTTCGGCTGCTCTTCCTTGCGACAGCCGCATCCGGGATCGGCAACTGGCTTGCGATCATCGCGCTCGGAATCGACATGTACGACCGCACCAACTCGGGCTGGTGGGTCGGGGAGCTGTACTTCGCAAGCATCCTGCCCGCGGTGTTCATCGGCCTCCTGCTCGGGCCGCTCGTCGACCGGCTGTCACGCAAGCGGCTGATGATCGCCTCCGACCTGGTCCGGCTCGCGGTCTTCGCGGCGTTGCCGTTTGCGGATACCCCGGGCGCGCTCGTCCTGCTGGCCGCGGTCGCAGGAATCGGGAACGCGTTCTTTCGTCCAGCCGTGCTCGCCGGGCTCCCCAACCTCGTGTCGGGAAGCGAGCTTCCGGCTTCGAATGCACTGCTTCAGCTGGTCGACTGGACGGCGACGGCGCTCGGGCCGTTGCTCGGCGGCGTGCTCGTGGCGGCGTCCGGCCCGCATCTGGCCTATGAGGTCAACGCGGCGACCTTCGCGTTCTCGGCGCTCCTCGTCTCGTTCATCCCCGGGCGCCTACTGCAGAGCGAGCGCTCGATCGGTCGCGGCCAGTGGCAGGATCTGTCGGAGGGCTTCGCCGTCGTGCGGCATTCGCGCGCACTGATGTGCGTGCTCGTCGTGTGGTCGATCGCGATGTGCGCGAGCGGGATTGTGAACACTGCCGAGGTGTTCCTCGCCAAGCAGTCGTTCAAGGCCGGCGACCTCGGGTTCGGGCTGCTCTGGGTCGGCTCCGGGATCGGGCTGATCGTCGGCGGGCTCACGGCCGTGCCGTTGATCGCGCGGGATGTCGGGACCGCATACGTTCGCTTCATCGCGATCATGGCGGTCGGAACCGGTTGCGCGGCCGTAGCGCCGAACGTCTGGATCGGAATCGCCGCCATGGCCCTGTTCGGTTTCGGCAATGGTGGCGCCGTGGTAGCGAACATCACACTCGTCCAGCGCGGCGCGCCCGATCGCGTACGCGGCCGGGCGTTCACCGTGCTGATGAGCGTGAACTACGCCTTCCTCGGGCTCGCGTTCATCGCCGCCGGCCCGTTGACGAACGCATACGGCGCCCGCTGGGCCTACGCGGTGGCGAGCGGCACCGTGGTCGTCGCGGCCGCGGTGGCGATGCGCTACACGCGCCGCATCGAGCTCGACCTCAGCCCCGCACCCCAGGCGAGCGTGTGACGAGGCCGCCCTCGCTCTCTGCCGATCTGGCTGCCGGTGTCCGCGCCGGCGAGACGCGCGCCCTTGCACGCGCAATCTCGCTCGTCGAGGACGGCGATCCGGTCGCGCGCGAGCTCGTCGGGCTGCTCTTTCCCGCCACCGGAGGCGCACACACGATCGGCATCACCGGGCCGCCCGGTGTCGGCAAATCGACCCTCATCTCGGCCCTCGTTACGCTGATCCGCGCGCGCGGACTCACCGCCGGCGTGATCTCGGTCGACCCGACGAGCACCTTCACCCAGGGCGCGCTGCTGGGCGACCGGATCCGGCTCGCCGACCACTTTCTCGACCCCGATGTGTTCATTCGCTCGATGGGCACCCGCGGCCATGCCGGGGGCTCTCGGAGGCGACGCTGCAGGCCGTGCTGATCCTCGACGCGTCGGGGAAGGACGTGATCTTCGTCGAGACGGTCGGCACAGGCCAGAACGAGATCGGGGTGCTCTCGATCGTCGATACCGTCGTCCTCGCATTGATGCCTGGAGCCGGCGATGCGGTCCAGGCGCTGAAGGCGGGGATCATGGAGATTCCCGATGCGATCGCGATCAACAAGCTCGACCATCCGCAGGCCGCCGCTCTCGTCGCCGACGTTCGTCAGATGCTCGCGCTCGGGGCCGGCGAGGTTCCGCCGATCGTCAAGACCGAGGCGCTTCGGGGCGAGGGCATTGAGGAGCTGTGGGCCGCAATCGAGGCGCACAAGGCCGCGCTCGAGGCAGCGGGCGAGCTCGAGGAGCGCCGCGCAGACAATCTCGCCGCCGAGGTGTTTGCGGTCTCCTCCGCACGAGCCCGCCGGCATCTGGAAAATGCAGTAGCCAACGACCCCGAGCTCGTGCGACTGCTCGAGGACGTGCGCCGGCGGAAGCTCGATCCGCTGACGGCGGTGCATGAGATCCTGCGAAAGGTGTTCCGGATTGACGACCAAGACGACTCCGACGATCGCTGACATCGAGGCCGCTCGCGAGCGGATCGGTGGCCACGCGCGCGTGACGCCTGTCTACACGTCGGAGTCGATCCAGCGCGAGGCAGGCCGGGCGTGCGTGCTGAAGGCCGAGAACCTGCAGCGGACGGGCTCGTTCAAGATCCGCGGCGCGTTCAATCGGCTCGCGACCCTGTCGGCCGAGGAGCGGGCGGCCGGCGTGATCGCGGCGAGCGCCGGCAACCACGGCCAGGCGGTAGCCTGGGCGGCGCGCGAGCTAGGTCTCCGCGCGACGATCTACATGCCGGCCTACGCGCCGATGGCGAAGGTCGACCCGACCCTGACCTACGGCGGCGAGGCCGTCCTGACCGGCGAGGGCTTCGACGAGGCGCTCTCGGAGGCCCTGCAGCGCGTCGAGCAGACCGGCGCCACCTTCATCCATGCGTTCGAGGACGAGCTTGTGATCGCGGGGCAGGGGACGATCGGCCTCGAGCTCGCGGAGCAGGTTCCGGACGTCGGGACGGTTCTGATCCCGGTCGGAGGTGGTGGGCTCGCCGCCGGGATCGCGATCGCGCTGCGTGCGCTCCGGCCCAAGATTCGTCTCGTCGGCGTCGAGGTGCGCCGCGACCTGCATACGATCGCCGACGGGATCGCGGTCAAGCATCCCGGAGAGCTGACCATGGACATTCTCGGCAGGTTGCTCGACGAGCTCGTGGTCGTCGATGACGACGAGATCAGCGATGCGATCACGCTCCTGCTCGAGCGCTCGAAGCTGCTCGTCGAGGGTGCCGGTGCTGTCGGCGTCGCAGCCGTTCTCTCCGGGAAGGCGGGCGGGACGGGCTCGGTGTGCCCGGTGGTCTCCGGTGGCAACATCGATCCGACGACGCTCATGTCGGTGCTCCGCCACGGCATGACGGTCGAGGGCCGCTACCTCGCGATGCGAACCAGGCTCCGTGACCGCCCGGGCGAGCTGATCCGGGTCTGCGAGCTCGTCGCGGGCGAGAGCGCCAACATCGTTCAGATCGAGCATCGCCGCGAGGGTGTGCAGCTCGCGGTTGGCGACGTCGGCCTCGACCTGACCGTCGTGATGCGCAACGAGGAGCACTGCCTCCGCCTGATCGCGGCGCTCGAGGAGAACGGCTTCCCCGTGGAGCGGCTCAGCTGATGTCGGCGAGGGAGTTCTTCGACGCTCTCCCCGAGCGGGCCGACCCGGCCCGGCTCGTTGGTGTCGACTCGAGCTATCTGTTCGATGTCGCAGGCGAGGGCCGCTGGCTCGTCGAGGTGCGCGACCAGAAGGTCACCGTGACGGAGAACCCCGCGGGTGACGGGGACGTCGCCTTCACGCTGTCGGGTGAGACCTTCGACCGCCTCCTGAACCGCCAGCAGAACCCGATGATCGCCTACATGACCGGCAAGCTCAAGATCAGCGGTGACATCAACACCGCGATGGAGCTTCAGAAATTGATCCCGGAGTGAGGTGAGCCGAGGACGTCTGCCACGACTCGCCGATCCCGGCTCGAGCGGTCGACGCTCTCGAACGCGCTCGCGATCGCGGCGACGCTGATCGCCCTCTATTCGGCCTGGCACTCGATCGGCCACGTCCGTCGGCTGATGCGCGTCGAACGACATGACGACGCGGCGCTCTCTTCCACTGCACGTCGCCAGATGCCCGTGACGACGTTCAACATGTCGGGCGACGTCTTCGACTTCTTCGACCGGTATCTCGTGAAGGGCGACCGGGTCTACTTCCAGGTGATGCCGAGCGGCTACACCAGCGAGCTCAACCTGCCGGAGGCGGTCGCTGCGCTGGGTCGCTTCTACCTCCTGCCGGCGGTGCAGACCCAGAGCCTCAAGGACGCGACCGTCGTCGTCTCCTACTACGCCGACCCCGGGCTCCTGCATGTCAAGTTCCTCACCCAGGTACGCGCCGGCCTTCAGACGCTCTTCGTCTCGCGGATCAAGCTCCCTGACCGTGAAGGTCATCGAACTGCTGATCGCGAACCTGCTGATGCTCGTCCTCGGCTGTGGGCTTCTGCCGTTCCTGCATCTCGCCCGGACGCGGCGCGAGCTCGTGACGCGCGCGCCGCTCGGCTACGCGGTCGGGCTCGCCGCGACCGGGATCCTCGGGCGCCGATCTCGCCGTCGTCTACGTGCCGGTGGGCCGCATCCTGCTGCCCGTGCTGGCGGCGATCTCACTGCTCCTGGGCCTGCGCCGAGTTCCGGGAGGCGGCCTGCCGCGCAGGGAGCCGCTCGCCGAGCTGCCCGCGCTCGCGGTGCTCGCGGCAACGCTCCTCGTTGCTGTGCCGATGGCGAGGCTGCTTGCGGTCAAGCCGCTCGCGGAGCGGGACGGCTGGGAGATCTGGGCGACCCGCGCCCGCGCGCTCTACGAGTTCGGTCATCCAGGCTCGCCGGTCTTCACCGATCCGGTCTACGCGGCGCTCCAGCATCCTCTGCTCCTGCCGGAGCTGGAGGCGATCGACTTCCGCTTCATGGGAGCCTTCGACGGCACGCTTGTCCACCTGCAGCTTCTCGGCCTCGCGATCGGGTTCGTCGGCGGCTCCTGGACGCTGCTGCGGGGAACGACAAGGCCGATCCTGCTCGCTGCGACGCTGCTCGCGCTGGTCGCGGCTCCGACGTTCGTCAACCAGCTGCAGACCAACTACGCCGATGTCCCGCTCGCCATGTTCGTCGCGCTCGGGCGTCGCCGCGCTGGCGAGCTGGCTCCGAACCGGCGCGGAGGGAATGCTGCCCGCTGCGACGCTCTTCCTTGCGGCCGGTGCGCTGACCAAGAACGAGGGCGAGACCTTCGCCCTGACGGCGATCGTCGCGGCGCTGATCGTCGCCCGTAACTGGCAGCGCCGGCCGATCCTGCTGGCTGCCGGCGCGATCGTGCTCGCAGACCTTCCGTGGCGGATCTGGTTGCAGGTGGAGCACGTGAAGATCGCCGAGTACTCGATCTCGAATCTCTTCAACCCCTGGTATCTCGCCCGCCACGCCGATCGCGTTGGGCCGAGCGCACGTGAGCTCTTCGCTCAGGTCTGGACGATGGGGAGCTGGAGCTACCTGATTGTGCTGTCGCTCCTCGCGCTCGTCGGCGCCGCCGCCCTCGGACGGGTTCGACTCGCGTGCTTCGGGGCGGCCTGGTTCTTGCTCTCGTTCGCCGCGCTCACCTGGATCTACTGGATCTCGACCAACACGCTGGGGAGCAACCTCTCGAACTCCTCCGACCGCACGATCGACAGCCTCGTGTTCACCGCTGCGCTGCTGGCCCCGGTGCTGCTCTTCAGGGAGCGCGCGCCCGAGCCGTCTGTCCGTATGCTCAGCTCGTGATCCGGGGTGCGTTCGCGGCGGCGTTGACGCCGCTTCGGGACGGCGGGGCAGCGCTCGACGAGGCGGCCGTCGAGCCCTACGTCGCGTTCCTCGCCGAGGGCGGGGTGGACGGGATCCTCGTGTGCGGCACGACCGGTGAGGGGATCCTGCTCACCGCGACCGAGCGGATGCGCCTGCTCGAGCTGTTCATGCGGCGCCGCGGACGGGACGGCTCGCCGTTGCGGCTCATTGCGGCGCGCAGACGACTGCCGAGACCGCAGCGCTCGCCGGCTCATGCCGCCGAGGCCGGCGCCGATGCGGTGGCCGTGATCGCGCCGCCGTACTTCCCGCTCGACGACGCGGCGCTCGAGGAGCATTTCGCGGCAGCCGCGGCGGCTTGCGCACCGTTGCCCTTCTACGTCTACGAGTTCGCGGCGCGGAGCGGGTACGCGGTTCCCGTCGCGGTGATCGAGCGGCTGCGGGAGCGGGCGCCGAACCTGCGCGGCCTCAAGGTGTCCGACAAGCCGTGGGAGAAGGTCGAGCCGTACCTCCTCGAGGGGCTCGACATCTTCATCGGCGCCGAGTCGCTCGTCGCGCGCGGGCTCGCGGCCTGGCGCGGCCGGAGCCGTGTCGGGCCTCGCATCCGTCTATCCCGAGGTCGTGGCGGCGCTCGTCCGCGAGCCGACGCAGGAGCGCTCGGACGAGGCCGAGCGGCTGAGGGGCGAGCTCGACCGGTTCCCGTTCCAGGCCGCCGCGAAGGCCGTCGCTGCCCGGCGCGGCGTGCCGATCCGGCCCGACGTCCGCGCGCCGCTCCGCTCGCTGAGCGTCGGCCGAGCTCGAGGAGCTCGCGCTGCCGTGATCCTGGTCGCGGGCGGCGGCGCGATGGGCGCCGGTATTGCCTACCGGCTCGCGCTCCGCGGCGCGACGCGACGTCGTTCTCTGCGATCGCGGCGAGATCTGCTCGGGCTCGACCGGTCGGGCGATGGGAGGCGTCCGCCAGCAGTTCTCGACCGCGGCCGAGGTGCGGCTGGCGCAGGAGAGCATCGCGTTCTTCGCCGAGCTCGGGCCGCCCTTCTTCTTCCAGGTCGGCTACCTGTTTCGTCGCGACGACCGAGCAGGGTCTGGCCGACGCTCGAGGAGCGGCGCGAGCTGCAGGCCTCGCTCGGCGTTCCGGTCGAGAGCGTCGATGCGTCGTTCGTCGCCGGGCTCGAGACGCGGGGACGTCCTCGGGGCGGTGTTCTGTGCCGAGGACGGCGTTGCCGATCCGCCCGCGGTGACCCGAGGAGCTCGTCCGCCGTGCCCGCCGAGCTCGGGGTCGAGGTCCGCGAGCACACGCTCGCCGAGCGGCCTCCTCGACTGCCGCCGACACGCTCGTGATCGCCTGCGGGCCGTGGTCGGCGGAGCTCGGTGCTCGGGTCGGCGTCGAGCTGCCGATCCGGCCGCTCTGCCGGCAGCTGCTCGCGACCGAGCTGCTCGCATCGGCGCCCGCGGGGCTGCCGATGGTCGTCGAGGCCGAGACCGGCTTCCATTTCCGCCGTCGCGGCGACCGGCTGGTGCTTGCGATGGCCGACGCCGAGCCGCGCTGGGGCTTCGAGACCGACGGTCGACGACTCGGTCTTCGCCGACCGGCTCGCGCGGCTGCGCGCACCGCTTACCCGCCGGCCGCCGGCTGCCGGGTCGACCAGGCGTGGGCCGGGCTCTACGACATGACGCCTGACGCGCACCCGATCCTCGGCCGCGTGGCTGACGGCGTCTATGCGGCTTGCGGTTTCTCGGGCCACGGTTTCATGCAGTCGCCCGCGGTCGCCCAGGCGATTGCCGAGGAGATCCTCGACGGCGAGTCCCGGCTCGACCTCGGCGCCGTACCGGCTCGAGCGGTTCGCCGGCGACGCGGGCTTTCCCGAGACCGTCGTCCTCTAGAGTCCCGGGTATGTGCTTTGACCTCGACTCGGCGCCCCCGGTGCCGGTGATCGCCGGCGCGTCGGTCTCGCACGACGACCTGATCCTGGAGGCGGCCGACGGGAACCGCTTCGCCGCCTTCGCCGCGCTGCCCGACGAGCCATCTGGGAGCGGGATCGTCGTCCTTCCGGATGTTCGCGGCCTGTACCGCTTCTACGAGGAGCTGGCGCTGCGCTTCGCCGAGCGGGGCTTCCCGGCTGTCGCGTTCGACTACTTCGGTCGCACGGCGGGCGCGGCGAAGCGCGACGACGACTTTGCGTACATGGATCAGGTCGCACTGACGACTCCGGAGGGAATCCAGGCAGACGTCGGGGCTGCGGTCGGCTACCTCCGCGACGGAGGGGCGACGTCGATCTTCACGGTCGGGTTTTGCTTCGGCGGCCGCCACTCGTGGCTCTCGGCTGCCGGCGGGCACGCGCCTCGCGGGCGCAGTTGGCTTCTACGGGATGCCGGCCGAGCGGAACGGCCTGCCCGGGCCGACGCAACGGGCCGCCGAGATCTCAGCGCCGATCCTGGCGCTGCAGGCCGGCGACGACCAGCACATCACGGCGGAGCACAACGCAGCCTTCGACGCCGCGCTCACCGCCGCCGGAGTCGAGCACGAGGTGGTGACCTACCCGGACGCGCCCCACAGCTTCTTCGACCGTAAGTTCGAGCAGTATGCCGCGGCCTCCGACGACGCGTGGGCCCGGACGATCGCTTTCGTCGACCGCTACAGCTGAGCGGCGCCGGCTCTCAGGTCTGGAAGGGGTTCAGGACGAGCAGCGCGCTCGCGTCCTGAAGCTGCTGCAGCTAGTACTTGTAGACCGCCGGGAGCGTCAGCTTGTCGATCGTCGACGCCTCCTGCGTTGTCGGCTGAGGTCGGCAGCGGCGGCTTCGTCGAGCGGCAGCGTCGTCGCGAGCGGCTCGGAGAGCTGCTTCGCGAGGTTGTCCTTCTGCAGGTAGAGGAGCGTCGAGGCGGTCGACCGGCCGGCGGCGGCATGAACGCCACGATCGACTTGATCGCCGGGACGAACTTGAACGTGTAGAGCGCGACCTCGAGCGCCTCGCGGCGGACGAGCCGGCCGCGGAGCTCGGTGGGCTGGCCCGAGGCGATCGAGCAGCTCGGAGTCAGACCGCAGAGCTGGTCGGTCCACATGCTGCCGGACGGGACGATCTGGATCCCTTTGTCGGTGTTCGGCGTCCTGGCGGACCGCGATGTTCGAGATCGTCACCTTGTGCGTTCCGTTCGTGACCGTGCGGCGGCCCGGAGACGACCGCGACGAGCTGCGTGCCCTTCTTGTTCAGGTGGTACTCGCCGGCGACGTGATCGGCGATCTCCTTGGTCATCTTCGCCGTGGTGCCGTTGGCCGGCTTCCAGGTCGACCAGCCGGCCGCCGAGACGCTGTGGCCGCTCGATCCGGTCGCGAGGACGACGAGCCCGACGATCGCGCCGACGAGAACGACGCCGAGGCCCGCGTAGATGAGCCCGAACCGCATCGTGTAGCGACCGGCCGGCCTGCCGACCGGGTCCGGGACACCGGTGAGAGCGGTCTTGCGGTCGTCGGCGAGGTGTCGTTGCGTCGTCGCTCATTCGCATGGGAGCGCGCGGCGGCCCTGTCGTCGCCGTCCTTGCCGTCCTTGCGATCGCGGTCGTCTCGGTCCCTCGTCCAGTTCATGAACTTCGGCCAGACGGTCTCGTCTGTCCAGTCGATCTTCGGGCGCTGGAAGTCCTGCGCGTCGAGGAGCCGCACGAGGTCGTCGCCGTAGATCTCCTTCTCCTCCAGAATCGTGTCGGCGACCTTCTCGACCTTCGTCCTTGTTCTCGAGGATGAGGTTGTATGCGGTCACGAAGGCCTCGCCGATGAACTGCGCGGCGTAGGCGCGCTTCCTTGGATCGGAGAGCGACTGCCAGCCGTCGGAGGTCTTGTTCATCAGCCGGCCGCCGATGTCCTCCAACCGCTTCAGCACTCTCTCGCGGGTCTGCTCCTCGGTCTCGTCGGCGAACGTCTTGCCGTTGAGCTCGAGCGGGCAGCGGCGACATGCCCGCGGCGCCGACCATGCCGGCGGCCGTCCAGGTGGTCGTCATCAGGTCGCCGCCGACGCCGACCGAGTTCTCGCCGTAGAACACGAGCTCTGCGGCCATCGCTCCGACGGCGTGGATGAGCTCGCCGAACATGCGGCTCTGGAAGGCGCCGAACCGCTCCTCCTTCTCGAACGACTGGTGGTGTCCGAGGCTCTGGCCGCGCATCTTGATCGAGAGGCGGCTCGACTCGACCTCGGGCACGTAGACGTGCGCCGCGGCTGCATGGCCGGCCTCGTGGATCGCCACCGCGCGCGCGTCGGTCTCGTTGTAGTTGACGTTGATCGCCGTGCCCGACTCGATCACCGTCATCGCGTCGACGAGGTGCCGCCAGTTGAAGACGGGGGAGCCCTCGTGGTGGGCGTTCGTCAGCGCCATCGAGCAGATCTGGTCGATCATCGCCGGGCGAGTAGCCGCTCGTGATGCGGGCGATCTCGTCGCGCCGCTCCGGCGTGTCGAGGTCGGGATCGTGGGCGACCTTGGCGAGGTAGAGGTCGAAGATGTCCTTGCGGTCTTCCTTCGTCGGCGTCCGGAAGGTGACGTGGCGGCCCATGCGGCCCGGCCGCGTCAGCGCCGGGTCGAGGTTCTGCACGGGGACGTTCGTCGCGCCGATGAAGTAGATCTGCGATCCGTTCGGCTTCGCGCGCGGGAACCGGAGCGACATCGTGCCCGTCCTCGAGGTGTTCCGGAACGCCTCGATGCCCATGTAGATGATCAGGATCTCGAAGAGGACGATCATCATCCGCCAGACGATCCAGGCCGGCGAGGCGATCGCGTTGAAGCCGGAGACCGATGCGATGCCGTTGACGAGCGCGACGGCGCCGCCGACGACGATCAGCGCGCTGAGGATGCGTCCCCAGGTCTTGCCGAGCCGGCGCGGAACGAAGTAGATCGCGTCGAGGAACGCGTTCGTCTTGTTCGTGATCACGCGCCGGACGAACGGCGGGTTGTCGATGCCGTCCATCACGACGAGCAGCTGGTTGAGCGCAAGCCCTCCGCCCATGCCGCCCATGCCGGGGAAGATGCCCTGGTTGACGATGTTCCCGATCCTGCTGCGACGAACGGCGGGTACGGCGAGCGGCTCTCCGGCGCGCGCTGCGCGAACACGTAGTCGCGCCACGCAGCCGACTCGACGATCATGTCGCCGCTCGGGTTGAGCGCGCCCATCGGGCCGTAGAAGGGGCGGGTCCAGTCGTCGAGCGGGTTGCCGTATGTGCCGGCGCCGGTTGCGCCGCCGAGCGACTGGCGCCGCATGCCGACGGCGTCGATCTCGTCGATGAAGACGATGCACTGGCCGCCCCACTTGCGGGCGAGCTTCTTGGCCTTGCGGGCGAGGAAGCGCACGATCACCGCGTCGATGCCGATGAACGTCTGTGCGAAGCCGGAGCCCGGGATCGAGACGAACGGCGAGTTGAAGCCGGTCGCGATCGCCTTCGCCATCATCGTCTTGCCGGTGCCCGGCGCCCCGAGGAAGAGCAGGCCGCGCTCGCGCTTGCCGCCCGAGCTTTCGAAGACCTCGCCGGACTGCCAGAGCGTGACGACCCGTCGGATCTCCTCCTTGGCCTCGGCCTGGCCGCGCACGTGGTCGAGCTTGACGCCCCACTCGGCGTCGCCCGGCTCGTAGCCGCGGATCTGCGAGATGCCCATCAGCAGCAGCGGCCCCATGAAGATCAGGAAGTTCGCCATGAACAGGAAGAAGATCTGGAAGACGTAGACGAGCGCCGTCGGGTTGTGGATCATCTTGTCGAGCCTCGTGAACAGCGCTGTCGAGGTCCCGAGCCAGGTGATGTTCGACCCTGCGGGCGACGTGAAGATCTGAATCAGGTAGACGAACGTGATCGCGCCGCCGACAAGGATCGAGAGCTTCAGGAAGAAGCGCCATGTCCAGGCGCGCCGCCGGTTCGTGATGTCTTCCTCGCGCAGGCGCGCGTCGTCGGTGCCGAACAGGCTCGGCCAGGGGATTACGCGACGTACGAGGACGTCGGTGAGGCCGCGGAACGCCACGATCGCAAGGAACGTGACGAAGAGCGACCTCGTCGATGCTCCAGCCGTCGTGGTGGTGGAAGAAGTAGAAGGCGAACGGCGCCGTCATCAGCGCGACGAACGTCGCGGCGCGGGTCAGCCGGCGCAGCTCCTTCGAGAGGACTGCATGTGACTCGACGAGAACCTGGCTCGGCCCCGGGGCTGGGGCAGGAACGGACGCCATGTCTCGTACAGTAGCGGCGATCGCGGCAAGCCCGCTAGGGCGCAGGCGACGGAGCTTAGGAACTTCTTAGAGCTTCGTTTGGAAGTGTAAGCAGCAAGAACGGCGGCACGAAGCCGTATTCCACGGAGGTAACGGAGGGCTCAGGGTGGTACAGTCGCTCACGGGCTGGAAGGGGGCTGTGAGGAACCAAAGCCGGACGACGATGCTGTGGTGCGCGGCCGGAGCGCTCGCCGCGGCGGCCCTGCTCGGCGGCTCCGCCGGCGCCCGGGCGGCGAGCCCGGATGTCAGCGCCAACTGGGCCGGGTACGTCGTGGTCGGCCCGGGGTCGACGGAGACCACCGCGAGCAAGGCGATGACCTACACAGATGTCACGGGCCGGTGGGTGCTGCCCAGGGCAGCCTGCCGGACGAAAACGTCCTCGTCGCTGGCGATCTGGGTCGGCCTCGGCGGTTACAGCGTCAGATCGAAGGAGCTTGAGCAGGTGGGCACCGAGATCGACTGCGACGCGAAGGGGAGCGCCCGCTACTACGTGTGGTACGAGCTCCTCCCGGCGGATCCGGTGAGCGTCCTCGGCCTCAGGGTCGAGCCGGGCGACGTGATCGTCTCGAGCATTCTCGTCGACAGCACCGGACTGCTCCTCCAGGTGACGAACCGAACTCGCAGGACGCGGTTCACGCGTCACGTGGATCTGGCTTCGCCCGACCTCCGCTCGGCCGAGTGGATCGTTGAGGCGCCCGTGCAGTGCAGTACCGGGGGCTACTGCCGGCAGATGCCGTTGACGAGGTTCGCGCCCCTCACCTTCACGCACACATACGTCACGGGCAACCGAATCGGGGCGACGCTGTCGAGCGCGAACTGGCTCGTCAAGTCGCTGAGGCTGGTTCCGCGCTCTTACCGTGCCTTCGGCGGCCCGATCGAGCAGGCATCGCGGGCCGGCGGGGCGGGCGCCACGGTCTCGGCGCTCACGCCTGACGGGACCGGGTTCACGGTCGACTGGCTCTCGAACCCGGCAGCCGCGGGCTAACCGAGTGTTGCCAGGGCGGCTGCGCCTGCCTGCTTGAGGCCCTGCGTCAGAACCTCGGATCGCGGAGGCTGCTCGCACGCGACAACGCTGGGCTTCTTCACGGTCCCGACCAGCGTCTGCGTCTTGCCGGTCGACTGCTGGTGCCCCGACTTGGCCTGGCAGGTGTGCTTCTGCTCTGCCTTCGAGGTCGTGACCGTCCGGAGTGTGCCCGCATGGAGCCGCCCGGCGACGCCGTAGCTCGTGAGGGCCCCGGCGGGGGCGGCGATCACCAGCGCGAGCGCCGTGACGACTGGGAGCAGAAGGCGCGACGAAACCATCGCGGTTTCAGTGTACGCCGATCCTGTGCCTGCGTATCGCGGCGGGTTCTCCTTTGGCTAACCCGCGGCGAGCGTCACGATGTTCGAGAGCGCGACGTACCAGGTGAATGCGGCGCCTACCAAGCCGATCGCGATCAGCGGCACGGATGTCCAGCGAACGCACCGCGCGACGAGCGCAAGGATGCAGAAGGCGACGCAACGCACGATCGCGGCGACCGCGAGGCCGGGGATGAGCCCGGTCGTGGCGATCAGGTGAGCGACGGTCGGTGTCGATTCTTGGAACGAGCCGGTCGAGACAGCTGCCCAGGTCGTATAGGCGTCGATGAAGCAAGCTCCGAAGCCGAGCAGGAGCATTACGCGCATCAGTGGGGCGACTCAACCATGATCGAAGGGGGGATGTCAACCTACCCCTTTTGGGGGGTTTGTCGAGGGTCTCGAGGAAGGTCGCGGGGAGGGCCTGGGGGCGTCTGGTACGAAGACCCGATACGAAAACGGCGGCTCGTCTACAGATCAGGAGACAGAGACCGCCGTTTTGCAGGACTAACCGAGACAGGGGCGACAGGACTTGAACCTGCAACCCCCGGTTTTGGAGACCGGTGCTCTACCAATTGAGCTACGCCCCTCGGTTGCAACGCGATTGTATCCGCCCGGATCTCGGGCATGATCTGGGGGTGGGCCGGTACGGGATGCCGACGCTTTTCAGCGTTCTGACCGCTGCGTTTGCCGTGATCGCCATCTCGAGTTGGAGCCACGGACAGTGGGTGATCGCCGTCGCCGCGGTCGCGATCGGGCTGTGGATGGGATCGTTCGCGTGGGCTGCACTAAGGAGAATGCGCCGATAGCTCGTATTCTCTCCCCGATGGCCGGGGAAACCGACAGTCGTAGCCTCTGGCTCGAATATCGCCGTACGCATGACAAGGCGCTGCGTGACCGTCTGATCGTCAACTACGCGCCGCTCGTGAAGTACGTGGCGGGACGGCTCGGCTCGGGGCTGCCCGCGCACGTGGAGGAAGCCGATCTCGTGTCCTACGGTCTGCTCGGGCTGATGAGCGCGATCGACCGGTACGACCCGGAACGGGACATCAAGTTCGAGACCTACGCGATCGCGCGCATCCGCGGCTCGATCATCGACGAGCTCCGCACCCTCGACTGGGTACCGCGCTCTGTTCGGTCGCGGGCCCGTGAGATCGAGCGGGCGATCCGCGCCCTCGAAGCGTCGCTTGCACGCGCGCCGACAGACGAGGAGATCGCCGCGAAGGTCGGGATCACGACCCACGAGCTCGAGGAGTCGCTGATCGACATCTCACGTACGTCGATCGCTGCGCTCGACGAGCTGTGGTCGACGTCCGGCGAGGGCGACCAGGTGTCGCTGCTCGACACGCTGGAGGATCCGGACAGCATCAAGCCTCCTGACGCGCTCGACGAGACCGAGATGCGGGAGGCGCTCGCCGAGGCGATCTCCCGGCTGCCCGAGCGTGAGAAGCTGGTCGTGACGCTGTACTACTACGAGGAGCTGACCCTGCGCGAAATCGGGGAGGTTCTCGGCGTGACCGAGTCCCGGGTCTCGCAGCTCCACACGAAGGCGATCCTCCGCCTCCGCTCGCGTCTCCACGGCGCCACACTCCCTGCCTAGCCGAGGGGGTTTAGGATTGGTCGCGTTCATGTGACCGCCGTCCGAGAGGAGTGAGCAATGCCCCAGGAGCCCGGGAAGATCCGCAACGTTGCCGTCGTCGGCCACCGCGGTACGGGCAAGACCTCACTCGTGGAGGCGATGCTCTACCAGTCGGGTGCCGTCAACCGTCTCGGGACGGTCGAGGCGGGGACGACCGTCAGCGACTGGGACGAGGACGAGCACAAGCGGCAGATGTCTCTCGCAGCATCACTCGCGCATCTGGAGTGGCAGGGACGCAAGATCAACCTGATCGACACGCCCGGCGACACAGGCTTTCAGGCGGACACGATTGCGAGCCTGCTCGTCGTCGAGGGTGCCCTCGTGGTCGTCTCCGGGGTGATGGGCGTCGAGGTGAACACCGCCCGCGTCTGGGCTCGCGCGGAGACCCTCGAGCTCTCACGCGTCGTCGTCGTCAACATGCTCGACCGCGAGCGCGCCGACTTCTACCGCACCCTCACCGCCGTTCAGGAGCAGCTCTCCGACCGCTGCGTCGCGATCGAGCTCCCGATCGGCACCGAGCACGAGCTGACGGGAATCGTCGACCTGCTCCACAACTGCGCCTACGTTGACCCCGAGGGATCACGCGAAGGCGACCCGGTCGCGATCCCCGCCGAGATGGCGGAGACCGTCGCCGAGTACCGTGAGAAGCTCCTCGACGCCGTTGTCCTGACGGACGAGACGCTGATGGAGAGCTACCTCGCCGGCGAGGAGCTCGACCCCGTGGCGGTCGCGGCGGCGCTGAAGAGCGCGGTCACCAACGACGAGCTGTACCCGGTTGCGTGCGGTGTCGCGACGAAGAATCTCGGAACGCACGCGCTGCTCGACCTGCTCGTCGAGGGCGTACCCTCGCCGGTGCGCAAGGGCACGACGGGCATCGACACGGGCGGTGGCACCGCGGCGTTTGTCTTCAAGACGGTTGCCGATCCGTTCGCGGGGAAGATCAACGCCTTCCGTGTCTACGGCGGCTCGATTGCCGCCGACTCGACGCTCGTGAACCTCCGCGACCGGGCGAAGGAGCGGCTGGGCGGGTTGATGCTGCTGCAAGGGAAGGAGCACGAGAAGGCTGACGCGTTCGTCGACGGCGACATCGGTGCTGTGGCGAAGCTGAAGGACGTCCAGACGGGAGATCTGCTGGCCGATCACGAGCGGGACATCGCGCCACCGCGGCTGGACTTTCCCGAGCCGGTGATGAGCTTCGCGGTCACGCCGAAGACGAAGGGCGACGAGGACAAGGTCGCGCAGGCGCTCCGGCGGCTGCACGAGGAGGACCCGACGCTCCAGCTGCGCCGGGATCCCCAGACGGGCGAGCAGTTGCTCTCGGGGATGAGCCAGGTGCATGTCGAGGTGGCGGTCTCACGGCTCAAGTCCCGCTTCGGTGTCGAGGTCGAACTGCACCAGCCACGCGTCCCGTACGTCGAGACGATCAAGTCCGAGGCCCGCGCGCACGGCCGCTACAAGAAGCAGACGGGCGGTCGCGGGCAGTTCGGCGACTGCCACATCGTGATCGAGCCGATGGAGGGGCACGTCGGTTACGAGTTCCTCGACCAGATCGTCGGCGGCGTGATCCCGCAGGGCTTCCGGCCTGCGGTCGACAAGGGGATTCAGGAGACGATGGCCGCCGGTGAGCTCGCCGGCGCCCCAATCCAGGGCGTTCGCGTGCGGCTCGTCGACGGCTCGTATCACAACGTCGATTCGTCCGAGATGGCGTTCAAGGTCGCCGGTTCGATGGCCTTCAAGGCTGCGTACGAGAAGGCGCAACCGACCCTGCTCGAGCCGATCATGTCGCTCGATGTCACCGTCCCCGACGATGCGGTGGGCGCCGTCAACGGCGACCTCAACTCGCGACGCGGCCGCCTGCACGGAATGGAGCCCGTCGGCGGGATGACGATGATCAAGGCCGAGGTGCCGATGGCCGAGGTGCTCACCTATTCGCAGTCGCTGACCTCGATGACCGGCGGCCGGGGCGACTACCACATGGAATTCCTCCGCTACGAGGAGGTCCCGACCCACATCGCCCAGAAGCTGATCGAGACCGCGAAGAAGGATAAAGACGCGGTTCCGGCATAGTGACGCTGCTTGCAGGGATTTCTTCCCTGCGAGCGGCGGCGAACAGATACCCTCGCACCGTGAGGGTCACCAAGGTCAGCACCGAGAGGCAGTGCGCGGTGTGCGAGCGCACGCTCCTGATGGGGGAGCGTACGGTGAGGTTCTCGCCGAACGGCGGCGGCAAGTTCGTTGATGTGTGCCCGCTCTGCCACGACGCCGCGGCCGAGTACGGCTGGTTGAAGGAGGGCTCGCCGACGACGCCGACGATCCCGCCGGATCGTCGCCGGACAACGCGCTTCTCACTCGCTTCGCTGCTCGGTGCGCGTGTTCCGGCCGAGGCGCCTGTTGCGAGCGAGCCGATTCTGCGGAGGCTCTCGGAGTCCGAGCTCGCGATTGTCGAGGCAGCCGACCACTTCAACGCCTCGCAGTACCGCCGCACGGTCGGGGGGATCGCGAAGAGCCTCGGCACGCCCACCGTCTCGATCCTGCCGCTCTCCGGGGTGAACCAGGACATCGTGATCACGGTTGCCTGGGACATCTCCTGGTACCAGTACCGCGTCACCCCGGACTCGTCGCAGCCGGTCAGGCTTGCCGAGCGCGGCCACGAGCCGGAGGATTTGGAGGCGGCGTTCACCGAGTGGAACGCGCACGTGGTCGATGACGGCCGGATCGTTCCGGACATCGCTCGCGTCTAGCAGGGACTTGCGGCGTTCCGCCGTAGACTGAGGGCGTGATCTATTGCGTCGTTCCGCGGGAGCTCGAGAGCGAGCTCTTCGACCGGTTGGTCGCCTACTACGCCGACAACGATGCGGTTACGGTGATCGTCGACCGGCGCACGGGGCCCGACCGGCGCGACCGCGGCCGTCCGAGCAAGGCGGAGCTCGAGCAGCGCGTGAAGCGCGATCGCCGCCGGCCGCGTGCAACGGGCACGTTTGCTCCCACGGACGTCGAAGGCCTCTAACTAACATCGGGGCGCGATGGCCTCCGCTCCGACTCTCGAGAACTTCATCGGCGGCGAGTGGGTCGGTGCAGAAGGCGGCGCGACGTTCGACTCGTTCTCGCCCGCGACCGGCGAGACACTTGCGTCGTTCCCGCGCTCCGGTGCGGCTGACGTCGATCGTGCGGTCGCGGCGGCGAAGGCCGCGTTCGAGGACTGGCGCCTCGTCCCGGCGCCTCAGCGCGGCGAGATCCTCTTCCGGCTCGGCGAGCTCCTCCGTGAACACAAGGAGCAGCTGACCGACCTGATGACGCACGAGATGGGGAAGGTCCGCGCGGAGGCAGGGGGCGACGTCCAGGAAGCAATCGACATGAGCTACTACATGGCAGGGGAGGGCCGGCGCATGTTCGGCCAGACGACGCCGAGCGAGCTCCCGGACAAGTTCATGATGAGCGTGCGGACGCCGGTCGGCGTCGTCGGTGCGATCACGCCGTGGAACTTCCCGATCGCGATCCCATCGTGGAAGCTCTGCCCGGCGCTCGTCTGCGGCAACACGGTTGTCCTGAAGCCCGCCGAGGACACCCCGTTCCTGGCGGAGCGGTTCGTCGAGTTGCTCGCCGAGGCGGGCGTCCCGCCGGGTGTCGTCAACATCGTGCACGGCTACGGAGAGGAGGCGGGCGACGCGCTCGTTCGCCATCCCGACGTGCCGGTGATCACCTTCACCGGATCCCGCGAGACCGGCGTCGCGGTCACGAAAGCCGCCGCCGACCGGCTGAAGCACGTCCATCTCGAGCTGGGTGGGAAGAACGCGATCATCGTGATGGACGACGCCGACGTCGAGCTCGCCGTCGAGGGGATCGTCTGGTCTGCGTTCGGAACGACCGGCCAGCGGTGCACGGCGGCCTCGCGTGTGATCGTTCACGAGGCGGTCTACGGCGAGTTGCAGTCGCGGCTCGTTGCGGCGACGGAGAAGCTTCGGCTCGGCCCCGGCTGGGAGGACTCGACGGACGTCGGGCCTCTGATCAACCAGGCGGCGCTCGACAAGGTCGCGAGCTACACCGAGATCGGGAAGGGCGAGGGCGCGAAGCTGCTGACCGGTGGGGAGGTCGCCTCCGGGGTGGGATTCTTCTACCGACCGACCGTGTTCGCCGACGTCGAGGCGGGGATGCGGATCGCTCAGGAGGAGATCTTCGGCCCGACCACGGCACTGATCCCGGTCGGGAGCTTCGAGGAGGCGGTGGCGGCTGCGAACTCGGTCAGCTACGGGTTGTCTTCCTCGATCTTCACCCGTGACGTCAACCGAGCCTTCCGCGCGATGCGCGATCTGCAGGCGGGTATCACCTACATCAACGCCGGCACGACCGGTGCCGAGGTTCACCTGCCGTTCGGCGGTACGAAGGACACCGGCAACGGCCATCGTGAGGCGGGCCAGGCGGCGCTCGACGTCTTCACCGAGTGGAAGTCGATCTACGTCGACTACTCGGGTAGGTTGCAGCGCGCCCAAATCGACAACGCGTGGATCGGAAGCTCGTCGTCTTCGTGCCGCCGGTCGCTCGCTGAACGACGTCCGGGACGCGGTCTTCGCCGCGGGCGCGGGCCGGATCGGCGACTACGAGCGCTGCTCCTGGTACGCGGACGGCGTCGGAACGTTCCGCCGCTGGCCGGCGCGAACCCGGCGGTCGGCGAGGTGGGGGAGGAGGAGCGCGTGCCCGAGCTACCGGCTCGAGACGGTGTTCCCGGCGGAGGCGCACGACGCCGTCGTCGCCGCGCTGCGCGCCGCGCATCCGTACGAGGAGCCGGCCTTCGACGTCTACGCGCTCCTGTGAAGGCGCGTCCTCTACACCGACGGCGGCGCCCGCGGCAACCCCGGCCCGGCCGCGTACGGCTACGTCCTCGAGGCCGAGGACGGCGACCGTGCTCGCGGCCGAGGGCGAGGCGATCGGCGTCGCGACGAACAACGTCGCCGAGTACAGCGGCCTGGTCGCCGGCCTCGCGCGCGCGATCGAGCTCGCGGTGCCGGAGGTCGAGGTGCGCTCGGACTCGCGAGCTGATGGTCAAGCAGATGAGCGGCGAGTACCGGGTGAAGAACGAGGCCCTGCGCGCGCTCTCGCTCGAGGCCGGCCGGCTCGCGCGCCAGCTCGGCCGCGTCCCGTACGTCCACGTGATGCGCGAGCAGAACGAGCTCGCCGACCGGCTCGTCAACGAGGCGCTCGACGCGGAGTGAGGTGCGAGCGACAGCCCTTTGACCGAGGGGCGTACGGTCTGTCCGGCTCGTGGTCTAAGCTCGTGGTGTGTTATCTGTTGAGACAACGTCTTCTTTGGGCATGACGTCCACGGACGCGCTTCGTCCTGACCTGACCGTTGCGGACGAGGAGTGGTCGCTGCAGGACCTGGAGGACGAGCTGGCGACGCTCTCGGCGCACCTGTCGGCGGGGATGGCCCGCTGGCTCGAGCTGCTCGGAGAGTTCGACCTTCGCCTCGGCTGGCTGGCGTGGGGCGGTTGCTCGCGCTGGCTGGCGTGGCGTTGCGGTCTCGATGGTCGTACTGCCCGGGAGCACGTGCGCGTGGCGCGTGCCCTTGGGGGGCTACCGCTGATCCGGGCTGCATCCGGGCGCGGTGAGCTGTCGTATGCGAAGGTGCGGGCGCTGACGCGGGTGAGTGCGCCGGCGAACGAGGATGAGCTGCTCGAGCTTGCGGCGGAGTTGACGGCGAGCCACTTGGAGCGGGCGCTGGCCGCGGCTCGACGTGTCGATTACATGGCGGCGAGCCGGGTGCAGGAGGCGGAGCGGTTGAGCTGGACCTGGGCGACCGACGGCTCGCTCGCGTTCAGCGGTCGGCTTGCTCCGGAGGACGGAGCCCTGTTCTTGAAGGCGCTCGAGGTCGCACGCGAGCGGCTGTGGCAGGCAGGGCGGGAGGAGTCGACGACCTCGGACGAAATCGACAGGCGGTTCCGCGGAACCGCCTGCGACGGCTCCGGCTCCGTCAAGCGTCGAGGCACTCATCGCAGTGGCCGACGCATCCCTCGCCCGGAATGCCGATCGGAGCGGTGGAGATCGCTATCAGGTGGTCGTGCATGTCGACGCCGCCGCGCTGAGCAGCGCTGCTCCAGGAATCTCCGTCGTCGAGGACGGCCCTCCATTCGCCGTGGAGACCGTGCGACGTCTTACCTGCGACTCGTCGCTCTACTCGAGGACGCAGACCGGGTGCTTGGCCTCGGCCGCAAGACCCGGTCGGTGCCGCCGTCGTTGCGGCGTGCGCTGAACGCTCGCGACGGCTGCTGTCGTTTCCCGGGCTGCCCCCAACACTCGTCGGCTGCAGGCGCACTACCTGGAGCACTGGACTCGTGGGGGACCGACCGACCTCGCGAGCCTGATGCTGCTCTGCCGCCATCATCACCGTCTCGTCCACGAAGGCGGCTGGACCGTCGATGCCGCGGGCCGCTTTCGCGACCCGTTCGGGCTATCGGTGCCGTCCGCTCCTCCCGTGCCACGAGGGCGCCTGGAAGAGCTGCGGGCGCTAAACGACCAGCATGAGCTAGGTCCGGCGCACCGGAAGAGGCGGGAGTGGTGAGTGGATCGACCTCGGCTCCGTCGCCGATGCCCTGGTCCGCATCGTCAAACGCGGGGGCGCTCCCCACCCGCGCCTGGTCTGGACCTTCAGGGAACACGACCCCAACGGCGAGCGCTACGGCCCCGCCCGAATCCACACACTCGACCAGAACGGCGCGATCCTCACGACCGAACACCTCGCCGACCACATCACCCCCTTCCACGCCACGATGCTCGCCCTCGAACGAGGACTCGAGCTCGACATCGACGGCGGCTCCGTGGCAGCTCAGCCCGCTTGATACCCTGAGCGCCTTATACGCGGATGTAGCTCAGTTGGCTAGAGCGTCTGCTTGCCATGCAGAAGGTCGTGGGTTCGAGTCCCATCATCCGCTCTAACGAAGGTCCTGGAAACGGGGCCTTTCTTGTGCTTTCAGACCGTCACTTCCTCCGCCGGAGCTGTGAGAGAGTCATTGGTGCCCATTCGTGCCCGATCAAGTGCCCGATCGTAGGCCTTCAGGTGCGCGCCTGAGAGCCTGTCGCGGCGCTTCGTCGCCTGTGTGTAGATCCGCAACCTGAAGCGGGGGTCCTGATGGCCAAGCTGGTTGGCGGTGTAGCGGACGTTCTCGCCGCACCCGCTGTTTTCGAGTCGACGACGTGGAGTGTCCCGGTGCCGAGCTCGACATGCTGCCAGCGAAGGGCTAGCGACGCCTCGCCGATCCGTAGGCCGCCACCGGCGCGCGCCTCGAGCAGCGTGCATCGTTGAAGACCTCGAGGCCGGAAGCGACCACGGCCAGCGTTCAGCGTCGCGCCGGTCATAGCCGACGAGTAGATGGCCGGGATTCGGGGCCGGGCGTTTTGCTCGGCCTCCAACCGCTCAATAGGATTGCGCGCCCGGCGCGGACACGCGATAGTTGAAGCGCGAGGAGGCCCACAATCTCGCCGGACGCGGCCCGAGATTTGTCGGGGGGTGTCTGCCCGGGCCTCCTCGCTCCCCTGACGCTGGCGGCCTCCTTTCGCGCGACCGGAGCGGGCTCGGGTCGTGGTCGTCTCCTCCGACTGAGCCCGCTCCTCAGGACGGCCGCGTTTAGCTGAACTTCACCGTTCCGACGCCAGTGATTGAGCTGTACTGCCCGAACGTCGGCGCGTTGTTGCTCATGTTGCAGGTGCCCTTGTGGGGGCCGCTAGCGAAGAAAGGACTTACCCCGGCAAACGTGATCGTGACGTTGACGGTCCCTGACACTCCGGCGTAGAGACCGGTGCCGTTGAAGAGCGTCACCGGGCCAGTCCCGATGAACGTAAAGGAGCAGGTCGCCTTATCAACCATCGGCTGCGTCTTGCTTGTTTTCGCATTCAAGCACCGTCACGTTGATCTCGAACGTGCCCTTCTTCATCGTGACCTTGACGTAATTGCCGTTCGCGTCCGGCTTCCCGCTCTTCGTCATCGAGAGCGTCTTCCCGTAGTCACCGATCGCCCCCGTGACCGTGATCTTCCCGACGATCCCATTTCCGGTCGTCGCGAAAAAATGCACAGGGCCCCCAGCCGGCATAGCTGCCAAAGCCGAGGTGCCACCGAGAAGACCACAAACTGCAAACACGACCGCCGTTGCCACTACAACCCGCATTTCGACCTCCGTAGATGAGCAGAACAAAGGCTTTCACATGAGCAAACGAAGCTCGTGCAGAGTCTCAGGGGACTCGATGGAACGGATGCAGTGGGCCGTCGAGGACGGAACAGGACCGTGGCTGAGCGGACGCGAGGCTCGGGACGCATGACTGGAAGCCCTGCGACCGCATCCCACGCGGCCAGGACACGCTCGAGGTAATGGCGGTGCGCGCCGGCCACGACGACAGGCTCGTAACGCTCGTCGTCAGATCGACTGCGGGTTTGCCCCAAGCGCTGAGTACACCGAGCCTCGGGGACACTTAAAGGGCCACCCCGGGGCCCGCTGTACTCCACCTAGGACCAGCCGTGGCGAAACGCCTCAATCCAGGAGCGATCCTACTCCTCTCGTGTCAGAAATGACAAGCTCGCAGCGTTTTCTAGCCCTTCGCGCCAGGTCCGAAACAGTTGACTAGCCGGGGCGCCCGCTTGTTCGGCAGGCTGACAGGTAGATCAAGGCTTCGTCGAGGTCTCTCTCCTTCAGGATGATCCCGAACCGATAGCTACCGTCGGCGTTGGCTCCGATCCCGGACCAACGAGGACGCACCGTTTCCACGAACTCGTGGAACGCCATGTTCTGGTAGACGTCGTCGATCAGCAGTGCACCTCCGGGCCTGAGAGCCTCCCAGGCGTGATCCATTTCGAAGCGGGTCGTGCTGCCGGTGTGAAGGCTGTCGTGGATGAAAAGGTCGATCTCTCCGAGCCTCGCGAGCAGGCTCGGAATCCGGTGGCGGGAGGTTCCCTGCAAGTAGGTCCAGCGATCTCGGTCGCGATCGCGCACCGCGATTCCGATCTGGCTGTGGAAACGCGAATCGGTGCTCGGCAGGTCGACGCTCGAGAGGTGCCCGTGACCGTTTCGCTCAAGCGCCTCGAGCACAAAGCGGCTGGTCACTCCCCGCGCCACACCGGTTTCGACCACCGCACGTGCGTGCCAGGTGGCGGCTCAGAGACCAGGCCGTAGTCGTGAAAGCACGACCGCCGTCGCACCAGTCCGCGTACCTCTCGGGTAGACCTAGAGCCGTGAACATCGCCATGACCTCCGCGTAAAGCGCGTCGGCCTCGGATCCGCAGGCGCACGGCCAGCTACACCCGAGTGCCTCATGGAGGTGCTGCAGAAAATCGGCGTCGATCGGATAGATGTCGTCGAGCGACCGACCATCATCACGAAAGGCGCGTTCGTCCCCCCGCCGGGCCAGCCGACCCCTGACTCTTTCAGCGGCCGCGACCGGGTCTCGTGCCATGACACCCGAAGCACGAACTACATACCCGATTTGACGCCGCAAGACCGACACTTCCCAACTCGGCCAAGTCATACGCGTCGATCGGCCGAGCGTCAAGCGCAACGTCGCCAAAGTTGGTAGCCCGGTACTCCCGGCTAAGGGGGCGAGGAGACCCAGGCAGACACCCCTAGTGGCCTTCTGCTATTCAGGAGTCGGGCCGAGTGCCGCAGGTTGGGCCTCCTCGCCCGTCAACTATCCCGCCTTTTCGGCGTGTGCGCAATCCTCAGAAGCGGTTGGGGGTCGAGCAGGACGCCCGGCCCCCGGAACCACAAAGTTGCTACCCGCCGGCTGATCCGACCCAGGCTTTGGTCACGACGTACCCGAACGCGAGACCAATGCTGAGCGTGATGCTGGTCGTGGCGACCCTCTGTCTGATCGTGACAAGGCTCAACGTGTTTCACCCCCGGTGAGTTGGTGTTTGAACCCCAACCACTTCCCGACTAAAATCCTAACTGAAGCGTGAGGGCTCAACCGTTCCGACGACTGCAGGGGGCGCGCCCGACTGCTTTCGCTCACCGGGAGAGTGCATCCGGGGCGGCGTTATATGCTCGCCCGGTGGGTGCGCATCGGGCACGCGAGGCCTGAAGAGCTTCGCTCGCGGTATGGCAGCCGCAGAAGCGTTTGGTCGCGTCGATGCGCGCTGGCATCCCTCACTACTGACCGCCGCTGAGGCCCGGCGGAGAAACCGTCGGACGATCGACGGTGTACTCCTCACCGTTGGAGCCGTCGTGGTCGGGCTCGCGGCTGTGGTCGCCTCTACCGCGAACGCCGAGGACCGCCGGTTGGCCCGCGGGATCGTCACCCTTCTCGGTTGGGCGCAGGCGTTCTCGCGCGGGGTGCTCGTCGGCGCGATCGTTCTTGCCCTGCTCGTCGTGGTCGACGTCCTCCGGAAGCGCCGGTGGCTCCTGGCCCGCGACATCGGCATCGCTCTCCTCGTCGAAGCCGGCCTTGGCGCCGTGCTCGGCGGCGCGATCGTGTCTGACTGGGTCCCGATGGACGGGCATCTGCTCTCTCGCTGGGGATTTCCCGAGCTGCGGATCGCCGGAGTGGCGGCAATCCTCGTGGTGGCCGGCCCGGAGCTCGTGCGCCCCGCCCGACGGCTTGCCGGGTCGCTGATCCTGCTGGCAGCGCTCGGTGTAGTCGCGCTTGGCGCGGCGCTGCCTTCGGCTGCCCTGGCGGGACTTGCACTCGGTCTGGCCGGGGCTGCGCTCGTGCGGCTCGCTCTCGGGACCGCCGCCGGGGTCCCACCGACCGAGCGCATACGTGCCGAGCTCGTGGCGCTCGGGATCGAGACAAGCGATCTCAGCCCGGCGGAGCGCCAGCGCGTCGGGTCGGCGGAGTACGTGGGCCACGACGCCCAAGGGGAGCCGATCGCCGTCCGAGTGCTCGGCCGGGATGCCCAGGACACCCAGCGGCTGGCGCGCCGCTGGCGCTCGCTTGCGTATCGCGACCCGCGCAGGAGCGTGGCTGTCGGCCGCGTCGAGCAGGTCGAGCACGAGGCGCTTGCGACGATGACGGCGGCCCAGGCCGGTATCCGGGTTCCCACGGTCATGACCGCGGCGCTCGGGTCCAGCGGAGACGCTCTGATCGTCACGCGCCAGGACGTGGTGGAGCCGCTCGAGGAGGCCGCCGCCTCCGACGTCTCGGACGAGGTTCTGCGCGAGCTCTGGAAGGAAGTCGCACAGCTCCACGCCGCCGGGATCTCGCACGGACGGCTAAATCTCCGCAACGTCGCGGTCGTCGACGGCAAGCCGGTCCTGCTCGACTTCTCGGCGGCCACGCTTGGCGCACCATCCACTGCGATCGCCATCGACGTGGCCGAACTGCTCGTCGCCTGCACGGTGCTCGCCGGGCACGAGCGCGCGCTCCGCGCGGCCTGCGCCGGGGCCGGCACGAGCGCGGTTGCTGCGGCGCTGCCCTACCTGGAGCGCGCCGCGCTGACGCCCCACACGCGCGATCTCGCCCGCTCGCACGAGGTTGCCCTCAAGGAGCTTCGCGTTGCCGCTGCGTCGGCCACGAAGGAGAAGCTTCCGGAGATCGTTCCGGTTCGCCGAGTTCGGCCGCGCGACTTTCTCTACACGGCGCTGATCGCTCTCGCGGCGTACTTCCTGATCACGAAGCTCGCGAAGATCGGCTTCGGCACGATCTACAAGGAGCTTCGAACCGCAGACGCCGCGTGGGTCGTCGTCGCGTTCATCATCGCCCAGGTCAGCTACATCCCGCGCGCGGTCGCTCTGCGAGGCGCGGTCGAGACGCCGCTGCCGTTCCTTCCCTGCGTCGTTCTGCAGTGCGCCGTCAAGTTCCTCAACCTCACCGTGCCCGGGTCGGCCGGAAGCATCGCGCTCAGCATCCGGTTCCTGCAGAAGCTCGGCGTGCCGACCGGGGAGGCCGTCGCCTCGGGCGCGATCGACGGCCTGACCGAGACGATCGTGCAGATCGGGCTCGTGCTCGTGCTGCTCCCGGTCGTTCGCTTCCACCTCGATACGAGCCAGATCGCCGGCGCCCTGCCCTCCGGGAGATTCATCGTGGTGATCTTCGGCGTGCTGATCGTCGCCGTCGGGATCGTGCTCGCGATCCCAGAGCTCCGGAAGAGGGTCGTCCCCGAGGTCCGCGCGGCGATCACGAGCCTCCTCGCGGTTGCGCGCGACCCGCGGAAGCTCACCCAGCTCTTCGGTGGAGCGCTCGGCGCCGAGCTGCTCTTCGCACTCACCCTCGGGGCAGCCTGCCGCGCGTACGGCGTGCATCTGGGCCTCGCCCAGCTCGTGCTGGTCAACGTGATCGCATCGTCCCTTGCGGGTCTCGTTCCGGTGCCCGGCGGCATCGGCGCCGCCGAGGCGGCGCTCGCCGGCGGGCTCGTCGCGATGGGCGTCCCGGAGCAGGTCGCTTTCACGATCGCGCTCACGCACCGGCTCTGCACGTATTACCTGCCGCCGATCCCGGGCTACATCTCGCTCGAATGGCTTCGGCGCAAGGGCCACGTCTGACGCAGGGTTAATCCACGCTTAGCTTCGGCGTAATCCCTGTTCATCATGGCGTCGGCACCGTCCCTGGTCGGTCACATGGGCAGGAGATCAATCAGATCCGTGGCATTCGTTGCGGTCGTTGCCACGGCGGCGTGCCTGGCCGCTTCGGCAGCCGCGACCCCCGGCGCGGCCCGGAGGAGCTCCTCTGCTCAGCGGCTGAACTTCGTGTTCATCCTGAGCGACGACGAGCGCGTCCAGGGGAACGCCGTGATGCACGACGTCAACCGGCTGCTTGCGAAGCACGGGGTGACCTTCTCGAACTTCGACGTGACGACCTCCGAGTGCGGGCCCTCCCGGGCCTCGATCTTGACCGGGCAGTACTCCCACCACACGGGCGTCACTGACAACTTCGGGCCGCACGGCTACCCGGCATTCGCGGGAACCTCGGATCTCGCGAACTGGCTGCATCGCGCCGGGTACGAGACGGCGCTCGTTGGTAAGTACCTCAACGACTACAGCCTTGACGGGCACAACGCGATTCCGCCCGGCTGGGACGACTGGCAGGCGATGGACAGCGTCCCGCTGGAGAAGTACTACGACTACAAGGTCAACGAGAACGGCAAGATCGTCCACTACGGTAGTCGGCCGGCCGACTACTCGACGACAGTGCTGACAAAGCAGGCGGTCTCGTTCCTGCGCTCGGCGCGGCGGCCGTTCTTCCTCTACTTCGCACCCGTTGCGCCACATCTCCCCGCGATCCCCGCGCCGCAGGACATCGGCAAGCTCGACAGCCTGCCCACGTTCAGGTCGCCCTCGGTGAACCAGGTGAACATCTCCTCCGAGCCGTGGGCCGCGTACCACTCCCGCTCGCTGACTCAGGGAGGCATCGATTACACGGGCGATGTCCGCCGCCACCAACTCGAGTCCCTCCTCTCCCTCGACCGGTCGGTGAAGCAGATCGTCGACACGCTCGCCAAGCGTCATGAGCTCCGCCGGACGGTGATCGTCTATACGAGCGACAACGGCTTCCTCTGGGGCGAGCACCGGCTCGGGGGCAAGCTCTGGCCGTACCGCGCCTCGACCCACGTGCCCCTGATCGTCCGGACTCCATGGACCGCGGCCAACGGCACCGTCAACAACGAGCCTGTTCTGAACATCGACTTCGCATCCACGATCAGCGAGCTCGCCGGGATCGAGCCCGGGCGACCGCAGGACGGCGAGAACTTCGCGCCGATGCTGCGCGGAAAGACGATCCCCTGGCGGAAGGACTACATCGTCGAGTATCTCGGCAAGAACAAGCTTCGCTCGGGCGGCCCGCCGCCCTACGTGGCGATTCGGACGCCCCGTTACCTCTATGTGCAGTACCACTACCGAGGCTGGCAGGAGCTCTACGATCTCCGCCGCGATCCGTGGGAGCTCCGGAACGTTGTCGCCGACACTCGCTATACCCCCGTCGTACGAAAGCTGCGACGCTTGCTCCAGCACATGTACGTCGAATCGCCGCACCGTGATCTGGCCTGACCTGTGCTGAGCCGGCGCTCGTTCCTGGTGCGCGCGGCCGGGGTGATGGGCGGGCTCACCGCCGGTGCGATCGACGCCCGGGGCGTTCTTGCGATGGTGGACAGGGGGGAGGTGCAGCGCTTCGTCTCCCGACCCGACCTGATCCCTCCGAAGATCACCGTCGTCCGGAGTAATCCGGGAACGGCGCCGGGGCTCCTGTTCCTCGGACCGACATCGGGTCCCGGCCAGCGAGGGGCGATGATCGTGGACGACTCCGGCGAGCTCGTCTGGTTCCGCCCGACGGTGCCGGCGAGCGTCCTCAATCTCCGCGCCACGACCTACCGCGGCGAGCCGGCGCTCACCTGGTGGGAGGGCAGGACCAAGCACGGTCTCGGGATCGGCGACCACGTGATCGTGGATCACGCATACCGAGAAGTTGCACGCTTCCCCGCCGGCGGCGGCCTCGGCTCCGACCTGCACGAGCTGATTCTCACGCCCGAGGGCACAGCGCTCGTCACGGCGTACGACATCCCGACCGTCGACCGCTCGAGCGTCGGAAGTGGGAGGGGCCGCGTGATCGAGGGGGTCGTCCAGGAGCTCGCCGTTCCGAGTGCACGCGTGCTCTTCGAGTGGCGGAGCCTCGACCACGTCGGGCTCACCGAGTCCTACTCGAAGGTCGCGCCGGCCTTCGACTTCTTCCATGTCAACTCGATCGACATCGACGCCGACGGCAACCTGCTCGTCTCCGCCCGCAACACCTGGACCGTCTACAAGATCGACCGCACGACCGGCAACGTGATCTGGCGGCTCGGAGGCAAGAAGAGCGACTTCAGGATGGGGCCTGGAACGAAGTTCGCCTGGCAGCACGATGCCCGACACGTCGGTGACGGCAGCGTCTTGACGCTGTTCGACAACGCCGACGACCCCCAGGTGGAGCCGCAGTCGCGAGGGCTCTCGCTCTCGCTCGACCTGGCCAAGAAACGCGTGACGCTCATCCAGCAGTACGTCCACCGGCCGAAAATGCTCGCCCACGCCTTCGGAAGCGTCCAGACCCAGACCAACGGCAACGTTCTCGTCGGATGGGGTACCGAGCCCTACTTCACCGAGTACACGGCAGGGGGTGCCGTGCTGCTCGACGCGAAGCTTCCTCACGGTGGCCAGAGCTATCGGACGTTGCGTTTTCCCTGGGGTGCGCTACCCGCCGAGCCGCCTCGCCTCGCCGCCCGCTCGACTGCCTCCGGGGCTCTTCTCTACACAACATGGAACGGCGCGACCGGCGTGCACGCCTGGCAGCTGCTTGCCGGCCCCAGGCCCACGAGCCTGACGGCCCTGACGACGACACGCCGGACCGGGTTCGAGACGACGCTCCATCTGTCGCCCGGACACCGGTACGCGGCGGTTGTAGCGCTCGATGCCTCGGGGAAGCCGCTCGGCCGCTCGGCAGCCATCGCTCTCTGACCGCGATCGAACGCGCCGCTTCTAGACGCGAGCGGCCGCGAGGACGCTGTCGAGCAGGCCCGGGTACTCGGCGTCGAGCGACTCACGGGCCAGGCTGTTCAGTCGCTGATGCCCGAACGGACGGGTCTCGATCACGCCGGCCTCGCGGAGGACCCTGAAGTGGTGAGAGAGCGTCGAGGGCGACACACCCAGGTAGGAGAACGTCCCGCAGGCGCGCGGGTCGGTCTCGACGGCCAGAGCGCGCACGATCGCGAGCCTGACCGGGTCGCCAAGGGCCTGAAGGACTTCGGTGAGATGAGTTTCGACCACTGTCGAAATAAACGACGGGAGCGCGACGTTATTTCGATCATCGTCGAAATCGGCTCGGGAGACAAGGATGAGAAACAGGACAACGGCAATCGGGGCACTACTCGGAACGGCGGTCGGGCTCGCGTGGGGCGGGCAGTTCGTCGTCGGCAAGTCCGCACTCGGGACGATCAACGCGTTCCCGCTCACCACCATTCGCTACGCGGTGGCAGCGCTTCTGTGGCTCGGCGTCCTCGTCGCGATCGAGGGCCGGCGCTCGCTTCGCTTCGACGGACGCGGGCTCCGGCTCTTCTGGCTCGGGACACTGGGATTCGCAGCGTTCAATCTCCTCGCCTACACGGGGCTTGCTCACGCGCGGCCCGAGAGCGCATCGCTGATCGTCGCGCTCTCACCGCTGCTCACCGCACTCGTGCTCTGGCGTCGCAGCGGGAAGCGACCTGCCACCCCGACGCTCGTGCTGCTTGGAGTCGCGCTCGCGGGAGTGGCGCTCGTGATCTCGAACGGGAACCCGGCCTCGATCTTCGAAGGGGCGATCGGCTGGGGCGACCTGCTCGTGCTCGGTGGAGTGTTCAGCTTCGTCCTCTACGGGCTCGGCGCCCAGGGTTTCCGGGACTTCTCGCCGCTTCGCTACACGGCCCTGACCGCCGGGCTCGGCTGGCTCGTTCTCGCCGCGGCGACCGCCGTTGCAGTCGGCACCGGACTCATCGACATGCCGTCGGCGGGGCAGCTCACCGCGGTCGGGCCCCAGATCGCCTACCTCGCGATCCCCGGCGCATTCATGGCCGTTCTAGCCTGGAACGGGGCGATCAAGCTTCTCGGCGCGCAGAACGCGGCGCTCTTCGGGAACCTGATCCCCGTGACGACCTTCTCGATCGAGATCGCACGCGGCTACCGCCCGGGAGCCGCCGCGCTCGCCGGCGCCGCGGTGACCGTTGCCGCTCTCGTCGCGAACAACCTGGTCGGGCGCCGCCCCGCGAAGGTCGCGGAGCCTGTCGCCAGGCGGTCGGCACCGGCGATGGAGCTGGAAGCCGCCTGAGAGGTTCCAAGCGTTCTCCAGCCATGGCGAGACGCTCTACTGTCTCGCCATGGCCGCTGAAGCAGGCGCCAAACGGAAGTCCGGCAAGCGGCGGTACCTAGGGGCCGGCCTCGGCATTGCCGTGGTCGTTCTCACGTTCGTCTTCGTGCTGCCGCGGATCGCCAACTACCGCGAGGTCTGGGATGTCGTTCAGGACCTCACCTGGCCTCAGATCGGCGCGCTTCTTTTCGCGACGCTGCTCAACCTGATGACCTATGCGCCGCCCTGGCAGGCCGCCCTCCCCGGCCTCAGCTACCGACATGGAAGTGTGCTGACGCTCGCCTCGACCGCGTCGACCTACGTCGCGCCGGGTGGCGCGGCGGTCGGAATGGCGGCGAGCTACGCGATGCTGCGCGCCTGGAGATTCGAGCGCGCGCCGATCGCGCTCGCGGTCACGATCACGGGCGTCTGGAACCAGTTCGCGATGCTCGGCTTTCCGGTCGTCGCGCTCGCGCTGCTGACGCTCCAGAACGAGCGCAACGCGCTGCTCGAGACCGTGGCGCTGGTCGGGCTCGGGGTGTTCGTCGTTGCCGTCGCCGCGTTCGCGCTTGGCCTCGCGAACGCCGGGTTCACGCTGCGGGTCGGCAACCTTGCTGCGCGGATCGCATCCTGGGGCCTGCACGTGATTCGCCGTCAGCCGGTCACCTGGACGGGCCACTCGTTCGTCCGTTTCCGCGACGGCGCCGTCGAGCTCCTGCACCGGCGCTGGCTGCTCCTCACGGTGACGACCCTGGCCGGCCAGCTGACCGTCTTCGGCGTGATGCTGGTCTCGCTGCGCGTCACCGGTGTCTCGGGCAGCGAGGTCAGCCTGATCGAGGCGTTCGCCGCCTGGTCGATCGTTCGCCTGCTCGGCTCGCTGCCGGTGACGCCGGGCGGGATCGGCATCGTCGAGGTCGGCCTCACCGGCGCGCTCGTGGGCTTCGGGGGCCACAACGCCGAGGTCGTCGCTGCTGTGCTGGTCTACCGCGCGCTGACCATCGTCCCGACGCTGGTGCTGGGCTCGATCGCAGGGGCCAGCTGGAAGCACTTCCAACCTGCCGATCCTCTGTAATCTGCCGCGAGCGATGGCAAAGCGCAGCTCCAACGAGTTCCTTGCGGCCTGGATGATCCTCTTCGCGCTCATTCTGGTCGGCGGGTTGATCTGGGTGATCCTCGCCGAGTCGACGCTCGCCTGGCTCGTGTTCATCGCTGCGGCCGCTGCGCTCCTCGTGACCGGCTACGTGAAGTGGGCGAAGCGAACCGAGGTGACGAGCGTTCCGACGGCGGCGGTGCCGATGGCAGACGGCGCCTACCGCGTGCTCGTGGTGGTCGACGACGGAGCGACCTCCGAGAGCTTCCGCAGCGGGCTGGTCAAATCGGCGGGCGGCAAACCGGCGAAGGCGTTCGTCGTCGCACCGGCACTCTCGTCGACGCTCGACCGCTGGACCGGCGACCAGGCGGCTTACGACAACGCGGACGCTCAGCTCCAGGCGACGCTTCAGGCACTCGACGCGCTCGGCGTCGAGGCGACCGGCAAGATCGGGTCGCATGACCCGCTTCAGGCGACCATCGACGGCCTGCGTGAGTTCCCGGCCGACGCGATCGTTCTGGCGACGCATAACGGTGGACACGCGAACTGGCTCGAGGAGGGACTGGTCGAGTCGATCGGCAGTGTCACCAAGGTGCCCGTCTCGCACGTCGTCGTCGACTGACGCCAACTTGCATTGACGGTCAGCCGTGACGTGGGCAGCAGAGTTCCGGCGTAAGCAGTACCTGCAGGGAAGCCTGTGGCTCGGGCCACTGCTCGGAGGGCTTGCCGGCATCGTGCTCGGCTCGGTAAGTGTTCTCGTCGACCAGCACCTGAACATGCCGGCGTACTGGACGTACTCGCCGTCGACCGCGACGTCGGTGCTCTCGGCGGTCGTCGGCGCCACCGCGGCGCTGACCGGCTTCGTGGTGACGGCGAGCGTGCTCGCGGTGCAAATGACGACCGGGACGTTCTCGGCTCGCTACATGAGGCTCTGGTACCGGAGCTGGAGTCTGAAGGCGGTGCTCACTGCTCTGATCGGCACACTGACCCTGTCGTTCACGCTCCTCCGGCACGTCGAGGCCGACTCCGTGCCGAACCTCGGCATCACGCTGGCCGGGCTGCTGCTGTTTGCGTGTGTGCTGCTGTTCGTCGTCTTTTTCGACGGCTTCCTGCACCGGATGCGGCCCGTCGCGGTCGCAGCACTTGTCGCCGCCGCAGGCCGGAAGGCGTTCGAGGACAGCGTTCTGATCTCGGCCGATCCGGAAGCCCCGTACCTCGTTACCGAGGATTACCCGTCGACCGAGGAGCCCGTGCTCGTCGCTCGCAGCCGGCGTGCCGGCTCGATCCAGGCGATCCACGGGAAGGGGCTAATGAGCTTCGCGCAGAAGCACGACTGCCTACTCGTCCTGCCGCACGCGGTCGGAGACTTCGTCCCGGAGGGTGCCACGCTGATCCAGGCGTTCGGCGGCGGGCCGTTCGAAAAGGGCGCCGAGGAGCATCTGGTCGGGCACCTCGCGCTCGGGATCGAGCGCACGATCGAGCAGGATCCGGCGTTCGCGGTTCGGGTGATGGTGGATATCGCGAACAAGGCGCTTTCCCCGGCGGTGAACGACCCGACGACGGCCGTCCAGATCATCGACCATCTCGGCGAGACGCTGCGCGTGATCGGCACCACCAACCTGCGTCAGTCGCCACGGCTCGGCGAGGAGCGGCCGGGCCGCGTGATCATGCGCGCGCGGCGCTGGGAAGACTTCCTTTCGCTCGGGACGACCGAGATCCGACGTTACGGGGCGACGTCGATGCAGGTGAACCGCCGTCTCCGTGCGATGCTCGAGGAGCTCCGCGATGAGGTGCTCCCCGAGTACCGCGCCGCGGTCGCTGACGAACTGGGCCGGCTCGACGCCAGTGTGGAGACGTACTTCCATGATTCGCCCGATCTCGACCGCGCGAAGACCGCCGATCGGCAGGGGCTCGGAGGGCCGAGCTGAGAGGACGTTCGTATTCCGGAACGCGTAGGCTGGAGCGGTGTACCGCTACCGCATCGTGTTCCCGAATGCTCCGGACCAGCAGCTCGAGCGGTCCGAGACGGCGATGATCGAGGTCGAGGAGCCGTACGAGGTCGGAGCGAAGATCACGCACGGCGGCAAGGTCTGGCAGGTGACGAAGGTCCCGTTCCAGGCGCAGGATCTCGGCGACTACGCCGATGTACTCGTCTGGCCGGTCGACGCGTAAGAACCTCCGAAGCTTCACCGGGAGCTCACAACAGTGTTGCCCCTCGCGGTGTTCGGCGTTCGTAGCGTGGCGCCTGTTTCGGCGTCCGTCCGTCCGGGCGTGGGCAGGCGGAGCACTCAGGCCTGAAAAGGGGGAAGGATGAGGATCGGATCCGCCGGGCCGGACCGACGAGACCGCACGCAGCCTCGAGCGGTTTTTCGGAGGGGCGACTCTGGCGGATCCGTACTCGCGTTCGGGCGGGGCCGTACAAACAGTCCCGAGCACGACCGACATGGCCGACACCGTCGAGCTGAAGGCCCGGCACATGATCAACGCCGACCCGCAGCGCACGCCGACGTTCGTGCTGTTCGGGAACGCGGACTTCTTCTTCCAGACAACGAACCCGTGCACCGGGATCGCCGAATGCGTCACGCCGGGATTCGCCTGGAACCACGGTGAGATCCAGCAGGAGATCGGAAACAGGTGGGTCGGGCTGGGTAATCGTGCAGGCACTCGACAGGAGATCGGTCCCGCGCGGGCTCGGCGGCTCGAAGATCGCCGACCTGGAGAACACCTACGAGTAGGCAGCGGGCTGGATCGCGGCCGCGCAAGCCATCGTCGACCAGGTGCACGCGCTACCGCATTGACCGCAGGTCCCGGGAGGGCGGGTTCGCCCCGCTCTCCCGGGGCCACGGCGTCGAGGTGCAGGATTCGGAAAACGGGGGTACGCTGAGCGCATGGTGCGGCGCGCATGGCTGCTCACCGGGTTCGCGGGGGCTCTTCTTCTAGCTTGGCCGGTCACGGCCGCCTGGGCGCTCAAGCAACCCACCGCCGCACAGGTTGCTCCACATGCGTTCGGCTCGTGCGCCGCACTCGTCGGCTACGCGAAGGGCCACTACGCCTCCACTCACGGGCTTCCGGAGCCGCCTATGGAGGGGATCGCCACGACCACGTCCGTCACCCCATCGGTCGTCGGCGGCTCGCGCGGCTCCACGGCTCCGGCTGCGTCTGCAGCTGCTTCGGATGCCGGCAGCGGCTCGGGAACCACATTCTCCACCACCAACAACCAGGAAGCCGGCGTCGACGAGCCCGACATCGCAAAGACCGACGGCTCGACGATCTTCACGCTCGGCGGCCAGGACAAGCTCGAAGCCGTCTCGGTCACGGGGGCCACGCCGAAGCTCGTCGGGAGCCTCGATCTCGGCACTGCGGGTGCGAACGCCCAGCTCCTGCTCCACGGCAATCGGCTGCTCGTCGTCTCGACCCCTCCCGCCATCTACACCGGGGTGCCACCGATCGCAGCGTCGCTTCGCGCCTCGCCCTACTGGGCCTACGGCTCGCAGACGGTGATCACCGAGGTCGATGTCCACGACCCCACCGCGATGACCGTCACGCAGACGATGTCCGTCGACGGCCGGTTCGTCGACGCGCGCCAGAGTGGGTCGAGTGCTCGGATCGTCATCTCGTCCGCCCCGCACGCGATCGTCGAGCCGCAGCTGGCCGGAGCCGCATCGGGCTGGGTGCCGTCCTGGCGGTTCAAGGATGTGCGCACTGGCCGTCGCTTCACACGTCAGGTTGCGTCATGCGGCACCATCCGCCGGCCGGTGCAGTTCTCGGGGCTCGGGATGGTGAACATCGTCACGGTCGACTTCGCCAAGGGGCTGCAAGCGGCGCAGTCGACCTCGCTCATGGCCGACGCGCAGATCGTCTACGGCTCCCCGACGAGCCTCTACATCGCGACCCAGAAGTGGGTCATCCCGACGCTGCCCCTCGAGCAGCTTCCGGCAGCTCAGGTCACCGTGATCGACAAGTTCGACGTCAGCGATCCGGACGTCACGACGTATATCTCGAGCGGGGAGGTGCCCGGGTATCTCTTGAATCAGTTCTCGCTCTCCGAGGACGGCGGATTCCTGCGCGTTGCCAGCACGAGCCGGCCGATCTGGTGGGGGCCGAGCCTGCCGACGACCAGCCAGAGCTACGTGACCGTTCTCCAGCCCAACGGCGGCGTTCTGGCGCCGGTCGGTCAGGTGTCGGGCCTCGGCCAGGGCGAGCAGATCTACTCGGTGCGATTCGTCGGGACCACGGGATACGTCGTCACCTACCACCAGGTCGACCCGCTGTACACGATCGACCTCAGTACCCCTACGGCGCCGAAGGTGGTCGGCGAGCTCGACCTCCAGGGCTACTCGGCATATCTGCACCCGCTCACAGACGGGCTGCTGCTCGGGATCGGTCAGGACGTCTCGACCACCACGAACGAGCCGACGGGCGCCCAGATCGAGCTCTTCGACGTCGCTGACCCGGCCTCGCCGAAGCTGCTGGCGAAGACGTCGCTCGGCACCGGCTCCTCGTCGCAGGCGACCTACGACCACCACGCGTTCCTCTACTGGCCCGCGACCAACCTCGTCGTGCTTCCGGTGCAGATCTACTCCTACCAGGTGGTCACGCCGGGCCTCCCGTCGTCGACGCCCGCGCAGCAGCCGTTCACGGGCGCATACGCGTTCCGCGTCACACGGTCGGGGATCCAGCAGCTCGCGCAGCTCTCGCAGGACCAGGTGAACGGCTCGTCCCCGCCGATCGAGCGCGCGATCGTGGTCGGTAGCCGCCTTTACACCGTCTCGGGCGAGGGCATCATGGCCTCGGCCCTCGACACGCTCGCACGCCAGGCGTTCGTCTCTTTCGGGGTCTGAAAGAGGGAACGACCGGAGTACGCGTAACCTGGCGGCATGGCCTTGCTGCGCGTTCCCGAGCTCGAGTCGAGCGCGTTTCGGCAGTACTACCATGAGCTGCTTTCCGAGTCGGTAAGACGCTCCGCCGAGCAGAGTGAAAAGCCGCATCTGCGTTCGTCCGTCCGAATGGTGTGGGTCGCGGCTGCCGTCCTCCTCGCCGTCGACCTACTTGCCTTCGGCGTCCATTCGTGGACGACGAGCATCGCCGACATCGGGCTGATGGTGCTCACGCTCGTGTGGTTCGTGGTCTGCCTCGACGACCTGATCCCGGCTCGAGGCGCTCGCTCGCCCGACGAACAGCGCGCCGAGTAACGGCGGGACGGGGCGGAAGCCCCGTCCCGTCAGGCGCTTTCGTCGGACGGCTTGCCGATCTGCAGGAGCCGGTCGGCGCGCGCGTGGTCGACCTGGAGGGTCGTGTGCTCGACTTCGAACCGGTCCGCGAGGAGCTGCTCGAGCTCGCGGCGGATACCGTGACAGTCGGCCTCCGGCTCGACGAGCACATGAGCCGAGAGAGCCGGGAAGCTCGTCCCGATCTCCCAGACGTGCAGGTCGTGCACCTCGGTGACGCGCGGGTGGCCGGCCATCGCGCGTCCAATCTCGTCGACGTCGACGCCTTCGGGCGCTATCTCGAGCAGCACGCGGCCCGAGGCGCGCAGCAGGCCGAGGGCTGCGCGGATCATCAGCGCGGCCACGAAGAGGGCGGCGATCGGGTCGGCACGGTTGTAGCCCGTCGTCAGGATCACAATGCCCGCGAGGGCAGTTGCGCCGAACGCATAGAGATCGGTGAGCAGGTGCTGGTAGGAGCCTTCGATGTTCATCGAGTCGCGGTTGGCGTTCGAGACCTCTCGGGTCGCAACCAGGTTCACGGCGACGCCGCCGAGTGCGACGATCAGCATCGTCCAGCCGCCCGGGTCGGTCGGATGGACGAGGCGCGTCACGGCCCCGAAGGCGATCAGTCCGGCGAGGACGAGCAGCGTCGCGCCGTTCGCCTGGGCCGAAAGAACGTCCATCCGGCGAAGGCCGAAGGTGACGTTCCCGCGTGCGGGTCGTCTGACGAGGCGGAGAACGAGCAACGAGAGGAGTAGCGCTCCGGCGTCGACGAGCATGTGCGCCGCGTCGGAGAGAAGCGCGAGCGAGTTGGCGAGGATGCCGGCGACGACCTCGCCGATCATGAATGCGACGATCAGCGCAAGGCCGGTGCCGAGCCGGCGGGCGTCGGCGCCCTCCTCGACGACGTGCATGTGCACGTGTCCGGCGTGGCTGGGCCCTGAGTGGCTGTGGCCCGAGTGGCTGTCGCTCGTAGGACCGTTGCTCACGCGAGGCTCGCTCAGGGTTCGGGCGGCGTGAAGCCCGGGTTCATCGAGACCTCGCCACATGTCGGGCAGAAGATGCCGCCGCCGAGCATCACGGCGCCGGCGGCTCCGCAGGAGGGGCAGGTCGTCGTGGGCGCCGAGGACGCCCAGGCCGAGATTTCGGTCTCCTGCCCGTCGCCGTGGTCGTGCGAGTGCTCGTGGTGCTCGTGATCGTGCTCCGGTTCGGCCACCGACGCCGACCCTAGCAGGCAGTCCCTACGATGCGGCCCTGTGATCATCGACGGCCACAACGACCTCGCGCTGCGTGTCTTCCTCGGTCAGGAGCCGCGTCACATCGATCTCGCGACGGCGGTCGAGCATGGGTTCGCGGGCGGGTTCTTCGCTCTCTCGGCCCCGCAGGCCTCCGCCGACATTCCTTCTTCCGGGACGTACGCGCTTCCCCTTGACGATCCGATCGAGCACCAGGAGGCACGGACCGCAGTTGACGGGATGCTCGGCGTGCTCGAGGCGCTCGACCTGACGGTCGTCACGCGCGTCTCCGAGATCGTGCCGGGGCAGGTGAATGCGATCGTGCACTTCGAGGGGGCGGAGCCGATCGCCGCCGACCTCTCCGATCTCGACGACTGGGTCGCGCGCGGGCTCCGCTCGGTCGGGATCACGTGGTCACGGGCGAATGCCTTTGGGGAAGGCGTGCCGTTCCGCTTCCCCTCGACGTCAGACACCGGGCCGGGCCTGACCGCGGCCGGATTCGATCTTCTGCATGCGTGCAACTTCCACGGGCTCCTCGTCGACGTCTCGCACCTCAACGAGGCAGGGTTCTGGGACGTTGCGCGGGTCTCTCAGGCGCCGATCATCGCGACGCATTCGAACGCGCACGCTCTCTCGCCGTCGTCGCGGAACCTCACTGACCGTCAACTCGACGCGATCGCCGAGTCGGGCGGCGTGGTCGGTGTGAACTTCGCGGTCATGTTCCTGACCGAGGACGGAAGCTGGGATGTGGGCCTCGAAGCGATCGTGAAGCACGTCGACTACATCGCGTCCCGGATCGGGGTCGATCACGTGGCGTTCGGCTCGGACTTCGAGGGTGCCCCGATCCCGGCCGACCTCGGAGGCGTGTCCGGTCTGCCGCGCCTCGTCCAGGCGATCGTAGAGGCCGGGTTCGACGACGCGGCGATCGCGAAGGTCACGCACGGCAACTGGCTGCGCGTGCTCGACGAAGTGTGGAAACCATGGTCGCGGTACTACCGGCGCGCCGGGTTCGACGCGCGCCCGACCCTCCTGGACGCAGTCGGGCGATTCTCGCGGCCCGGAGTGGCGGTCGACCTGGGCGCCGGCACAGGCCGCGACACGCTCGAGTTGCTCCGCCGCGGCTGGCGCGTCGTCGCGATCGACGGCGAGCCGGAAGCGGTGAACAAGATCGTCCAGCTGGCCGGACCGGATGCCGCTCGCCTCGGGGTCGTCGTCGGGCGATACGAGTCGACGCCGTGGCCGGAGTGCGACCTCGTGAACGCGAGCTACGCGATCCCGTTTTGCCCGCGTGATCTTTTTCCCGACGTCTGGAGGCGGATCGTCGACTCGATCGTGCCAAGCGGGCGGTTTGCGGGGCAGTTCTTCGGCCCGAACGACGATTGGGCGCGCACAGGCCTGCTGATCCACTCCCGCGCCGAGGTCGAGCAGTTGCTCGCGCCGTTCGAGATCGAGAGCCTGAGGGAGGAGGACGCGGACGGGGCGACCACCGTCGGGAAGACGAAGCACTGGCACCTCTTCCACGTGGTTGCGCGGAAGCTGTAGGTACGGTCAGGGGATGCGCGAGCGCGTCGTCGTTCCCGGCCTCACCGTCTCGGTGGTCGGCGTCGGGTGCAACAACTTCGGCTGGCGGCTCGACGTCGGTCGGACGCGCGACGTCGTCGACGAGGCGATCGCTGCCGGGATCACCCTGTTCGACACCGCCGAGAGCTACGGGAACGGCGAGAGCGAGGAGTTCCTCGGTCGCGCGATTGGCGAGCGCCGCGACCGGGTCGTGATCGCGACCAAGTTCGGGTGGGGGAGGGGTCGCGACGACAGCTCGATCGCGCGCGGGCATCCCGACTACGTGCGCGGGGCGATCGAGGGCTCGCTGCAGCGGCTCGGCACCGACTACGTCGACCTTTACCAGTACCACCGGCCCGACGGCACGACTCCGGTCGAGGAGACGCTCGGTGCGATGAGCGAGCTTGTCGACGAGGGCAAGGTGCGGTTCATCGGGTCGTCGAACTTCTCGGCGGCGCAGGTTGACGAGGCCGCCGGGATTGCAGCTGCGCGCGGCTTCGCCCGGTTCGTCACCGAGCAGAGCCGCTACTCGTGGCTCGAGCGCGAGGCCGAGGACGAGCTGATCCCGGCCTGCGAACGGCTCGGAGTAGCGCTCCTCCCGTACTTCCCGCTGGCAAGCGGTCTGCTGACGGGCAAGTACCGCCGCGGTGCGGCCGAGCCCGTGGGAACCCGGTTGTCGGGGCGGCTCGAGGTCTCCGCTGAGCAGTGGTCGAAGATCGAGGCACTCGAGCGGTTCGGGGCCGAGCGCGGCCTGTCGCTGCTCGAGACGGCGATCGGCTGGCTCGGGGCCCAGCCGACTGTCTGCTCGGTGATCGCCGGGGCGATGTCGCCGGCGCAGGTGCGCGCAAATGCCGCCGCGGCTGCCTGGGAGCCGTCGGCGGCCGAGCTCGACGAGCTGCGCACGCTCTGATGTCCGAGGGCCAGTGGCAGGCGGTGGCGCCACGCTGGGAGCAGGGACGCGAGCTGCTGTGGACCTCGACGCGCGCGGTGAGCGAGTGGCTTGTCTCTCGGCTCGATCCGCAGCCGGGTCAGGTGGTGCTCGACCTGGCGGCGGGAACGGGGGAGACGGGATTCCTGGCCGCCGAGCGTCTCGGGCCCAACGGCCGGCTGATCTCGGGCGACCGTGAGCCCCGGATGGTCGAGGCGGCGCAGCGTATGGGTGCGCGGTGGGAGATCGCGAACGTCGAGTTCCGCGTGCTCGACGGCGTGCAGCTCGACCTCGCCGATGCGAGCGTGGACGGAGTCCTGAACCGGTTCGGATACATCCTGAGAGGCAGCCCACCACCGGTTCTGGCCGAGATTCGACGCGTTCTGCGCCCCGGCGGCCGGCTCGCGTTTGCCGTCTGGGCCGAGCGCACCCGCAACCCATGGATGGCGGTGCCGGCTGACGTAATGGTCGAGCGCGGCCATCTTCGCGACCAGAACCCGGAGGAGTTGACGCTGTCCGCCCGCCGCAATCCCAATGCGATTCGCCCCCTGCTTGTCGAGGCCGGATTCGATCAGGCCGAGTTCGAGGAGCTGCCGGTTGCCTATCGCTTCGTCGACTCCGACGAGCTCTGGTTCTTCGTCAGCGAGCTCCGCGGCCCGGTCGCGCTTGCGCTCGCCGAGCTCGACGAGTCCGAGCGCCGGGCCGTTCGTGCCGAGGTCGAAACCCGGGCAACCCGTACGGCAGCAGGATTCGAACTGGCCGGCGTCAGCCTGAACGTTGCGGCGTCATAGCGAGCATGCGAGCGGGGACTGACGCCTGGGTTGAGTACGGCGGGATCGAGGAGGCTTCACTCGATCCCGCCGTTGGGAAAGGGGAGCACGGCCGCTGTCCGGTACCGAGACCCCCCTCGAATATTGGCGAAAGGGGCCGGCTTTTCCTTCCTGCAGAAAAAAGGGGGCGAGCGTCCACCTCGCTTCCCCGGACGCTCGCCCTCGCGTCTCACCTTCGTCTAGTTGACCTTGCCTGCCGCTAACCGATGAGGTGGTCTCGCCTAGCCATGTAGGCAGCCAATCCCACGGCCACTAGCCCGTGCCTGCTGCGGCGGCGCGGGCGGCGACGGCCCAGGCGCCGACGGCCTGTTCCTCCCACTGGGCCCAGGTCAGTTGCTCGGTTCGGCCCCACGAGACGACGAGCGGGCCGATCGGCGTGAATCCGTCGACCACCAGGTCGTGCAATCCCGGCGTGGGCGCGAACTGCCCGAGCGGGGAGCCCGAAAGCAGGAGCTGCGCGATGATCGCGCCCGAGCCGCGAACGGCCGCTTCGACGTCATCTCGACCGAGCGGCACCGGCGTGATCGAGCTCAACGTGGCGCCCCCGATGCCCAGCTCGGTCCAGTACGTCCACAGCGCATCCTGCGCGAGGCCCTCGTCGGTGCCCCCGGCCGCGACAAACTCATCCTCGATCGTAGACGGGGCCGGGGCGAAGCCGAGCACGATCTGCTCCCAGTCGGCCGCCGCCGCGAACGTGCAATCGGCGGAGCCGTTCGGACCGATGTCCCCGTAATCGGGGTACGACCTGAGGCCGGGCCCGGGATAGCAGTGGAGGCCGGGACTGCACGTCATCGCGTCGGGCGCCGCGGCAGCGGACCCCGACCGGGGCGCAACGTACGGGCCTGAAGTCGCCGCGATCCCTGACCCATGTTGCCTGCGCACCAGCGCGAGGAGGGTCGGGCGCAAAACTCGTCGGGCCGACTGCAGGGTCGGCGACTTGACGTCTTGCCCGCTCATGAAGCTCGCATTGGCAAGGTCGCAGTTGCACGCAACCGCGGTCACCACGATCAGAAGCGTGAGAGCCGGTTGACGCATCGAGCGATCAATCGGCAATCCCGGGATCGCGCTTGAGCAGCTACCTCGATAGGCCCGGGTTGGGCGGCCCGCTTTACGAACCGCCCAACCCTTGGGATTTCGTTTCTAGTGCTTGAGCTGCTTGATCTGGAGCTGGAGCTTCGCCACAGCCGCCTTGTCGTTGGCGATCTGCTTGGCAAGCGCCGTCCGAACGGAGAGCTTGTGAGCCGCCTTGAACCTCAAGGTCAGCTTCTTCTCCGCGGCCTTCAGTGTTGTCAGCTGCTTGTTGAGCTTCGACAGCTTGAGGGCCTTGGTCAGAGCGGCACTCGCGTTGCTCGTTCCGCTCGTCCCCGTGCTGATCCCGACGCCAAGACCGGACGCGGCCGGAACGACCGTTGCGGTCGAGCCCGTCAGGCTGCTCGAGCTGCTTGCGCCACTCGAGCTGCTTCCGCCACTCGAGCTGCTTCCGCCGCCCGAGCTGCTTCCGCCGCCCGAGCTGCTTCCGCCGCCCGTGGTCGGGAGCGGGTCGGTGTTGTTGAAGGTGGCCTCAGTGATCCAGCCACCGGCCCCACCTTCGCTCATCGTGATCACAGCTGACCTTCCGGCCAAGTTGAGGCCGGAAACCGTCGGCTGATTGGTCACGGGTGAGCCGCTCGACTCGACGACCTGAACGTTCGCCGGGACAGCCGTGACCGACTGGAGAAGCGTGTTCACGACCGCTTCCTCGGTGACGGTGACCGCGGTGTCGAACGGGTAGCTGAGCGGAGCGGAGCACGAACCCACAGCCACGGTCACCTTGGAGATGTTGCCCGCGGCGGGCTTCGAGAGGTCGAACACGAAGTTCCCGGTTGCGGGCGGTGTGCCGCTCGTGGTCTTGCAGATCTTGAGCGTTCCGTCCGTCGCGGGAATGTTGTTGTACGTGACTACCGTCTCGCCCTTGCCGAGCACGACCGTGATCGTGCGGTTCGGAAGGCTCGACGAGCTGACCGTCGGCGTACCGCCGACGTTGGTGGTGACGTTGGTGCTGATCGAGCCGACCTTCGTCCCGGAGTGATGCCCTCGGTGATCGTGACCGTCGTCCCCGCGCGAAGCGGACCGACGTCGAGGGTGCAGTTCGGAGCGGTCATCGAACCAGCCGTGAGGGTCTCGGTGGCCGGAACCGCCGTCGGACCTGCGTTACCGGTCGACGAGAGCGTGAAGCTGTACGGAACCGTGTTCGCGAGGCCTCCGCTGACGTACTTGCAGAGCTTCAGGAACACACCGGTATTCGTCATCGTCACGATGGTGCCCTTGCTGGCATCACCCGTCGCGACATTGACGACGACCTTGGCGTTGTCTAGGT
>CAVTLL010000013.1:0-110221 GCA_963735535.1 uncultured Actinomycetota bacterium | reverse complement strand
GACGGCCGACTTCGACCCGCTCGCCGACGACTTCGTCGACGACCCGCACGCCACCTGGGCGCGGCTCCGCACCGAATGCCCGGTCGCCCGCGGCGCTCGCTGGGACTTCTGGGCGCTCACCCGCTACGACGACATCGTCGCCGCGAGCTCGCGCCCGGCCGACTTCACCAGCTCGCAGGGGATCGTCGTTCCCAAGAACCCGGTCTCCGGGCGGCGGGCGCCGCTCCACTTCGACCCGCCGGAGCATCCGCGCTATCGCCGCCCGCTGAACGCGGTGTTCGCCGAGGAGCGCGTCCCCGTGCTCGAGCCGGCGATGCGCGAGCTCGCCTCGGAGCTGGTCGCCGACTTCGTCGCGGCGGGCGGCGGCGAGTTCGTGAGCGAGGTCAGCTCGCCGTACGCCGGGCTCGTGTTCACCGAGATCCTCCACCTGCCGCGCGACTACGCCCGGGAGCTGAACGCCTCGGGCGAGCGGTTCGAGCACGCGCAGGCCCACTTCGACATCGAGACGGCCGAGCGCGAGAACCTGCACCTCTACGCCGAATGCCGCTCGATCGTCGCGGAGCGCAAGGCAGCGCCGCTCGACCCGGGCGAGGACCTGATCAGCGCGCTCCTCGCGGTGCGCGTCGACGGCGAGCCGCTCGAGGACGAGTTCGTCGCGGGCAGCCTGCGCCAGCTGCTGATCGCCGCCCACGTCGCGCCGACCGCGCTGCTCGCGAGCGCCGTCGACTACCTGGCGCAGAACCCGGAGCTGCAGGCGCAGCTTCGCGCCGACCCCTCGCTGATCCCGGCCGCGCTCGAGGAGCTACTGCGGCTCTTCGCGCCGAACCAGGGATTCGCCCGCACGGCCACGCGCGACGTCGAGGTGCGAGGCAGGACGATCCGCGAAGGCGAGATGGCCGCGCTCGTCCTGCCGTCCGCCAACCGCGATCCCGACGTGTTCGACGAGCCGGAGACGTTCGTGCTCGACCGCTCGCCGAACCCGCACCTCGCCTTCGGCCACGGCCCGCACAAGTGCGCCGGCGCTCCGATGGCCCGCGCCGAGCTCCGGATCGCGCTCGAAGAGCTGCTCGCGCAGACCGCCTCGTTCGAGCGGGCGGGCGAGCCGGAGATGCTCGGCTGGCCGGTCTACGGGCCGGAGACGCTGCCGCTGGCCTGCGTCCCCGCCTGAACGAGCACGCGCTCGCCGTCCCAGGTGAACTCGGTGTCGAAGCCCGCCTCGGCGCTGATCCGCGCGACGTAGGCCGCGACCTCCTCGCTGCGCTCGCCCGGCACCGGCCGGCCGTGGTCGTCGATCCAGCACGGGACGAACCCGGCCTCGACGGCGCCGTCCGCGGCGATCCGGCAGTCGGCGGCGATCGTGTTCCGGCTCTCCGGGTGGAAGGGATAGAACGGCATCGCCGGATCCGGCGCGAAGCCGAACAGCTCGCGCCGCCGCTTCGCCCAGGCGTCGAGCTCGGCGGCGCTCTTCCCGTCGGGCGTCAGCGCGTGGGTCACGGCGACGAAGTTGCCGAGGCCGTGGAAGACCGGCTTGCCGCGATAGACCTCGATGCCGCGGAGGATGTGCGCGTGATGGCCGACGACGATGTCGGCGCCGCAGTCGATCGCCGTCCGCGCGAGCTCGCGCTCGTAGGCCGGCACCACCACCGGAACATGGCCGATGCCCTTGTGGAACGCGACGACGACCACGTCGACCGTCTCACGCAACGCGAGCACGTCCGACCGGAGCACCTCGAGGCTGTCGGGCGTGACGAACGTGTAGACCTTCGGCGGCCCGCCCGGCCCCGCGTAGTCGAGCTCGTAGTGGGTGAGCACGTCGAGCGGCGCGGCGCCCGCCTTGCGCGAGGTCGCGCGCGATTCCCGCGGGCCGACGCAGTTGTAGCTGAGCGTTCCCGACCCGGAGCCCGCCCGCCTCGACGATCGCGGGGCGTCGGGCCTCGTCGATCGTCATCCCCGCCCCGGTCGTCGCGATCCCGAGCTCGTGGAGCGCCGCGATCGTGTCCTCGACCCCGTTCGGCCCCGAGTCGAAGATGTGGTTCCCGGCGAGCGTCGCGACGCCGACGCCGGCCCGGGCGAGCGCGTCGAGGTGCGCCGGATCGGCCGGCGGCGCGGGAATGTCGACGCTGCTCGGCACGCCGCGGCTCGTGTGCGGCACCTCGACCTGGCCGATGACCAGATCGGCCGACAGGAGCAGCTCGCGGCTCGGGTCGAAGAACGAGTCCGGATCGGGCTCGTCGAGGATCAGGTCGCCGAGCAGCAGCACGCGTACGGTCATGCCCGCACCCGCGTCTCGATGAACTGCGAGAGCGACTGGACGAACGCCGCCTCGTCCCAGTCGCGCGCGTCGGCGTTGTTCGCGTCGATCTCGAGCACCGGGATGCCGGCCTCCTCGAGGGCCTGCGTGACGAAGTAGCTGCTGCGCGACTCGGGCGTGACCAGGTGCACGACGCCGTCGACCCGATGCGACCGCGCCTCCTTGACGTACCAGGGGTCGGCCCACCCGGGCATGCCGATCAGGTCGCTGAACGCGGCGAAGCGGGCGGAGAGCGCGCGGAGCGGCGGGCCGCCGTAGCGGAGGTAGCCGTCGGCGGCGATCGCGAGGTACATCGACCAGACGAACACGGCGCCGTACTCTCGCTGAAAGTGCTGGTAGAAGCCGAGGTTGAACCAGAGCCCGCGCCCGATCCACATCAGGCGCAGCTGCTCGTCCTCGCACACCGCCGAGCCGTCGGCGACGAGGCCTTCGACCTCCTCGTGGAACGAGCGGGCGGCGTCGCGCGCCCATTCGGTGCCGCGGTGCCACTGGGGCAGCATCACGGCCGGGATGCTGTCGACGATGTCGAGCGGCGCCGGGCTCGTGGCCGCGAGCAGGTCGCGCGTGCGCCGGCTCCATTCCTGCTGCTCGTTCGCGAGCTCGAGTATCTCGATCGAGCCGCGCCTCGTCGAGGCGCTTGCCGGTCAGGTCCTCGAGGAACGCGACGAGCCGCTCGAGCTCCGCCGACATCAGGTCGAGCCGGGCGGTGCCGACGACCGCCTCCCAGTCGTCGCGGGATCCGCTCCCACCAGAGCTCGGGGAGCCCGTTCTCGACGCCCTTCTCGAGCGCGAAGAACGGCACGCCGCGCTCGCGCTCCCACGCCTGGGCGATCCCGAGATGCGCGTCCGTCCAGACCTGCGTCAGGAAGACGGTCACGTCGGGCAGGCCGCCCCACGGCGCCTGCTCCGGGTCGTCCTCGAGGGTCGAGCCGAGCGAGATCGCGCTGTACTGCTCGACGTAGTCGGGGTAGCCGCGCTCGCGCAGCAGCGAGAGATAGTGCGGCGCGCGCTGCTTGGCCGAGCAGATCGAGGCCCACCACTGGTTGACGACGTACGGGATGTCCATCGCGCGCAGGAGCTCATGCGGGACGTCGGCGTCGACGACCGCGAGCGGCTCGCCGGCTGCGACGCGGAGCTGCAGGTCGGCGAACCACTCGCGCTGGTGGCGCGAGGCGGCGGCCGAGGACTCGAGCCGTTTCGTCCCGCGCGCGCTCATGCCAGTGCGAGCTCTGCAGCGCTCTCGGCGCCCGGCCCGCGCTGCTCTGCCGCGACGAGCCGGATGCCGCGGGCCTCGAGCGCGCGTCGCAGCGCGGGAAGCCCCCAGGCGAGCGCGTCGTCGCCGGTGCGGATCCAGGAGACGACGACGTCGGCGCGGGCGGCTTCGGCCTCGCGGGCGACGTGCTCGGCGCGCGCGGTCGTCTCGTGGCGGATCGCGGTCGCCGAGCCGGAGTCGTAGCGCGCCGCGATCGCGGCCAGCGGATCGCCGTCCTCGTCGACGAGCCCGTCGGCGAGCGCCTCGCCCCAGTCGTGATCCTCGCCGACGATCACCGAGCCGTCGCTCTCGATCGCGCGGTAGAGATCGAGCGAGTCGTGGCTGCTTCCGGTCACGTAGACGCGCCGCAGGGCCGGCACGGCCGGGTGGCTCTCGGCGAGAAGCTGCTCGAGCAGGGCGTTCGACTCGGCCGCGGGGAGCATCGTCGTCGCGCCGATCACCGCCAGCGCCGCCGTTCCCGACAGGCGCGGCGGAGAGTCGCGCCGAAGCTCGGCGAGCTGCGCCAGCAGCCTGCGCGTGCGGTTGGCCTCGCGGATCGCCGCCCGGAGGCTCTCGTCGGTCACGCGGCTGCCCGGACCAGCGCTCGAGAACGGCGACGAGCTCGCGGAGGCGGTCGAGGTCGTAGGTCGCCGTCGTCTCGGTCGGCAGGTGCAGCAGGTCGACGAACCAGAGCTCCGGGCAGGTCGGCGTCGCGAGAGACGCGGAGCGCGTCGTGGAGCCGCACCGAGCTGTCCGAGTCGTGGCCCGAGGAGCAGGAAGTCGATCGGCAGCGTCCCCGCGGAGCAGCGCCGCGAGGATGCGCCGGATCGGCGGATCGACCCGCGGCCGAGAATCGACTCGGCGAGCGGATCGGCGGGCCCGGTTCCGCGGAGCCGGATCGGCACGAGCCCCGCGGCCTCGACGAGCTCGCGCGGGATGTCGGCGCCGACGTAGCCGACGCCCGCCGCTCACCGGCGCCTCGTAGCGCGCGACCAGCGTCTCGAGCGCGCTCACAGCGCCGCCAGGAACTCGAGCACGGCCTCGGTGAACTCGGCCGGCTGCTCGCAGTGCACGAGATGTCCCGCGTCGGAGATCGTCACGAGCCGAATCATCGGGTTCAGCTCGACCATCCGCTCGGCGTACTCGATCTTGAAGAGCGGCGACTCGGCGCCGCGGACGACGAGCGTCGGCGAGCGGATCGCCTCGACGTAGGGCCAGAGCCCCTTGATCAGCGGCTCGCCGCCCTCGGCCGACCAGCGCACGCGGCCGGCGATGTCGCTCCGCCAGGTCAGGCGCCCGTCGTCGAGCGACCGGAACCGCGACTCCGGAACCCAGTAGGGAACGCCGCGCGGCAGCATCTTGGCGAGGGCGGCGCGTGCGTGCTGCAGTCGACTCGAACACGATCGTCGGGCTCTCGAGCGACGAGGGCCGAGTGTGGTCGGCCGGCCCGCCGTCCTCCATCACGCAGGCCACGACCCGCTCCGGATGCCGGGCCGCGTAGACGCACGCGGTGACTGCGCCGAGCGAGTGCCCGACCAGAACGAACGACTCGAGGCCCAGATGCTCGAGCAGCTCGTCGATGTCGGCGAGCGTGTCCTCGACGCCGTAGCGCGCGTCGGGATCCCAGTCGCTCTCGCCGCAGCCGCGCAGGTCGGGCGCCGTGACCCGGTAGCCGGCGGCCGCGAGCTCCGGTGCCACCTCGCGCCAGTCGGTCGCATCGAGGCCGCCGCCGTGCAGGAGCAGCAGGTCGGGAGCGCCGGGCTCGCCCCAGGTCAGATACGAGAGCTTCAGTCCGCCCGAGAGCGTGAAGACGGCGCGATCGCTCACGACGCCTCGAGGACGAGCGGGAGCCTGTCGACGCCGAGCCGCGGCCAGCCCGGGCGGGTCACCGTGCCGTCGACGCGGAAGGACGAGGTGCGCGCGAGCAGCTCCTCGAGCGCGACCCGGACCTCCAGCCGGGCGAGCGGGGCGCCGATGCACTGGTGGATCCCGCGCCCGAAGCCGACGTGGCGGTTCGGCGTTCGCGAGAGGTCGAAGTCGGTCGGCCGCTCGATCGCCGCCGGGTCGAGATTGGCCGAGCCGAAGACGAGCCAGACGAAGTCGCCCGCCGCGATCTGCCGGCCGCCGAGCTCGGTGTCGGCGGTCGCGATCCGGCGCATCGCCTGCTGCGGGGCGTCGATCCGCACGACCTCCTCGGCGAACGCCGGGATCGAGCTCGGGATCGTCGCGGAGGCGGCTCTGCAGCTCGGGGTCGCGGGCGAGGCGGAGCACGGCGTTGCCGATCGCGCTCGTCGTCGTGTTGTGCCCGGCCGAGATGAACATCATCACGATCCCGACGAGCATGTCGTCGTCGAGCGGCGGCAGCTCCGGATCGCCGCGGACGAGGCAGCTGACGACGTCGTCGCCCGGCTTGCGGCGCCGTTCCTCGATCAGCGCGGTCATGTAGGGCCGGAGCTCCTCGCCGACCGCGATCCGCTCCGGGCTTCCGGGCGGGCTCTGGCCGCCGACCTCGTCGACGCGGTACGACCAGTCGTTGATCAGGTGCCAGTCGTCGTCGGGCGCCGCGAGCAGCAGGCAGAGCGCCCGCGTCGGGAACGGATGGCTGAAGGCCGTCGGCGAAATCGCCGCGGCCGGCCGCCAGCAGCTCGTCGATCATCTCGCCCGCGAAGCGCCTGAGCGGCTCCTCGAGCGCCGCCATCCGCTCGCGCGAGAAGTACGGGTTGAGCAGCCGCCGGTACACCGTGTGCTCGGGCGGGTCGCACTCGAGCGGCGGGCGGCGCGTGTTGAAGAACGGGACGACGTTGCTGAAGGTGCCCGTCGCGAGCGCGGCCTCGACGAGCAGATCGTGGTCGAGCACCGCCCAGAACCCGCCGAGCACCTCGTCGACCCGGGCGACGGGGCAGCGCGATCGCGCCTCGGCATAGGCCACCTCCGCATCGGGAGCCTCGTCGAGCGCGAGTGGCCGCCAGGCCGTGTTGGGATCCCAGTCGCCCGTCTCGTCCTCCGCGGCGGCGAGAGTATCAGGTTCCTTGATACTCGGTCAACCGGAGAGCAGCGCGCGGCGTCCGGTCGTCGATCGGGGTCGGCCGGCCGTCGGCGTCGACGTGGACGATCGTGTGCGCGCCCGGTGATCGCGACCTCGCCGTCGTGGATGACCTCCCACGCGAACCGGATCGACGTCCGCCCGACCGCCTCGACGCGGATCCGCAGCTCGACCTCGTCGTCGAACACGAGCACGCGCAGGTAGTCGGCCTCGACATGCCGGCGCGGGTAGTCGCCGCGCCCCTCGTCGAGCAGGCCGAGCTTCCGGTACAGCCCGGTCTCGGCCATCTCGGCCCAGCGGAAGGCGACCGTGAAGTGGATCCGCCCGCCGGCGTCGGTGTCGATCCAGCCGACGCGCACGCGCTCGCTGTGCTCAACCATGCCCGGGAGATTACGCCGTTCCCGGTCTCCGGTTCCCTGAGCTAACGTCCCCGCCCATGGCCGAGCTGCCCCGCCCGCTCGAGGGGATCACGGTCGTCGACTTCACGATCGCGCTCGCGGGCCCGTACGCGACGCAGCTCCTCGGCGCGCTCGGCGCGACCGTGATCAAGGTCGAGAACCCGGCCGGCGGCGACCCGTCGCGCAACAACGCGCCCTACGTCGGCGACAGCGGGCTGCACCTGGCGCGCGAGGGCGCGAACGACATGTCGGTGTCGATGCTCGAGCGCGGCCGCAACAAGCTCAGCGTCACGCTCGACCTCAAGCAGCCCGGAGGCGCACGAGGTCTTCGCCGACCTCGTCCGGGCCGCCGACGTCGTGGTCGAGAACTTCAGCGCCGGCACGGCCGACCGGATCGGCGTCGGGTACGAGCGCGCGCGCGAGCTCAACCCGCGCATCGTCTACCTCTCGATCAGCGGCTTCGGCGTGGGCGACCCCGGAAAGGGCATGGACACGATCTTCCAGGCGCTGAGCGGCCTGATGACGACGCCCGGCAACTACGGCGACCCGCCCGTCCGCAACGCCGTCCCGTTCGGCGATCTGATCGGGCCGCTCTTCGGCGTGATCGGGACGCTCTCGGCCCTGCTGATGCGCGAGCGCACCGGCCAGGGCCAGCACGTCGACGTCGCGCTGCTCGGCGCGCTGACCTCGCTGATCGCGACCGAGCCGTGGGACACGATGGAGCGCGCCGGGATCGAGATGCGGACCGGGAACGTCGTGCCGCGCCTCGCGCCGTTCGGGATCTTCGCGACGACCGACGGGTTCGTCGCGCTCTGCGCCCCGACCGACGCCTTCGCCCGCGGTGTCTTCGCCGCGCTCGGCAGCCCCGAGCTCGAGGAGGACGAGCGCTTCTCGAGCCGCGACCGGAGGGTGGCGAACTCGGCCGAGCTGCACGCGCTGATCGCGGCCTGGGCGGCCGAGCCGGACGAGCGCCGAGGCGATCGCCGCGCTCGAGGCGAACGGCGTCCCGGCGGCGGTCGTGCGCGACACCGCGACCGCGGTGCGCGACCCGCGCGCGCTCGGCCGCGGCGAGACGATGCAGCTCTCGCACCCGCGGCTCGGCCCGGTCGACGAGCTCTACGGGAGCGGCTTCCCGGTCCGGTTCTCGGCGGCCCGCGCCGGCTACGAGAGCCCGCCGCCGTGGCTCGGCGAGCACAACGAGTTCGTCCTCGGCGGCGCTGCTCGGCTACGAGCCCGAGCGGATCGAAGCGCTCCGCGTCCGCCGGCGCTATCTAAACCGCCGACGCACGACGTCTCAATCGAAGGCCGTCTGCGGAACACCGGGACGCAGCGGTGAGAGGCAGGAACCCGAAGAATCGGCAGTCGCCGAGGAGCAGCGGGCCTCCCGGTGAGTATCAGGCTACTTGACAATCAACGCCGGCTCGGTTAAAAGCCGGTGGTCACCACCCGGTCACAACGGCGGGTGGACCCGGAACATCGAACGTTTTTCGAGGAGGCGCGTAAATGTCGGCTCGTAAGGTTTCAATCCCGGGGCGCCGGACGGTGACGGCGGCTCTGGTCATCGCGGTCCTCGCCGGCGCTGCTGCGGCAACGGCACTCTCGGCCCGCAAGGCCGCACCCGCCCCGTACACGATCGGCTGGGTCACCGGTTTCACGGGCAGCCAGGCGACGAACGCGGCGTCGGCGACGCAGGGTCTGCAGGCCGCGCTCGCGTACGTCAACAAGAACAACGTCGCCGGTCGGCAGATCAAGGTCTTCTACGCCGACGATGCAGCGACGCCGACGACGGCGGCAGACGTCTGCAACCGGCTCGTCAACCAGACGCACGTCAACGCGATCCTCGGCTTCGAGTCGACGCCGTCGACCGCCGCGTGCAACACCTACCTGACGACCAACAACATGCCCTACGTCCTGGCGCAGACCTCGACGTCCGGCTCGCTCTGCCTGTCGAACTACTTCTCGCTCGCGAACGTCGGCAACCAGCAGGTCAACCCGCTGATCAACTACCTGACGAAGAACGGCACGAAGAAGATCTACGTCGTCGCGAGCGACTTCTCGTCGGGTCACGTCGGCGCGGGCGCAGGTCGCCGCGCAGGCGACCGCTGACGGCGCAACCGTCGTCGGGACGTCGTACGAGCCGCTCGGCACGACCGACTTCTCGAGCGACATCTCGAAGATCGCGGCCGCTCAGCCGGACACCGTGATCGACATCCTCGTCGGCAGCGACGAGACGGCGTTCTACAAGCAGTTCAAGACCGATCCCGCGCTCGAACGGGATCAAGACGGCGAGCTTCCTGATGGACGACGGGATCGCCGCGGCGATCGGCGGCAAGCTCCTGAACGGCACGGTCGTCTCGACCGGCTACTTCAAGGACAACCCGAGCAAGGGCAACCAGCAGTTCATCACCGCCCTGAACAAGAAGTACGGCGACAAGGCCGCAGATCTCGGGTGCCGCCGCCGCAGCCTGGGACGGCGTCTTCATGCTCGCGCACGCGCTGAAGAACGCGAAGTCGACCGCGGGCCCGGACGTGATCGCGTCCCTGATGAACGCGAAGACGTCAGGGCCGCGCGGTGACCTCGCGTTCAAGAACCGCCACTACGTGAGCCTCACGACCTACGTCGTGGTCGAGCAGAAGGACGGAACGGCGAAGCTGGTCGACGAAGGCGCAGCGGATCACGCCGATCCCGGCGAACCCGACCTGCTAACGGCTATTCGGAGACGAAGTCATAGGGTAGAGGCCCGTGAGTCTGACGCTGGACACGCTTGTCGCGATCGCGACGCTGGTTCTCGTCGTCACGGGCCTCTTCCTCATCTTCGGCCTGCTGCACGTGATCAACCTCGCGAACGCCGGGCTGATGGCGGTCGGCGTCTACGCGGAGGTGAGCTTCCGCGGGCACGGGGTCGGCTTCTGGCCGAGCCTCGCTGCTCGCGGCGATCGTGACCGGCGCTCGTCGGGGCGGTGATCGAGTTCGTCGTGATCAGGCGGCTCTACGCGCGACCGCTCGACACGATCCTCGCCACCTGGGGCGTCTCGCTCGTCCTCGTCCAGTTGATCATCGAGATCTACGGGGCGGGCCAGCATTTCCTCGACCTGCCGACGGTCAGCGCGACGACCGTCCTCGGGACGCCGTACTCGACCTACCGGCTGATCCTGATCGTGCTCGCGGCCGGGATGATCGCCGCGCTCGCGCTGATCGTCCGCTTCACGACCGTCGGCCTGACGATCCGCGCCGTGATGAGCGAACGAGCCGCTCGCGCGCAGCCACGGGATCAACACGGTGCGCGTGCGGCAGCTGACGTTCATCACCGGCGCCGCGCTCGCCGGGCTTCGCGGGCGCCGTTCTCGGCCCGATCCAGGGCGTCGACCCGAACTTCGGCACGACGCTCGTCGCCACCGGCTTCCTCGCCGTCCTGCTCTCGGGCCGGACGCTCATCGGGCTCGTGCTCTCGTGCGTCGCTGCTCGCCACCGTCCAGACGATCTTCTCGCGGTACGAGAACGCGGTCTGGGCGAACGCCGTCGTGATCGGGACGGCGGTCGTCATCCTGCGCTTCCGCCCGCAGGGGCTCGCGCTCAAGCGGACGACGTGAGCAAGGCTCGCGCGCCTGCTGGGTGGCGGGCGCGGTCGCGCTCGTCGTCCTCGTCCTGGTGATGCCGCACCTGCTCGGCACCTACTACCTGAGCCTGCTCGACCGAGTCGCTGCTCTTCGGGATCGTCGCGCTCAGCCTCGACCTCGTCTGGGGCTACACCGGCATCCCCGATCTCGGGCACGCGCTCTGGTTCGGGACGGGCGCGCTCGCGGTCGGGATGATGACGACGAAGCTCGATCCGACCGGGCCTCGTGCTCGGCAACTACGGCGGGCTCGGCCGGCACGTCGCCGGGATCGTGATCGGCATGGTCGTCGCCGGCGCGATCGCGCTCGTCGTCGGGCTGCTCTCGTTCTCGCAGGGCGAGTCGGACCCGTTCTACATCGCGATCGTCACGCTCGCGCTGACCGTCGTCGCGGGGACGCTCTACGGCCAGACGACGCAGTAGACCGGCGGCGACAACGGGCTCTTCGGGTTCGCGTACCACGGGTTCTCGGGCACGACCTGGTACTACATCTGCGCCGTGCTGCTGATCGTGATCGCGGCCGGCGCGCTCGTGCTCGTGCGCAGCGACTTCGGCCTCGTGATCAAGGCGATCCGCGACAACCAGCGCCGCGTGCGCTTCTTCGGCACGAACGTCGAGGCGGTCAAGATCGGCGTCTTCGTGCTCGGCGCGGTGCTCGCGGCGCTCGCGGGCGGGGTGTACGCGACGATCGTCGGCTTCGTCTCGGCGCCGCTCTTCGGCTTCCTGTTCTCGACGCAGATCCTGATCTGGGTCGCCGTCGGCGGCCGCGGCACGATCATCGGGCCGGTGATCGGCGCGATCGGGCTCAGCTTCGTCACCTCGAAGCTGAGCGCGTCGTACCCGACCGAGTGGTCGCTCTTCCTCGGGCTGCTGTTCGTGGCGGTGGTCGTGTTCGTGCCGGACGGGGTGTTCCCGCCGCTCGTGCGGCTCGGGAGATCGCTGCTCCACCGCAGGCGGCCGCCCAGGGTCAGCCGGGTGCTCGACCTCTGCGCCGCGGGCGGCGCCCGGAGCTCCGGCCGCGCGGCGAGCCGATCACGGTCGTCTCGGAGCTCGAGTTCGCCTACGGCGCCCTCGAGGTGCTGCGCGGCGTCGACTTCGAGATCAAGGCGGGCGAGCTGCTCTGCATCGTCGGGCCGAACGGCGCCGGCAAGTCGACGCTGCTGAACGTCCTCACCGACGGCAAGCTGCCGGCCCGCGGCTCGATCGAGTACTTCCTGCACGACGGCGAGCTGGCGCGGCAGGGGAAGCCGATCCACCGCCTCGCGCGCGCCGGGATCGCCCGGAAGTTCCAGATCCCGCACCTCTTCGACAGCCTGACCGTCGCCGAGACGATCCTGCTCGCGTCGCGCAAGGGCCGGATCCCGTCGCTCTACCGGCGGACGAAGGAGATCCCGGTCGCGCAGGTCGGTGCTCGACATCGTCGAGGCGACGGGGCTCGACGGCCGCGAGGACGTCCCGTCGCCGGCGCTCGCGCACGGCCTGAAGCAGGGGCTCGAGCTGGCGGCTGCGGTGTCCGTGCGCCCCGAGCTGCTGCTGCTCGACGAGCCGACCGCCGGGCTGACGAGCAACGAGCGCCACGTGATCGGCGACGTCTTCCGCCGGCTCGTCGAGGCCGGGATGACGATCGTCCTGATCGAGCACGACCTCGACTTCGTCGCGCGGGTGGCCGACCGCGTGATCGTGCTGCACGGCGGCAAGGTCGTCGAGTCCGGGACGCCCGCCGAGGTCTCGGCCTCGGCGGTCGTGCGCGAGGCGTACGTCGGGACGGCCGTGACATGAAGGTCGAGATCTCCGGGCTCCGGTGCCGGCTACGGGTCGGCGACGATCCTCGAGGGGATCGACCTCGTCGTCCCCGAGCACGGCGCGCTCGCCGTCGTCGGGCCGCAACGGGATGGGGAAGTCGACGCTGCTCAAGACGGTGATGGGCTACCTCAAGCCGTCCAAGGGGAAGGTGGTCGTCCAGAGCCGAGACGTCACCGGCTGGCCGACCTACCGGATCACGCGGCTCGGCGTCGCCTACGCCGCGCAGGAGAAGTCGCTCTTCGGCGAGCTCTCCGTCGACGAGAACCTGAACGTCGGCAAGGGGCGCCGCTGCCCGCCGGAGATCCGCGAGGAGGTGATCGGCTACTTCCCGGTGCTCGGCCAGCGGCTCCGCCAGCGGGCCGGGACGCTGAGCGGCGGCGAGCAGAAGATGCTGACGCTCGCGAAGGCGCTCGTCTCGGTGCCCGACCTGCTCGTGCTCGACGAGATCAGCGACGGCCTCGGCCCGGCCGTGATCTCGTCGGTCGGCACCGCCTTGAAGGCGCTCCGCGAGCGACACGGCTGCACGATCCTGATGGTCGAGCAGAACCTCGATCTGAGCCTCGATGTCGCCGACAACGTCGCCGTCCTGAAGCTCGGCAGCCTGACCCTCGAGAAGCCGTCGGACGCGCCGGGCCTGCGCGACGAGCTCGTCACCGCCCTCGCGCCCTAGAGGTTCTCAGCGCAGGCCGAGCAGCCGGATCGCGTTCTCCTTCAGGATCAGCGGCCGACCTCGTCCTTGATCGGCAGCTCGGCGAAGTCGGCGAGCCAGCGGTCGGGCGTGATCACGGGGAAGTCCGAGCCGAAGAGCACCTTCTCGCGCAGCAGCGTGTTCGCGTAGCGGACGAGGATCTCCGGGAAGTACTTCGGCGACCAGCCCGAGAGGTCGATGTAGACGTTCGGCTTGTGGAGCGCGACCGAGATCGCCTCGTCCTGCCACGGGAACGACGGGTGGGCGAGGACGATCTTCAGGTCGGGGAAGTCGACGGCGACGTCGTCGACGTGCATCGGGTTCGAGTACTTGAGCCGGATCCCGCCGCCGCCGCGCACGCCCGCGCCGATGCCGCTGTGGCCGGTGTGGAAGAGCGCGGGCAGCCCGGCGGCCTCGATCACCTCGTAGAGCGGGTAGACGGCGGGGTCGTTCGGGAAGAAGCCCTGCGAGTTCGGGTGGAACTTGAAGCCGCGGACGCCGTGCTCGTCGATCAGCCGCCGCGCGGCGCGGACGCCGTCGGCGCCGCGCGCCGGGTCGATGCTCGCGAACGGGATCAGCACGTCGGCGTTGGCGGCCGCGATCTCGGCGATCTCCTCGTTCGGGATCGGCGCGGCGCCGGTGACCGACTCGCTGTCGACGCCGAAGACGACGGCGACCATGTTCCGCTCGCGGTAGTAGGCGGCCACGTCCTCGGCGGTCGGCAGGCGCTCGTTTCCGAAGTACTTCGCCGCGCCCGCCCGCAGCTCGGGCGAGAGCGGGTCGAGCCCCGTCCGCGAGACCTCGGCATGGGTGTGGACGTCGATCGCGACGATCGCGTCGAGGTCGATTCGGGCGGCGCCACGGCGCGATCCTACTCCGTTCGAATCAGGTAGCCTGCGACTCGCAGTGGCTCAGCGGACCGACACCTCCGTTCCGGGCGGATCACGTCGGCAGCCTGCTGCGCCCGGGCGAGCTCCTCGACGGCCCGGGCCCGCCACGCCGCCGGACACCTCGACGCGGCGGGCCTCCGGGCGATCGAGGACGATGCGATCCGCGACGTGGTGCGCGCTCCAGCGCGACGCCGGCCTCCAGTCGGCGACCGACGGCGAGTTTCGCCGCGCCTCCTGGCACATGGACTTCATCTACGCGCTCGAGGGTGTCAGCAAGGCGCCGGGCGAGCTGAAGGTCGAGTTCCGCAACGAGGACGGGCACGATCGAGTTCACCCCCGCGGCGATGCACGTCGACGGCCGGATCGGCCTCGGCGAGACGATCTTCGGCGACGACTTCGTGTTCCTGCGGGACACGGTGGACGGCGCGACGCCGAAGCTGACGATCCCGTCGCCGAGCATGGTCCACTACCGCGGCGGGCGCACGGCGATCGACGAGTCGGTCTACCCCGATCTCGACGCGTTCTGGGCCGACCTGACCGCTGCCTATAGGGAAGAGGTGCGCCGCCTCGGCGAGCTCGGGCTGCCGCTACCTCCAGCTCGACGACACGAGCCTCGCCTACCTCAACGACCCGCACCAGCGCGAGTACGTCGCCTCGATCGGCGGCGATCCCGACCGCCAGCACGTCGCCTACATCCGGCACATCAACGAGGCGCTCGCCGGCCGGCCGGAGGGGATGGCGGTCACGACCCACATGTGCCGCGGCAACTTCCGCTCCTCGTGGGTCGCCGAGGGCGGCTACGAGCACGTCGCCGAGGCGCTCTTCAACGAGCTCGAGGTCGACGGCTTCTTCATGGAGTGGGACGACGACCGCTCGGGCGGCTTCGCCCCGCTGCGCTTCGTCCCGCCGGGCAAGCAGGTCGTGCTCGGCCTCGTGACGACCAAGCGCGGCGAGCTCGAGCAGCGCGACGAGCTGATGCGCCGGATCGAGGAGGCGTCGAGGTACGTGCCGCTCGACCAGCTCTGCCTCTCGCCGCAGTGCGGGTTCTCGTCGACGGTCGAGGGCAACGCGCTGACGATCGACGACGAGATCGCGAAGCTCCGCCTCGTCGTCGAGACGGCGCACGAAGTCTGGGGCTGAATCGGCGTAGGATCTCCGGTACGCATGACTGGGACCTTCGACAACGACGGGGCACGCCGGATCGGCGAGGAGATCGGGATCGACTGGAGCACCGCGCCGTTCGACGTCGATCAATTCCGGATCGGGATGAACGTCGAGCTCGAGCACGGCAGCCAGGATCCGCGCACGAACGTCACGAACGACGACCCGATCACGACCGGCAGGATCGCCTGGGCCCATCTGAACGAGTTCGCGGACTACTACACGCGGCTCGAGGCGATGGAAGAGCAGGCAAAGCGCGAGCTCGAAGCCTCCTGACGGAGCGCTGCGGAGCCCAGCGGCGTTCGTCGCTGCGATGAGTTTTGCGGCGCATGACTGTCTAACGTCGTGAACCCAACGAACAGGAGCTCGACATGACCAAGCTGAATCTCACCCAGGTCGGCCGCGTGTGCGTCACCGTCGCAGACACCAACCGTGCGATCGACTTCTACGTCAACACCCTCGGCCTGGAGAAGGTGGTCGACGTCCCGATGGGCCCGGAGATGCGCTGGGTCGAGGTCGCGATCCCGGGTGCCGTCACGACGATCGCGCTGGCTCCACCGCCGGAGGGCACAGCGGCAGGCGGCAGCCAGACCGGGATCTGCCTCGACACGGGCGACGTCGATGCTGATCACGCCGCGCTGAAGGCGGCAGGCGCGGACGTCGACCCCGAGGTGACGCGCTTCGGCGGCCCGGTCCCGCCGATGTTCTGGATCCGTGACCCGGACGGGAACTCGCTGATCGTCGTCGAGCCTCTCGAGTCGTAGGCAATCGATGCGGATCCGCACCAACTTCTTCGTCACCCTGGACGGAAGGGTGTCCGATCCGGACGGTCGCCCCGGTCCAGCTCCTGATGCCCAGCTTCTCCGGTGCCACGTCGTACGGGCTCCCGGAGTTCCTGGCGAGCTGCGAGCGGTCGTCATGGGCCCGGACGACGTCGTCCTGACCTCGGGCCCGCTCCCCGAGGGGACGCCGCCCGAGGTCAGGACGACGCCGACGGTGGCGGAGCTGGTCGGTCTGATGGAGTCGTCGTCCGGTGTTCACGGCGACGTGCACCTCGTGGGCGGCCCGAGCACGATGCAGGCGTTCCGAGAGGCCGGCGCACTCGAAGAGGTCTGGCTGCACATCGTTCCGATCGTCGTCGGCGGCGGACAGCGCCTTCAGCGGACGGCGTCGAGCCGCTCCGGCTCACGCTCCTGGCATCGCGAACCTTTGCGGATGGGGTTGTCGAGGTCGGATATGTAGCCGCGGGCTAGCCGGACGGGCACTTGCCTTTCGAGTAAGACGCGAAGTCAGCAGGCGACAGGATCCAGCGCCAGGCGCCGTTGATCTTGACCGCGTGCATGGTCGCGGTCGTGTTGCCGTCATCTGCGGTGACTCTGATCGAGACCGCGGTCGAAGGGGTCGACTTGCCGGCGACGTCGATCGTGTCGGGATAGGTCTGGAGGACCTTCAGCTTCGTCAGTCCAAACCCCTCGTTGCTCTGGCACGCCATGTATCGGGCGCGGCTGACGACAGCTTGATCCGCCGGATGAAGGGAGTCCCAGAGCGGCCCCGCCTGCCCTCGAGAGAACTGAGTCGTTACCTGCTTCACGAACTCGGATGCGGACTGGCTGCTCCCTGCCGAGCTGCTGCTGTTGCTGTTGCTGCCGCAGCCGGTCGCGACAGCGAGCACGAGTGCCGCGACCGCGACGGCCGCAAGTATCTGAATCGTGCCGCTGGTCTTCATGGGATCCGACCTCCCTGCGTAGTGACGACGAACTGTGCTCGTGGACGTTCCGGGACGAGCGGCAGGCAACCGATCGCGATCGGCTCGCCTGCCTCGAGGATCAGGAGCGCCGAAAGGTCTGGACGGTTGGCAAGCTGCGCACGCGCCCCGTCGAGGTCGGTGACGGCCAGCGCAGTTGCCTGCGCTTCGGCCTGCGAGGCGCTGGGGGCCACAACCGTGACCGAGAGCGGGCCGGTGTCAGCCGGCGAACCGGTCGCAGGATCGATCAGGTGATGAAGTCGGCCGCCCGGGCCGAAGCGCCGTGTGTCACGGCCGGAGGTCGCGACGCCCCCACCGTGCAACTCGAGCGTTCCGACAATCCGGCCGGGTGCCCGCGAGTCCGCGATGTCCACGCACCACGGCCCGCCGCCGGGCGCGGCACCTCGGACTGCGATATCCCCGCCGAGGTCTAACAGCGCCCCGCTCAGTTCCGGCCACGCGGCGCACATGGCGTCGAGCGCGCGTGTGGCGGCGAACCCCTTGCCGATACCGCCGAGATCGACGGCCGCCCCCTTTTCGACCCGAGCCCTCCCGACTGCCGGGTCGACCTCGATTGTTGATCCGGGGCGCCAGCCCTCGAGCGGCGCCGCCTCGCGCTCGGTGAGCAGCTCAAACGAGCGGTCGTACCCTGCGGCTCTGAGCGCGGGAAGGATCGTCGGGTCAAACCGTCCTCCGGTCTCCGCTCGGGCGTGCAGCGCTGCCTGGAGCGCGTCGATCAGCCGCTCGTCGACCTCGACCCACTCACCATCCGCGCCGTTGAGCCGGGAGAGGTCGCTGTGAGCGTCGAAGCGAGATAGAGCACCCTCGCAGGCGGCGATCTCCTTCCGCGCTGCGGCGAGCGCGCGGGCTGCGGCGCCCGCCTTCTCGCGATCCGTGCTCACCACGACTGCGCAGGCTGTGCCCATGGCGCGGAACTCCTCGCGCTGCAAGCCGAGGGTCATGACCGCACCACTGGACCGGCTGGGGTCAGGATCGGCTCGGCGACCGCCGAAACGACGGGCGGGGAAGGGCGGACGGGCGGCGCCGGACGGGGCCGCGTCCGCGGCATCAGAAGCCGTGCGTAGACAAGCCAGACGACCGGAGCCAGGCAGATCCCGGCGAAGATCAAGCCGCGCGTCCCGGTTAGGTCGCTGCCCACGTTGACCGCGTGATACAGCCCGATCGCAAACGCCCCGAAGGTCGCGTAATGAAGAATGCGCCAGCGACGTTGACCGATGCGGCGGCGGACGTTGAAGGACGATGCGAGCAGGAGGACCAGCCAGGCGGTGATGATTCCCGCGGCCACGGGCACCGGTCGCCAGGGCGCCGCGCCCGGCACCAGCACGCCGACCAGTCCGAAGTGGATCGTCGGATCGAGCGTCAGCGCCGCCATGTGAAGGGCGACCATCCCAAAGGCCGCCCACATCAGGCTCTGATGCCAGCCGAGCAGCATCTTGCCGCGTCGGCCGCCGAGGATCCGGGTGCTGAGCGCAAGGCCGAGGACGGCGGAGATCGTCAGTAGCCCGAAGGCCACGAGGCCTGCCGCTCGCGCGATGAGCCAGGCGATCGGGAACTTGCGAGGCGATCATCCGGCCGGGACCGGCGAGGTCCGCGTGGTCGCGTGCGAGGCCGAGGCGCCACCCTGCACGACGACGAGCTGGCTCTTGCCGTTCTTCCCCTTGACGACGACGGCGGTCGGGATGCTCGTCGGGCTCGACGAGGGCTGCGGTCTCGTCCAGGCGAGCACCGCCAGCACTGCGAATAGGGCCCAGGTCGCGAGGATCGTTGCCCAGACGTTCCGCACGTCAGTCTCCCGGCTCGAAGCGTCTCGGCGGCGCCGAGCCGACAGGGTTGATGGTCTGGCCGATCTGAGGCGTTGTCGGCGCCGCGGGGACGTGCCGCGCCAGGCCGGCGACGGCGAAGGCGCCGGTCAGCGCAGTTGCGGCCAGGGCAGCCGCGAGCGCGAAGAGCTGGCGACGACTCGGGCCTTCGGGAGCCGCTCGAGTGATTGCAGCTTGGGACATGAAGCGAGCATGACTGCGGTTGCCGCGAGCCGAATCCGTGCGGTCGCGCACGGCATTTGCGGTCTTTCCGCAGCCAGGAGTCGCACCGGGGCGGTATGCGGGTTTCCCGCCCACGATGGGAGTTCTCTACGGACGCAGCTTTCTTCGGTGCACGCTTTTCTTCGTGCATGAGCGGTCAGGTAGTCGTTGTCGGGAACGGAGTCTCGGGTTACGCCTGTGCCGCCCGGCTGGCCGAGCGGGGCGTGGCGGTGACGATGATCGGGCCTGGATTGCCGCACGACCGCCCTCCGCTCTCGAAGCGGGCGCTCCTGACGGGCCGCGTGCCTCTGCTCGCAGATGCGGCGCAGCTCGAGGAGCGAGGCATCGAGCGCGTCGACGGAGTCGTGACCACATGCGACCTGACCGCGCGCCGACTCCTGGTGCGCCCGTCCGACGGTGCCAAGGTTCGTGAGATCGAGGCCCCGACGCTCGTCTGGGCGACGGGCCTTCGCTACCCGAGGCCGCCGGTTCCCGGCTTCGAGACGGCCGAGGAGAACGCGACGGCAGCGGGCCTCCTCTCGCTCAACCGGCGCCTGAGCCGTCCCGGCAGGCGGGTTGTCGTGGTCGGAGCTGGGCTGATCGGCACCGAGACCGCCGCCACGCTCGCTGCCGACGCACGAGGTCACTCTCGTCGACATGCTCGACCGGCCGCTTGCGCGGCTGCTCCCGCGTCTTTCCGATATTGCCATGGCCGCTCTCGACGGGCTCGGCGTCCGCTTTCTCGGCTCGTGCAGTATCGAGTCGGCCACGGTGGAGCGGCGACGGCACCGTGATCCACACCTCGACTCACGGCGACATCGGCTGCGACGTCCTCGTCTCGGCCGCCGGCTTCCGCTCGAGCCTGCCGCCGGAGCTCGCGGGACCCGATGCGAGAGCGCCTCACCCTCGAGGCCGACGAGCAGCTCCGCGTGCTCGATCACGAGCGCTTATGGGCCTGCGGTGACTGCGTCTCGTTCCCGCATCCGCGCTGGGGCCGCATCGCGATCCCGCACTGGGATCACGCGCTCTGGAGCGGCCGGCATGTCGCCGACTCGATCCTAGGATCGCCTGAGCCCTACGTGCGCGAGCCGTACTTCTTCAGCGACATCGGCAGGCTCCGCATCCAGCAGGTCGGCGTCGCCGGACGCCGTCTGCGAGTGGTCAGAGGACGACGGGCTGGCCGTCGGTGCGACGCTGCAGGTGCGCCGGCGTGCGTCGTCCTGCTCAACTCTCCGGCGCGGCTGCGCGAGGCACGTGAGCTCCTCGCGAGCGCGGCCGGACTTGTCACCACCGTCCATCGCTAGGAGGCACATCATGTCCGTACGCTTGATCGTCGATCCGGATGCCTGCATCGGCTCCGCCGAGTGCGTCGCTCTCGACCCCGAGGCCGTCGAGCTCGACGAGCACGGGACGGCCCGGGTTCTCGTTCGCCGAGCTCGACGACGAACGCGCCGGCAGCATCTGCGACGCCTGCCCGGTCGGAGCGCTGACGATCGCCGAGCTCGTCCGGAGCGACTAGCTCTAGTCGTCGCTTCGCCTTCGCCCCGGACCGGGCCCGGTCGACGGCTGGATGATGCCCGGCGGTGCCGGGCGAAGTCCCTGGGACGGAAGCCGGGCGATCGGCCCGAGCTTTCCGACCGGGTCGTTGCCGGAGGACGCGCTGTTCAGCAGCACGACGTTCAGGATGACCGCCGCGATGGCCGCGGCCAGCACGGCGATCATGGCCAGTCGGCTCATGCCGTCGACGGTAGCTCGCGGCCGCGAGAGCCGAACGCCAGGGTTTCGCAACCGAATGGCCAAGATTCGGGAAACTCCTGACGCCGGGCCGGGGCCGGCGGGCGACGATGTGGTCATGAGAGTCCTGATCGTCGAGGACGAGGACACGATCGCGGTGCCGCTGGCCGAAGGGCTCGAGCGGGAGGGCTTCGAGGTCGCCCGGGCCGCGAACGGCGCCGAGGCGCTCGCGGCGGCCGAGCCCGACATCGTCCTGCTCGACCTGCGCCTGCCCGACATGGACGGGCTCGACGTCTGCCGGCGCCTGCGCGAGCGATCGCGTGTGCCGATCATCATCGTCACCGCGCGCGGCGAGGAAGCCGACAGGGTCGTCGGGCTCGAGCTGGGCGCCGACGACTATGTCGTCAAGCCGTTCGGCCTGCGCGAGCTGATCGCCCGCATCCGTGCCGTCACCAGGCGGTCGGAGGAGCCGCGCCAACACGCTGCGCCGCTGCGGGTCGGCGGCCTCGAGGTCGACGAGCGCGCGCGGCGCGCGTTCGCGGACGGGAACGAGCTCGACCTGACACCGATGGAGTTCGAGCTGCTGGCCGCGCTCGCTCGCGACCCGGGCGCCGCCGTGAGCCGTCGCCGGCTGCTCGCAGGAGGTCTGGGGCACGAGCTGGAGCGGCTCCTCGAAGACGATCGACGTTCACGTCGCGGCGCTCCGGCGCAAGCTCGGCGATCCCGGCTGGATCGAGACGGTCCGCGGCATCGGCTTCCGCCTCCGGTCGACGTGACCCGAAGGCTCGTCCTCGGCTACCTCGGGCTGACGCTCTTCGTGCTCCTCGCGCTCGAGGTGCCGCTCGGGATCCAGAACAGCCGGACCGAGCGGGGCAATCTCGAGGCGAAGGTTCAGCACGACGCGACGAACCTCGCCTCGATCGCGCAGGACGCTCTCGAGACGGGATCGAAGGCGCAGCTCACGGCGGTCGCCGCGATCGCCTATCGCTACAGCAGCACCACTGGCGGGCGAGTGCTCGTCGTCGGGCGAAACGGCGTCGCCGTCGTCGACACGCGGCCCGACCGGGACCGCGCGGGAGGGGTTCGTCTCGCGGCCCGAGATATCCGCGGCGCTGCGCGGACGGGTCGCGCAGGGCGTGCGCCACTCCTCGACGCTGCACCAGAACCTGCTCTACGTCGCCGTGCCGGTCGCCGCCGGCGGCGTCGTCCGACGGCGCCGTTCGGATCACCTATCCGACGTCGGCGGTCGACGCCCGGATCACCCGCTACTGGCTGATCCTGCTCGCGATCGCGCGTCGTCGTCCTCGACGCTTGCAGCCGCGGTCGGCACGGCGATCGCCGGGTTCGTGATCCGTCCGCTGCGGAGCCTCGAACGCGCCGCCGCGGCCGTCGGCGACGGCGACCTCGACGCGCGGGCGCCCGAGAACGACGGGCCGCCGGAGGTGCGCTCGCTCGCGGCGGCCTTCAACAGGACCGTCGCGCGGCTCGAGCAGCTGCTCCGACTCGCAGAACGAGTTCGTCGCCGACGCCTCGCATCAGCTTCGGACGCCGCTGACCGCGCTCCGCCTCCGGCTCGAGAACCTCGAGCACGGCCTCGGGGAGTCGCAGCGCCGGGATCTCGAGGGATCGCTCGAGGAGGTCGAGCGCCTCGCCCGCCTGGTCGACGCTCTGCTCGTCCTGGCGCGCGCCGACGCGGCGGGCGGACAGGCCGGCCCGGTCGATCTCGCGCGACCTCGTGACCGAGCGGGTCGGGACGTGGTCGCCGCGTGCCGACGACCTCGGCGTCCGGCTCGTCGACGACGGAGCTGCCGGCGGAACGGTGCAGGCCTCGAGGGACGGGCTGCGCCAGGTGGTCGACAACCTGGTCGAGAACGCGCTCGAGGCGTCGCCCGCCGGGCGGCACCGTCACGGTGAGCGCCGCCGGGAGCGAGCTTCGGGTCCGCGACGAGGGCCCCGGGCTCTCGGCCGAGCAGCGCGAGCGGGCGTTCGACCGCTTCTGGCGCGCCCGGGCGGGCGAGGGCTCCGGCCTCGGCCTCGCCATCGTGCGGCGCCTCGTCGAGGCCGACGGCGGCGACGTGGAGCTGGAGCCGGCGCCCGGCCACGGTCTCGAGGCCGTCGTCCGGCTCCGCGAGGCGGCCGGCGAATAGCGGCGCCGCCGGTGTGCGCCCGCATCTCAGAGGGCGAACCGCTCGACATGGAGCTGGCGGCCGGGGACGGCGGCCTCGCGCAGGCTGGGCACGATCCGGTCGACGAGCCCGGGAGGCCCGCAGACGTAGACGTCGCGGTCGGCGATGTCGGGGACGAGCTCCTCGAGGTGGGCCGGCGAGAGCAGGTCGCGCGCCTCGGCGCTCCTGTGGTCGCCGACGACGTACTCGACCCGCGCTCGGCGGGTCGCCGCGATCCGGTCGAGCTCGTCGGCGAAGACGATCTCGCCGCTCGAGGCGACGCGGTAGAGAACGACGAGGTCGCCCTCCATCCGCTCGAGGAGCGCCCGCACGGGCGTGATCCCGATCCCGCCGGCGATCATGAGCGCCTTCGGCCGGACCCGGCTCTCGGCGGTGAAGACCCCGAACGGGCCCTCGGCGAAGACGCGGGTGCCGACCGGGATCTCCCCGAGCTTCGAGCTGTGGTCGCCGAGGCCCTTGACGGTGATCCGGAACGAGTCGCCGCGCGGCGCCTCCGAGAGCGAGAACGGGTGCTTCGTGTACCAGAAGCCTCCGGTGAGGAAGCGCCAGAAGAAGAACTGTCCCGCCTCGGCGCCGAGCCGCTCGAGCCCGCGGCCGCCGATCCGCAGCGAGACGACGCCCGGCGCCTCCTCGATCACCTCGATGACCCGGAGGTCGTAGCGCACGGCCCGCACGAGCGGTCGAGCGACGCGGTACCAGAGGACGAGCGCGAGCGCGAGCGCGAAGAGGCTGCGCCAGTAGTCGGCTGCGACCCGGTCGATCACGAGCTCGTTGCCGGCCGGGATCATGTGGAACCAGGAGAGCGCGATCCCCGCGTACGCGGTGACGTGGATCGCGTACCACCACTCGTACGAGAGCTTGCGGCGCACGATGACGACCGAGGTCACGACCACGGTCAGGAGGAGGGCGGTGCCGACGGTGGCCGTGATCATGCCGGGGTACGGCGAGGTGGCCGTCGCCGTGAGCGCTCCGGAGAAGCTGCCGCTGCCGCCGATCTTGGCGGCGCCGGGCTGGGGCAGCGTCAGCCAGTTCCAGTACTCGCGGAAGAACGAGTTCCGGTCCTGCCTGGCGTAGCCCCAGACCGAGAAGACGACGTGGGCGAGGACGAGCCCGATCACCGCGTGGCCGTTCCGGCGATGCCAGATGGTGAGCCGGTCGAACCCGACGAGACGCTCGAGGAACGGCAGCCGCGCGAGCAGGAGCACCTCGATCAGCGCCAGGTAGCCGGCCAGGAGCGCGGTCAGACGCGCCCGAGGCCGATCAGCGCCGCGTCGAAGCTGTGCCAGTGGTAGCCGAGGCCGTCGGCTCCGCCGCCGCCCCAGATCAGGAGGATGGCGACGGCGTTGCCGACGAGGAACACCGAGAGCGCGAGCCCGACCCAGCGTCGCCGCGCGGCGTACGAGGGCGTGACCTCGCCGCGCGAGGACGCTGGGAAGGGCGTCGCGCCGGCGGTCATCAGTCGTCCAGTCCGAGGGCGCGGATCCTGGCCTGCTGCGCCCGCGCTCGGGAGGGCACTGCCGATGGTGCCGTGTACGACCTTGCCGCCGAGCCCGCCGCCGTCGTCCGACCCGAGCTCGTTCTCGCTCGTTGCCGCCGCCGCTCCCGTCGTCCAGGCCGGCGGCGCGGACGAGGGCCCTGGCGTTCGCGCTCGGCGGAGCGCTGCCGATCGTGCCGTGCACGCTTGGCGACGAGCGTCGCCGGGATGCGGCAAGGCGTGCTTCGAGGCCGCCGCGGCTGCGCTCTGCCCGAAGACGCCGGCGGCCACGATCATCAGCGCGACCGCGAAGACGGTTAGCCATCTCATTGCGATACCTCCTCTGAGTTGATGTCGCCGGTCGCCCATGGCTAGACGTGCGCCTTGAGCAGCGCCGACTGCAGCGACTGGATGAACGCCTGGCTCGTGTAGGTCGCGCCCGAGACCATCTGGATCTTCGCGCTCTGCGCAGCCAGGAACTCCTGCCGCAGGATCGGAAGCGCCTGCGACATGATGAATTGCGAGCGCGAGGTGTGGTAGGTGTAGCCGCCGCCGAGATCGCTGAACTTCCGCGTCACGGTCTTGCCCGACCCGGTCGTCTGCTGCGTCACGCTGACCGTCACCGAGCCCCACTGCCTCGCGGGCACGGTCGCGCCGGTGAACTTCGCGCTCTTCGTGCTCGCAGCCCGCTGGGTGCTCGACGGGGCTGCGGCGGCGCCGCCCGCCTCGATCGCCGGGAGCGCCAGCATGGCGCTCCCGAGCAAGAGGACGAGAGCTCGGGGTGGACGGGTCAGGATCATCGATGGAAGACCTCCTTCTTGGGTGTCTCCAACCTAGGCCCGGCCTTTTCAAGCGCGGGACAGCGAATTCCCAAGAATTTCGCGTCCGAATCACAAAGGATTGACGTAGCGGTGACAGCGCGAGCCGTCGGGCCCCGGGCTCAGCGCCTCGCTCGGCTCGAGCGGTCAGCGCGGTGGGCTGTTGCTGGGGTTACGCCTGCTACTGGACGTCGAGGAAGGGTGCGCACGCGGGCCTGCTGCGGTTCCCGGCCGGGTCGGAGGCGACGACGCAGAAGCGCAGCCGCCTGCTGCGCAGCTTCGACGGCACGAGCCAGCGGACGGCGACGTTGCGCGTCCCGATCATGAATGCCGCCGGGCTCGGGAGCGTCGCCAGGAGCGAGCTGTTCTCGTACACCCGGATGGTTGCCTTGCTGCGGCCGCTGTCGTCGAAGACGTCGAAATGCAGCATCGCCGGTTTGCCTTGCCGGGCATCAGCCGGGTGGGCAGTCACCAGGGGAGCCGTGGTGTCCGGCGAGGTCAGCGCGCCGTCGGCGGCCAGGTCGTCTAGAGCCGTCGTCGCCGTGCGCACGAGGTCGTCCGGGCTCGCGGCCGAGACGGGGACCGACTGCAGGACGCTTTCGGCCGCTGCGGGCGAGCGTCCGCCGTCGTAGAAGCCGAATCCGGCCGGCATCACGACGAGCAGGGGGCCGGCGTACCAGAGGCTCAGCTCGATGCCCAGGAACTCGGCGTAGTTCGACGGACTCCCGAACATCGACGGAATCGATCCGAGGTCGGCGGTATCGAAGACCACAGCGACTTTCACGCGGTTTCCGTGGAGATAGACCGTGTCCGCGGCCTGCTCGAGCGCCGCGCTCACGCTCGGCGACGGGGACCGGTAGGGAACGAAGACGTTCTGGACGAGCAGGTAGTCGCTGGCCGGGTCGCCGTCGGCGCGCGAGGAGGCGGAAACCAGCAGGGCCGCGCAAAGCGCTCCGCACAGGCCCGCGACGAGCGCGCGGATCGCCCGCGCGCCGCGGGGAGGGGAGACTTGCTCTCCCCTCCCGGGCGGCGTGCGATCGGGAACGCGTCGGCTCACTGGGTGCAGCCGACGGGCTGCGTCTTGTCCAGGCGGAGCGCCGTCGTCGGCGTCCCTCCCGGGACCACGAAGGTCACGTTCACAACCGCGGGGTCCGTCGTGCTCGGGTTCTTCACGATGAACGTGTTGGCCCCGGTCTCGTAGAACGACTGGCCGGCGGTGAACGTTTGCGACGAGCAGTCGACGCCGTAGCGAATGACCGAGCCGGACACGACCGTCGAGGTCAGGTAGCCGGGATGGCTGTGCCAGCCGGATGCGGCGCCGGGCGCGAATGTCGCCTGCTGGTTGACGATCTCGGGCTGGCTCAGGAGCCCGATCGGCACCATCCCGAACCTCGCCGAGACCAGCGGATGCAGGTTCATCCACAGGCCGAGGTTGGTGACGCCGGCTGCACGAAGCCGGATCAGGAATTCGGGCAGCTGGTCGACCGAGTACTTCGTGTCCCCCCACGTGGTGCCCGTCGCCTCTGCGGTGAGGCCCGTGTTGAAAGCCAGATCGGCCTGCATCGCACCTACGGAGAGGATGGTCGAGGACTGCCCCTGGCTGGGTGTGGCGAGTGCGACCGCGCACCAGGTCGCCGCGCCACCCAGTAGGAGAATGACGATCAGCCGTTTCATGAATCCTCCTGTCTGTCGACGTTGGAAGCCGTTTCGCCGTGTGTGGCAGACGGCGTTTGCTCCCTCTCCGATCGTGTCGGGGGCCGCAGAGCGCGTCCAGGAGGCCACCACCTCGTTCCTGAGAGGCTCGCCTCCCGATCGGCGCCGGAGTTTTCGCCTACGCTCGCTCGATGACCGCCGCGGACGCCGAGCTACGCGGGATCGAGCGGGCGCTCCATGACGGCGTCCAGCAGGATCTTGTGGCCGTCACGGTGCGACTGCAGCTGGCGCAACGGCTTGCGATGACCGACCTACCGGCTGCACTCGCGCTGCTTGCCGAGATCGAGGACGACGTGCGTGCCGCACTCGATCGCGTGCGAGCGCTTGCGAATGAGATCTACCCGTCGGTGCTCGAGGCGCGGGGGCTCCCGGACGCGCTCCGGGGGGCGGCCTCAGCGGCCGGCGTCACCCTGATCCTCGACGCGGCCGGAGCGGGCCGCTTTCCTGCCGATGTCGAGGCAGCGGTCTACTTCTTCTGCCGAGCCTCGCTCGTGGCTGCCGGCTCGCGCGCGACGATCAGGATCCGTAGAGAGGAGAGCCGGGTTCAGGTGGTGGTCGAATGCGGGACCGGCTCCGTCGAGCTCGAAACGGCGGCAGCCCGGGTCGAGGCGCTGGGCGGCATCGTCACCGCCCAATCGGAGGCCGGCGCTACGCGGCTCACCGCAACCGTTCCTTTCGTCTAGCCGCCCTCGGAGAGGTAGAGGATCACGGCCTTCACGCGCTTGTGCACGGATGGCTCGAAACCGATCCCGAGCTTCTGGAAGACGGCGTGGATGACGTTCTCGACCGATCGCTCGGTCAGGAAGAGCGTCTGCGCGATCGCAGCGTTGTTCTTGCCCTCGGCCATCTCTCTGAGCACGTCTTGCTCACGCGCAGTCAGGGCTCGGAGCGGCGATGCCTCGACTCGCCCCTTCTCGGCGACGAGGCTCTCGACGACCTTCGGATCGATGACGGAGCCACCTCTCGCCACCTCCCTGATCGCGCCGACGAGCTGGTCCAGGTCGGCGACTCGCTCCTTGAGCAGATACCCGCGGCCCGACGTGCCTGCCTCGAGGAGCGCGAGCGCGTAGCCGGGCTCCGCGTACTGGCTGAGGACGACGACCCCGACGTTGGGGTAGGTGTCGCGCAGCCGGGTCGCGGCCTGAATGCCCTCGTCCACCCCGTGAGGAGGCATGCGAATGTCGGTGACGACGACATCGGGATTCGTCTCGTCGACAGCGGCGAGCAACGAGTCGAGGTCGACGCAGACAGCCGCGATCTCGATCTCGGGATCGCTCCCGAGCAGGCTCCGTACTCCCTCGCGCGTGAGGTAGTGGTCGTCTGCGAGCACAACCCTGATTGCCACGAGCCTCGTAGGATGACGCAATGTCCGAGCTCGTGCTGATCGTCGACGACGACGCGCGAAACGCGAAGCTCGCACGCGACGTGCCTCGAGGCTGCCGGCCTGCGCACGCTGACGGCCGCGACCGCGGCTGAGGGCATCGCTCTTGCATGTGCCCACCTGCCGGACGTCGTGCTGATGGATCTGCGGCTGCCCGACCTCGACGGCTCCGAGGCTGTGCGCCAGGCTCGCTGCGGACGAGCGCACCGCTCGAATCCCGGTGGTGGCGCTCAGCGCGCTGCCGGTCGGCGAGAGCGGCTGGACCGCCGAGGCCGGTTTCGCCGCCTACATCGAGAAGCCGATCGACGTCACCGAGTTCCCCGCGCAGGTGCGGCGATACTGCTCGAGCGGCTGAACCGAGAGGTAGCCCTTCCCGCTAACGGGGTGCAGGCACCCTGGACGCGCTCCCGGCCGGTGAGACGATCGGCTCTCGATCGTCGAGCTGAGAGGAGAAGCGACGTGGGACGCACGCTGTTCATCGGATGCGCACTGGTAATCGGAGTGACCGTCACAGCTCTGGCCGGCTGCGGCGGGTCGGGCAAGCCGTCGGCGACCGAGCTGCAGATGCAGAAGGAGGCCACGCTCTACCAGATCGAGCAGATCGAGAAGACGTTCCACAAGGCCGCGACGACCCACGACGTGGACCTGATGATGACGTTGTTCGCGCCGGGCGCCGTCTTCAACCTGGGCACGGAGACCTACACCGGGCGCGGCCAGATCAGGAAGTTCTTCGCGACGAAGAACAAGGCCTTCGTCCCGCAGAACCACTGGCAGGCGGACACGCCGTCGTTCCGGATCAAGGTCGACTGTCAACGGCGACAAGGGGACGCTCTACTTCGAGTGCGACTACATCGACATCAAGACGAACAAGCTGATGGCGGCGGTCGGCGTCGACCACCAGGTGCAGAAGATCAACGGCAAGTGGCTGATCATCGACTCGTCGGCGGCGCCGACATCGCTCAGCTCCAAGGGGTGAGCTGATGGCGCAGCCCGGGGCGCTGAGGCGGCCGTCCCGAGCCGGCGGTGGGCGGCGCTCGTCGGCTCGGACAACCGGCTCGTGCGCGCCGTCGCCGTGGCGCCGGCGAACGTGCGCACGAAGCTGCTCGTCGCCTTCCTCGGGATCGCGGCGCTGCTCGTGCTCGTCGGCGTGGTCGGGCTGCGCTTCCTGGCGCAGGCGAACGCGCGCGTGCGAGGGGCTCGGGACTCTGCAGGCTCGCTCGTCGACCTACGACGAGATCGCAGACGCAGGCGAGCATGCTGCGCCAGCTCCTCGGGTTCCGCAACGGCGGCGATCCCGGCGCCGCGACCGTGACCGGTGCGAAGAGCTCGTTCGGCGGGCGGCGCTGGGCGCTCGTCGACGGGGAGATCCGGTTCGGCCTGTCGGAGCTCGGGCCGTCGACGAGCGAGGTGACCTACGGGTTCGTGCCGCCGCCGGCCGACGAGCGGATGCTCAGGCGGATCAGGCTCGACTATCACCGGTTCGACAGCGCGATGACCACGGTCCAGGCGCTCGACAACGCCGGTGTCACGAGCCGAAGGTCGAGGCCGTCCGCTTGCCGACGCGGTAACGGCCGATCGAGGACCTCTTCCTCGCGACGAACGATCTTGCCGAACGGACGGGCAACGAGACGGCCGCCTTGATCGCCGCGAATCGCAGTGCCTACACGTCTTCACGCAATCTCTTCGTCGCCGTCGGGGCGATCAGCGTCGCGCTCGCGGTCGGGCTCGGGCTGATCCTCTCCTGGTCGCTGGTCGGCCCGATCCAGAGCACGGAGGCGCGGCTCTCCGAGATCGCCGAGGGAGACTTCTCGGGCCGGGTCGATGTGCCGAACCGCGACGAGCTCGGCTCGCTCGCCGCGCACGTGAACCGGATGAACGACGAGCTGCGGCGCCTCTACGGCGAGCTCGAGACGGCGAGCCGGCACAAGAGCGAGTTCCTCGCGAACATGTCGCACGAGCTGCGGACGCCGCTGAACGCGATCATCGGCTTCTCGCAGCTGCTGCGCCAGCAGCTGTTCGGCCCGGTCAACGCGAAGCAGGACGAGTACCTCGAGGACATCCTCTCGTCCGGGAACCATCTGCTGTCGCTGATCAACGACGTGCTCGACCTGTCGAAGGTCGAAGCGGGCCAGGTTCGAGCTCGAGATCGCGGCGTTCTCGCTGCGCGAGGCGCTCGAGAGCGGCGTCGTGATGGTGCGCGAGCGGGCGACCGAGAACCGGGTCCAGCTCTCGCTCGGGCTCGCGCCGGGCGTCGACATCGTCCGCGGCGGACGAGCGGCGGGTCCGCCAGATCGTCTTCAACCTGCTCTCGAACGCGGTCAAGTTCACGCCGCCGGGCGGCGAGGTCACGGTCGCGGCCGCGCGGGTCGGCGGCGAAGGTGCGGGTGTCGGTGACCGACACGGGCCCGGGGATCGCGCCCGCCGACCAGGAGCGGATCTTCGAGGAGTTCCAGCAGACCGACGCCGGCGTGCAGCAGCGCGAGGGCACGGGGCTCGGCCTGGCGCTCTCGAAGCGCCTCGTCGAGCTGCACGGCGGCCGGATCTGGGTCGAGAGCGAACCCGGCCACGGAAGCCGGTTCGTCTTCACGCTGCCGGATGGAGAGGCCTCGCGATGGCGGGTGAGCTCGTGCTCGTCGTCGAGGACAACGAGAAGAGCATGAAGCTCTTCCGCGACCTGCTGCAGGCGACCGGCTACAGCACCGTCGAGGCGCGCACCGGCGAGGACGCTGTCGAGCTCGCCCGGTCACAGGCACCGGCGGTCGTGCTGATGGACGTCCAGCTGCCGGGGATCGACGGCGTCGAAGCGCTCGCGCGGCTGCGCGGCGACGAGCGCACCGCGTCGATTCCGGTGCTCGCGCTGACGGCGCAGGCGATGCACGGCGACCGCGAGCGGTTCCTGGAGGCCGGCTTCGACGGTTACCTCTCGAAGCCGGTCGACCTCGTCGAGCTGCTTCGTGCGGTCGAAGAGCACTGCGGCCGTCACTGAGCAAAGCTCAGCTCGTCTTTGCTCCGACGGTGAACGCGGTCAGCTCGAGGTGGTCGCCCGAGCCCGTGCGGCACTCCCGCACCGACGAGCAGCCAGCCCGAGGCGAGCGCCGGGCAGGCATTCACCCCGGCGCGGAGCGAGGCCTTCCACAGGACACGACCATCGTTCGCGTCGACACCGTAAACCGTGCCGTCGAGGGTCGACGTGAAGACGACCCCGGCGGCGGCTGTCGCACAGCCGAAATCAGGCTCGGGAGGTGCAACGTCCAGTCCTGTCTCCCGGTCGAGGCGTCGAGCGCGATCAACTCGCCCCGGCCCCGGCGCGCCACGTTCACGCGGTCGAGCGGCTCGTACCCCGTCGAGCTGCCGCGCATGCACAGGTCGACGACCGGCACGTAGAGCCGCCCGCCGGCGCTCGCCATCGGCGTCTCGACCCCGCCGAGCAACCCGGGGCACACGAGGACCGGCCGCCGAGGAAGCGGTCCCCGGTCGTTTCGGTGAACACCCACCGCCGTCTGCCAGAGGCGGGCGTGAGTGGAGCGGTCCCAGGCGATCACCAGTCCGGCCTTCCCCGCGCCGAACACCGCCCGGCGCTTGCCGACCGACCCGAGGATCGGCGGCACCTCGAAGTCGTAGTCCCGCACGTCGTGCGGCGTCACCTGGTCGTACCACGCGAGCCTTCCCGTGCGCGAGTCGACGACGAGCAGCGAATCCGTGTAGAGCGCGGGGCCTGCGAATGCACCTCCGTTCGGCAGGGCGCGGGTGCCGCCGTACGGATACGGGTTCGTGGTGCCCCAGAACACCTGGTCGCCGCCAACGCTCGGCGTGTACCAGGCGCCGCCGCCGCCGGCCTGCGACGGGACATGCCACGGGCCCTTGATCGTCGAGCGCTGCCAGCGGATCGATCCGGTTCCGGCGTCGAGGGCGAAGAGGGTCCCGCGGCCGTTCGGCGGTAGCCCGATCGTGCTCACGTACACGAGCCCGCCCGCAACCTGCGGAGCCATATCGACATAAGGCCCGGTCGCACTGACGATGTGATGCCGCCAGAGGAACCGCCCGGTTGCCGCGTCGAGAGCGAAAACGCTTGCGTCGGTCGCGCCGTACACCCGCCCGTCGTCGACCGCGAGCCCGTTCGGCCCCGGGTTCGTGTCACCGAAGAGACGGCGCCACAGCACCTTTCCCGTGCTCAGCTCGAGCGCATAGACGTTGCTTTGCATGTCCTGGACGTACACGACGCCTTCGACCACGACTGGAGTTGCCGTGAACGCGCCCGATTCGCCCGGAGCGACCGGAAATCGGAACCGCCAGGCAACGTGGAGCGTCCGGACATTCCCCGGATCGATCGCGCTCGTCTCGAGGGCGCGGGTCGAGCCGAGATCCCGGTTCGGAAGAGGCCAGTCCCGGCTCGAGCTCGAGCCGCCACAAGCCGTGAAAACGAGCAGGCAGACGGCCGAGATCGCGGTCCCTGCCGTTGTTCTTCTCATCATCTCGCGATCACGCCGAGACGCCGTCCACAGCCTCGGCACGCTTCACTCCATCAACGTACCCCAGTGACCGGTTCCAGTGCAGTCCCCGCCCGCGCGCAACCGCGATTCCCGCTCGGAGAGCTACAATGGCCCGAGTGAGACGCCCGACTGTTTTCATGCAGGCTGCGGCCCTGGGCGTTCTTGCTTTTTCGCTCTGGGCTGGATCGGCGACGGCGGCTCGACAGGCCGCTACCGGGTCGAGCGCCTCGGTCACGCAGAAATACACGGTGCATCAGGTGCTCAAAGGGTTCAAGAGCGTTGGGCTCGCCCTGTACGACGCGACGTGCGGCCCTGTTGTCGAGGGTTGCTTCCTCGGCACCCCGGTCGTGACCCTGCAGACCGCAAAGCCGCAAAAAGGCTGGACGGCGGCCATCTACGTCTACCAGTCGAACACCCTCGCCGGAGAGTCGTTTCGGGCCAGCATCAAGCGGTGGCGGAACAGCGGGATCGCGGCCACGGCGTTGAAGAACATCCTGGTCACCGTCTCGCCCAACGGCCATAACTCCTCGGGAAAAGGGCATTCCTTCGCCATTCCTCAGGAGATCGCGAAGGCGCTTGCCGCGGTCTCAGGGTCGCGCTGATCGGAGGACCTATGCGGCGCGGAAGCGTGGCAAGTCTCGGGGCGCTCGCAGCATTGAGCCTCGCCGGGTGCGGTGGCGGTGGCGGCAGTAGCACGTACACGCTCTCGTCCACTCAATCCTGTCTGACCAAAGCGGGATACCAGGCGGCCGCAATCAAGAATACGTCCCTGCCGGGCACGGGCGGGAATCTCAGAGTCAAGCTTGCCAAGCGGGCGGCACTGCTCAATCCGAATGCGCCCCGGGGGGGCAACCAGGCCGGCGCCTACGTCTTCCTCGTCTTCGGCAAGGATCCCGCCGAGGCGCTCGGCACCGAGAAGAAGGCGGTGGCCCTCGCGGTGAAGTCGATCACTGCGAGCTTCGGCTCGATCACACCTGCGGCCGTCAGGGCCGGGGTCGGAGTAACGAAGAACGTGTTCTACTACTCCACCACGGGGCCGTTGACCAAGAGCCAGCGTCTGAAGGTGACGTCGTGTCTCCGGTGACGTCGACCGTGTGCGTTCTCCCTGCTCCGGCACGCTTTCGGCGCCTCGCTTCGGACACCGTCTCGGCTCGGGCTTCGACGCTCCGTGCTACCTTTTCGCCGTGAGGTCGGGGTCCGTCGCGACAGCGGCCAGTCCTTCGCAGCGTCGTCACCGGCTTGTCCGGGCGGCAGGTGTCCTGGTGGTTTGCGCGCTTGCTTCCGCCGCCTGTGGGGCGGCGCACAGCGCCGATCGGGGCGGTTCCACCGCTGCTGTGAGGAAGTCGGCGCAGTCTGCCCTGGATCATCTTCGAGGGACACCGATTCCGCGCAGGGTCGTCGCAATCAGCTACCAGACGGGACAGGTCCCGAACACCTGCACGGTGCTGCCCTCGAGCGGGGCGAAGGGGACGTTCAAGCTGTTCATGGCCTGGGACCCGACCAACCCCGCTTTCGTGCTGGCTCCGCACACCGTCCTCGAGGCGACGATCAACGAGACATCCGCCAGGAGCGACAGCTTTCAGGTCTCGTCGTTCGGAGGGCGGTACGGTAAGCCCGAGCCGCCGGCCGAGAAGGCGAAGCTGATCCGCGCGGTGCTTTCCCAGTCGGCGCAGCAGTGCGAGGTTCTCGAGAACGGCCAACTGCAGCTCGTGTCGTCTCGCTGAGCGGCTGGTCCTCTCCTGTACATCATCAGCACGAAGGTGAAAGGGATGAGGTGAGCCCGAGCCTCGTCGATGTCCTCGGCCGGGTCAGAACTCCGGCCGAGCCGGGGCCGGGCCCGCTCTCGAATGCCAGTCTGCGGGCGCTCGACCTGGCGATCGGTCGCCGCGTCGACGGGATGCTCGCCGGCGACTTTCGCTCTGCCTTCGCCGGCGTTGGGACGGAGCTCAACCAGATCAGGCCGTATGTGCCCGGCGATGACGTGCGGCGCATCGACTGGAATGTGACGGCGCGTACCGGCGAGCCTCATGTGCGGGTCGAGTTCGGAGAGCGTGTGCTCGTGACCTGGATCGTGGTCGACCTTTCGGCGTCGATGAGGTTCGGCACGGCCGACCGGCGCAAGACCGATGTCGCCGAGGGGGTGTCGATCGCGATCGGGCATGTGGCGACCAGACGCGGCAACGAGCTCGGAGTCGTCGCGCTCGGAAGCGACGAGCTCCTTTTCCGTCGCCCGCGCCAGGGGCGCCTCGGGTTGCTGCTCGCGCTCGGCGCGCTGCGTGAGACCCCTGTCGGCGGCGGCAGCCTGAGCGGCGCGCTGAAGCTGGTCGACGGCCTGGCGATCAACAGATCACTTGTCGTCGTGATCTCGGATTTCCGTGGCCCCGTCGACTGGCGCACCGCGCTCTTGCGGGTCGCAGCGCGCCACCGGACGCTGGCCGTCGAGATCCGGGATCCGCGCGAGCAGCAGCTCGCCGACGTCGGCGAGGTTCGCCTCGAGGATCCCGAGACCGGGCTCCAGCTGCTCGTGGACACCGAGGACCCGGTACTGCGCGAGCAGTTCGCGAAGGCCGCGGCCGAGGAGCGGCAAGGACTGATCGCTGCGCTCACCTCCTGTGGAGTGCCGCATGTCGCGCTCTCGACGGACGAGGACTGGCTCCGGCCGCTCGGCAGGTTCCTGCGGAGTGATCGCGGATGAGCTTCGGCGCCCCGTACCTCCTTGTGGCGCTCGTCGCGGTTCCGCTGGCGGTCATCGGGTACATGTGGCTCGAGCGCAGGCGTACGAAGCGCGCTGCTGCGTGGTCGAGTCGGGCTCTGCTCCCGAACATCGTGCGCCGCCCTTCACGTAGGTTCGGCCACCTTCCACCGGTACTGCTGCTGCTCGGCCTGGCGTTTCTACTCGTGGGCTTCGCGCGGCCGCAGCGGGTCGTCGCAAGCGCCGATCGGGGCGCGCCGACGATCGTCCTGACCTTCGACGTCTCGGGCTCGATGGCGGCGACCGATGTCCAGCCGACCCGCATCCGGGCTGCCCGTGCCGCCGCCGTTCGGTTCCTCGACGAGCTGCCGTCGAAGTACCGCGTGGCGGTTGTCACATTCGCGGACCAGGTGCACCTCTCGGTCGCGCCGACACTCGACCGCAAGGCAGTGATCGCCGGCATTCCAACGAGTGTCACGCCACGAAGCGGCACGGCGATCGGAGACGGCATCACCTACGCAGTCAGCGTCGCGGTTGCAGGCGCCGGCCGGAACGAGCCTGGAAGCATCTATCGCCCGGGAGCCGTGCTTCTTTTCTCCGACGGCGCGCAGACCGGCGCCGGGCCGACTCCTTCGGAGGCTGCCGTGTCCGCCCTCGTCAACTACGTTCCGATCGACACGGTCGCGGTCGGGACACGGAAGGCGATCGTCACCCAGCCGATCACGGTCAACGGTGTCCAGACCTCGACGCAGATCTCGGTCCCGCTCGACTCGACGACCCTGCGCGCCCTCGCGACGCAGACCGGCGGCGTCTTCCTCGAGCAAGGCTCGCTGACTCAGTCGGCCGACTCGTTGACGAAGGTCTATTCGGGGCTTCGCTCGTACACCACGCCGGGAGAGCGAACGCACCAGGTGAGCGCGGCCTTTGCCGCAGGAGCGCTCGTCTCGATTCTCGCCGGGATCGCCCTCTCCGGGCTCTGGTTCGGAAGGATCGCGTGAGTCGCGCGCGCGGGATGGGTGTGGCGTCGATCGTCGCCGCAGCCGTCTCCGCCACGGTGGTCACGGGGGGCTCGGCGCAGCGCGCAGGAGGTCCGTTCTACCTCGTCCCGTCGCCCACGAGGGAATGTCAGAACGTCAAGAACTGCATCGGCGCGACGGGCCCGTGGGTGATCGTGCCCGCCGGCGGCCAGGCGACCTACCTGTACGGCTGTCCGAAGCGAATCGGCTTCATCGCCGGCGGCACGGATGCACGGGCCAGCTCCAGAGATATTCGCGTCTGGTTCGACGGAAAGCTCGGCGGGCCGATCGGCGTTCCTGCCAACCCCAAGGGAGCGTCCATTCTCCTCTTCCATGCGGTGGCGAACGACGGGAGGCAGGGTTCCTTCCAGCCCGTGCTCGGCTGCGTCTCACTGACCGCGAAGAACAAGCGCTCGACGGTCTCCGCGCTTCCGGGCACGCCTCCGGGTGGGCCGCTCGACCTTCGCGCGAACAACTATCTGATCACCCGGCAGAGAGCTTCGGCGCTCACCGCGCGCTGCCCGAGGAACGAGAAGCTCGTCGGCTCCTGGGGCGCCTATGCGCTGAACACGCCCGCGCCTCCCGATGCTGCCCTCGCCAACGCCGTGACGATCAGGACATCTATCTCCGGCGGCAAGGTGCACGCCGTCTACAAGGCGGCCGGCATCGTGCTGGTCCCGCTGGCGCCACGGGCCTGGGTTCAGGTTGGCGCGATGTGCGAGCCGTGAGCGGGCTCTCGCACCACCTCAGCTTCGTTGCGCCGCTATACCTGCTCGCGCTGCTCGCTGTGCCTCTCCTGCTTGCGTTCGCCGTGATCGTCCGCCGGCGCCGGTCGCGCTACACGCTCGCCTACACCAATCTGGGGACGCTTTCAGGCGTCACCGCGATCAGGCGTGGACGGGGGCGCCGTTGGTTACCGGTGATCTTGCTGGCGCTGGCGCTGGCGGCCGTTGCTGCGGCGCTCGCGAAGCCCCAGATCGAGGTCGTTTCGTCCGACCCCGGCGCGACGATCATTCTGCTCGCGGACGTGTCTGGATCGATGCAAGCCACCGACATCCGGCCGTCACGACTCGACGCCGCAATCAACGGGATGCGCGACTTCCTGGCCGTGCTGCCGAAGAGCGACAAGGTCGGGCTGGTCACGTTCAGCGACAACGTCCAGGTGATTGCTGCACCGACGACCGATCGCGCCGGCGTCGAGAGCGGTCTCGGCGTCCTCGCTCCCGAAGGCGGCACGGCACTCGGCTCGGCAATCGAAGCAGCCGTCAGGATGATCGTTTCGACCCTTGCCGCAAGCGGCGTGCACCATCCGGCCGGCGCGTACCTGCCCGCGGCGATCGTGCTCGAGTCTGACGGCCGTCAGGATCGTGGCACCGTCAGCCCCTCCGCCGCAGCCGCGGCAGCGAAAGCCGCGGGGGTCAGGATCTACGGGGTTGCGCTCGGGACCCGGCACGGCTACATCACGCAGGGCTCGGGCCTCTTGACCCACTCGATTCGAGCGCTCCCCGACCCGGGGACGATCGCCCTGCTGGCGCGCGAGACCGGCGGCGAGGCTTTCAGCGCGAGGAGCTCCGGTGCGCTCGACGCGATCTACCGCCATCTCGGGTCGAGCGTTGTCAGACGGCGACGATCGATCGAGATCACGTCGTGGCTCGAGCTGGCCGCCGCCGTCCTGCTCGTCGCAGGTGTCGCCGCTGCACGGTGGCGCGGCGGGGCGCTACCGTGACGTCGAGATACGCGCCCCGGTCAATGCGATCACTCGGACCGGATGATCCTGCGGTCAAGTACCTTGGTAGCTGGATGTGCAGTGCCCGCACCGTTTCGTTCGTCGCTGCACTCGCCCTCGCCGGGTGCGTCGCCGCTGTTGCGACCGCTGCCGGTTCGGGCCCTGGTTCCACCACTTCGCATCGACTGACTCTGTACTCCGTCGCCGAGCAGGAGCAGTACGTCAACAACTCGGATTCGCGGATCCTCGGCATCGGCAACAACCCGTTCGGCAACTTCAAGGACGTGACGCGGCGACAAGCAAGGGCAACGGGCCGTTCCCCGGCGATGAGGCGCTGTTCTCGTTCAACCTCTACAGCGACCCGAGCCTGAAGACGAGAGTCGGGTCGGCGTCGTTCACGTGTCAGTACAACTTCAACAAGAACGTGTTCTGCGACGCGGCCTTCAAGCTGAAGACCGGAACCCTGATCGCGGCCGGCGGGTTCAATTTCAACACCTCCAAGTTCACGCTGGCCGTGACGGGCGGCTACGGCTCGTTCGCCGACAGGGCCGGGACCGTTCAAGAGACCCCGAGCACCAACCACGCCCAACGCCTCGCGTTCGTGCTCGACTGATGCCCGTGCTCCGCCACCTCCGCGCGGGGTTGTCCGCGAATCTTCCCGTGATCGCCGCCGGTGCTGTCTGTGTTGCCGTCCTCGCGACGTGCGGCGCGGCAAGCGGCACGCCGTTGACGGGCGCCACGAAGCTCTCGTTCTACACCGTTCTCAAACACAAGGGATTTCTGAACAACACCGACGATCTTGCCCGCGGGGAAGGTCACAACCCCTTCGGCAACTACTCCGGCTCTTCCGTGACGACGAGGTCGAACGAGAAGATATTCGGCCCCTTCCCGGGAGACGAGGGAGAGTTCGAGTTCGATCTGTACACGAGCGCTGGCCACAAGATCAAAGCCGGCTCGGTGATCTTCGTGTGCCAGTACGGCCTGGGCCAGACAGCACTGTGTGACGCTTCCTTCCAGCTGCGCGGCGGCACCCTGGTCGCCAAGGGCGCGACGACGTTCGGCGCGTCGAGCTTCACGCTCGCGATCATCGGGGGGACGCACGGTTTCCGCGGCACGAAAGGCCTGGTGGCGGTGCAAGCGCTCGGGAGTTCCACGCAGCCGCAGCCGGTCTTTCGGGCCGTCCCGATGCTTCAGTCCCAGCACCTCACCCTGACCTTCCACCCCGCCTGACATGACGGCGTCCCGTTCTCACCGTGGCCACGGATCTAGACGCATCGCGCTCTCCACGGCGCTATGCGCTTTGACGGTGGGCTGCGTGGCTGTCGTCATGCTCGTGCCCGCCGTCGCGGCTCAGGGGGCCAAGGGCCCGCAGAGGATCACCGTGTACTCGGCACCGAACAGCCAGACGTTCGTCGGCAATATCGACGACGAGTCGCGCGGGGGCGTCAACAATCCGTACGGCACGCACAGCAGGCCTCAGTCGGTCAGCGAACGCAACAACGGCCCCTTCCCCGGTGACGAGGCGTTGTACTCGTTCGATGTCTACAGCGGCAAGAGCCTCGCCAGCAAGGTCGGGACGGCCGTCTACACCTGCCAGTACTACTTCGACAAGAACGCCTTCTGCGACGCGACCTTCCAGCTGGCCGGAGGCACCCTGGTCGCCGCGGGCACGCTCAACTTCACTGCGCCGACATTCGCGCTGGCGATCACGGGCGGGTACGGCAGGTACGCCGGGGCAGCTGGAGACGTGGAGGCTAGCCCGCAGGGAAAGCTGGCGCAGCGCCTCGTCTTCGTGCTCGGCTGAGCCGCGTACCTAGCTGTCCTGCACGCACGCGGCGCAGGTCGCGCCGACCAGGAACGTGCCTTTCATGGCGGGGGACGCCTTGGCGTACGACGCTCCGCTGAAGTACGGCACGACCCCACGGTAGTTCAGGTAGACGATGAAGACGGAGTGGTTTCCGGGCGGGAACGTGCGGGTGAATCCGACCTGAAGGCCGGCCGCCCGCTTCTGGAACCCGACGGTGAACGAGTGAGGCTTCTTGCCGGTGTTTCGGACAACGAAGCGCGCATTTGCGCCGCGGGGCGCGGAAGCGGGGCGCACGATCACCTTCGAGTCGGTGAGCGTCACGTTCACGTTGATATAGATGCTCGGCGCCGTCGTCGCCGTCCGGGCCAATGCCGATGAAGCAGGCACGAGGCCGACCAGCAAGAGCAACACCAGCGCGCGCAGCCTCACAAAGGATGATCGTACCACGGGTGCGTTGCGGCACAGTTGCGGCGACCGTGCGTCACCGGCCTCACAGTCCCTTGGTGGCGACCGGGACCCACTTCATGGTGAAGCTGCTCCCGTCGCGGGACACCGGCCCGGGGGTCGAGCCCGCCGGCGAGGACGCCTTTCCCTTCTTCCCGCCCGGCCCGGCGGCCGTGGCCGTGGGGCTGATCGTGGGGACGATCAGCTTGCCCGGCACGAGCTTCACGGGAATCACCTTCCAGCGTCGATCCGTGAGTGTGCCTTTCGTTCCCTTCGCGACCGCCGAGATGTTCCGGATGTTGACGGCACCGAAGTTCGCGAGCGACGCCTCGCTGCACGCGTACCTGATGCAGATGGCGGGGGCCTCGACGACCCAGTCGGCGGTCGAGGTGTCGTTGATCGCCCAGTTGATCTTCGTCGTGAATGTCCAGTGCCGCGTGCGATTCCTGATCTGGAGCTCGACGATCTTCGGGTTGACGATGCGGCACGAGGCCGGTCATCGTGTCGCCGGCGTGAACCTTGTTCTTGATGTCGTCGGGAACGAGAGGTACGGGACGAGCTCGAACCACGCGTAGTACCGCGGCGTACCTGCGATTGGTGCAGTTCGCGTCGGTCCCGACCTCCTCCTGGCGTGTCTGCGTCCAGCCGCCGAGGCCGACCCAGACCGTCGAGTACGTCCGGCCGTCCTTCTTCGCGCAGATCGCCTTGGGCACCGTCCAGGTGCCGGTGACGCTCGTGAAGCTGATCGCCGTTACCGGGCGGGTGCGGTCGCGACGTAGCCGGACCAGTTCGGGCTGACGAGCATCGCCGGGCGGAGCGCCGAGTCGCCCGTCTTCAGCGTGACGGTCTTGCCGCCGGACTGGTCGTCCGCGGAGGCCGCGGCGACCGCCGCAGCCGCGAACAGGAACGTCGCCAAGACTGCGAGCGAGATCCTGCCTCGCCCCGCGCTGACCCGCCGTCCTCATCCCGGATCGATCGTACCAGGGTGGGAACGCGGCGGCGGCCGCCGAAGCGGCCGCCGCCACGCTCTCGAATCGGGCTCTGGGACTAGGACCCGAGCGCGTAGGTGTAGACGCTGTCGCCACGGACGCGCTCGTTCGGAACCGCGGGATTCGGCCGCGTCGGGTCGTTGTGGCTCTCGCCACCGGCGACGATCGAGACGTACTGCGTGCCGTTCACCGAGTAGGTGATCGGAGGCGCGGCCGCCGGTGCATCCATCAGCGGTGACTGCCACAGCTCCTTGCCGGTCTTCGTGTCGACCGCCGCGAGGTAGCCGAGGCCGTTCTGGGCGGTGCCCTGGCCGAGATGGCCGACGAACGTCAGCCCGGAGGCCGTGTTCACCGTGCCGCTGTAGCACGGCGCGAGCCAGATCTGGTGCCAGGCGAACTTGCCGCCCGACGTCGGCGAGACGCGTGCTCATGTTCAGAGCGACGAGAAGTTGCCGAAGTCGTTCAGGTTCAGCGGGTCGATCGACGAGTCGGCGACCGAGAGGATCCCGGAGCCGATGCCGCCGGCCGAGCCGACGATCTGCGACGCCGCCGGAACCTGCTCCTTCGCCGTAGGTCCGGTTCGTCACACCACAGGTGATGAACGACTTCGTCAGCGGGCTGTACGAGCTCGACGGCCAGTCCATCGACTCGAACGGCGCAGTCACGTACTGCGTCGTGTCGTACGGGTCGAAGTGACAGCCGATCTTGTACGGCTTCCCGTCAGGAGCGGTCAGACCCGCCAGCGAATCGGATTCGGTCGCAGAGCCGGCCGCCGCCGTCCTTGAGCGGCTGGTCGTAGCACGCGTTCGCGCCGTTGTTGCTCGTCGGATCGCCGGCGATGCAGCCCGGAGAGCGTGTTCGGGGTCTGCGGGATCGGCTGCGTCTTGGCCGTGTTCACGTCCGGCGACGGGCAGCGTGCGGCACCGTGACCTGCTTGACCGGGATCGAGCGGCTTGCCGGTGACTGCGGTTCAGGACCCACGTCCAACCGAACTTCGCGACGTCGGCGACGGCCGGAACCGTCTTGCCGTTCACCTTCATGTCGAACAGGACCGTGCCGTTCGGCAGGTCGGAGTCCCACAGGTCGTGATGGACCGTCTGATAGGCCCACTTGAACGCACCGGTGTTGACGTCGAGCGCGACGATCGAGTCCGTCCAGAGGTCGGCTCCGGGGCCGCGCGAGTTCCACGGCACCGGGTTACCGGTCCCGAAGATCACGAGGCCGTCCTTCGCGTCGATCGACGGGGTTCTCCCACATCGCGCCGCCGCCGTAGTTCGAGTCGCGTGCCCGACCACGGCCACGTGTTACCGCCCGGCTGGTTGTGGGTCGGGATGATGTTCCAGCTCCACAGGAGAGCGCCGGTGGTGGCGTTGAAGCGCCATCATCTGGTTGCTCGTGCTTCCGCCGTCAGCGCCGCTGAGTGCCCTCGATCACCTCGCCGTTGTAGTACATCGGCGTCTCCGAGAGGCGGATGCCCTTCTGCCACGGGCCCGCCGTATGCGTCCAGACGACAGCTGCCGTTCGCCCTGGTTCAGCGCGACGACCTTGCCGTCACGCTGGCCGAGGAAGACCAGGCCCTGACCGAGCGAGACGCCGGGCTGCCGGCCGCCCGTCCCGATGTTGAAGCCGGGATCGAAGGTCGGCGTGTACGTCCAGAGCAGGTTGCCGTTCGTCGCGTCGTAGCGCGATAGACCTTGCTCAGCGACGTCGCGAGGTACATGACGCCGTTGGCGACGACCGCGTTCGCCTCCTGCCCCGGGCAGGTGGCCGGAACGCCGGGTGCGATCGGGTTGGCCGCAGCCTGATACGCAGCGCACTCACCGAGATGGATGTGCCAGGCCTGCTGTCAGCTTGCCCGACGTTCGACGGGGTGATCTGCGTCAGCGTCGAGTAGCGATCGTCCTTCAAGTCGCCCCCGTTCGAAAGCCAGTCGTTACCGGCATACGCGTCGAGCTGGGACGCCGAGTAGGCCGGGGAAGGCGTGATCGCCGTCGTCCGTGACGAGGACGCCGATGAAACTCCTGCACCGACTGCCAGCAAGACCAGGCCAAAGGCCAGCGGTGCAAGAACTCCGCGATGAATCCGATGCATATTCCTCCCTCCAAGGATGTGGGCGTGCGCTCGGGCAGCGTAACGATAGTATCCCAATCACGCAGTTGCGTCAGAAATGTGAACGCCGCATTGCGCTCACGACGCGGAACGCTACGATGCCCGGCGTGAAACGGGTCGGGGTCACCGGTTCCATTCTCTTCATCGGCTGCCTGCTCGCCGGGTGCGGCTCGGGAGGGCACGGGTTCACGCTCGATGCGACCCGGACCTGTCTCGAGAAGGCCGGCGACAAGACGGATCTGGAGAAGGATGCCGTCATCTCCGGCAGCCAGGGGAACCTGAGGGTCCACTTCGGCTACGGGACGGAGGCGATCGTCCTTGCTTTCGGGAAGGACTCGAACGAGGCCCAGGCGCTGCAGAACAAGGCCGTTACGATCACCCAGCAGCACGTCCAGCTCGACCGCAAGACGATCATCGCGGGCACCCGGATCGCCGACAACGTCTTCTACTTCTCGACGTTCGGGCCCGTGACGGGCGTGCTGGACGGTTACATCACGGCCTGCCTGAAGAAGTAAGGGCCTGGGAGAAGAGAGAGCCCGCCGCCCCGGGGTGGTACGGCTCGGAGAAACGGCTCGGCGCAGAAATGCGCCGGCCCCCCTTCAGATGCGCGAGTCTCGCTGACACGCACACCGAAGAGGGGCCGGTTCAGCCCTGTGGTCGACTAGACCGATCGGTCAGCTAGACGCAGCCGTCTCCGTCGCTCGGGTCGCCGTTCTCGTCCCCGTCGTTGTCGGAGTTACCGGACGTTCCGATCGTGACGCCTGACGGGCAGCCGTCGCCGGTCGGCTTGGTGGTCGTCGTTGTTGTGGTGCCGCCGCCACCGCCACCGGTCGTCGTGGTCGCTGTCGTCGTCGTCGTCGCCGTGGTCGTCGTCACCGGGACAGCCTTGGGATTACGGACCGTGAAGACGTACGCGGCAAGGTTCTGGATCTGAGCGGGCGTCAGCTTGCCCTTGTAGGCGGTCATCGGGAACTTGTAGATCTTCTTCTGGGCGGCGGTGAGGAACTTCGAGCCGCCCTTCGTGATCTGGGTGATGATCTGCGCCTCGGTAAGCGTGATGCCGTCGAGGTTCGGCCCGACCGATCCCTTCGCCTTGGCCGCCTTCAGCGTGTGGCATCCGCCGCATCCGTTAGAGGTGAAGAGAGGCTTGCCCGCGGTCGGGGATCCGACGAGCTTCGGCGTCGCCACGCCGCTGGCGAGCGCAACCGATGCGACCGAGACGCCCACGATCGCGATCACTCCGAGAGGTACGAACCGACGCGTTGCCGGTCGAAGAAGCTGCCGGATCCGATTTGAGCTCACCACGTCGCGAATCTCCTTGTTTCGGGTTGGTCACAGTCGCGAGAACGACGAAAGGACCACTCCCGATCCCTCGCATCTCTCTCGACCCTAGAGAAATGTACTCCGGAACGATGGTAGCGACGATTGCCGTTCCTTCGCCGTCCTAACGTGGGGCGATCTCGAGCGCGGACGACGTGCTTCGCACGGTGATGCCGCCGATCTCGGCGGTGGCGGAGATCCGCACCGTGTGGCCCGCATCGAGCCCCGTCAGCCGGAGCGACGGTCTGGTCGCGCCGGAGATCGTCCGGCAGCGTTGCCCCACGCACCGTTGCCACGCGTAGGTCACGCTCGCCGGCATGGCGCTCCACCTGGGCGGGATCGCGACGATGCGATGGCCGACGACGGGCGTTCCGCGAAGAGTCGGGGGATGCAGCGCGACCGGCGGGGCGGCGGCGCAGGCTCCCGAGGACGTCGCGTCGGCAACGATCGTGGCGGGCGGTGCGCCCGTCGAGCTCGTGCCGATCGCGAACACCGCGCCGCACGGGGCGGGGGAGCTCAACGTTGCGACGAACACGAGACGCGCCCCCGGCGCGGCCCCGTTCGACGACAGCGGGCCGCACTGGATCTCGTTCGCCAGCCCGTCCGGCTGGCCGGCGACGCAGTGCGCCGTGATCTCACCCACGGTCGCGCCGCCGAGGAATGTCATCCCGGGAGGTCCGATCAGGGAGAAGTAGAGCCAGGCCGCCGGGCCGCTGTTGAAGAGAATGAAGTCGTAGCTCGTGCCTGTGGCGGTGTAGGTGTTCGAGCCCGCATCGGTCGGCCTTGCCGCGGCCGCGGATACGAGCGCGGAGCTCGCTGTGCAGGCAACGAGAACCGCGAGCGTGAGCCTCACGTGACCCAGCTACCCACGAGCATCCGAATACACGTTATCGAGCGGGTCGAGGGACATGCGGCCGGAGCGACGGGCGGACGCCGCGTCGCCGGTTTCAGCAGCCTGCCCGGAGATCTGCTGTGCTATCGGCGTGAGCGGGAGAGTTCGTCGGCGACGTCTCGGTCAGTGTGCGGGATCGCTCCTCGTGGCGGTCTTGGCGCTCGGTACGGCCCTGGCTCACGCCGAGCAGCAGGGCGAACGGCCGTCGCAGGTGACCGGCGTCACGCCACCACCGGTCAACACCCGCTGGGCGGGGTACGTGGTCACTGCACCGGAGGTTTCATTCACCGGCGTGACCGGAACCTGGACGGAGCCGAGCGTCAGTTGCGAGCAGGGGAGCGCCCCGGCTCTGTCGACGGTCTGGGTGGGGCTCGGCGGCTACAGCTCCCCGTCGAGTGTCCTCGATCAGGTCGGGACGGACGCGAACTGCGAGGTGAACGGTAGGGAGACGTACTTCGCGTGGTTCGAGCTGCTCCCCGATGTCGCTCATCGCGTCCCGAAACGCGTGGCTCCAGGAGATGCGATGAGCGGATCGGTTTCCGTCTTCAAGCCGAACCTGGTCGTGGTGAAGCTGGAGAATCTCACCAGGCACTGGACCTTCGTACGGCGAATCAATTTCGGTCTGCCCGACGGCTCGTCGGCCGAGTGGGTCGTCGAGGCGCCGTACAGCTGCTTGCGCTTCGAATGCCATCAGGCGTCCCTCGCGAACTTCGGCTCGGTCTCGATCGACCACGTCTCCGCTGTCGGTAACGCCCGGAGCGGGACGCTCTCGACGCCGGCCTGGAAGCGCACGCTCCTCCAGCTCACACCGTGCACCTCGACCACGTTGCCGTCAGGCTCGAGTCAGGCGGCCCCGGGCGCGCCTCAGGCCATTGCAATCCCGCAACCGGTTTCGCACGACGGGACGTCATTCGCGATCTCGTGGGCCCCCGCGAAAGGTGGAAACGCGTGCCCCCAAGGCACCGTCGGAGGGACTCCCGACCACACGCTCGGATAGCCGCTCCTTGTGATCCGGGCTCCCTGCGCGTAGCATGCTCGGCGGTGGGGGTGAGGCTGACTTCGTTGGCGATTCCGACCCAGCCCTGGCGGGTCGGGGCGATCGCAGCGGCCTGCGCAAGCCTGGTCTTTGTGGTTGCGGTAGCGCCCGGACAGGCTCGGCCACTCACCGCCGCGACGAGCGCTGACGCTCCGCCGTTGACGACCAGCCCGAACTGGTCCGGGTATGTCGCGACGGGATCGTCGGATCACACGATCAACTACTCGAGCGTGACGGGGACGTGGGTCGTGCCGGCCGCGACCTGCGGCGCGAACTCGGCCGGCGGCTTCTCGTCGACCTGGATCGGGCTCGGCGGATACACGACCAAGAAGCAAGAGGAGGTCGGTACCGACTCGAACTGCGACGCATCGGGCAACCCGATCTACTACGGGTGGTTCGAGCTCGTGCCGTACATCGCCTACAACGTTCCGAAGCAGGACAAGGTGTCGGCGGGCGACACGATGACGGGGCTCGTCAAGATTCTCAGCATCTCGCTCGTCCAGCTGCAAATACAGAATCAAACGAAGCACTGGACGTTCACCCGAAACATCACGTTCAGCGCCCAGGACACCTCGACTGCCGAGTGGATCGTCGAGGCGCCGGCCAGCTGCCTCCGGTTCGTGTGCAGCCAGGCGAACCTCACGAACTTCGGCTCGCTCACGATGACGAACATCTCCGCGACCGGCGACGGGAAGACCGGGAACCTGAACACCCCGGGCTGGAACGTGACCCCGCTTCAGCTCGTCCCGGGGAAGGTGCTCGTTCCGAGCCTTGATCCCGAGGCGACCCATACCGGGACCGGACAGGCGGACTCGCCGGCAGGTGCGACTCCGGGCGATGCTTCCGATGACGGCAGCTCGTTCACGGACAAGTGGGCCCCGGTCTCGACCCGCGGGCTCTGAGCCTTCCTGCTCTCGGTCGACGGGGTAGTTGTGTGATCCGGAGGGCTTTGCTCCTCGGTCTTGCCGCCTGCGCAGTGTGCGCCACGGCGCAGGCCGCGATCGCTGGACGGCCGGCGCCGTTCGCGTGGCTCGTGCCCGCGGCCGCGCCCTCGGCCTGGAAGCAGGCGCGGCTTCCCTCGGGCGTTGCCGTGCTCTCGTACCCCTCGACGCTGCACCGCTCCTCTGCCGATCCCGGCTCGATCACGGCTCTCTCGAGGAACTCGCAAGGCGGGGTCACGATCTACCTCAACGCCACGCCGAGGCAGGGCAACGAGCGGCTCGCGACCTGGCCTGCGTTTCGTCTGCGCGTGAGCTCGGAGGAAGCCGCTACGCCGGCGCACGAGGACGCGGCGATCACCAAGGTCCCGTTTCGCGGCGGTACCGGGTCATGTGTCATCGACGACTACGTGACTCGCGGGGTCGCGCACCACTACAAGGAGATCGCCTGCTACATCGAGGGTCGCCACGGTGGGAGCGTGGTCGTCGCGACGACCACGGCTTTGTTGTGGCCGCAGGAGCGACGAATTCTCGAGCAGACGATCGCTGCGTACCGCGCCACCTAGAGTCCTGCCGACTCAGCTGCCGGACGGACTAGTCTGGGCAGCGTGAAGAGGCGCGCGCAGCTCGATCCAGCAGATGGGGCTTGCCGCCTCGACCCGCCGGCTTCGCGCGGCACCCGGCCGTGAACCGGCTCGCACGGGCTCGAGGCGCGGGACCACCGACGGGCCTGCTCCTGGTGTGCCTGCTCGTGGCCTTGCTCGTCGCGTCACCGGTCCTGGTGACGCTCGTGCAGGCGACCCAGGGAGGGCTGTCGGCTCTCAGCCACGCACTCCGAGCCCCCGCCACGCGGACGCTGATGCTCCATTCGCTCGAGGTGGCGGCCGTGGCGGCGCCGATCTGCGGCGTGATCGGGCTTGCTGCGGCCTGGTTCGTCGAGCGCACCCGATTGCCCGGGCGGCGTCTCTGGGCGGTGCTGCTCGTTGTTCCCCTGACGATCCCGCCGTTCGTCACGAGCTATGCCTGGGCGAACCTCGGCACCTCGCTTCAGGACTTTCTCGGCGCTGCGGGTGTCATCGCCTTCACGTACTACCCGATCGTCTTCCTGCTCGTCGCCGTCGCGCTCCGCGGCCTCGACCCGGCGCTCGAGGAGACGGCCCGGTCGCTCGGGCTGAGTGGCTTTCGCACGTTCTTCAGGGTCGTCCTGCCGCAGCTTCGGCCGGCCTTGCTCGGAGGGATGCTGCTCGTCGTGCTCGACACCCTCGTCGAGTTCGACGCGTTCGTCGGTCTCAAGTTCCAGACGTTCTCGTCGGACGTCTACGCCCAGTACAAGCTCGGGTTCAGCGCCTCCGGCGCGGCGGCGCTCTCGATCGCCTCGATCGCGCTCTGCGTCGTCCTGCTCTTCGGGGAGGCGCGCCTGCGGGGCAACGCGAACTACACGCGCGTGAGCCAGGGCGCCCGCCGGATCGCCGATCCGCTACGAGCTCGGTCGCGGAACGATCCCCGTCCTCGTCTTCCTCGCCGCTGTTGTCGCGATCAGTGTCGGCATTCCCGTCGTCATGCTCGGCGACTGGTTCTCGACGAGCAGCGGGGCCGCCCTCTCGAGTGCGGGCGGAAACCTTCAGTACCTGCTGCCCGCAACGCTGACGTCGGTCGAGTTGGGCGTGGCCGCGGCGCTCGTTGCCGTGCTGTTCGCGCTGCCGATCGCATTTGCGGCCGTGCGCTACCGCGGGCCGGTCGTGACCGTCCTCGAGCGCGCCACCTATCTCTCGTTTGCGCTGCCCGATCTCGTGGGCGCGATTGCGCTCGCCTACGCGGCGACGCATTGGGCCCGCTCGCTCTACGGGACCTTCGCGCTGCTCGTGTTCGCCGAGGCGGTGCTGTTCGTTCCGTTCGCAGTCGTGGCGATGCGAGCAACTCTCGGTCAGCTCGAGCCCGCACTGGAGGACTCCGCGCGGTCGCTCGGGGCGGGGCCGCTGGCCGGCTTCTGGCGCGTCACGATGCCGCTGGCGCGCCCCGGCCTCGTCGCCGCCGGGATCCTCGTCTTCGCCTTCTCGCTCGGCGACCTCTCATCCGCCCAGGTGCTGCTCCCGCTCGACCGCTACACGCTCGGGACCGAGTTCAACGCGAACAGCTCGACGGTCGCATTTGCCGCCGCCGCTCCCGTTCGCGGCAGTGCTGATCGGGCTCGCTCTGGTGCTCGGCCTACCTGATCATGAGCCGCTTCGGCAAGGTTCGCACGCTTGCAGGAAGCTGACCATGGCCGAGCTGCGATGCCAGGGCCTCGCAAAGGCCTACGGCGAGAGGATGGTGCTCGCCGATGTCGACCTGATCGTGCCGCCGGGCACCCTGACTGCGATCCTCGGCGCCTCCGGAAGCGGCAAGACGACCCTGCTGCGCCTCCTGATCGGTTTCATCACGGCCGATCGAGGCACCGTATCGATCGGCGACCGGACAGTGGCCGGCGCCGGCGGCGTCCACGTACGCCCTGACCGGCGCGCGATCGGCTACGTCGCGCAGGAGGGCGCGCTCTTCCCGCACCTCACCGTGGCCGAGAACGTGGGTTTCGGGCTCGCGCGCTCCGAGCGGAAGCGGGGCGCCCGCATCGACGCCGCCCTCGAGCTCGTCGGCCTCGATCGCGCCTACGGGGGCAGGCAGCCCCACGAGCTCTCGGGAGGCGAGCAGCGCCGGGTGGGCCTTGCCAGAGCGCTTGCTCCGAGCCCGTCGGTGGTGCTTGCTCGACGAGCCGTTCTCCGGCCTGGACGCCGGACTGCGCGCGGAGACGCGGGCCGCTGTCCTGGAGGCGCTGACCCGTGCGGGGGCAACCGGGGTGCTCGTCACCCACGACCAGGCCGAAGCGCTCTCGATGGGTCGCGAGGTCGCGGTGCTCCAGGCAGGCCGGCTCGTGCAGACCGCGGCGCCGGCCGACCTGTACTGGATGCCGGCCGATCTCGACGTCGCCCGGTTCGTCGGCGATGCAGTGGTCGTCCCGGGTGAGGCCGGCCACGAAGATGTCGTGTGCGCGCTCGGCACTCTGCCGACCCGCGCCGGGCTCGCTCCGAAGGGCCGGTCGAGGTCATGATCAGGCCCGAGCAGATCCGGCGTCACGGCCCGAGCCCGGCGGGCGAGGGAGCCGGGAGTAGCGGCCCGCGTCGTGAGCCAGAGCTTCTACGGCCCGGATACCATGGTTCGCTTGGAGCTGGCCGGCGACGGGGGGCTTGATCGTGACGGCGCGGTCGCTGAGCGCCGGTGCCGCGGCTGCCGGTGACGATGTCACTCTCGACGTCGTCGGACCGGTGACGGTCTATCCGCGCATGGAGATGACGCGCGTGAGGCGCGGCTCCATCCTCGTCGGAGCGCTCGGGCTGGTAGCCGCAATCGTTTCGGTCGCCGGGTGCGGCGGCGGGGGCGGCAAGCGGTCGATCGTCCTCTACAACGGCCAGCACCTGGAGCTCACGACGGCGCTGATCTCGGCGTTCGAGAAGCAGACCGGGATCGCCGTACGGGTGCGGACGAACGACAGCGTCGTCCTCGCCGACCAGATCCTGCAGGAGGGAAGCTCCTCGCCGGCCGACGTCTACCTGGCGGAGAACTCGCCGGAGCTGATGAACCTGTCGGAGAAGGGCGTGCTCGCGCGGCTTCCCCGGTCGGTCCTCGGGCAGGGGTTCCGGCCCGATACCGCTCCCCGTCGGGCGACTGGGTCGGCGTTGCCCTTCGGGTCAGCAGCCTCGTCTACAACCAGTCGAAGCTACCTCGAGGCGAGCTTCCCGCGCTCGATCCTCGACCTTGCCCGACCGGCCTGGAAGGGGAAGGTCGCGATCGCCCCGCTCGACTCCGACTTTCCGCCGATCGTCGGCGCGGTGATCGCCAAGTACGGCGTGAAGGCCGCGCACGCACTGGCTCGCCGGGCTGAAGCGCAACGCCGAGATCTACCAGGACGAGGAGGCGGTGGTCGCGGCCGTCAATCGCGGCGACGTCGCGAGCGGGCTGATCAACCAGTACTACTGGTACCGGCTCCGGCTCGAGATCGGGCGCGCACGCGATGAACAGCGCGCTCTACTACTTCCCGCACGGCGACGTCGGGCTCGGTCGTCAACGTCTCCGGGGCGGCTGTCCTCGACTCGTCCAAGCACAAGGCGGACGCAGAGCAGTTCGTCGAGTTCCTCGTCGAGCCGGTCGGCTCAGAAGCTGATCGCGACGGACCGACGACTTCGAGTACCCGGCCCTCCCCGGCGTTGCTCCCAACCGGGCGCTACCCCCGCTCGCGCGCGTCCCGCACGCCACGGTCAGCGTCGTGGCGCTCGGGGACGAACGGCAAGCAGCCACGCTTGTCGCCAACGGCGGCTTTGGAAGCTAAGCGCCTCACGCAGAGCCGGTCGCGACCGCCCAGAGCGACCGCGAGCTCGTGAGGTCGGAGAGCGGCACGGTCTCCGAGGGGGCCGGGATCGTTCTCGGGATCTTCACCGTGAAATCCGTGAACGAGAAGTCGGTCGTTCCCAGACCGGAGCCTGCGGCCGCAGAGTCGACCCGACCGACGTAGCCGGGACCGTTGACCCAGAGAATCACGGTCGGGTCGCGCCGTCCGGCGCCGCTCGCGTGCCGCGCTGCCTGCTCGTGCTGGATCGCCGTAGCGAGCGTGGCTCGCCCTGACTTCCTCGCCGTGGCGAGCGCTCTGGCGAGGTCGATCGAGACGCGGTACTCCTCCATCGGCACGTGGTTGATCACGCGGGTGCCGATCCGTGAGGCCGTCCGTGCGCCCCATGAGACCTCGGCGAGGGCGACCTCGGGCGAGAGCCCTTCGATCTGAGCGACCAGGGTCCTGTCCGTGGATGCCCTCTTTCCCCGCAAAGGGACGGAGATCCAGGACGCGCCCTCCGGGAGCGTGCCGGCCGGGGGCGGTGAAGGAAGCACGAGGAACGCATAGCGCAGAAAGTCCAAGTAGAGCTTCTGGGCCGGTCGCCCCGCGGTCTCGGGCAGGGCGAGCGCCTCGTAACCGTAGCTCGCACTGAGGTCCTGCGCGGCTCGCCCGCGCACCGGCTCGGGCAATGCCCCGAAGATCGTCGAACCCCTCATGGTGAGGTCGTAGCCGACGCCCGGCAGGGCGAGCGTCTTTGATGCTGCGTCGACCGCTCGTTGCAGCGGCGGCGTGCTGCCGGCGCTACCGCCGCATCCGGCGAGTGCGAGTGCCGATGGAGCCCACCAGCAACGCTCGCACGGCCCTGTCGATGCGGCCGCCCTTGGAGGCGGCGCGGCCCGGGGTGCTTGCTTCGGTGAGCCGGTCAGGGTCGGGGTTCATCTGAAAGCGAGGCCTTTCTTCTCGGCCGGGCTAGGCTTGCCGACGTCGGAGCTTCCCGAGCCTCACTTGACTTCTACACCCCGAGCTTTATCCTGCGAGCGCAAGCGGGATCCGCCGCAAGCTCCAGGGCGAGCAGTGGCATCGGTGGACGGTCTCGACACCACCGTCCTTCGGCGCTGCGGGCCAGGAGGGAGCAGCACTGGTTTCCACTGACCCGCAGCAGTTCCTAGCCGAACGTGAACACGTACGCCTCGACGCCGGGTGCGTTGAAGGTGATCTCGAACGTGCGCTCGGTAATCGATCCACGCTCGCGAACCAGCTGGTACAGCCGCTGCTCTGAGAGGGTCCCGTGACCTCGTCCGTCGACATCGAGGCCGTGAGCGGCGCCGGGCGGCTCCCTGTCGATGAGGACGTCGAACGGCACGGGCGTGTCGCGCGGCCGGGGGCCCATGACGAGATTGACGTCGCGGGAGTGGAAGCGGAAGGCGATCCGCCCATCGGCTCGGTTCAGAACGCTCGCGCCTCTCTCGACCGTCCAGTCGCCCGATAGGGCCCAGTCGTTGAGCCTCAACCGGTCCGGCACGACATACGTGCGAGGAGCGTCCCTCTCGGCGCCGCCGGGCGATGCGAAGCTCCGGGCCTGCCCGTAGCCGAGGTATGTCTCCGGCGACCCGAGGGTTGCCCAATCGGCCTGCGCTTCGACGCCGTCGTCCGCGACGGAGACCAGGCCGTGGCCGATGTCCTCACGGCCGGCCTCGCGCAGCATCTCCTGGATGGCCTGTTCGCATTCGTCGTAGGCGCCCTCGCCGAAGTGGTGGTATCGGATTCGTCCCTCGGCGTCCGCGATGTAAACGGCCGGCCAGTACCGGTTGCCGAAGGCGTCCCAGACCGCATAGTCGGGGTCGAGTGCGATCGGATACTCGACGCGCATCTGCTTCGCGGCCCGGCGGACGTTGTCGACGTCGCGCTCGAAAGGGAACTCGGGCGTGTGGACGCCGACCACGACCAACCCGTGATCCTCGTACCTCTCGGCCCAGGCGCGGAGGTAGCCGAGCGTGCGGAGCCAGTTGATGCAGGTGTACGTCCAGAAGTCGATCAGGACGACCTTCCCGCGCAGGTCCGCTGCGGTCAGCGGCGGTGAGTTCAGCCATCCCGTCGCGCCGTCGAGCGAGGGCAAATGGCCTTCAGTGCGTAGATCGACGCGAAGATCCGTCGGCTCCATGGCTAACTGCCCGCCGCGACGGGCAGCCGGCTGACTGCTGCCGCCGCCGTCAGGATCACATCGGTGACGGCCGTCGGCTGGGAGACCATGACCACGTGTGAGGCCTCGATCTCGGTGATCGTCGCCCCGGCGCGCTCTGCCATCGACCGGATCACGTCCGCCCCGGCCGCCTTGTCGCCGGTCGCGACCACGGTCCAGACCGGGCGGGACTTCCAGGCGGGTGGCCCCGACGGCTCCGAAAACGCCAGCTCTGCGGCCGGGCGCTGCGTCGCGGCCATCAAGGCGGTCTGCTCGACCGGCAGGTCGGCCGCGAACGCGTCGTGGAACTTCGCCGGATCGATCACGAACTCGACGGCCGTCTCCGCGTCCTTTCCGCAGGGGTACTGGAGCGGGACTAGCGCGGTCGCCAGGACGCTGTCCCGGGACGCGTCCTCCACCTCGATCAGGCGCTCGCCTTCTTCCGGCGCGAAGGCGGCGACGAAGACGAGGCCCACGACATTGCTCGCATCCGTTGCGGCGTTCGAGATCACCGCACCTCCGTACGAGTGTCCGACGGCGAGGACGGGACCGGGGATCTGCCCGAGAAAAGACGCGAGGTAGGTCGAGTCGTGCGAGAGGCCGCGCAGCGGAACTGCGGGCGCCATGACATCCATCCCGACCGCTTGCAGGCGTTCGACCACGCCGTTCCAGCTCGAGGCGTCGGCGAAGGCGCCGTGGACGAGAACCACGGTGAGTGGGGCGTTGTCCGACAAGTGAGTCTCCTTGGTTAGTAGGCGTCCACGTCGATCACGGCGTGGGCAAATGCTTCCGGTGCCTCCTGGGGAAGGTTGTGTCCGATGCCTCCCTCGATCGTCCGGTGCGAGTACGGGCCCGAGAATTTCTCCGCGTAGGCGGCCGGGGGCGAATGGGGCGCGCCGTTGGTGTCCCCTTCGAGCGTGATCGTCGGCACGGTGATGACCGGGCCTTCGGCGAGTTGCCGCTCGAGGTCGTCGTACTTCGCCTCGCCCTCTGCCAGCCCGAGCCGCCAGCGATAGTTGTGAATCGCGATCTCGACGTGATCCGGATTGTCCAAGGACGCCGCGCTGCGATCGAACGTGGCGTCGTCGAAGTCCCAGCTCGGCGATGCGGTCCGCCAGATGAGCTTCGCGAACTCGCGCCGGTTCTTCTCGTAGCCGGCCCGCCCTCGCTCGGTGGCGAAGTAGTACTGGTACCACCACTGGAGCTCGGCTTCCGGCGGCAACGGCAGCTTGCCGGCCGCCTGGCTGCCGATCAGGTAGCCGCTCACCGAGACGAGTGCCCTGCACCGCTCGGGCCAGAGCGCCGCGACGATGTCGGCAGTCCGGGCTCCCCAGTCGAAGCCCGCGACGATCGCGGTCTCGATCTCGAGCGCATCCAGGAAGGCCAGGACGTCGAGCGCAAGCGCTGCCTGCTCGCCGTTGCGGAGCGTCTCATCTGAAAGGAAGCGCGTCGTCCCGTACCCGCGCAGGTGGGGAATGACCGACCGGTAGCCCCGGGCGGCCAGCAACGGGGCCACGTCGGCGAAGCTGTGGATGTCGTAGGGCCAGCCGTGCAGGAGGAGCACGGCCGGGCCATCGGCAGGCCCTGCCTCGGCGTAGCCGATGTTCAGCACCCCGGCGTCGACCTGCTGCAGCGGGCCAAGCGATGTTGTCTGCATTGCCGTGGTGGTCGTCATGCCGCGCCCCTTGTCTGAAACGGCCGGAACGCTGCCCGGATCTCTTCCGAGAAGAGCTTCGGCTGTTCCCACGCGGCGAAGTGGCCGCCCCTGTCGACCTCGTTGAAGTAGACGAGGTTCGGATAGGCACGCCGCGCCCAGGTCTCCGGGGCGCGGTAGACGTCATCCGGGAACACCGTGATCGCTACCGGCAGACCGATCTCGTCGGTCCTCTGCGCCGCGGCAAACAGGACGCGCCTTCCGCCGTTCTCCCAGTACAAGCGACCCGCCGAAGCCGCGGTGTTCGTCAGCCAGTACAGGGTGAAGTTGTCCAGCACGTCGTCCTTCGTCGGCGACTGGTCGGGATCGTCGCCGTACGTCCACTTCGCGAACCCCGGATGCTGGAGCAGCCACCCAGCGAGCCCCGCCCGCGAGTCCGTCACGCCGTACCCGACGGCCTGCGGTCGGGCGGCCAGATACGCCGAGTAGGCCGTGTCCCCTGCCGTGGCGGAGGCGAGGAGCGTGTCGAACGTCGCCTGTTCCTGGTCGGAGAACCCTTGAGGCACGGGCCCGCCGGCGAGCGCGGCGGCCACCTCGGACGGCACCGTCGCCGGCAGGTTGAGGTGAATGCCGACCAGGCCGTCGGGCGCCTGGCGTCCCATCGACTGGGTTATCGGGGAGCCCCAGTCGCCGCCCTGGGCGACGTATCGGGTATAGCCGAGGCGTTGCATCAGCTCGGCCCAGGCTCGCGCGATCTGGTCTGGGCCCCAGCCGACCGACGCCGGCCTTTCCGAGAAGCCGTAGCCGGGCAGCGACGGGAGCACGAGGTGGAACGCGTGTGACGCGCTGCCGCCGTGCGCTGTCGGATCGGTGAGCGGGTCGATCACCTTCAAGAGCTCGACGATCGAGCCGGGCCACCCGTGGGTCATGATCAGCGGCAACGCGTCCTCGTGCTGCGATCTGACGTGGATGAAGTGGATGTCGAGCCCGTCGAGGTTCGTGACGAACTGCGGCAAGGCGTTCAGCTTCGCCTCGATCTTCTGCCAGTCGTAGCCGCTGCCCCAGTAGCGCACGAGCCCCTCGAGCCGCGCGAGCTGCGCTCCCTGCGAGCCGTCGTCGACGGTCTCCTTGTCGGGCGAGCGCGTGGCTTGGATGCGTCGACGGAGGTCGGCCAGCTCGCTTTCCGGAATGTCGACGTGGAAGGCGCGCGTCTCGTTTGCGGTCGCGACGGCGCTGGTCATGACGACCTCGGTTCGCGCAGCGACCTGAAGGCGGCTCGCACCTCGGCCGTGAAGAGCTCCGGCTCCTGCCAGGCCGCGAAGTGGTTGCCTTCGTCGACCTCGTTGAAGTAGATGAGGTTGGGGTAGGCCTGCTCGGCCCAGCTCCGCGGCGCCTGATAGAGCTCGCGAGGGAAGACGCTGATGGCGGCGGGAACGGTGACGCCTTTGGCATCGAAGAAATCGAGTGTGTTCTCCCAGTACAGCCGGCCCGATGAGACCCCGGTGTTCGTCACCCACGTGAGGGTGATGTTGTCCAGGATCTCGTCTCGGGTGAGGTTGCCGACCGGGTTGCCGCTGAATGCACCGGCGATGTCCTCGTAGCTGTAGGCGTCGTGGTCGAGCATCCAGGCGGCGAGTGCGACGGGTGAATCGGCGAGCCCGTACAGGGTCTGCGGGCGGTTTCCCATCTCGAGTGCGTAGCCGATCCCCTTGGTGTAGAGGAAGTTGAGCCGGTCGTACGCGCGTTGCTCGTCGGCGGACAAACCGGAGGGCGGGGTGCCGGCCCCAAGGACGTTCAAGGCGAGCGCCTTGGCAATGGCAGCCGGAACGGTGCCGGGCATGTTGGAGTGGATTCCCATCAGCTCCGGCGGCGCCTTCGCGCCCATCGTGTCGGTGATCTGAGCTCCCCAGTCCCCGCCCTGGGCCACGAAGCGTCCATACCCGAGTCGCTGCATCAGAACGAACCAGGCGTCGGCGATGTGGACGGGACCCCAGCCAGTCGTCGTCGGCTTTCCCGAGAAGCCGTAGCCGGGCATTGACGGAATGACCACGTCGAACGCGTCCCCGGCGTCGCCGCCGTGCGCCGTCGGGTCGGTGAGCGGGCCGACGACCTTCAGCATCTCGATGATCGAGCCGGGCCAGCCGTGCGTGATGATCAGAGGCAGTGCGTCCTCGTGCTCCGACTTGACGTGGATGAAGTGGATGTCGAGGCCGTCGATCGCCGTGATGAACTGCGGGACGGCGTTCAGCCGCGCCTCGAACCGTCGGAGGTCGTAATCGTTCGCCCAGTAGCGTGCGAGCGCCTGGATCGTCGCCAGCTGAACGCCCTGCGACTGATCCGCCACGGTCTCCTTCTCGGGCCAGCGCGTTGCAGCGATGCGTCGGCGGAGGTCGACCAGGTCCTCTTCCGGTACGTCGACGTGAAAGGGGCGAATCGCGTTTGCGGTTTCGGTCGGTGTTTCGGTGCTGGCCATGCCGGCCTCCGTTCCTCGAGTTGCTCTCTGTAGAACCTCAATAAGCCGGAGCGGCGCGAAGCCAAATCGACCTTTCCCCGGACGATCGCGCCGGTAGGATCGATATCGCTCTACGACCCGGGGGTGGGTGGTGGCCGGAGAAACCTCAGCAGGCTTGGCACGACGCGGGTTCTCCGTGAGCCGCGCCCGACGGCTCACGACCGAGCAGGAACGAGACCTTGTGATTGCCGCAGAGTGCGGTGACTCGGATGCGTCCCGGCGGCTGGTCGAGGCGTTCCTGCCGGCGATCGCCGGCCTCGCGGGCGCCTTTCCGCGCGGCATGCGCGTGGAGCGTCGGGAGCTCGTTCAGGAGGGCGTGGCGGGCCTGCTCCTTGCCGCGCGACGATACGACCCCGGACTGAACACGCCGTTCTGGGCGTACGCGTCGTTCTGGGTGCGGAAGGCAATGGAGGAGCTCGTCGCGGACCTGGTCATGCCGGTCGCGCTGTCCGACCGCGCCGTGCGAGGGCTCGCTCAGATCAGGGCTGCGCGTCGGGAGCACGTGCAGGAGCGCGGCGCCGAGCCGACGGACGAGGAGCTGGGCCGCGCGACCGGGTTCACTCGGGCGCAGCTGGGGAGCCTGAAGGCAATCGAGCGCAAGCCTCGGGCTCTGGAAGAGCCGTTGAGCACGCACGGCGAGACCTCAGCCACGGTCGGGGACACGATCATCGACCCCGCCGCCGAGCAGGCGTACGAGCGGGTGCTCGACGAGCTCTTGATCCGCGAGGTGCGTGACCTGGCCGACCAGCTGGCCGAGCGGGAGCGCACGGTGCTGCGCGCCCATTACGGGCTCGGTGAGCCCGCCCAGACGTTGGCCCAGATCGGCGCCGGGCTAGGGCTGACGGCCGAGCGTGCCAGGCAGATCGAGCACGAGGCGCTGAACAAGCTGCGCACGACGCTCGCGAGGTCGGCGGGCGTGTCATGAACTGCGATTGCCTAACCCCAGCGCCGCAGGTCCTTCTGGCTCCGCCCGCTCGCTGCTAGTTCAGCGTGCTCGATCCTCTCGACGAACTCGACGCCGGCCTCGATCGAGCGGCGTAGTGGGCAGGCGCGCGCGACCGCGTCCAGGCGCCCCAGCTGAGCGTCGTCGAGATTGCCGTCTACCCGGATTGCGATCTCGAATCTGCGTGGCGTCGACTGATTGTCGTACTCCACGTCAACCATGACCTCGCCCAGATCCCAGCCCTTCGTGCGTGCGTACATCACGAGCGTCGTCGAGACACAGGCAGCAAGAGCGGCCGGGAACAGCTCGTGCGGCGCGGGCCCGCCGCCGTCGCCGCCGAGGTGGTGCGGCTCGTCGGTGATCAGGCGGTGCCGGCCGTCGATCAGCACCTCCTGGCGAAGGGTGCCCGGAATCGAGTGGGCTGAGGCGGTGAGACTCATTTTTCTCTCTGCGGACAGCTTCGTCGCGACGGACCCGGAGGCCATCGGGGTGCGCGCGGAACATCGTGCGGGCAACTACCCAACCGGCGCGAGAACGGGAGAAGGCCCGGCAGAGGCCGGGCCTTCTCGGTGGAATACAGGTCGACTAGACCTTCGCTACTGCCTTGCCCTGAGCGACGACAGCGCCGCTTGTGATCTTCGGGGGATTGGGCAGCATGCTCTCGAACTTCTCGTCGTGAATCCACGAGGAGACAACCTTCGTTGACTCTTCGCTTTGCTCGGGAGTCTCGAAGAGACCGAGCGCGCTGAAGACGCCGTTGCCGCCCTCGATCAGGTAGTAGCCCGAGAACCCGGGAAGCTTGGTCAGCTTCGGCACAAGCGTCTCGTTGACCTTGCGAGTCAGCTCAGACGCACGGGTCTGGTCGACACCGTCGTACCGGCGAATGGTCGCATACATGGCATGCTCCTTTTTCTGATCTCACAGGGCAGGAGAGTTCAAACGAACTCCCTGCTGCGCGCCGAGCCGATGTGACAGTCGGAGAGGGAATTCCTCAGAGCCTCGGCGGCTCCCGCACAAGTCCTACGCGCGGAAACCAGTATTTCGGGAAAACCCGAGTCGCGCATCGGGGCGAGCCCTGACACCGGGATCCACATTCCCGCATAGCTGCTCACGAAAGCATCGCGGAGCCGGAGTGCGCGCCGGTCATCTTCGCCCGTTCGAGGTCCCTACCAAGGCAGGCCGCACGATCGAGGCAGACAGCTGGTTTCGCTGTTATGGGCCTCGCTCCGGAAAGCGACTACCCGCACGGCGACCTCGCGCGCGCTCTTCTCCCGGACGGCTCGATCGCGGTGACGCCGGAGCTCCAGGTGAAGGGACGGATCGACGTGTTCGCGCTCGGCGACGTCGCTTCTGCCGACCTCAAGACGGCGGACCGCGCCGGCCGGGAGGCCGAGGTCGTCGTCGCCAACGTCCGTGCGCTCATCGCCGCGGCGGGCTTCAGGCCTAGGAGCCGATGCCTCCCGCGATCGTGATCCCGCTCAGCCCCACCGGCGGCGCCTCCGAGCTTCCGGGCCGGGAGCCGCGGCCGCCACGAGCGAATGAGGTAGCCGCCTCGGCGTTGACGCCGGCCGGTCATGCCGGATCCTGAAGCGCTGTCTCGCGATCCGACACACAATCGAGGAAGTCGAAAATCCCTGTGATCTCGAGTGCCCTTTCGACGATCGCAGCGGTGTGGAGTTGGATGCGGACACGAGAACCCCGTTCGCGCGCGAGTCGGTCGGCGTTCACGAGGTTCTGAATGATCGAGGAATCGATGAACTCCGCGTCGCTGAGGTCGACGACAACGAGGTCATTCGATTCGACGAGCTCGGTGAGCAGCTCGCGCAACGAGTACTTCGAGTCGAGATCATGTTCGCCCGTGAGCTCTACCACAGCCTTGGATACGGCCGGTCGCAGGACTAGGACGCCATCGATCATTGACGTTCTCCTCTTGGCTCTAGGGTCGTCCGATGTGGGGGCGACTTCGCGGTCGGAGTGGTGTAGACTTACACGATCCACATAACGCGACACGAAATATACGTTATAGTTTTCGTCAATGTCAAGTCGAGATACGCACCGAGGGATGACCCAGGACGGCCAGGGCGGTCAGGGCGGCTGGCGCTTTCTGTCGAATCACGCGCAGGTGCTGATCTGCATCGCGCGCGATCCGGACGTTCGCTTGCGCGACGTTGCGGTCGCCATCGGAATCACCGAGCGAGCCGTGCAACGCATCGTCGCCGACCTCGTGGCCTCGGGCCATATCGACGCGCAGCGTGCCGGGCGTCGGAATCGATATGTGGTCAACCGCGAGGTGACCATGCGGCATCCGGCTCAGGCGAACCAGGAGATCGGGCAGCTGCTCGATCTCCTCGTCGAACAGCCTCATCACTAGCGGCCGGTGGTTGGAGCTGCTGCCGATTTTGGATTCGAGGAGCTCGTTCGGGGGAATGGAAACCGCGATTTGTCCGAGTCTTCACAGAACGCATCGACACACGAGGCATCGCCGCGTTCCCATGTGAGCGCGCGACCTGCGCTGCGCCGCGTCGTCGCCAGCGGCATAGGCGGTTTCGTCGTCGGTCTGCTTGCAGTGCTCGCCGGAGCGACCTGGGCGGTCGCCTTGACCGCAGGTTGGAGCGCGGGGGCCGCGCTGTTCCTGGCGGCGGTGTGGCACGAGGTGCTGACCTTGAGCCCGACCCAGACCAAGAACGCAGCTCGTTTCGAGGATGACTCGAGGGCGGCTGCGGACACCGTGCTTCTGGCGGCATCGGTCGCGAGCTTGCTCGCGGTCGGCTTCGTCCTGGTCGGCGCGAGCAACCGCACGGGTCTCATGAAGGGCGGGTACGTCGTGCTCGCGGTAGCGGGCGTGGTGGTGGCGTGGGCTGCCGTCCATACCGTGTACGCGCTTCGCTACGCACGCCTCTACTACGCAGAGCCGATCGGTGGGGTCGATTTCCACGCAGACGATCAGCCCGACTACCGCGACTTCGCCTACCTGGCCCTGACGATCGGAATGACCTTCCAGGTCTCGGACACCGATCTGAACGTGAAGCCAATCCGGCGGCTCGCGATCCAGCATGCTCTGCTCTCGTATGTCTTCGGTGCGGTGATCGTGGCATTGATGATCAACATCGTCGGCAGCCTCGCCGGCTGACGACACCGGCGAACAAGCCGACCGCGGCACGCGTGCTCGCGGAGGCCGGGAAGGTTCAGCGCTTGATCGAGAGCGGCGACTCGCTCAGCGCAAGCCCGACGAACGTTGTCCTGATCGATGCGTAGGCCGCGTACGGCGGGGAGGTCTCGTCGGCTACCGCGCCGGTGTCTACCACGCCGCCTTCCCTCGTCTCTTGACGCGTTTCCACGTTGCCGGCAGGTCGTGTCTCGCCTCGAGCTTCCGGTGTTCCTCACGGTGAGAGAGCTGCCCTGCCGTGAAAGTGGGCCCCCGTGATTCAGCCATCCGTGCGAGATGTTGCAGCCGGCCGAGCGCCACGACTGCGTCCTGGTGCTCCCCGAGGACATCCTGTAGCTCCGTCGCCGCCGTGATGAATCGGGCTGCCTTGGCGCCGCGACAGCTCCGGGCGAGCTCGGCAGCGTACCGTGCGCGCTTGACGTGGATCCGCAGCTTGTGCAGCTGCCGGTCGTCCTCGCGTGACGCGTGCTTCTCGAAGGCGCGAAGCTTCTTGAACTCCCTTCTGGCGAAATGGTCGACCGTGAGATCGGTTCGCGTCACGGGAAGGGACTCCTCTGCGGCCTCGAGCTGGTCTAGCAGGAGGTAGTAGCGCTGGTCGTCCATCGCGGCTCGGAGCTGTGCCCGAGCTCTTTCCCTCTCCGATTCGAGCGGCGCGAGCAGCTCCTCTACCTCATCGGCGTCGGCGCGGAGCTCGTTTGCCTCGGCGGTGAGGCGCACGATCAGGACGTCGAGGTCGCGGACGGCGCCGAGGAGCTGTCCGAACAGGTCGAGCTCACGGCGGAGGTGGTCGCTCCACACGCGTTCGAGCATCGGCCGGGCGGTTCGGAGAACGGTGCGAAGCCGTCTCACCGCGACCCTCATATCGTGCACCGCGTCGCCGTCGTCGACTGCCCTTGCGATCGGGTCGTTTCTGCGCAGCTCATCGAGTTGCGCCCGGATGAACGCGCGGAGGTGGTCGAGCGCAGGCGCGTTCGGGTCGACGCTCGGATCCTCCGGAAGTTCGACGATGCGCATGATCTTCGGGGTCTCGGTGCCGGGAGTCGCGCCCAGCTTTCGGAGGGCGTCGCCGACCTGCTCCATCGAGGCTCGCGAGCCGTGCACGAGCTCTGCCTCGATCTCGGTGAAACGCTTCACCACAGCCATGCCTTCGAGGACAGAGACATCGTCGATCGTGACCTCGACGCCTTCGACCCGACGGCCGTAGCGGTGGGTCTCGAGCGTGCCGATCAGCTCGAGCCTCGAGCCCCGGAGAATCCCCGAGAGCAGTCTCTCGAATGTGGCGGGGAGCGAATCCGGGCCGCCGGGCTCCTCGAGTTCGAGGCGACCCTCGTCACTCGGCAGCTTCAGCTGCCACTTGCTCACTCCGTTCTCGACGCGACGTCGCAGCGTGATCTCCGCGCGCATTAGCCGCCGGTCGGGCGTGTCGTGGTAGCTGGACGCGAAGGTGTGCGGCCCGATCGGCTCGCCGCCGAGCTCCTCGATCGGAATGTCGTAACCTTCGAACTTCAGCTCCTGCTCGATCGTCGTCTTCATTCACCACCTCTCGCGTGTCTGGGGTGGATCGTTCCCGCTTCGAGCCGAGCCTGAACCTTCGTGGCCCGCGACGCAACTCTTGGCAACCAGGTTTCCGGGCCCGCCGATTCGGCAAACACGTCCCCTAGTTCCCCACTCGGAACCGAAGGAGGAAGTGATGCCGGACAAGAGCGCGCACGTGAAGAACGTAGAGGCAGTACGAGGCTCTCCGAGACAAAGGCATGTCCAAGGAACGGGCAGCCAAGATCGCAAGCTCCCCCGACGCGTCACGGCACGGCGGTGAATGCTCAGGGTCGGGCCGCAATCCCCCCCAGGGTGGGACGACCGCTCAGAAGAAGGCCGCCGGGCGCAAGGGCGGCAACGCGATCGCGCGCAAGGCACTGAGCGCGCGCGACGTTATTTCGTCACGTGCAGGCTCGAGGCCCGGGCAGTCCGCGACCTGAAAAACGCATACCAGCTCAACGCGGCGACTCGTTCTTCGACTGCATCTTCCACGCGGCATAACCCGAACCAACTGTGAGCGCGACGCCGCCCGTCACTGCGAGCGTCCGCCACCAGGTGTTTCGGCGGCGACGACGTCCGCGCGCGGCGTCAAGAGCGTGGGAGGCATGACGTGAAGCCGTCGACAGCCGCCTCGCGACGAGCTTGTCGTCGAATGCCCTCGTCAGGCCGATCTCGCGAGTGCGCTGAAACGCACTCGCCAACTCCGAAAGCAACGCTCTGGTCTCTGCCTGCATGCCTGGGTCCCCGAGCGCAGCCCTCGCGTTGCCGAGGCCCTCCTCGACCGACTTGGCCAGGTTCCGCCACTTCGTGTCTGCGAGCCCAGCGAGCTGGTCTCTCGACGTCATTCGAGACGGGGGTTTGAGGAGCTTGCTCATCATTGTCATTCGCCCTTCCTGGGTCGATTGCTTCAGAAGCGCGCCGCTGCCGCGGACGCTGATCCCTCCTTGAGGTTCCCGCGGTTCGCGAATCTCACACTTCCGGTCTTCGAGGTCACCGACTGACTGGCGCACGCCGGCGTCGTCTTCGAGCACGTCCAGTGGTTCCAGATCGCGAGCGTCTTCGCGTTCCTCGAGCGCGACGGTGCAGCCGGGACGGTGGCGTCTAGAACTTGCACGAGACGGGTACCACGATGACATGACGACTATCTGGAAGGCATTGAAGACACGGGCCCGCCGTCGGTTGATTCTGCTCGGGCTCACGACGGGCTGGCGACTCGCGAAGTCTCGGAACGGTCGCAAGGTCTTGCGTGCGGTGTTCAGCCGGGTCTCGCGTTGGCGCAAATCGCGCAGGGAAAGCGGTCGCGTGCCGGAGACGGCTCGTCGCGTCGCACATCGGATACGCGCATGAAGCGGCCTTGGGCTCGTGGCTGAGCTCATTTCCGTAGGAACGAGCGAGGATCGCGCAAACGCGGAGCCGATCCTGGCGTTCGCGACCCGCGAACATGTGGTGCCGGCGATCGAGATCTGTGTGAACTTCGGAATCTTCGCCGGCCGCCCAGTTACTTCGGCCGAAATCGATCGGCTCGCGCAATGGCTACTCGACGAGGTCGAGGCTGTCACGATTCTCTCCGAGGAGCGCCACGAGATCGGCAAGGCGGCGGAGGCCTCGTCGCATCAGGTTCGGATCGAATGTGCGGAGACCGTCGTCCCGATGGGCACGGACGCACGGGCCAGGCTCGAGGAGCGGTTGCTCGAACGTGTCGACCACTGGGCCCGCATCTGCATCGCCGAACGGCATGCAGAGAGCTAGAGGGGCGGAGAGCCGAGTTCGCAATACCGATCCGCTGCGAACGCTCGCAGACGAGATCTCTCCTCGACCCCCGTTCTGGTCACGAGATCCGCGGATGACGCGAGTTGGCTCGAGACGGGTGCCGGTGAAGCGGCGGCTGACAGGTTCGATGTTCCCATCACGCGCCTAGTCGTCCGCTGATCTGCCGCTTCGCGTTTCGTCGCGGGCCGGAGCGCCGCGGCATCGCGGACAGGGCAATGCAAAGGCCGCATGGCCCGCGGGAGAAGCGGGTATCGGAAGCTCGTCCAGAGCGAACGGAGGCTGAATGATGGCATCAGGACGTCAGGTCGACCCTGTCGAACGGCGCATCGACGATGCGCAGGAGGCGGCTAACCAAGACCGTGGTGACCTCGGGAAGCGGGCGCTCGTCGAGGCGATCCGGAACTCGCGCTGCTCGGGGGCGAGATCCTCCGGATTCATTCCGACCCTGCGGGCGCAGCGAACATCATGCGCGAGGTCATCGCGCGGCCGAGGCTCTCTGCCCGGTTCGTCGAGGACGAACGAAACCGCTGGCAGGTCGTGGTGCAGACCGAGGCGAGAGCGAGCGCATGGTCGCCGAGATGCTCGAACTGCTCGTCCGCTCATTCGACGAGGGCCGGATTCAATTCGCGACGCTCGAGTTCGACGGCCGCGCGATCGAGATCGGTACGACAGCGACGATCTCGAGGACGCGACGTTCCACTCGGGGTGAGGGCCAAAGGCGATGGATCGAAAGACAGGTGCCTCCGTTGTCGGCACCTGAGACGGCACAACGTCCGAACAGCGGCGGCGCACGGTGGGTCGCCACGACCGCCGAGCTGCGCGCTTGAACGAGGACGACGAGATGAGTCGCCGTCTGCGCCCGTGAAAAACATGTTTCGTTGGGCCGCGTGCGGTGGCAGAACCAAACGCCAGCAACAGAAAGGAGAAGCGATGAGCATTTGGCGGCTGTTCACGAGACTCTCGGCCGGCGGCTTCCTGGTCGGCCACGGGACGCAGAAGCTGTTCGGCTGGTTCGGCGGCGAGGGGATCGACGGCACTGCGAAAGGATTCGAGAAGGTCGGTCTGCGCCCCGGCCGGCGAAATGCAGTCGCGGCCGGCCTCGCCGAAACCGGGGGAGGTGCCATGCTCGCCGCGGGACTCGAGACGCCTCTCGGTGCGATGCTTGTAACCGGGACGATGCTGACGGCGATCCGGTATGTCCACCGCGACAAGGGTCCGTGGAACCCGAAGGGCGGCTTCGAGTACCCGGTCGTGCTGATCGCGACCGCGCTCGGCCTCGCCGAGACGGGACCGGGGCCGCTCTCGCTCGATGCAGCTCTGGGTGAGACGCGACACGGAGCGGCGTGGGCGGCGTTCGCATTCGGCGGCGGCTGCCTGGGGGCCTACCTGGTCGAGCGGCTCGCCGACCGGAATCGTTCCGAGCCGGTTCGGCTCCCGGTGAGCGAGCAGCAGCGCGCTGCCGCTTGAACCGAGAGAATCAGCCTCCGGTCATCAGCTGTCGGTTCGGTCCCTTTGGCCACGGGGCCGGAATGAATTGATCTATCTCGTCTCGAAGCTTCTCCTCGGCAGCGAGCAGCGGGTGAGAGAGCCGGCTCCCGCGGAAGCGCAGTCAGCTTCGTGACCCGAGGAGCCGGCTGAGCGGAAGCGTGTTGACGACGTCGTCCACGGTCGCCCCGCCGCGACGGGCCGTGTGCACCGAGAGCGGCATGTTCTCGAGGCCGCGGGTGGAGTGGGCGTCGGTCGAGCAGGCGATCCGGACGCCGGCGGCGATCGCCTCGCGGACGTGGTCGCCGCTCAGGTCGAGCCGGGCGGGCAAACCGTTGACCTCGAGTGCGACGCCTGTCTCGAGGGCCGCCTCGAAGGTGCGCTCGAGGTCGAGTGCGTTCTCGGGCCGATGCCCGATCAGGCGCCCCGTGGGGTGACTGAGACAGCGGACCGCCGGATGCTGCATTGCGTGCACGACTCGCGCGGTCAGCTCCCGCTGCGGCGTCCGCTGGCCGGCGTGCAGCGAGAGCTGGACCCAGTCGAGCTCCGCGAGGACGTCGTCGGGGAGGTCGAGCGCGCCGTCGCCCACGATGTCGCATTCGATTCCGCGGAGGACGCGGAAAGGGGCGAGCGCCTCGTTCACCGAGGCGATCTCCTCCGCCTGCCGGCGCAGATCGTCGCCGTCGAGACCCGGCACGACCCGCACTGCGCGGGTGTGGTCGCAGATTGCGAGGTACTCGTAGCCAAGCGAGCGCGCCGCCTCGGCCATCTCACGGACGGTCGCGCGACCGTCGGACGCAGTCGTGTGGCAGTGCAGGTCACCACGGATCCGCTCGAGGGCGAGGAGGTCGTCGGGTACCGCGGTCGCCGGTAGCTCGCGCAGCTCAGGCGGCGGGTACGGCAGCCCGAGAAGGCGGAATACGCCCGCCTCGTCTGGCGCGTCCGGGAGCGAGCCGAGCGACGCGACGTACTCCGGCGATCCGGTCGCCTCGACGAGCGCGGCTCCGAGGCGTTCCGGCGGTGCGGTGTGGAGCTGGATCGGAAAGCCGTCGGCTGACATGCCGAGGTCGGGCTCGAGCACGGCGACGATGTCGGGGTGCGCCGCGAAGCGGGCCCGCGCGTCGGCGGGATCCCGGGTCGGGACGACGACGGCGAGGCGCTTCGGCGTGTCTCGGTAGCGGCGGGCGTCGCCTGCCGGGATCCCGCCGAGCGACTCGGCGATGCGCCCCGACAGCGCGAGCGCCTGGTCGAGCCGCATCGCCCGCGCCGGCTCGGGACGCTCGCGGTCAAGGGCGGCGCGGATTGTCGCCTCCGTTCGTGGCCCGATGCCGGGAACCTCTCTCAGGCGCCCGCCCGCGGCCGCCTCGCGCAGCTCGGCGGCGGTCTGGATCCCGAGGGTGGCGCCGATCTGTGTGCCTCGGCGGGCGCCGAAGCCGAGCAGTCGGCCGAGTGCGGCGAGCTCGGGTGAGGTCTCCCGGCGCAGCTCCTCCAACTCGGCGAGCCGCCCCGTCTGGACGAGCTCGCGGAGCCGTGCTTCGATACCGGGCCCGATCCCGCGCAGCTCCCGCGCTCGGCCGCTCCGGACGAGATCGGCGACGGGTACCGGTGTCGCTGCGATCAGGTCGGCGCCCCGCCTGAAGGCGCGAGCGGCGTAACTCTGGGCGCCGGCAAGCTCGAGGAGCGCGGCGTACTCGTGGAGGGCAGCGGCGAGCTCGGCGTTGGTCGGCGCGCCTCGCGGCATCGCGCGAAGCTACCGCGCGGTGGGCTTGCGCGAGCGGGTGGCCCTCGGAGAGTCTCGCTTCGGCGTCGAACGACGACGGGGTGGCGCCGGGCTCGACGCACGGACGCTCCGGCGGAGCGCCTCCATCAGGTCGGTCGGCTCCTCGTATTCGGGCTCGGGCAGCTCCGGAGTCTTCCCCGCCCGCTTGGCCTTGATCAGGGCGCACAGCTCCTCGCGATAGGTGTCCTTGTACTTCTCGGGCTTCCACTTCGCCGTGTAGGACTGGATGAGCTTTGCCGCCATGTCGAGCTCCTGCTTCGAGACCCGCTGATTCGTGGGCGCGATCCCATCGAGCGGTCGCAGCTCGTCGGCGAAGTGGAGCTGCTCGAGCACGAGCACGCCCTCGTGCACGCGAAGCGCGCCCAGATGCTGACGGTCGCGCATTACGAACGTGACGACGGCCGCGAGGCCGGACTCCTGCATCGCCTTCGCGAGCAGGGCATACACGTGGTCGCCGCCGTTGCCCGGGCCGACGTAGTACGGCTTCGCGAAGAACAGCGGGTCGATGTCCTCGCGCGGGACGAAGTCGGTGATCTCGATCGTGCGGTCTGTGCTCGAGGCGCGGGCGAGCTCGAAGTCCTCGTCGGTCATCTTCACGAGCTCCCCCTTGCGCAGCTCGAACGCCTTGACGACGTCGTCGTCGTCCACCGGCTTTCCCTCGAGCTTGCAGATCTTCTGGTACCCGATCGGGCTTGCGTCGGGCTCGTGGATCAGGTGGAACTGCAGCTTGTGCTCGGAGATTGCCGGGTACACCTTGACCGGGACGCTGACAAGCCCGAACGAGATGATCCCTGACCAGAGCGGGCGCGGAGCCATGCCGATTGTGTTGCCATCGCGGGCCGAGGGCAAACGTTCCGACCGACTCGGCCGTTGCGGGTCACGCGCCGCGCCGAGACGGGTCGGCGAGAGCGACCCTCCCACGGGCACAATGAAGACATGGACATCCTCGCGTATGCGATCTCGGGAATCGTGTCGGTGGCGATCGTCGTAGTGTTCTTCCGTCTGTTCTTCTGGGCGGCTCGCAAGGACGGCGAGAAGGACCTCGCGACCCAGCGCAAGCTCGGCATCCGCCGCAAGACGCGGCTCGGGCTCTAGCCCTTCGAGGGCGTGAGCAGTCAGGTCTGCTAGCACGATCGCGATCCGGTCCGTCTGAGGGGAGGGACATGGCCAATCTCATCTACTCCGTCATCGCGTCCCTCGACGGGTACGTCGAGGACACGGACGGCAGGTTCGACTGGGCGGCGCCGGACGAGGAGGTCCACGCGTTCGTGAACGAGCTCGAGCGGCCGGTCGGCACATACCTGTACGGGCGGCGGATGTACGAGACGATGGTCTTCTGGGAGAGCCCTCCGAACGTTGGCGACCAGCCTTCGGCCGGGCACGACTTCAGGGGTATCTGGCAGGCGGCCGACAAGATCGTCTATTCGACGACGCTGGAGTTTGTCACCAGCGCCAGGACACGGATCGAGCGCGACTTCGACCCGGAAGCCGTCCGGCGGCTGAAGGCGACGGCCGATCGTGACCTCGCGGTGGGGGGTGCCGAGCTCGCGGCCCGGGCGATCGAGGCCCGGCTTGTGGACGAGTACCAGCTCTTCCTGATGCCGGTCGTCGTCGGAGGAGGCAAGCGCGCACTCCCCGATGCGAGCGTCCGTATGGCCCTCGAGCTGCTCGATGAGCGGCGGTTCCGCAACGGCACCGTTTATCTCCACTACCGCGCCCGGCCTTGAGTCGCCCCTTGACTCACCCGCTCCGCTGACGATGCTGCCGCTGGGCGAGGGTATTACGATTGGCCGGCTCTTACCCTTACCTCAGAAGTCAACGGCGGCGCCCTCATGTCGCGGCCGAGTCAACCTTGCCCCGCTCGGGGCGATCCTGGCTGCGTCGATGCGTCCGCCGCTCCCGGCGGCTGAGACGGTTCGCCTCCGCTTAGATCAGGGCCGCCCGCCCGTAGCGCGTTAATGGGGCGTGCATCCTGCGGCCCCTGTTCCGGTCGCCGCCGAGCTCAACATCACGTGCAGCGTCCGCGTCTTCGCGGGCATTCGAGCCAGTTTCACTGTGATTGTTGCCGCTCCGGGATTTGTTACCGCGAACGGAGTGATCGCAATGCCTGCCTTGGACAACGTGAAGTGGGCAGTTGCGTTCAGGCCCACACCCTGAATGTTCACTGTTCCAATGTGGCCTTTGCCGCCGACAACCTGAATCTTCACGTTGTCGGTCGGGGTCGAGTTGTTGTCGTTCGCTGACACGAACGTGCAGAGCTTGAGAGCGCCAACCGAACTACCTTCCCGACCTGCGTAGGCCGAGCCCGCCGCCGCAAGCGCGGCGATTACCACAAGCGCATATGCAGTCAGCTTCGCCTTCACGACAGACTCCTTTCTGTGTCTGACCTTCTGTGTCTGAACCGCTGCTACCCGAGAGAAGGGACTCGGAAACGCTCGCCTACCCCCGGCATGCTGAGCGGCCTGGTGCAATTCTCCTGCGGTGACTCGTCGGCGTTCGTCCTACGCTTCGCTCGCCGCCCTCGAGCGCGACCTCAGGGTCTGCCGCGCATGTGTCGAGGCGGGCTACCCGCTCGAATCATGGCCGGTGCTCGCGCCGGTCTCGGGCCAGCGCGCCTATCTGTTCGGGCAGGCACCGGGATTCGTCGAGGGCGATGAGCGGCGGCCCTGGCGGGGCCGGGCAGGCCGGACCCTTCGCCGTTGGCTCGAGCTCGACGAGGAGACGTTCTACGCCACGTTCTATTGCGCGTCAGTTACGCGGTGCTTCCCGGGCAAGCCCGCCGCCGGCCGCGGCGACCGGACCCCCACCTCCGAAGAGCAGCGACTGTGCCGGTTCTGGCGCGACCAGGAGCTGGCGATCGTGCGACCCCGCTTGATCGTGACCGTTGGGGGACTCGCCGCGCGAGCCCTCCTCGGCGTCAAGTCGGTGACCGAAGCCGTCGGCGGCCGCTACGAGCTCGAGAGCGGGGCTGTCGCCGTGCCGCTACCGCACCCTTCCGGTGCATCGGCCTGGCTGAACACTCCGGCCAACCGTGGGCTTGTCGAGCAGGCTGTCGCGCTCATCCGGGCGGAGCTCGATGGCCTTTCAAGCTGATGGTCGGGAGTTCGACCGGGTCAACGACCGGGAGCGATCGTCCGGCATCTTCTGGGCTCGCTCCGGAACGATCTCTCTCGTCCGGAATAGCGAAGCGGGCGCAACGTTGAAAGGGGCTATGGCGCGCGCATTGGGGATCAATCATGTCGCGCTCGACGTTGGCAGTCTCGATGAGGCGATCGACTTCTGGCGAGCGCTCTTCCCGGATCTGCACTTGCGCAGCCGGTCGCGCGGAATGGCCTTCATCGACCTCGGAGACCAGTTCATCGGCCTCTTCGAGTACAAGGTCGAGCCGCGGAGCGAGCAGCGACACTTCGGTCTCGTCGTCGACGACGTGGCCGAAGTGATCGCGGTGGCCCGCGAGCGCGGTGCCGACATCCGCGGCAACAACGTCGGCGATCCATGGGGTAATCGCTTCGACGTGGTCGCATACAGCGACGTGCAGTTCATGAAGGCCGACCCGGTTCTGCGCAGCCAGAACGCCGCGCATCTGATCAAGAGCGACTCTGCCCTGGCGGAGCTGGGCGAAAAAGGCATCGAGCTCTAGTACCGGTGGTCGAGGCGGCCGACTTCGCGAGCCGTGATCACAGCTTGGCGGCCCCTGGAGATGGCTTTGAAGCCCCGTCAGCCTTGCTCGTCGTCGGGTCGACTGTCCACAACGTGACGGCTGACTGCCGTCCGCGCACTTCGACCTCCCCGACTGAACGCAGGTCGCCGGGTGGATGGAGGAGCGCCGCACGCGTCGATTCGGAGAAGAGGATCGGGCCGGCGAGCGTCTTCGTCAGTCCCTCGATGCGCGAGGCGGTGTTGACAGTGTCTCCGTGCACGGTGTACTCGAGCCGGCGGAGCGAGCCGACGTTCCCGGACATGAACGGTCCGCTGTTCAAGCCGACACCCATGGATACCGCCTCGCCGAGCCCGTTCGAGCGTAGCCACTCGTTGAAGCGCGGGAGTCGTACGTCGACCATCTCGCGGGCGGTGGCGAGAGCACGATCGGCGTGGTCATCGACCTCGATCGGCGCGCCGAACGCCGCGAGAAACCCGTCGCCCCGGTACGCGACGAGCGTCCCCCCGTGGTCGAGGATCGCGTCGCTCGTCTCGTCGAAGTAGCGGTTGAGCGCGTCGATCACGAGCTCAGGCGACCGGTTCTCCGAGAACGCCGTGAACCCGCGGAGGTCGGTGAACATCACGGTCCCCACGGTGCGGACGCCGCCGAGGCGCAGGTCGTCATCCGTCCGCTCGAGCACGTCGTCGACGACGTGCTCGGGGAGAAACCGGCAGAACACGTCGTGAACCCGTGACCGCTCGAGATCGCGGAGGCGCTTCTTGGCGAGACCGGCGTTGATCCTCGCGCGGAGGATGACGGGGTTGAACGGCTTGGAGAGGTAGTCGTCGGCGCCGATTTCGATGCACCGAACGACGCTCTCCGTGTCGTCGACGGCGGAGATCATGATCACCGGCACGTGATTTGCGTCCGGTGTGGCCTTGAGGCGCTCGAGGACAGAGATCCCGTCGAGTCCCGGCATCACGATGTCGAGCAGCACGAGGTCGATGACCTCCTCGGTGAACAGCTCGAGCGCCTCGATCCCATTTGCCGCTGCGCGCACCAGATAGCCGTCCTGCTCGAGGAGACGTCGGAGCAGCTTCCGGCTGAGTCCGTCGTCGTCGGCGATGAGGATCGTCGCGGCCACTGCAGTCGATCGTGACGGGCCGCAGTGACGGGGTCAACCTTTGGAACGTCGCTTGGCAAGGCAAACGGAAGGCGTTAGGCTCGGCCCGGAGATGGCGGAGCTTCGAAGCGCAGTCGACGTCGCCGTTCTCGGCGAGTTGCGCGAGAGCGTCGGCGACGATCCGGAATTCCTCGCAGAGCTCGTCGACGAGTTCGTCCGGGATGCCCCGACCCAGCTCGAGTCGCTACGCGATGCCGCGACCTCCGGCGACGCAATCGGCGCGCGGCGCGCGGCGCACACACTGAAGGGCAACAGCCTGACGTTCGGAGCCAGAGAGCTTGCATCGCTCTGTCGGGCGGCCGAGGCCGCAGCTGAATCTGGCGATCTCGAGTCCGTGCTGCCTCGCGTCGAGGAGATCGAAGACGAGTGGCATCGCGTCTGCGCCGAACTGCTCGCGTGGCGCGATGGTCGAGCCTGAATGGGCTCGACGTCATGCCCGAGGCACGGATGACGGACGGCGACCTCGCCACTGAGCTCGCCCAGCGCAACGCCGAGCTCGCGCTCATCAACAGTGTCCAGGAGTCGATCGCCGGCCAGCTAGACCAGCAGGCGATCTACGACCTTGTCGGTGAGAAGCTTCGCGCGGTCTTCGACGCCCAGGTCGTCGACATTGCAGTCCATGACGAGGATGCCGCCGTGATGCGCTTCGTGTACCAGATCGAGCGCGGCGTCCACTTCCCCAATGTGACCTTCCCGGTGATCGGTTTCCGCAAGCACGTGATGGAGACGCGCGAGCCGCTTGCGATCCTCGAGAACATAGACGCCGCGATCGTCAAGTATGGCAACCCGGAAGTCGTCGTCGGGGAGCCCTCGAACGGCTCGGCCATCTTCCAGCCGCTCGTGGTCGGCGGCCGCGCCCGAGGGGTGATCTCGATCCAGAACCTCGACCGCGAGCACGCCTTCAGCGCGTCCGACCAGAAGCTGCTGGCGACGATCGCCGGCAGCCTCGGTGTCGCGCTGGAGAACGCACAGCTGATCCACGAGACGCGACAGCGCGTCGCCGAGCTTGCGACCGTGAACAGCGTGGGTCAGGCTCTCGCCGAGCATCTCGAGCTCGATGCGCTCATCGAGCTCGTCGGGGATCGGGTGAGGGAGACCTTCGAGGCGCGCCGCGCGGCCGACATCGCGTACATCGCACTGCTGGATCGGGCTGCCCGTCGCATCGACTTCCCGTACTACTCCGAGGCCGGAGAACGGCGGCCCCAACCGCCGCTGGAGTACGGCAGCGGGTTGACGTCGCAGATCATCGAGTCGCGCGTGCCGCTGCTGCTCAACCGGTCCCAGGAGTTCGACGAGCTCGCGAAGACGCGGCTCGGCACGCCGTCACGCTCGTACCTCGGCGTGCCAATCCTCGTGGGCGACGCTGCGATTGGCGTCATCTGCGTTCAGAGCACCCAGCAGGAGGGCCTGTTCGAAGAGGCGGACGCTCGTCTCCTCGCGACGATCGCGGCCAACGTCGGCGCCGCGATCCAGAACGCGCGTCTCTTCGACGAGGTGGAGCGGCAGCGCCAATACTTCGAGTCGCTCGTCGAGGTCATCCCGGTGGCCGTGATCGTCATGGACCGCGACGAGCGGGTTACCGACTGGAACCCGGCGGCAGCTGCGCTCTTCGGCTATGCCGCCGAAGAGACACTCGGCCGTCCCATCGACGACCTGGTCTTCGGCGACAGCGGTCGCGAAGAGGGACGCGAGATCACACGCGAGGCGATGACCACGGGGCGTGCGCAGCGGGCCACCCGCCGCACACGAAAGGACGGTACAGGGGTGGACGTCGAGCTGATGCTCGTCCCCATCATGATGGGCGGCGAGCATGCCGGCTTCCTCGGCATCTACCACGACATCAGCGAGCTCCAGCGCGCCCGCGAGCAGGCCGAGACCCTCTTGACCGTTACGCAGGTCATCGGCAAGACGCTCTCCCTGCACGATGCGATCGAGGCGATTCTCGACGAGCTGCAGCGGGTCGTGCCCTACGACAGCTGCTCGGTTCAGGTGATCCAGGGAAACCGGCGGGTGATCGTCGGTGGGCGCGGTTTCGACGATCTGGAGGCTCTCCTCGGATCGGGCTTCGACCTCGACGATGCAACCGACCCCGGCAGCCGCGTCGTCCAGTCGAAGCGAACACAGGTCTTCGCCGACGTATCGCAGCACCCGGCCTTTGCGGGTGCGGCAGAGGCCGGGCGGATTCGGGGCTGGATCTGTGCGCCGATGATCATTGGGGAACGCGTGATCGGCGTGATCAGCGTCGACAAGTTCGAGCCCGATTTCTACAACGAGGAGCTTGCGGAGCTCGCGACGGCGTTCGCTGCGCAGGCGGCGATCGCGATCGAAAATGCGCGTTTGCTCGAAACCGAGCGCGCCGCGCGGGAGCAGGCTGAGACGCTCCGTGCGGCGGCGCATTCGCTGGGTAGCACGCTGGGCGTGTCCGAGGTATTCGATCTGATCCTGGCGGAGCTGCGCAAGGTGGTGCCCTACCAGAGCGCGAGCGTCCAGCGGATCGTTGGGAACGAGCTTGAGATCGTCGGTGGCCACGGCTACCCAAACCTCGAGCAGATGATCGGCGTTCGCTACCAGTTTGGAGGTCCGGACGATCCCGCCCGCGCCCTGGTAGAGCGGCACGAGACGCTCCTCGTGCCGGACGTCTCTGCGCAGTTCTCTCAATTCAAGGATCCCTTCGGCGAAGGGATGATCAAGAGCTGGATGGCCGTTCCGTTGCTGGTCCGCGACCGGTTGATCGGGATGCTTACCTTCGATAGCTTCGAGCCGGACTTCTACACCGCCGAGCACGCGAGGACGGCGGAGACCTTCGCTACGTTCGCCGCGACCGCGATCGACAAGGCCCGCTACCTCGACGAGCTGCAGCGCGCGCGCGAGCGGGCCGAGACCCTCTTGACAGTCACGCAGGTCCTCGGCAAGACGTTCAGTCTCGAGGACACGATCGAAACGATCATCGGCGAGCTGCAGCGGGTCGTGCCCTACGACAGCTGTTCGGTGCAGGTGATCCAGAGCAACCGCCTGGTGATCGTAGGCGGCCGCGGCTTCGACGACCTCGAGAGCCTGCTCGGAATCGGCTTCGACGTTGATGACAAGGGCAATCCTGCGACGGAGGTCCTACGGTCGAAGCGGCCTCAGGTGTTCGCCGACGTGTCGCAGCACCCGTATTTTGCGAGTCAGCTTCACGGCGGCGGCCGTATTCATGGATGGATCTGCGCGCCGATGATCATCGGCGAGCGCGTGATCGGCGTGATCAGCATCGACAAGTTCGACCCCGATTTCTACAACGAGGAGCTTGCCGAGCTCGCGACGGCGTTCGCCGCGCAGGCGGCGATCGCGATCGAGAATGCCCGTCTGCTCGAGACCGAGCGGGCCGCCCGGGAACAGGCCGAAACGCTGCACGCGGCGGCCCATTCGCTTGGTAGCACGCTGGGGGTGCCGCAGGTGTTCGATCTGATCCTGGCGGAGCTGCGGAAGGTGGTTCCGTACGAAGGGGCGAGCGTCCAGCAGTTCGACGGCGACGAGCTGTTGATCGTCGGAGGCTACGGCTACCCGAACCTCGACGAGGTGATCGGGGTCCGCTACGACTGGCGGGGGCCCGAGGATCCTGCCCGCGAGCTGGTCGAGCGGCACGAGACCCTGATCGTCCCCGACGTCGCCGCGCGGTTCGCGCACTTCGTCGATTCCTTCGGGGAGGGGCACATCAAGAGCTGGATGGCCGTACCCTTGCTCGTCGGGGACCGGCTGATCGGGATGCTGACCTTCGATAGCTTCGAGCCTGACTTCTACACCGCCGGGCACGCGAGGATGGCGGAGGCTTTTGCCGCGTTCGCGGCGACGGCGATCGACAAAGCGCGCTACCTCTCCGAGCTCCAGCGGGCGCGCGAAGAGGCAGAGGCGGCAACACGCGCGAAGAGCGCCTTCCTCGCCACGATGAGCCACGAGATCCGGACGCCGATGAACGCCGTCATCGGGATGACCGGCCTGCTGCTCGGGACGGACCTGACGGCGGAGCAGCGAGAGTTCGCCGAGATCGTCCGGTCGAGCGGAGATGCGCTTCTCCGTGTGATCGACGACATCCTCGACTTCTCGAAGATCGAGGCCGGCAAGCTCGAACTGGAGCGAGTGCCGTTCGATCTCCGCGAATGCGTCGAAGGTGCGCTCGACATCGTCGCTCCGCGTGCATCGGAGAAGCACGTCGAGCTGGGCTGTCTCGTCGGCGAGGACGTGCCGGCCGGGATCGTGGGCGATGCGACCCGGTTACGGCAGGTGCTCCTCAACCTGCTCTCGAACGCGGTGAAGTTCACGGAGAGCGGGGAGGTGATCGTCCACGTCGACGCTGAACTGGCCGGCCGCGGAAAGCATCGTCTACACCTCGGCGTCCGAGACACCGGCATTGGGATTCCCCAGGATCGGATGGACCGGCTTTTCGAGTCCTTCAGCCAGGTCGACGCATCGACCTCGCGCCGCTACGGCGGTACCGGGCTCGGTCTGGTGATCTCAAAGCGCATCGTCGAGCTGATGGGCGGAACGATGTGGGTGGAGAGCGAGGTGGGGAAGGGGTCGACGTTCCACATCGAGTTGACCAGCTCCGATGCGAAGATCCAGCCGCGGATCGACCCCGACGATGACGCTTCGAAGCTCGCTGCCAAGCGGATCCTCGTCGTGGACGACAACGCCACCAACCGCGAAATCGTGAGCCGGCAGACGCGATCGTGGGGAATGGATCCTGTGGCAGTCGAGCTTCCCTCCGAGGCCCTCGCGCTCATCGAGAACGGCGAGCAGTTCGACGTCGCCGCCCTTGACATGTTGATGCCCGAGATGGATGGGTTGGAGCTCGCACGTCAGATCCGGCGTCTTCGGGACGAGCGGGAGCTTCCCCTCGTGCTCCTCACTTCGCTCGCGGGACTCCCGCAGGCTCGCTCTGCCCAAGAGTTCAGCGCCCAGCTCACGAAACCGGTCAAGGCCTCGCAGCTCTACAACGCGCTGCTGAGCGTACTCATCGGAGCCCGCAAAGGAGCCGACAGCCGCCGAGGCCGAGATCGGCGACATGATGCCCGGGACCTCGTCGTTGCGGATCCTCCTCGCGGAGGACAACGCCGTGAACCAGAAGGTCGCACTCCGGATTCTCGACAAGCTGGGCTACCGCGCCGACGTCGCGGCGAACGGGCTCGAAGCGCTCGAGGCTCTCGAGAGGCAGCCCTACGACGTCGTGCTGATGGACGTGCAAATGCCCGAGATGGACGGTCTCGATGCCACGCGCCGCATCTGCGCGCGCTGGCCAGGCGAGACCCGTCCCCGCATCATTGCGATGACGGCGAACGCCATGATCGAGGACCGCGAAGCGTGCTTCGCAGCCGGGATGGACGACTACCTCGCGAAACCGGTACGTCCGGACGAGCTCGCGGAGGCGCTGAGTCGCGCCCGACCGCCTGGCCGCGACTGAACTACTCATCTAGCGTCCCGACGCGTAGCGCGCACAGAGGGCCAGCCATGAGGAGCGCCAGACGCCATCCGGATCGTCCGCCATATCCGCTATCCACTCTTCCGGGCCGCGAACAGACGGTTCGACGTGCCGCAGCGCAGCCGCCTGCTCGTCAAGTGTCAGTTCGCGGCGAACGAGCGGGATGGCGATCGCGGCCTCCTCACGGGAGATGATCACGTCAAGCGCCTCAACTCCGAGCGCGCGGCGCTGGCCGTCGGCGCGGTCCACAGTCCGAACGGCGTCCCGCACTCGATCGCCGTGGCGAAGTGCGAGCACGGCGATGACGAGTCGCCGTGCGAGGTCACTCTCGTCCTCCAGCGCCCTTCGCAGAGACCCGTCGGAAGCGGCGAGCGACACGCGCGCAGCGAGAGCGCGGGAGGCGTGCGCGGCTGCGTCGTCGAACACCGCGTCGAGGATGTCCGCCGGTACGACGCCGACGCCCTTGGCCGCATCCAGCGCGTCGAGCGCCGCGAGCACGACCACGCGGTCGCGGTCGCGCAGCGCGGGCTCGATGACAGCGAAGCCGTGCTCCGTCGCCGCATTGGCGGCTGCGCGCACCAGAGGCGGGCGCCTCGACGCTCCGTCGCGGGCGAGCGCTGCCGCCAGGAGAGGGAGGGCTGAGTCGCCGAGCCGCCTGACCGCCGCGGTCGCGCTGCCCGCCGTGCGCGGCTCCTCGAGGGCTGCAACGACCCGACGGACGACTTCCTGCTCTCGAGCATCCGCGGGCACCACGGCGTCAAGCGCCGCTGCCCGGACGATCGGATCCGGGTCGTCGAGCAGGCCGACGAGGAGACCTTGGCCGGCGTCGACGATCCGGCGCGGGCCGAGGGCGGACGCCGCCGCGCGCCGCTCGGCAGGGTCGGCGGAGTGGGCGAGGTCGGTCGCTAGCGCTGCCGCCTCCGCGGCGGCCCCGGCGTCCCCGCCCGCGGCGAGTTGGACGAGTGCCCGCAGGCGCACCTCGGGATCCGCGTGCTCCGACGCCTGCCGGAGCGCTTCGCCGGAAGTCGGCGACGCGATTCCGGGCAGCAGGTCGAGGCCAAGGCGCACGTCACGTGCGTCGTCGGACCTGAGCAGCACTTGCAGCGCGGCGTCGTCCGCGGCGACGTCGTATGTGCTCGCGACGAGCGACCGGCGGCTCATCTCGTCCCCGAGCGTGCGTGTGTACGACCGGTACATCACCGCGCCGCTCGCCGTCCAGATCACGCTCAGGACGGCACCGAAGACGATGACGGCCCCGATCCCGAGACCGAGCAGGTTCATGAGGAGCAACACCGCGCCGGTGGCGCCGATGGCGACGGGAACGCCAATGCCTTCGACGACGGCCTGCACGGCGAGCCGGTCCCGGATCGGAACTACCTGAAACGAGGCGTTGACGGACGTGCGGGTGGTGCCGTCGGTAAGCACGATGTCGGAGAGGCGGGTCACGGCCGCAAGCACGAAGAGGCTGAAGGCGGCAGCGCCCGGTCCGGCGACCACCACGGCCATCGCCGCAAGGAATGCGGCAACGACGGCCGGGTTCAGGACGAGTCCGAGTCGCAGGCCGAAGCGACGCAGCAGCGGACCCGCAAGGAGAGCGAGGAAGAGGATGTCCGCGAGGTTGAGCACCGCCGTGTACCAGGACAGGAACCGGGTCAGGTCGTTCCCGCTGTAGTGCGCATGCGCACGGTTGAAGAGGAGGTAGTCGAGCAGCCACGACCCCATCGCCGACAGCACCTGGTAGACGAGGAGGAGAAGAACGAGACCCGACGCGAACAGTGTTCGTGCCGACGGCCGGGCCGTTTCCTGCGAGGGCTCGGTCGGAGCCGCGCGGACTTCGGGAAACCTCCGCTCCGTCTCGAGCAGGAGGCCGAGAAACGCGAGCTGTGCAACTGTCGTGCCGAGCAACAAGTCCTCCGTTGATCCGAGCAGGGCGAGGAGCGGGATAGCGAGGAGGCCGCCGAGGAGAAACCCGACCGAGAATCCGCCCACGACCCGCGGAAATCGCTCTTTCATCTGCCGCACGTCCAGGAGCCGGCCCGCCTGGCCGCCGATGAATACGAATCCCATCTGGAGCGCGATCGGGAACAGCACCAGTAGGGCCGCCGACACCCACACTCCGCCGGCCACGAGGATCAGCCAGGACGCGAGGTAGAGGACGGCGATGCTGAAGAGGCTCACCGTCGCGACGCGAACGAGTGTCGTCAGACGCGCCGCGCGGGCGATGAACGCGGACGCGGCGGTGCCGAAGACAGCGATGCCGATGTAGGTCGCGGGAAGCCACTTCGCTCCGTATGCGTCCAGAAAGATCGCGTTCGCCGGGACGACGACGAGCGCGAGCATCACGCCGAACGCGAGCGCCTGCGCTGTCAGCAGGGCGATCACGCCACGCTCGGGCGGGTTGCTCACGACGCCTGGTCGGCGAATTCCGTCGTCGCGCGCAGACGCGATACGAGCTCCGCGATCACGCCGTGGGCGAGCTCGGGCCAGTCGACCAGTAGCTCGTCGAGCACCGTCTTGTCGACCCGCAGGACGACCGTCGGCTCCAGCGCGGTGACCGACGCGGCGCGCGGAGCGGGCACCAACACGGCCAGCTCGCCGACCGTTGCGCCCCGACCGAGCTCGACAAGCGTCCGATCTCCGCGATGCACCTTGACGCCGCCTTCGACGAGCGCATAGAGGTGCGCCTCGACGGCGCCCTCCTCCATGAGCACCTCTCCAATCGATAGACGCTTCTCGACGGCCCCCTCCGCGACCGCAGCGAGCACGCGGCCCGGAATGCCGGCGAACAGCTGGACGCGGTGCAAGGCCGCTACCCGCTCGACGAGTCCGAGCGATCCAACCGACGCCTGCACGATGTCAGTCATGAACCGGGAACGTAACCCACCGAAGTCCGTGGCGCTCTTCGACGCGAACGGTCCGTCGTAGACTCGCTTATGGGCAGTCTCGCGGCCGGCTCGATGGATCGCTATCTCCCGGAGGACATCAGGTCGGTCCTCGAGGAGCGGTTCTGGCATACCGTTGAAGAGAAGTCGACCGTGGAGGCGTTTTCGGTCGACGGTACGATCCTTGGCGCGCCCGAAACGCATCCGGCGCTCTTCAGCGATCACGGGGTCGTTCACGCCCGTGACGTCGCCGCCGGCACACTCGAGCTCGCAGACGTCGTCGACGGCCGTCTCCTCCCCGCGCGGCCCGTCGACCGCCGGGAGTTCGTCGCAGCTCTCGCCGTCTTGATCGCCTACATCCACGACGTGGGGATGAACGATCCGACCCGCGACGGCCGCCGAGCCCACGCAATCTACGCGGCGCAGATGCCGTTTTCGGGTGCGATGGACGACGTGCTAGCCCGGCTCCGGGACTACGGCGGGCCGGTCGTCACGCGGATCTGCTCGGTCGGTGCTGTCGCCCCTTTCCGTGTCCCGGACGACGTTGTCCTTCGGGAGCTCGCCTCGCTCGCGCTCGCTCACAGCAAGTCGATGGTGCCTGCGACGCTCTATGCCGACTTCCCGCGCTTCCGTAGCGTGTTGCAGCAAGCGGTGCTCGTCGAGTTCGAGGAGCACCGGCGCGCCGGAGCGCGCCTGAACCCGGACGACGACCTGCCGGACGCGCTCGGCGCGAACGGACGGTGGTACGCGGACCCCGGTGGCGACGCGTTCGCCTGGATGGACTCGCCCCATCCCGCGCACCGGGCGCTCACGACCGACGCCGTCGACGCGGTGCGACTGGTGCGCGTGGCAGATGCGCTTCGCCAGCGTGGCTCGGCTCTGCGAACGGCAGCTGGTTACGAGATCTTCATCGATGTCGAGACCGGTGAGGCGGTCTTCTCGCTCCGCACCTCGGCAGGCGACCAGCTGTTCCTTCTCCGCTTCGACAGTCGGATGGGCGCCGGAGAAGCGAACGTGCGAAAGGCCGTGGTGACGCCCAACGGGGATCTGCGCATCTCGTTTCATCGCGGCAGGTTCAGCTCCCCCGCTGCGGCTAAGGCAGCGTGCGAAGCCACGGCTCGAGTCGTCGCCGACATCGGCGCCGACGTGCTCGGGGCGTTCGTGGTCCGGCCTCCGTCACCCGATCTGGCCCAGCCGGCCCGCGATCCGAGCTCGATGCGGGTCGAGCTCGAGCGTCCGACCGACGAGCCGGCCTTCGCAGAGATCGTTGCCGAAGCCGCCGTCCGCGTGGATCCGCTGCTCCGCGGGCGGATCTACGTGGTGGCCGACCTGGAGAACGCGTCCCCGGCCGAGCGGGCGCGATATCTCGAGGGCCTCCCGGTAGACGCCCGGAGCGACGAGGTCGGCGAGATCTTGGACGCCCTCGGGACCCACGGCATGCGGGTCGGCGGGATCGACCGCCTCAAGGCATTCGAGGACGTCCGGCGGGTCGTCGTCGCAGAGGGCGAGCTGCTCGTCGAGGCCGGGTCGCCCCCGGCGTTCGTCTACATCCCTCTCGGGTGCAGGCTTCGGATCGAGCAGCTGGGCGGCTACCAGGACATCGCGGTCCCGCCGTGGATCCCGATCGGTGTTACCGGCGTCGTGCGTCGAGCCGAGCGGAACAGTACGGTGGTCACCACCGAGCCGGGCGATGCACTGATGATTCCCGGCGAGCTCTTCGCCCGCGAATGGTTCCGCCCCTACGAGCCCGGCGAGCTAGCGAACGTCCTCGCTGAAATCGGCGGCTGAAGCGCTCCTGAGCCGTGTCGCGGCGTTGGCCGCATGCCCGTCAGCGCGCGACCTCGTCGACCGTTGTCGGTGTCGCCTGAAGGCGGTGCGGGCTATTCGCCGATCCCTCGTTCGGCGATAGACCTTTCGACACGACTCAAGTTAGTTCCCCTCGCGGCCGAAGGCATATTTAGGTGCGCGCACACGATGTTTCAGAACGGCTGAGGGGGCAGCCGGCCTGGCGAAGCCGTGCCGTGACGATCATCGTCTGCATCGTGTCTGCGCTGGCGCTGGCGGGTCCGTCCCTGGGCGCATTGACGCCGCAACTCAGGATCACGACGGCGGGGGGTCAGACGCTGTCGATCACGGTGTCGAGACAACAGGCGGATGACCCGGCCGGAAGAGTCGAGCTCGTGGTGCCCTCCGGATTCACGCTGGGCTCGCCGGCGCTTGGCGCTGCGGTCGGGACCGCAACGGCGAAGGTTGTCTCGCGCGACGTTGATCCGAATACGGAAAGGTTGTGGAGTGGGTCGATCCGGACGATCGCCCCGACCGATGCGGCGGTGGCGTACGAGAGCGCGAGTTGCGATCCTGTCGAGCACCTGGCTGCGTGGGTCGTCCGGCTCGGCGTGGGCAAGCAGACGTTCAGCTTCCCGATCTTCGTGGACGCGGCGACGGACACGACCGCATCATTCGGCCCCTACATCCTTGTCGCTTGCTTCCGCCCTGCGGATCTCCCCTCGACTGACCCCAACCGCTCGGCGAACGGCAGCGTGGTCGACTCGTTCACCCTTTCGTCGACCCGGTTCGTCATCCCGACGGCCGCCGGCAACTACATCTGGCGGTCGTTTTGGACACCGTTCTCGGCGGGCACCGGCGAGCTGGATACGACCGCCACGGTCGAGGCGCAGGCGGTGGCGGTCGTCCCAGCGGGCCAGGTAGACCTCACCGCCACGACATCGACGGCCCGGGCAAGCGGTGTCCGTGTCGTGCTCGTCACCCTCTTCGGCCGCGTGCTCGTCGATGGCGTGCCGGCGGGTTCTGTGGTGGTGCGGCTCCGCCGCGGCCACGCGCCGGCGAAGCTGGTCGGACTCGGCCGCGTGAGGACCGGCGGCGACGGCGTCTACCTCGACGTCGTCGCCCTGCCTCGCACGCAGTATTTCCAGGCGGTTGCCTATGTACCCGCCAAGGATCTCGGGGCAGCCGGCTGCCAGGCGTCGTTCGCCGACATTCCCTGCCTCGATGCGACCACCGGCGCCGGTCACGTCGCGAGTGGCACCGTCATCGTCCCGCCATAAGCCTCACGTGCATCGACCCGGGCCCGAAGCGGCACAAGCTCACCAGCGCGAGCGGTCGGCTTCGGGCTCGTGACTCCACTCAGCTTCTCGAGTCAGCGGTAGCGGCCGCGGCGGGAGCGAGAACGGGCACGAGCGCTCTTGCGAATCGCCTCGAACTCCTCGAGGCTGCGCCCGGCTCCGACCGCGACACAGGTGAGCGGCGATTCGGCCAGGTGCGTTGGGATGTGTGTCTCCTGGCGCAGCCGATCGACGAGTCCCTGGAGTAGCGCACCGCCGCCGGCGAGCACGATGCCACGGTCCATGATGTCGGCGGAGAGTTCGGGCGGCGTCTTGTCGAGAGTCAGCTTGATCGCATCGATGATCTGCCTGACGGGTTCCTCGAGGGCGTGGCGAACCTCCTCGCTCGAGAGAATGATGGTCTTCGGTAGGCCGGTGAGCATGTCGCGCCCGCGCACCTCGGCCTGAGCCTCCTCCTTGAGCGGATGCGCGGATCCGACCTCGAGCTTGATCTCCTCGGCGGTCTGCTGCCCGATCAGCAGCTTGTGCTCGCGCTTGATGTGGTTACTGATTGCCTCGTCCATCTCGTCGCCGCCGACTCGCAGCGACTGGGAAACGACGATCCCACCGAGCGAGATCACCGCAACCTCCGTCGTGCCGCCGCCGATGTCGACGATCATGTTCCCGGTCGGCTCGGCAACGGGAAGCCCGGCGCCGATCGCAGCGGCCATCGGCTCCTCGATCAGGTACGCCTGCCGGGCGCCGGCCGAGAGCGTCGCCTCCTCGACTGCACGCTTCTCCACCCCGGTCACCCCCGAGGGGACGCAGACGACGACGCGCGGATGCGCGAAGCGCTGCTGGTTCACCCTCTGGATGAAGTGCCTGAGCATCTGCTCGGTAACGTCGAAATCAGCGATCACGCCGTCCTTGAGCGGACGAATCGCGCTGATCGTCCCCGGGGTACGCCCCAGCATCTGCTTCGCCTCGAGCCCAACCGCGTAGACGTCGCCGGTTGTCTGGTCGATCGCAACCACCGACGGCTCGCTGAGCACGATTCCGCGACCGCGAACGTAGACCAATGTGTTGGCGGTGCCGAGATCGACAGCCATGTCCCGGCCGCCGAATCCAGTCAGGTGCGTGAAGATGCCCATGTCCGAGCGCAGTTCTGCGGCCCGTGCAGGAGACCTACGACAATCACCCTGACCGCTCGTTGTAGGTTTGCGATCTGCGGATCACTGAGCCTCGGCGGTGAGTGCTAATCGATCGTGCCGGGCTCGAGTTGTCCTCGAAGCGCTGAAGCGTCACGCGCCGTAGCCGTTCAACTGAGCCACCTAGCACTGCTCGCGTTCGACGAGGTCAATCAAGCTGACGTCCGGTGCTTTCGTCGAGTGTGTAGGCAGCACTCCGCGGCGGCCGAGCGTGAGTCGTTCGTCGCACGCTGGACACACGCCGGTCAAAGAGCCGCTTGAGAAGATCCGCCGTTCCTTGGGGGCGACCAGCCCTGCACCAAGACACGACGGGAGAGAAATGTCGAGTTGCACCTCGTTTGCCATGCCCATGTTTCCTTCCGGTCAGGCCCAGACCTGGCGCGACTCGGAAGACGGCTTGCCGGGGCGGCGGAAGGAGAGAGCGATGAACAGCGAACGGTACTTGAGGCGCTGATGCCCGGGGCCTGAGGAGCGGCGCCGTAGGTTCGCGTCGCACCGCCGCGCTTCGGCGCCGCGCTCCCCTCGGGGTCCGCATCCGACATTCGGCCGACAGTTACCACGCCCAGACGCCGGGGAGGCCGCTCGGCCCAGCGACTATTCGCCGTTCTTGAGTCTCTGAAGCTCGCGCGCCATCTCTCGGACGACCTCTTCGAGTAATTCTGTGCGTTCGGCCAGATCTCGAATCGCCATCGACGTGGGCGTCGTCGAAAGAAGCGGATTTCCCCATACGGCCGGACGCTTGCCTGCCACATGGATCAATTGATCCACATGCTCCGCAAAGGTACTGGTGTCGGGAACCATCGATCCTCCTCTCAATTCGGAAGAGCGAACAGATGTACGTGGAGTCTACATCTATCGTCCTTCGGCGCGTCTGTCGTCCGGTTCGCCGACCAGGATCCCTGCATGGCGATCACGAGTAAGAGGGTTCTGGCCAAGCAATAGCCCGCGCGTACGGGTGACGGCAGCGCCGGAGCGACCGTCTCGTTCGACCGCCATGACATGCAACTTCGATAGGGCGAGGAGGACGACGATGGCCGGGAAGATGGAGATTCGCGCGAGCGGTGACAGGTTCCGCTTCGTGGTGCTGAACAGGACTGGTGAGAAGCTGTTGCAGAGCGGACCGTTCGACGATAAGGCGAGCGCGAAGCGTGCCGCCTCTTCGCTGGCGAAGGCGGTGAGCGGCGCGGAGATCATCGACGCGACAAAGCCGGCCGCTGGCTCGAAAGGCAGCGGCCGTAGTTCCAGCGCGAAGCGTTAGCCGACGCCGCCGTGTCACCTGCGACCGGTCGGAGTCCCGGAATCTGCCTGGTCAGTCTTCTGGTGGGCCGGTAAGGGCGAAGGGTGTGCCCTCGGAGTCACGGCAGATCGCCCACCGCTCGCCTGGGTGGACGATCTCGCCGCCGAGAGCACGCACGCGCGCGACGGCGGAAGCAAGATCGGAGACCGGGAAGTAGGGGAGCGAGAAGCGGTCGCCAGGCCCCGTGCCGCGCTCGTGGAGTCCGACCACGATCCCCTCGTACTCGGTTTGCCAGCCCCGCCCGTCCTCTGGTTGGCGGTCCTCCAGGGTTGTCTGCAGCAACTCCTCCCAGAAGTGACGCGCCCGCTCAGGGTCGTCGGCCGGCAACTCGATCAGGAACCGTGGGATCACACTTCGACACCGTACCGACGTGGCTCGTGCATCACCACCGGGATCTCCCGCGCGGTTCGGATCGCCTACTCCGTGTAGCCTGAGACGTGCGAGGTGGCCCTGGTAGAGCCGGCCCGCTACGGTCGGCTTGTCCCTGACGAGTAGTCTCAGCTGATTGTTGATGAGCGGCTTGCGGGTCAACGGCGAGGTCTACTCGGTCGAGTTGGAGGCGCGCGAGAGCCTGCTCGACGTGCTTCGGGAGCGTCTCGGGCTCACGGGCACGAAGAAGGGGTGTGACCAGGGGGCTTGCGGTGCCTGCACGGTGCTGGTCGACGGCGTGCGGATCGTCTCGTGCCTTGCCTTGGCCGTTCAGGTCGAAGGATGCTCGGTCACGACGATCGAGGGACTCGGTGCGAACGGCGAGTTGCATCCTCTGCAGCAGGCGTTCATCGAGCACGACGGGTTGCAATGCGGCTACTGCACCCCGGGGCAGATCTGCTCGGCGGTGGGGATGGCGGAGGAGGTCGAGCGCGGTGTGCCGAGCCAGGTCACGGGCGACCTGTCTTCGGAGACGATCGCGCTCAGCCACGACGAGCTGCGTGAGCGGATGAGTGGCAACCTGTGCCGTTGCGGTGCGCATAACGGGATCGTCGCCGCGATCGGCGAGACCTATGCGATGGAGGCGGCTGAATGATCCCGATGAGCTATGCCCGTGCCGCCGATGCCGAAGATGCGGTGCGCCGGGGCGCCGCCGCCGGCTCGAGGTATCTCGGCGGCGGCACGAACCTGGTCGACCTGATGCGCGAGACGATCGAGCGTCCCGAGGCGCTCGTCGATGTCACAGGCCTGTCGAGCACGATGGAGGAGACGGAGGGCGGCGGCCTCCTGATCGGTGCTGCGGCCCGCAACACCGCGGTGGCGGAGAGCCGGGCGGTGAGGACGCGTTACCCGATGCTGGCCCGTGCGATCGTCGCCGGCGCCTCGCCGCAGATCCGCAACATGGCGACGGTCGGCGGCAACCTGCTCCAGCGAACCCGCTGCAACTACTTCTACGACGATCAGGGATCGCGCTGCAACAAGCGCGACCCCGGCCAGGGCTGCGACGCGATCGACGGCCTGAACCGCACCCACGCGATCCTGGGCGCGTCGTCCGTGTGCGTCGCGACGCATCCGTCGGACATGTGCGTCGCACTCGCAGCGCTCGACGCGGTCGTGCATCTCCGGAGCGCGGACGGGGACCGTGCGCTGCCGCTGACCGATCTCCACCGCCTGCCCGGCGACCATCCGGAGATCGAGACGGTGCTCGAGCCCGGCGAGCTGATCACCGCGATCGAGCTGCCCGCGCTGCCGTTCGCTGCACGCTCGACCTATCGCAAGGTGCGCGACCGCGCGAGCTACGCCTTCGCGCTCGTCTCGGTCGCCGCCGCGCTCGAGGTGGAGGACGGCACCGTTCGGGACGTGCGGCTCGCGCTCGGAGGGGTCGCGACGAAGCCCTGGCGCGCGTGGAAGGCCGAGGAGGCGCTCAAGGGCAGGCCGGCAAGTGCGGACAGCTTTCGCGCGGCCGCCGAGGCCGAGCTCGCCGCCGCCGCGCCGTTGCGCGACAACGCGTTCAAGGTCGAGCTTGCGCGCCGAACGATGAGCGCGGTGCTCGACGAGCTGACGGGACTCGAGGCATGAGCATCGTCGGGAACCCGGTTCAGGTCGACGCGAAGACCGCGGTTCCGCTCGGGCCGGAGAGCTGGGAGCCGGGTGGCGAGCCCGATCCGCTGATCCAGCGCGAGCAGGGGTTGATCGGCGCGCCGGTCTCGCGCCTCGACGGCGCGCTCAAGGTGACGGGCGCCGCCCCCTTCGCGGCCGACGTGCACATGGACGGCATGGTCTACGCCTCGCTCGCCTTCAGCACGATCGCGAAGGGCCGCCTCGCGACGCTCGACACGAGCGCGGCCGAGGGCGCGCCCGGCGTGGTGCTGGTGATGACGCACCGGAACGCCCCGCGGATGAAGCCGACGCCTCTTTTCATGTCCTCCGGGAAGAGCGGCCGGCGGAGACGACCTGCCCGTCATGCAGGACGACCGGATCCACTGGAACGGCCAGCCGATCGCGGTCGTGCTCGCCGAGACGCAGGAGCAGGCGGACCACGCCAGGTCGCTGATCCGCGCCACCTACGAGATCGAGGAGTCGGCGACCTCCTTCGACGAGGCGAGATCGCATGCGCGCCCCGGTTCGTTCGGGGGAGCGCCGCTGACGAACGAGAGCGGCGACGCCGAGGCGGCGCTTGCCGCCGCGCCCTTCAGCGTCGATCTCGACTACCGCACTCCGTACCAGAACCACAACGCGATCGAGCCGCACGCGGCGACGGTCGCGTGGGACGGGGACGAGCTGATCGTCCACGACGCCACGCAGGGCGTGACCCACATGGCCTGGTCGCTCGCGGACATCTTCGGCCTCGAGGAGGAGCAGGTCCACGTCACGGCGCCCTTCGTCGGCGGCGCGTTCGGCGGCAAGACGATGTGGCAGCACCACGTCCTCGGGGCGGCGGCGTCGAGGCTCGCGGCGCGTCCGGTCAGGATCGCGCTCTCGCGGGAGGGCGTCTACCGGGTCGTCGGCGGGCGCAGCCTCACCGAGCAGCGGGTGGCGATCGGCGCCGAGCCGGACGGGCGCTTCCAGGCGCTGATCCAGACCGGCACGGTCGCGATGACCCGGCACAACAGCCTGCCCGAGCCGTTCATCCTGCCGGCGCGCTGCCTCTACGCGGCCGACAACGTGAGGCTCGACGTCCAGGTGGTGGAGCTGGACATGCTCGCCAACACCTTCATGCGCGCGCCGGGCGAGGCGGTCGGCAGCTTCGCGCTGGAGTGCGCGATCGACGAGCTCGCCGAGCGGATCGGAATCGATCCCGTCGAGCTCAGGATCCGCAACGAGCCCGACAGCGGATCCCACCTCCGGCAAGGCCTTCTCCTCACGACACCTCGTCGAGGCGTATCGGATGGGGGCCGAGCGGTTCGGCTGGGCCGACCGCGATCCGAGGCCCGGCGCACGCCGCGAGGGCGAGTGGCTCACCGGCATGGGCTGCGCCACCGCCACCTATCCGTATCACCGCTTCCCCGGCGGCGTCGCGCGGATCACGCTGACCAGGGACGGGCACGTCAGGGTCGAGATCGCCGCGCACGAGATGGGCATGGGCACCGCCACTGTCCAGACCCAGGTCACCGCCGAACGGCTGGGCCTGCCGCTCGAGTCGGTAACGGTCGCGTACGGCGAGCTCGTCGTTCCCCGGCGTCGTCCTGGCCGGCGGATCGCAGCAGACCGCCTCGATCGGCGGCGCGGTGATCGCCGCGCAACGCGAGCTCGTGGCCGAGCTGCTCAAGCTGGCCGGCGACGAGTCGCCGCTTGCGGGGCTCGAGCCGGACGAGGTCGGCGGTGCCGACGGCGGCCTCTGCAAGCTCGACGAACCCGAGCGGCGCGAGAGCTACGCCTCGATCCTCGCCCGCGCCGGCGCGACGAGGTGAGCGTCGAGGCCGCCGCGCCGCCGCCGGTCGAGATGGCCGAGTGGTCGATGCACTCCTACGGCGCGCAGTTCTGCGAGGTGCGCGTCAACGCGATCACCGGCGAGACGCGGGTCAGCCGGTTCCTCGGCTCGTTCGACTGCGGCCGCATCCTCAACGCCAAGCTGGCAGCCAGCCAGTTCCGCGGCGGCATCATCATGGGCCTCGGACTCGCGCTCATGGAGGAGACGCAGTTCGACGAGCGCAACGGCCGCATCATGAACCCGAGCCTCGCCGACTACCACGTGCCCGTGCACCTGGACGTGCCCGAGATCGACGTGATCTGGACCGACATCCCCGATCCGCACGCGCCGATGGGCGCCCACGGCATCGGCGAGATCGGCATCACCGGCGTCGGCGCCGCCGTCGCGAACGCGATCTACAACGCCACCGGCACGCGCGTCCGCGAGCTGCCGATCACGCTGGACAAGCTGCTAGCAGCCTGGGGGTAGAAGCGCTCCTGCACGCGCGCAGCGAGCGATCGGGTTCCGCTCTGGGTTGAAGTCCGATAGAAATCGGCTGGTGGTGTTGGGCTCATGACGTACACGCCTGCTTCCGCCCGCTACGAGCGGATGCTCTACAACCGAGTCGGTCGTAGCGGCCTCAAGCTGCCGGCGGTCTCGCTCGGGCTCTGGCAGAACTTCGGTCACAACCGTCCGCTCGATGCGAGCCGGGCGATCGTCCGTCGTGCGTTCGACCTGGGTATCACCCATTTCGATCTGGCGAACAACTACGGGCCGCCGTACGGCTCGGCCGAGGAGAACTTCGGGCGGCTCCTGCGGGACGACTTCGCTCTTCTTCGCGATGAGCTCGTGATCTCGACGAAGGCGGGATACGACATGTGGCCCGGCCCGTACGGCGAGTGGGGCTCGCGCAAGTACCTGCTCGCGAGCCTCGACCAGAGCCTTGCCCGGATGGGTCTCGAGTACGTCGACGTGTTCTACTCGCACCGCTTCGACCCGCAAACCCCGCTCGAGGAGACGATGGGGGCGCTCGACAGCGCCGTCCGCCAGGGCAAGGCGCTCTACGTCGGCGTCTCGTCCTACTCGGCCGAGAAGACCCGGGAGGCAGCGGCGATCCTGCGCTCCCTGGGAACGCCGCTCCTGATTCACCAGCCGTCCTACTCGATGCTGAACCGATGGATCGAGCCCGACCTGCTCGACGTGCTGGAGCAGGAGGGCGTCGGGTGCATCGGCTTCTCGCCGCTCGCGCAGGGGATGCTCACCGACAAGTACCTCGACGGGATCCCGGAGGGATCTCGAGCGAGCCAGAACACCTCCCTGTCGCCGAACCTGCTCACAGAGGACGCTCTCGCGAGGATCCGCTCGCTGAACGAGATCGCAGCCCGACGCGGGCAGACGCTCGCGCAGATGGCGCTCGCGTGGACGCTGCGCGATCGTCGCATGACCTCGACGCTCGTCGGCGCGTCGAGCGTTGCCCAGCTCGAAGCGAACGTCGCAGCACTCGACCGCCTCGACTTCTCGGCCGACGAGCTCTCCGAGATCGACCGCTACGCAACCGACAGCGACATCAACATCTGGCGCGCGTCCAGCGACGTCTGAGCTTGCCTACTGCCCCACGGGCTCGGGTGCGTTCGTCCGGCTCCAGCCGATCGCGGGTGCGATGTCGCGGGCGATCGTCTCGAGCATCGCGGCGTTGTAGTCGACGCCGAGTTGGCTGGGGACCGTGAGGAGGATTGTGTCGGCGGCTTGAACCGCGGCGTCGTCGGCAAGCTCCTGCGCGATGCGGTCGGGCCCTCCGGTGTAGCTGCGACCGAAGCGGCTGATGGCGCCGTCGAGCCAGCCGACCTGGTCCTCGTTCGCATCGGCGCCGAAGAGGCGCCGGTCGAGGTCGGAGGTGATCGGGATAACGCTGCGGCTGACCGAGACGCGCGGCTCCCTGGCGTGGCCCGCTGTCGTCCACGCCTCGCGGAAGAGCTCGATCTGCTCCGCCTGGAGTTGGTCGAACGGCACCTCTGTGTTCTCGAGGAGGAGCGTGGAGCTCATCAGGTTCAACCCTTGCTCGCCGGCCCACACGGCGGTCTCGCGTGAGCCGGAGCCCCACCAGATCCGGTCGGCGAGTCCAGGCGACTGCGGCTGGACGGGGAGCATGGCTTCGGCTGGCCGGCCGCCGCTGTCGGCGGGTACGACGCCGGCGCCGGCGATTGCCGAGCGGAAGCGCGCCGTCTTCTCGCGAGCCTCGTCGGGGTCGAGCGAGTAGCCGAACGCCTCGGCGCCGTGCCAGGCCGGCTCCGGAGAGCCGCGGCTCACGCCGAGCTGGAGCCGGCCGCCTGCGAGCAGGTCGGCCGCAGCGGCGGTCTCGGCCATGTAGAGCGGGTTCTCGTAGCGCATGTCGATCACGCCGGTGCCGATCTCGATCCGGCTCGTCTTGACGCCGATTGCCGCGAGGAGCGGGAACGGCGAGCCGAGCTGGCGCGCGAAGTGGTGCACGCGGACGAACGCCCCGTCGATCCCGAGCTCCTCTGCGGCGACCGCGAGCTCCACCGTCTGGCGTAGCGCGTCGCCGCCGGTGTGTGTCAGGCCGCCGCCCGGGTGCCAGGCGCCGAACGAGAGGAAGCCGATCTTCTTGCGATTCGTCACCTCGACATTATTGCTGGCGCAAGGATCGCGTTGCTGCTCGGGATTGCTGATGCACGACCTGGCAAGGGATCATCAGGACTGCCGAGGAGCACCAGACAAGCCTGATCGTGCTCGGCTCGCACCGCCGAACCGGGCTCATCGGACACCTGATCGGGAGCGTTACCGTCGCCGTCGTCGCCCACTCGCAGGCCTCGGTGCTGCACCTCGGTGGCGTTCTGGGCGATGAAATGCCGGTCGTCGACGGGCACGAATCCGACGTCTGCCGGTTGCCAGACGCAGAGGACCTGCGGGGCGCGGCCGGGCGCGAGCTGCCGGCCAGCTTGCTCGATCGCGAGCTCCGCGAGCTCGGAGCCGTCGTAGGCGAAGCGCACGGCCCGCATGCCGTCACGGCGATCAGGAAGAAGCGCGACCTGCTTGGCTCTCCGGCGTGGCCGATTTTGCTGACGCACAACACCGAGGCGATCGGCCGCGCCGCTGTTCGCCGTCGACGGCAGCAGCTCGAAGGATGAACGGATGACGAAGGTCGGCATCGTCCTGTTCACGCGTGACCTGCGTGCGCACGATCACCCGGCACTCGCGGCCGCACAGCACGAATGCGACCGGGTCGTGCCACTATTCGTGCTCGACGAGCGCTTGCTTGCAGTGAGTCCGCGTCGAACGGCTCTCCTCCACCGGCTTCTCGAGGAGCTGAGGGCTTCGATCGGCCTCGTGGTTGTCGAAGGCGAGATGATCGAAGAGGTCGCGCGCCTTAACCCCGACGTCGTGTACCTGAGCGAGGACGTCAGCGGCTACGCGCTCCGCCGTGAACAGGCGCTTCGCGCGTGCTTCGACCTGCAGACGTTTGCCGGGATCTCGATTGTCGCTCCGGGCGAGCTGGCCCCTGCCGGCAAGACTTTCTACAGCGTGTTCACGCCCTATTGGCGGGTATGGCGGGAGCGATCGCTGCCGCGGCCCGTCGAGTCTGGACAGCGGCTCCCGACGATCCCCGCTCCGCTTTCCGCTCATCTGCATTTCGGCAGCGTCTCCCCGACCGAGATCGCTCGCGGAGCGGATGAGGAGTTGCTACGGAAGCTTTGCTGGCGAGACTTCTTCGCGCAGCTGCTTGCCGCGCGACCCGAGCTCGAGTTCGTCGACCAGTACCCGGGACGACGTTCGTGGCGCGATGACGCTCGCGCGCTCGCTGCCTGGAAGGCGGGGCGTACCGGGGTCGCGTTCGTCGACGCCGCGATGCGCCAGCTGGCGGAGGAGGGCTGGATCCCGAACCGCCAGCGGATGGTCGCAGCTTCGTTCCTGACCAAGCAGCTCGGGGTGGATTGGCGGTTCGGTGCGGCCCACTTCATGGCGGAGCTAATCGACGGCGACGTCGCCTCGAACAGCGGTAACTGGCAGTGGGTCGCAGGCACAGGCGCTGACACGCGACCCAACCGCAGGTTCAACCCGGACAGGCAGGCCCGCCTCCATGACCCGGACGGAAGCTACATGCGGAGATGGCTCCCCGAACGCTTCGACCGGACCGCTGCCGACAAGCACCTCGCCCAGCCGGCGCCGGGATCTTGAAGCCCAAGTTCGGTCGGCTTAGGATGCCCGCATGGATCAAGGCAACCGGCGGCGCGTCCGCCTCGAGAATTGGGCGGAGATGGCAGGAGGCTGGGAGCGAGCGCGAGGTGAGCGCGAGCGGCTGGCGGCGCCTGTCACCGACTGGCTCGTGCGAGAGCTTGCACCGAAGCCGGGCGATGTTGTCCTCGAGCTCGCCGCAGGCCAGGGAGACGTGGGGTTCGCGGTTTCGGCTTTGCTGGGTGAGAAAGGGCGGTTGATCTCGAGTGACTTCAGTACGGCGATGCTCGAGATTGCGCGCCGGCGTGGGGAGGAGCTCGGCCGCGAGAACGTCGAGTTCCGGGAGCTCGACGCCGAGGCTCTCGACCTCGAGCAGGACTCCGTCGACGGCGTCGTTTGTCGCTGGGGCTACATGCTGATGCCGAACCCTGCCACCGCGCTCGGCGAGACGCGGCGGGTGCTACGCAGCGGCGGGCGGCTCGCGTTTGCGGTCTGGGGCAGCGGCGATCGCAATCCGTGGAACTCGGCTGCGGGCCGGATCCTCGCCGCGCATGACCTTGTACCACCCCCGGATCCCGGCGAGCCGGGGATGTTCGTGCTCGCGGACGAGACGGAACTGCGTGCGCTTGTGGAGGAGGCCGGCTTCGCGAACGTCCAGATTGACGACGTCCCGGTCCACAACGACTACCGCGACGTCGACGACTACATCCGACGCACCAACGAAATTGGCGGCATGTTCGCGCGGGCCTGGGCGGCAGCGCGCGATGACCAACGCGAGGCGATCAGGGAAGAGCTCCGCGACGCGTTCGAGGCCTACGAAGTCGACGGCGGCTACGAGTTGCCGGGACTCGCGATCTGCGTCCTCGCAAGCTGACGCTCCTCTTCCTCGAGCGGCCAAACAGTTCGCTTTCGCCCAACGCCGCGGGTAGTTGCACCGTGACGCGGAGCCCGCCGGCGGCGCGGGGGGTGAGGGTGAGCGTTCCGTCGTGTGCCTGGGTGATGCTCTTGACGATTGCCAGGCCGAGGCCGACGCCCGCGTGGTCGGTGCGTATGCGTTTGGTGCCGCGAACGAAACGGCTCGGCAAGCGTGGCAACCGAGCTGTGGGGTGAGCTTCTCGCCGGTGTTCTCGACGGTGAGCATCGCACTCGTCGGGGTGAACGCTGGTCGTGACCCACACGGTGCCCTGTTCGGGCAGGTTGTGGACGATCGCGTTCTGCACGAGGTTCGTGGTCAGCTGCAGCAGGAGCGCGTGTGAGCCGACGATCGGGGTCAGGTCGCCGGAGGTCTCGATGGTGAGGCCGCGTTCTTCTGCGAGAGGGAGGAGCGTTTCGGTGGCTTCTTCCGCGATGAGGGACAGGTCGACGTGTTCTGGGGTGAAGGACCGTTGGTCGGCGCGGCTGAGCAGGAGCAATGCTTCGGTGAGGTCGATCGCTCGGGTGTTGACGGCGTGGAGGCGGTCGACGAGCTCGCTCGTTGTCGCGGTTCGGATCGTTGCGGGCGACGTCGAGGAGTGTCTGCGTGATCGCCAGCGGGGTGCGCAGCTCGTGGGAGGCGTTGGCTGCGAATCTCTGCTGTTCGGCGACGTGTGCTTCGAGCCGCGCGAGCATGGTGTCGAAGCTGTCGGCGAGCTCGCGGAACTCGTCTGTGCGGCCTTCCAACTGGATCCGGTGGGAGAGCGATCCGGTCGCGGCGATGCGTGTGGCGTCTGTGATGCGCGTCAGGGGGGCGAGCATGCGGCCGGCGAGAAGCCAGCCTCCGAGCAGACCGAAGACCAGCAGGAACGCCAGCACGATGGCCGCGACCGAGCCGAAGCCGTGCAGGGGGTCGGAGCGGTCGAAGAGGAACCACCACGAGGGATGCATGTGGGAGAGCACCCCGTCGGGTATGTAGCGCAGAATGACCACCCAAACGGCCGCGAGCATCAAGACGCCGGCGACCATCAGGAAGCCGGCGTAGCTGAGGGTGAGCTTGAGGCGAACGCTCAAGCCAGGGGCTCTATCCATGCTCCGCTCCCTCACGCTCGGTGTCTGGTCTGGTGTCGATGCGGTAGCCGACGCCGGGCACGGTGGCGATGATCCAGGGTTCGCCGAGGCGTTTGCGCAGTCCCGAGACGGTGATGCGCACGGCGTTGGTGAACGGGTCTGCGATCTCGTCCCATGCTCGCGCCAGGAGCTCTTCGGCGCTGATGACGCCGCCTTCGGCGGCGACGAGGACTTCGAGCACTGCGAACTGCTTCCTGGTCAGCGCGACGTAGCGGCCGTCGCGGTAGACCTCGCGGCGGAACGGATCCAGCCGCAGGCCTGCGATCTCTCGCACGGGCGGCCTGTTGTGGGCGCGCCTGCGGTCGAGCGCTCTGAGGCGGAGCACGAGCTCCTGGAGCTCGAACGGCTTCGTGAGGTAGTCGTCGGCGCCGAGCTCGAACCCGGTGGCCTTGTCGTCGAGACGGTCGGCGGCGGTGAGCATGAGGATCGGCATGCCGCTGCCGGAGGCGACGATGCGTTCGGCGATCTCGTCACCGGAGGGGCCGGGAATGTCTCGGTCGAGGACGGCGATGTCGTAGGCGTTGAAGCGCAGCAGCTCCAGAGCGGCGTCGCCGTCACCGGCGATGTCTGCTGCGATCGCTTCCAGGCGCAGGCCGTCGCGGATGGCTTCTGCCATGTAGGGCTCGTCCTCGACGATCAACACGCGCATCCTCCGATGCTACGAGCTGGCGTGTATCGTCGGCATATCGAAAACCGCATACGTGCTGGCAACAGCACGCTGCCCAGACTGGAGGCATGACCTACAGCAAACCAGCACGAACAACGACCGGCCGGACTTCCGGGATCCTTGTCGCCGGCCTGCTAGGCGTCATCGCGGCGATCGCCGCAGCCCTCGGCTACGAGTTGCTGGCGTCCTCGCCGTCGACGGCCGCATCACCCAGCGACGTCGTTCGCAGTCAGCAGCGGCTGCGGCGAGCGCGCGGTCGGTGGCCGACATACGGCCAGGCCGCTGTCCAGATAGGACAGTCGCAGATCCAGGCCGGGCCGAACCAGCACGCGGCCGCAATCGCCAGCGTCGCGAAGGTGATGACGGCCTACGTCGTGCTCCGTGACCACCCGCTCCGGGTCGGCCAGGACGGTCCGACGATCACGCTCACCGACGCCGATGTCGCCGACACCGACCGCCGGGCCGGCCAGGACGAGTCCGTTGTGCCGATCGAGGCCGGAGAGCAGTTGACCGAACGGCAGGCGCTGCAGGCCCTGCTGCTGCCGTCGGCGAACAACATCGCCGCGGTTCTGGCGCGATGGGACGCCGGCTCGGCAAGCCGGTTCGTGGCCCGGATGAATGCCACCGCACGGTCGCTCGGCATGAGCCACACCCGCTACACCGACCCGAGCGGCTACGACGACGCAACCGTGTCGACTGCCGCCGACCAGGTGCGCATCGTCGATCGGGCCATGCGCCTGCCGGTGTTCGCGAGCATCGTCGCCACACCGAGCGCGACGCTGCCGGTCGCCGGCACCGTGCACAACACCGACAGATTGCTCGGCTACGACGGGTTTGTCGGCGTCAAGACCGGCTCGGACAGTGCGGCCGGCGGCTGCTTCGCCTTCCGGGCCATCCGCTGGATCGACGGCAAGCGGACGACGATCACCGGGGTCGTGTTGGGCCAGCCCGGCTACGCCCTGGCCGCGGCGGGTCTCGCGGCCGCCGACTCGATGGTCAACCGCATCGCCGGTCAGGGGGCCGTGACGGATTCACCGCAAGCACCCCCGCCAGGAATCCCGCCCCTGATGCACGAGAGACAATGAGTCAGAGGACCCCGCCCGGGGGCCGCCCTTGCGCTGGTCGTGATGGTGTCCGTGATCAGCGCGGGCTGTGGCGGCACCCGCAGCAGCAGCGACGCCAACACCACGCCCGGTCCTGCCGTCACCGGCAGCAGGGATGGCAACAGCACCACCGCCGCGCGTGGGAAGGCGGTGAGGTTCGCCGAGTGCATGCGCGCCCACGGTGTCAGCGCGTTTCCGAACCCGGACGCGTCGGGCGAGTTGACCATCGACGGGGTCGCGAACGGCTCGTCGGTGGACACGAGCTCAGTGACGTTCGAGCGGGCGCTCGGTGCATGCAAGAGCCTGGAGCCGCCGGGGTTCACGGGCACCAAGGCGACGCCCCGGCAACGGAAGGCGCGCCTCGCGTTCGCCCGTTGCGTGCGCGAAAGCGGCGTTCCGGACTTTCCCGACCCCACCCCAAACGGGCCCCTCGTCGACACGAATCGAATCCCATCCTCGGGAACGGCGGGAGGCATGAGCGTTCTCAACGCCGCGATGCAGAAGTGCAGCCGGTACGCCGCCGCAGCCGGTGTGCAGGCCTTTTCGGATGCCCTCTAACGGACTCGAACCGTTGACCCCCTCCTTACCATGGAGGCTGAAGCATCGGCGGCGAGGTGGAGGGGATGCGCTTCCCGCCGGGGTTTCCGCGGATCTAAGCGCTTTCCCAATGCCTTCGCGGGTAGTTCTTGAGGGGCCCCGAATCGCCCCGGGGAGCCCAATACCTGTCCCCAAATGTTCGCGTGGAGTCTGTTCAACCGCGCCGGTCGGCCTCGACGCCGTGCGTGGCCAGCCGTTTCGGCCTGGAGCCGGACGTCACGTGGACAAGCCAGACATCATTGGCCTCGCTCGAGAGGAGGAGTGAACGCGAGTCGCGCGACCAGAGGGTCTGTTCGGGATCCCGTCGACCGTGACGAGCCGACGGCCCTACGCGTAATAGTCGACGACCCATCGATGGCGCCGGAGCGCCGCGAGCTGGCTGGTCTCGAGCCGCCCGGCCGCAGCCGCGGCCAGGTTGCGCTCGACGTTGCGCGTCGAGCGCATCCCGGGGATGACCACGCTCGTCGCCGGGTGGCTGAGGCAAAACCGGAGCGCGATCTCGGCCAGCCCGTCGACTCCGACGTCGAGATCGTCTGCGATCGCCTCGGCGCGCTCCCACACCTCGCGCTTGCGGTCTCCGGCGAAATACCCGTTGCGGAAGTCGCCCTCCGGGAACGTCGTCTCCGGGCGGACGGAGCCGGTCAGACCGCCCTCGTCGAACGGCACTCGCACGATCACGCCGACGTTCGCCGCTTCGACGGCCGGGAAGAGTGCCTCCTCCGGGCTCTGGTCGAAGATGTTGTAGATCACCTGGACTGTGTCGACGACCCCGGACTCGACGAGCCGGATCGCGTTGTTGGGCTGGTGATCGTTGATCGAGACGCCGAAGTACCGGATCTTCCCGTCGCGCTTCAGCTGCTCGATCGCGTCGAGCCAGTCGCCCTGGTCGACCCACTCGTCCGACCAGACGTGGAACTGCTGGACATCGATCGCGTCGAGCCCGAGGTTCTGGAGGCTGCGCTCGGTGCAGGAGACGATCCAGTCGGCCGGGAAGGTCTCCTCGACAGGGACGCCGGCGGGCGCCGGCCACCGCCGGTTCTTCGGCGGGACCTTGCTGGCGACGTAGACCTTCTCGGCCGAGTCGCGCACGGCCGCGCCGACGAGCTCCTCGCTGTGGCCGTCTCCGTACCCGTGGGCGGTGTCGAGGAAGTTGACGCCGCGGTCGATCGCCAGCCGGAGAGCTCGCAGGGACTCATCGTCGTCGGCGCCGATCCACCCCGTCCCGCCAATCCCCCAGGCTCCGAATCCGAGTTCCGAGACCTCGAGGCCCGTCGTTCCCAGCGTCCGGTAGAGCATCACGCCTCCGTTCGGCTCAAAGGATTGTCCGCCAGCTGAACGTCGGCTCGTAGCCGAGAACGCGACGCGCCTTGTCGATCCCGAGCAACGTGTCGTTGCCGGTGACGCCCTCCCGGATCGGGACGCCCGGGAAGACCTGGGCCATCAGCTCCCGGCTCGGCTGCTTCATGACCGTGTCGGCCGCGGCGATGACGAACGCGTCGGCCCCGCGGACGTCCGCGGCGAGGGCCCGCTGAACGCTGTCGGCCACGTGGCTCTCGTCGACGTAGCTCCAAAGGTTCCACTTACGCAGCTGCGGATCGTCCCAGAACGATGGGAACCGCTCGTAGTCGGCTCGTACCATCACGTTCGACCAGCGGAGGCCGACGAAGGTGATGCCGCTCCAGCGACTGAACTGGCGGGCCATCTCCTCGCCGAGCACCTTCGAGAGCGCGTACGACGACTCCGGCCGCAGCGGAAGCTCCTCGTCGACCGGGACGTATAGGGGCGGCTCGTCGAACGGGAGCCCGAGCGTCGTCTCGCTCGAGGCCCAGACCACGCGGCGAATACCCAGGCGCGCGGCAGCCGAGAACACGGTGTGCGTTGAGATCGTGTTCGTGCGAAAGACGATGTCGGGAGTTGCGTGCACGGGTGACGGAATGGCCGCGAGATGGACGACCGCCTCGATTCCCGGCAACCGCTCGCCGCCACTCAGGGCCTCGAGCGTCTGTCCGAAGTCGGTCAGGTCGGCGGCGAGGAACGGCGCAGGCGAGTCCGGCGAAAACGACTCCGTCGAAGCGACGCGATCGACGTTCAGAACCTCGTGCCCGTACGCTAGAAGGTCACGGACGATCGCTCTGCCGGCCTTTCCGCTCCCACCGGTGACGGCGATCCTCATCGCTTGGCGGGGGTGCGGCGATCGCCTCCGTTCACCCCATTCCTGCGGCCTGGTGCCGGTCCGGTCGACTCCCTGACGACGAGCTCGGCGGCGATCAGGTGCTGCCGAAGCGGAGGGTCCGGCACAGTGAGCTGCTCGATGAGAATCTCAGCAGCCATGCGGCCGGCCTCGAAGGCGGGCCACTCAATGGCGGTGAGCGAGGGCGTCAGCATCTCCGCGTATTGGGCGGCGATCACCGATACGATCGAGAAATCGTCGGGGACGTGGAGATTCGCGGCCCGCAGCGCGCTGAGCAGCGCCGTGAACTGCCAGCCGGTCGTGATTGCGGCCGTGCAGTCCGGTTCCGAGCGCAGCAGCCGCGCCGCGACCGCGAAGGCCTCGCGTGGGGCGTGCGAACAGGCGACATGGATGGGGCGGATGCCGAGGTCGGGGGCGCGCTGCTCGAAGGCGTCGCGGGCGATCAGTGCCGACATGTACCCGGCTTCGAGGAGGTCGGGAGGGAAGTTGAAGAGCGCCACGCAGGTGTGGCCGAGCCGGGCCAGGTGCTCCAGGCTCGTCTCGACTGCGTCGCCGAAGTCCATGTCCACGTAGCTGATCCCGGTCGTGTCGTTGGTGCGCCCGATGAGCGTGAACGGGTGCCCGCCCTCCCGCAGACGCTCGACCCGTTGGTCCTCGGCCAGCGTCTCCATCAGGATCACTCCGTCGGCCCGCCCTCCGGCGACGAGGCGCTCGATCGTATCCGGGTCGGTGACGGCCGTCGAGAGCAGCAGCCCATAGTCGCTTCCACTCGTCGCTTCCGTGGCGGCGGCCACGAAGGTCTGCTGCACAGGCACGAGCTGCCACTGCGGTGAAGGCAGAAAGAGAGCGATCGTGTGCGAGGCGCCGCTGGCGAGCGCGCGGGCGGGCCTGTGCGGCCGGTAGTCGACCTCTTCGATCGCCGCGAGGACGCGCTCTCGCAGCTTTTGCGAGACGGTCCGCTTGCCGCTCAGGACATTCGAGACGGTGCTCAAGGCGACGCCGGCGCGCTCGGCTATCTCTGCCATCGTGGCCGGCTTCGAACGCGTCATCTCTGTCGATTCTGTCACGTGTAACCGGTCAGACCTTGACTCCTGCGTACATTCCATGTTAACGTCGCGAAGCGCTTCGACAACAGCCTAACAGCCGCCACTCGAACTCAGAAGGTGACTTTATGCCCTTGGCTAGCCATGTTTGCTGCATCGGAGGCTTGGAATACGGTCAACCGTTGGCCAGGGAGAGTTCTTCAGCCGGAAAAGTTTTTTGTTTGAGTCGAAGCGCTTCGGAAAACGCTTCGCTTCAGCTCGCCCCAAACTCGCGCTTCCGCCGACCGTCTCACTCAAGGGCCGGACGATCACTGCCGCAAGTGAAGAGGTTGGGCGATTGGCAACTTTCATAGCCAGCGAGACCGGGCTCACCGCGTTCGAGAGCGGCGAGGTTCTTCAGGTCGACGCATGGGGGGAGAACGGCGTTCGGGTGCGCTCGACCCTCGGGGGCGCGATCACGGAGACGCCCGGAAGCGCCCTGGTCGGGGACGGAGCCGCTGCGGGCGAAATCGAGGTTCTGGTCTTCGACGACCGGGCGAGCCTGCGCAACGGTGACCTGGTCGTCGAGGTGTACGACAATCCTGAAGAGCGTTTCGTATCGTTCCCGCCCATCGTGCGTTTCGCCAGTGCCGACGGCACAGAGCTGTTCAGCGAGGGCGTCCCCGATTTCACGTCGGCCCCCCAGCGCCGTTACCGCCGGGGCGGAGGAGATCTCTTCGCCTGTGATGTCACGTTCGATGCCCAACCGGGAGAGCGCTTCTACGGGCTCGGTCAGCACCAGCACGGCCTGCTCGATCAGAAGGGGGCTGTCATGGACCTCGTCCAGCGCAACACGGAGGTCTCGGTGCCGTTTGCGCTCTCCAGCCGGGGCTACGGGTTCCTGTGGAACATGCCGGGTGTAGGCCGGGTTGAGCTGGGGGCCAACCGCACGAGGTGGATCGCAGATGCAGCCCGGCAGATCGACTACTGGGTCACAACGGGGCCTGCGCCGGCCGACATCGTGAGCAACTACGTGCGCGCCACGGGCCTGCCTCCGATGCTGCCCGAATGGGCCTCGGGCTTCTGGCAGTCCAAGCTGCGCTATCGAAACCAGGACGAGCTCCTCGAGGTCGCGCGTGAGTACAAGCGCCGCGGCCTCCCTCTCTCGGTGATCGTCTGCGATTTCTTCCACTGGACACGGCAAGGCGAGTGGAGGTTCGACCCGGCGGAGTGGCCGGACCCCCAGGCGATGGTGGACGAGTTGCGAGAGCTTGGCGCAGAGCTCCTCGTCTCGGTCTGGCCGACGGTCAACCCGAACGGCGAGACCTATGCGGAGATGGACCGGCGCGGGTTCCTTGTTCGCAATCTGGCCGGCTTGCCGCTTCAATTTCCCTTCTACGACAAGGGCACCGACGGTCACGCCTTCATGCGCCACTATGACGCGACCAACCCGGAGGCCCGCCGTTACGTATGGGAGAAGATCGTCGACGGGTACCGCCGCTACGGGATCCGGGCGTTCTGGCTCGATGCCTGCGAGCCGGAGCTCCTCGCCGAGAACGCCGAGAACGCCCGGTATTTCCTGGGTCAGGGCTCGGAGGTACAGGGCGTCTATCCCCGCGAGCATGCCCGGGGCTTCTTCGAAGGCCTGAGGGCGAGCGGCGAGGACCAGGTTGTGCTGCTCTGCCGTTCGGCCTGGGCGGGCAGCCAGCGCTACGGGGCGGCCGTTTGGTCAGGAGACATCGACTCCACCTTCGAGGCTCTGGCCGCGCAGATCCCGGCCGGGCTGAACATCGGCATCTCGGGAGTCCCGTGGTGGACGACTGACATCGGCGGGTTCAAGCACGGCGACCCGACCACACCGTACTTCCGGGAGCTCGTCGTCCGCTGGTTCCAGTTCGGCGCTTTCTGCCCGCTGTTCAGGCTCCACGGCGTCCGAGACCCGGGTCCGCTCGTCGGGTCGGACATGACGGGGGCTCCCAACGAGGCGTGGTCGTTCGGCGACGAGGCATACAGCCTGATCCGGGAGCAGCTGTTCCTGCGCGAGCGGCTGCGTCCGTACGTCATGGAGCAGATGCGCGCTGCCAGTGCAACGGGGCTTCCGCCGATGCGTGCGCTCTTCCTCGAGTTCCCGGAGGAGGCGCGCGCCTGGGAGGTGAGCGATCAGTTCATGCTCGGACCGGACGTGCTCGTCGCTCCCGTGACGACGCTCGGGGCACGGACGCGTGAGGTCTACCTGCCCACGGGGGCGACATGGCTGGATGCCTGGACAGGGAGCCCGGTCGCGGAGGGCGGCTGGGTGACCGCCGATGCGCCCCTTGACCGGATCCCGGTCTACCTACGCGAGGGCGGGGCTTTGAGCAGCCTTTCAGCCGGAGCCGGCGAGCCGACATGACCGAGCAGATCGCGACGCTCGAGGAGCGCGGGCCCGCTCCGGCTTCACCCGCCGAAGGTGCCCGCTCGCCGCGGCGGCTGTCGGCCTGGCGGAGGCAGCAGATCGCGGGCTGGCTCTTCCTGACTCCCGCGATCGCATACGTGCTCTTCGCGTTTGCGCTGCCGATCGTCTACAACGTCATCCTGAGCTTCCAGGAGACGTCGCCGGCGACGATCGCCCATTTCAGCGCACCGTTCGCCGGACTCTCGAATTACCGCTTCATCCTGAATGACCCGACGAGCCGCGAGGCGATCGTGCGCACGTTGGAGTTCACGGTCATGTCGCTCGTCTTCCAGTTCGTCATCGGCTTTTCGCTCGCGTTGCTCTTCACCCTGCGGTTCCCCGGGAGGACGCTTGCGCGCTCGTTGATCATCGTCCCCTGGCTCTTGCCCCTGATCGTCACCGGGGTCATCTTCCGGTTCCTGTTCCAGGCAGAAGGGGGTGCCGTGAACCAGGTGCTCACGACCCTACGCCTCACCGATCAGCCGGTCCAGTGGCTGAACGATCCGCACCTGGCGTTCTCGACGATCCTCGTGGCCAACATCTGGCTGGGAATCCCGTTCTTCACCCTGCTCCTCTACAGCGCGCTGCAGGACGTGCCGCTCGAGGTCAGGGAGGCGGCGATCATCGACGGGGCCAGCCCCTGGCAGAGGCTTCGCCTGGTGATCATCCCGATCATCCTCCCGGTGATCCAGGTCACGCTGCTGCTCGGATTCGTGTTCACGGTGAAGGTGTTCGACCTGGTGATCGGCCTGACCGGAGGTGGCCCGGCGAATGCCACGCAGCTGATCACGACCTGGTCGTACAACCTCTCGTTCCAGGTCTTCTCGTTCGGCGAGGGCGCCGCGCTCAACAACGTGCTGCTCGTGCTTGCGCTGGTCTGCGCACCGCTGTACCTCTGGCTCAGCCGGGGCTCGTTGAGGCAGAGCTCGGGAGCGGGCAGATGAGCCGCATGGAGCGTTCGAGGGCCCTGCGCTGGCTCTGCACGCTCGCCGCGGCCGCCGCCCTCGTCATCATCCTCTTCCCGGTCTACGCGATCATCGTCGGGTCGTTCGAATCGACGAACACGCTGTTCTCGGGCACGTTCTACTGGCTGCCGCACGCCCCGACGCTGGACAACTACCGAACCGTCTTCGGGCATGCGTCGGCAAGCACCCAGGAGACTGTGTCCGGCTCGCAGACGGGCGCAGTGGTCACGAGCCTGCTCGTCGGCCTGGGGACGGCGCTCCTGGCGCTCGTCGTGGCCGTACCGGCTGCCTATGCGCTCTCGAAGTACCGCCTGAGGGTGACGCTCGTCGTGGTCAGCTCGATGCTCGTCGCCCAGATCGTTCCCTCGATCGTCCTCGCGACGTCGCTGTTCATCGTCTTCCACTGGATCGGCCTGGTGAACACCTATCTGGGGCTGATCCTCGCCGACGGGACCTACGCGGTCCCGTTCGCGATTCTCGTTCTGCGAGCGTTCTTCTTCAGCCTGCCCAACGAGCTGATGGACGCAGCCAGGGTCGACGGCGCGTCCGAGTGGAAGACGTTCCGCCTCGTCGTCGTCCCGCTTTCCCGCTCAGCCGTCATCACCGTTGCGGTCTTCGCGTTCCTCGCCGGCTGGGGTGACTTCATCTTTGCCCTCACGATCCTGAACGGCTCGGGCATCGAGCCGGTAACGCTGGGGATCTACAACTATCTCGGCAACTACTCGACCGACTGGGGTGCAGTCATGGCCGCGGCAGTCGTCGCGCTGGTGCCGGCCGGGGTCCTGCTGGTGCTGGCTCAGCGATACATCGCGAGCGGCCTCACGGCGGGCTCGGTGAAGGGTTAGCGATGAGCGCGATGGTGCCGCAAAGGGATAGGAAGGTTTGCCCCCGCGCCACGACCAACGGCATGGGAGGTGATGGGTGAGCTAGAGACCTGAAGGCTGGCTTGTTTCGCCTTGGTGGGTTATTTGGTTTGACCTTTTTCTTCGCCATCAACCGTAAAGGACAGAACCGCCATGAAGCTATTCACGAAGAAATGGCAATGGGGATTCGCAGCCACGATTTTGGCCGCGATGTGCACCCTTGTTGCGTTCTCGGTGGCCAGCTCCGCCGCGACGAGCGTCACGCTCACGGAGGAGGATTACTTCAACACTCCGGGCCAGATCGCCGCACTGGCCGCCTATACCAAGCAGTTCGAAGCCTCGCACCCGGGTGTGACGGTGAAAAGGCAGTACGTTCCCTTCGCAAATCTGAACCCGAAACTCCTGACCCAGGCTGCGGGGCACGATTTGCCCAACCTGCTCGCCGTCGACAACCCGTTCGTGTCGACGATGATCTCAACGGGTCAGGTGGTGCCGATCAGCGGGTTGAAAGGCTTCAGCACCAAGGGCTATTTCCCGGCGGTGATCAATGAGGGTCTGTCGAATCACCAGTACTACAGCCTGCCCGTAGCAGGAGCCAATTCGATCGCGCTGATCTACAACATCGCGATGCTGAAGGCGGCCCACGTCGCCCCGCCCAAGACCTGGGCGCAGCTCCTGACCGCGGCCAAGGCGCTCACGACTTCGGATCACTACGGGATCGCGCTGACCTGCGAGCCCGCAGAGGACACTACCTGGCAGTGGGAGCCGTTCTTCTGGGGCAACGGGGGCAACGCCACGTTCTCGAACATCGCGTCGGCTCCTGGAGTCCAGGCGCTGAACGTGTGGAAGCAGCTGATCTCGGATGGCTCGGCGTCGAAGGACTGCCTCCAGTGGAGCCAGACTCCTGCCGTGTCGACCCAGTTCATCGACGGCAAGGCCGCGATGATGGTCAACGGGCCCTGGAACTTCCCGACCATGAACCAGTCGAAGCTGTTCTACGGCAAGCAGTTCGGAGTCGTCCCGGTTCCGGTCAACAAGGCCGGACAGCACGTCGTCGTGCCGCTCGGCGGCGAGGATTGGATGGTCAGCAACACCGGTGGCACGAGCGCGCAGCAGGCGGCGTTCGAGTACATCCAGGGCATGCAGACGCCCGCGATGGAGCTCTCGCTCGCGAAGCTGTTCGGTTACCTGCCGGCGAAGCCCGCCGTGGCGAACGTCTACCTCAAGCAGGCAGGCCCTGAGTGGGGCGTCTACATCCATCAGACCCTGTTCGCGCATCCGCGCACGCTCGGCCTGGGCGTCAAGTACCCGAAGATCTCCCAGGCGGTGTGGACAGCGATCCAGTCCGCCTTGTCGGGCTCCAAGTCGGTGCAAGACGCACTGAACACGGCTCAGGGCCAGATCGCGACGGTCTTGAAGGGGTAACGAAACAGCGACAGGCCTCCGAACCAGACCCGGTACCGCGTATCCGCCCAGTCGGGGATAGGCGGTGCCGGGCGGTTCAGGGGCTCGTAAATCGCTTGGATACGCTTCCTTCCGAAGCGGCTATCGAAGCGCTTCACATACGAACCTTTCGGGAGAATCAATGAAGAAACACGACGAGATGCTCGCGTCCCTGGCGACGCTCGCCACGAGCGTCGCTCCGACGGCCGCCGCCCACGTGCGACTCCGTCCGATCGACTCGCACGGCGTGGTCATCCGCGACGGGTTGCTCGCGGACCGGCAGCGCGTGAACCGAGAGGTGACGATTCTTCGCGGCGCGGAGGAGCTGGAGACCGCCGGGACGCTGGACAACTTCCGGATTGCAGCGGGACGGGCCTCGGGCACGCGGCGGGGCATGGTCTTCAGCGACACCGACGTCTACAAGTGGCTCGAAGCGCTCGCGTGGGAGATCGGGCGTGAGCCGTCGAGCGAGCTCGAGCGCCTTGCAAGCGAGACGACCGAGCTGGTCGCCGCCGCACAGGAGGCGGACGGATACCTGGACACCTGGTGCCAGGTCCTCGATCCGGCCTGGCGGTGGACCGACCTCGAGATGGGCCACGAGCTCTACTCGCGCGGGTCACCTGCTCCAGGCGAGCATTGCGTTTGCACGATCCACCGGCGACACGACGCTCCTCTCGGTCGCCTGTCGCTTCGCGGATCTGATCGACGAGACCTTCAGGGCGGGCCCCGAGCTGGGGACCGACGGGCACCCCGAGGTCGAGGTAGCCCTCGTCGAGCTCTATCGGCAGACCGGTGAGGCCCGCTACCTCGACCTGGCGGACACCTTGACCTCGAGGCGCGGGCACGGGCTGTTCGCGAACGGCCGCTTCGACCTCGACTACTACCAGGACTCCGAGCCGGTTCGCGACGCGAGTGGGATCGTCGGGCACGCCGTCCGCGCCCTCTATCTCGCTTCAGGGGTCACCGACATCTACGCCGAGACCGGCGAGCAGGCGCTGCTCGACTCGATGGTCCGCCAGTGGGATGACCTCACAGCAGCGAAG
>CAVTLL010000012.1:0-130838 GCA_963735535.1 uncultured Actinomycetota bacterium | reverse complement strand
CGCACTCCCCGAGAGTGGGCCGACGATCTGGCTCACGCTCGTGTTTGCAGTCACGGCAGTGATCGCCGTCACGGCCTCGGACGGGTCGCCGACTTCCTGAACGATGACCCTGCCCGTGGGAACCGTGATTGCGGCACTGCAATCCCCAGACGGCACAGTCACCGTCTGGCTGAACGCGTTAGCACCCGTGACGGTGAACTGCCACGAGCCCGTGAGGTTAGAGCCTGCCTGAAGCGCCTTGCAGACCTCGACGGTTCCCGTCACGATCTGGTCGGCGAAGGTGACGATCGTCACCGCGGAGGCCGGGCCGGCTGCGACCGGCACGGTGAATGCGAAACCGTTCGCACTCGCGGTACCGCTCACGAGGCCATTTGGCCCCACAGCGCTGGCCGACGCGGACAGATACGTCTGATCCGGGCTCTTGGTTGAGCCGTCGGCGTTAATCCCCAGCGAACCGCCGTTCTCCGTCACAGTGACGGAACCCGGTGTGACCGCCTGGGGCGCCGAACAGGAACCCTGAGTGAGCGTGGCGCTCCCCCCACCGTTGGAGGTGGTGAATGAGAACGTCCCGTTCAAGGCAGGATTGGCTGCCTTGCATACCTCGATGTACCCAGTGCCCGGATCGGCAGTCGCCAGCGCCTGGCCGGCGAAGACGCCCACTACGAGCAACCCCAAGAGGACAGCAATAGCTCCTCGTTTCATGATCCCCTTTCCCATCAATCTCGACAGCAATTCCCAACCCAAACACGCACCGCGGGACAGCCGCGCTACGCGTCCACTTCATCGGTTCGATGCGAGGTCGAAGGGGGCGAACCGTGCCTGCGGTTGTGCCTTGCAGACAACAGGGATCCTGTCAGACAAGTCCGGGACCGTCAACCCCGTGGAGCGAAAGAATCTCACGACCGTAACGAGCCTGTCACGACCGAAACCCGGAGCGGCGCGCGCTCCGACTCGGGTTGCTTCTACCGTGAGCTCCATCGGCATCTAGACTCCGCTTCCTGGCCCGATGGCCGAGCGGTTAGGCAGAGGCCTGCAAAGCCTCGTACGCCGGTTCGAGTCCGGCTCGGGCCTCTCGGAAACAGCGCGCCTAGCGGCGGAAAGAAGGAGCCGGCGCGGGAGTTACTGTGCGGGCGCTTGCTCGCGCTTGCGCCGCGACGCGGCGGTCTGGCGCTTCGACGCCGACAGCTCGACCTTGCGGAGCCGGATCGACTTCGGCGTCACCTCGACGGCCTCGTCGTCGCGGATGAACTCGAGCGCCTGCTCGAGCGAGAGCGGGCGAGGCGGGATCAGGCGAACGAGGATGTCGGCCGAGGATGCGCGCATGTTGGTCAGCTTCTTCGGCTTTGCCGCGTTGACGTCGAGATCGTTGTCGCGGGAGTTCTCGCCGACGATCATCCCCTCGTAGAGGCCGTCACCCGGAGCGACGAACAGCGAGCCGCGCTCCTGAAGGGCCGAGATCGCGAAGCCGGTCGCCGAGCCGCTCCGGTCGGAGACGAGGCTGCCGGTCGGCCGCGTCCGCAGCTCGCCGTGCCACGGCTCCCACGCCTCGAAGACGTGGTGGAGGATCCCGGCGCCCCGTGTCTCGGTCAGGAACTCGGTGCGGAATCCGATCAGGCCGCGGGCCGGCACGAGGTACTCCATCCGCGCCCAGCCGGTTCCGTGGTTGACCATCTGCTGCAGCCGGCCCTTGCGCAGCGCGAGTAGCTGCGTGACGACTCCGATGTACTCCTCCGGGATGTCGATCGCGACCCGCTCGACCGGCTCGTGGGCCTTGCCGTCGACCTGCTTCGTCATCACCTCGGGCTTGCCGACCGTCAGCTCGAAGCCCTCGCGGCGCATCAGCTCGACGAGAACCGCGAGCTGCAGCTCTCCGCGTCCCTGAACCTCCCAGGCGTCCGGGCGAGCGGTGGGGAGCACGCGCAGCGAGACGTTGCCGACGAGCTCCGCCTCGAGCCGTTCGCTGCACCTGGCTCGCCGTCAGCCGGTCGCCCTCCTGGCCTGCGAGCGGGCTCGTGTTGATGCCGATCGTGACCGAGAGCGACGGCTCGTCGACCGTCGTCACCGGAAGCGGGCGCGGGTCGTTCGGATCGGCGATCGTCTCGCCGATCGTCACCTCGGGCAGGCCTGCTAGCGCGACGATCTCGCCCGGGCCGGCCTCCTCGGCGGGCACGCGGTCGAGCGCCTCGGTGATGTAGAGCTCGACGACGCGGGCCGGCGAGATCGTCCCGTCGGCACGGCACCACGCGATCTGCGCGCCCTTGCGCAGGACGCCGTGGCGGATCCGTAGCAGCGCGAGCCGGCCGACGTACGGGCTCGAGTCGAGGTTCGTGACGAGCGCCTGCAGCGGGTGATCCGGGTCGTAGGTCGGCGCGGGTACCGTCGCGAGAACCGTGTCGAAGAGCGGCTTCAGATCGGCCGCGAGATCCGCCGGATCGAGCCCCGCGTGGCCTGCGCGGGCATTCGCATAGACGATCGGGAACTCGATCTGGGACTCGTCGGCGTCGAGATCGAGGAAGAGGTCGTACACCTCGTTCACGACCTCCTCGATCCGCGCGTCGGGCCGGTCGACCTTGTTCACGACGAGCACGACCGGCAGGCGCAGCTCGAGCGCCTTCCGCAGCACGAACCGCGTCTGCGGCAGCGGCCCCTCGCTCGCGTCGACGAGCAGCAGCACGCCGTCGACCATCGTCAGCCCGCGCTCGACCTCGCCGCCGAAGTCGGCATGGCCAGGCGTGTCGACGATGTTGATCTTCATCTCGCCGAGCTGGATCGCAGTGTTCTTGGCGAGGATCGTGATCCCCTTCTCGCGCTCGAGGTCGGTCGAGTCCATGACCCGATCGGCGACGTCCTGGTTCTCCCGAAAGGAGCCGGACTGCCACAGCATCGCGTCGACGAGCGTCGTCTTGCCGTGGTCGACGTGGGCGATGATCGCGACGTTCCGGAGATCGTCGCGCGAGATCAGGTTTGGCTCGGGCACGGCCCGCCAGGGTAGCCGTGCGGCCTGGAGTGGCGTATTTCCGGGGAGATCGCCGTCAGTTCCTGCCCGGGTCGTACGGCATCGTCGCGATCAGCGAGAACATGCCGCCCTTGCGCTGAAGCACGCTTCGCCAGAGCTCGTCCGGATCGGCGGCGAACACGTCGTCCGGAAGGGCGGCCGCCACGATCCACGCCGGCTCCTCGAGCTCCGCCTCGAGCTGGCCCGGGCCCCAGCCCGAGTAGCCGGCGAAGACGCGCGCCCGGGTCGCGGCAAGCTCGTCGGCGTCGATCCCGGGCGGCATGTAGGCGACGCCGCCGACGATCGGCTCGGCGTCCTCGCGTGGCTCCTCGAGCTCGACGAGCACGACGACCGCCTCCGGCTGCACCGGGCCGCCGATGTAGACGACCTCGTCGGTGTACGGCAGGTCGCCGAGATCGGGCACGGCCTCGTCGATCCGAAGCTCCGAGGGCCGCGAGAGCACGAGCCCGACCGCGCCCTCCTCGTCGTGGTGGGTCATCAGCACGACGGTCCGCCGGAAGTTCGGGTCGACGAGCGACGGCGACGAGATCAGCAGCTGGCCGGCCAGCGAGTCCACCCTCGACGCAAATCTACCCGGTGCTCAGTGCGGCGACGCCGACGAGAGCCGCGGCGACGCCGGCGAGCTGAATGCGGGTCAGCCGCTCGTGGAGGATCACGTAGGCGAGCACGACGGTCATCACCGGGTAGAGCGAGCCGAGCACCGACACGAGCGAGAGCAGCCCGTGGCGGCTCGCGAGCGCGAACATCACGTTCGCGGCCACGTCGCAGAGACCGATCGCCACGATCGGCAGGAGCCAGCGCCGCTCGACCCGCAGCGACTCGCGCCGCCCGACGGCGAGCAGCAGCAGCAGGCTGAGCGAGCCGACCCGGGCGCCGGTGAGCGTCGAGAGCGCGCTGCCCTCGCGGCTCCCGAGCCCGAGGAAGTAGGTGAAGAGACCGAGCGCGACTCGCGGCGACGGTCGCGAGCACGATCGCCCGGGCGCGGTTCGGCGCCTCCGCCGTCCGCTCCTCGGCCGAAGCGAGCACCGCACCGCCGAGCGCGAGCACCGCCCCCGCGACCGCGATCCCGCTCGGTCGCTCGCCGGTCGCGATCGAGATCGCGAACGGCACGACCGCGCCGCAGGCGATGATCGGCGAGACGATGCTCATCGTCCCGAGCGAGAGCGCCTTGTAGAACGCTGCGAGCCCGGCGCCGCCGCCGAGCCCGGCGAGGATCCCGATCTCGAACGAGCGCCCGTCGATCCCGCCGTCGGCCACGGCGACCGCGACGAGCAGCGCCGCGAACCCCGCTGCCTGCGAGATCACCGTGACCGGGATCGTCGGCACGCGGCGTGAGACGAACCCGCCGGAGAAGTCGGCGGTGCCCCAGGTCGCCGCCGACGCGAGCGCGAGCAGGGCTGCGGCCGCATTCACGGGGCTAGCTTGGCACGGGCGTTACCATTGGCGGCGATGGAGCCGCTCCGGATCGGTGTCCTCGCCGTGCAGGGCAACTTCCGCGAGCACGCGGCGATGCTGCGTCGCCTCGGCGCCGACGTCGTCGAGGTGCGCAAGCCCGAGCAGCTCGGACGGGCTCGACGGGCTCGTGATCCCGGGCGGCGAGTCGACCGCGTTCACGCGGCTGATGCATCTGTACGGCCTCGACGAGGCGATCCGCCGCTTCGCGGGCCGGTCTTCGGCACCTGCGCCGGGATGATCGTGCTCGATCGCGACCATCTCGGGCTCGTCGACATCGCCGTCCGCCGGAACGCGTTCGGCCGCCAGGTGGCGTCGTTCGAGACCGAGCTCGAGCTCCCCGGCGGCGAGCCGATGCGAGGCCGTCTTCATCCGCGCGCCCTGGATCGAGGAGATCGGCCCCGGCGTCGAGGTGCTGGCCGAGTTCGACGGGCATCCGGTGCTCGCGCGCGAGGGCCGCTTCCTCGTCGCCGCGTTCCATCCGGAGCTGACCGACGACACGCGGCTGCATGAGCTGTTCCTCGAATCGCGTACGGGAGGGCGAATTTGTCAGGGCATAGCAAGTGGTCGTCGATCAAGCACAAGAAGGGCGCCGCCGACGCCAAGCGCGGCAAGCTCTTCTCGAAGCTCGCGCGCTCGATCATCGTCGCCGCGAAGGAGGGCGGGGGAGACCCGGCCAACAACCTCGCGCTCGCAGAACGCGATCGAGAAGGCGAAGTCGTACTCGATGCCGAAGGACAACATCGAGCGCGCGATCGCGAAGGGCGTCGGGCGACGGGCGCCGACGCGCGACGCGTTCGAGGCGATCGTCTACGAGGGCTACGGCCCCGAGGGCGTCGCCGTGATCGTCGAGGCGCTCACCGACAACCGCAACCGGACCGCCTCCGACGTCCGGCACACCTTCGCCAAGTTCGGCGGCAACCTCGGCACGACCGGGCGCCGTCGCCTGGCAGTTCGAGCGGCGCGGCGTCGTGCTCGTCGCGGCCGACGGGGTCGACGAGGACGAGCTCTTCCTGGCCGCCGCCGACGCCGGCGCCGACGACCTCGAGCAGGACGGCGACATCTTCCAGGTGACGAGCGCGCCCGAGAACCTCGCCGCCGTGCGCGAGGCGATCGAGGCGGCCGGCTTCGCGATCGAGTCGGCCGAGCTCTCGATGCTCCCGAAGACGACCGTCGCGGTCGACGACGAGGGCAAGGCGAAGCAGCTGATGCGCCTGATCGACGCGCTCGAGGACAACGACGACGTCCAGGAGGTCTACGCGAACTTCGACATCCCCGAGCAGGTGCTCGAGGCAGCGACGGCGTAACGACCGCGCGGGCGCCGCTCGCTGGCGTCTGGCTCGGACTCCGCCTGGTCCGAGGCGCGTCGCCGGGCAGGAACGTCCGCAGGCGTCCCTAACCTCTCTTCGTGAAGGTTCTCGGCATCGATCCAGGGACGGCTGCTTGCGGGTACGGAATCGTCCACGAAAGCGACGGGCGCCTCAGGGCCATCTGCCACGGGTGGTGGCGAACATCGCCGCGGGAGCGCGTGGACCGGCGGCTGCTCACGATCTTCGAGGGGGTGTCGGAGCTGATCAGCCTGCACGCCCCGGATGCCGTCGCCCTGGAGGAGTCGTACGTCGGCGCCGACGCCCGCATCGCGCTCTCCGTCGGGCAGGCGCGCGGCGCGGTGCTCGTCGCCGCGTCGTCCGCCGGCGTCGAGTGCGTCGAGTACGCGCCGAGCCGGATCAAGCAGGCGGTCTGCGGCTACGGCCGCGCCGACAAGGGGCAGGTGCAGCGGATGGTGAAGGCGATCCTCGCGCTCGACGAGATGCCGCAGCCCGATCACGCCGCCGACGCGCTCGCCGTCGCGATCTGCCACGCGCTCGCGCCGCCGCTGCTGCGGATGCCGGGTGACGAGCCGTCCGGCGTCGCCCGTACCGTTGCCGCATGCTCGGCGGGAGAGACGCGTGATCTCGCGGCTGCGCGGCACCGTCGCGGCGCGGACGCCGCCGGGATCGTGATCGACGTCGGCGGTGTCGGCTACCTCGTCGCGGCGACGCCGCGGGTGACCGCGCGCGTCGGCGAGGAGGCGACGGTCGAGACGCACCTGCACGTCCGCGAGGACGCGCTCCAGCTCTACGGCTTCGCGGGCGCCGACGAGCGCGAGCTGTTCGAGCTGCTGCTCGGCGTCTCCGGGATCGGGCCGAAGGTGGCGCTCGCGATCGTCTCGGGGTCGCCGCCGGCCGAGCTGCGGCGCGCGATCGCCCGCGACGACCTCGCGCGGTTCGAGGCGATTCCCGGGATCGGGCGCAAGACGGCGCAGCGCGTCGTGATGGAGCTCAAGGACAAGCTCGGCGAGCCGGTCGCCGCCGGTTCGGCGCGGTGGCGCGCTGCTCGCCCGCGACGCGCTCGTCGAGCTCGGCTGGTCGCTCGTCGACGCCGAGCGCGCGCTCGCCGACGTCGACGAGTCGCTGCCGGTCGAGGAGCAGGTGCGATCAGCGCTGAAGAAGGCGGCATGACCGAGCGCGTTGCTCGGCCGCTGCCGTCGTCAGGACGGCGGCGAGGAGGAGCTCGAGCGCTCGCTCCGCCCGGGCTCGCTCGCCGAGTTCGTCGGCCAGGAGCGGGTCAAGGAGCAGCTCGGGATCGCGCTCGACGCCGCGATCGGCCGCGGCGAGGCGCTCGACCACGTGCTGCTCGCCGGGCCGCCGGGGCTCGGCAAGACCTCGCTCGCGCAGATCATCCGGCGCGAGCTCGACGTCTCGATCCGCCAGGTCGCCGGCCCGGCGCTCGAGCGCAAGGGCGACATCGCCGCGATCCTGACCGCGCTCGAGCCGCGCGACGTCCTCTTCATCGACGAGATCCACCGGCTGAACCGGGCGGTCGAGGAGATCCTCTACCCGGCGCTCGAGGACTTCCGGCTCGACATCATCGTCGGCCAGGGCCCGGCGGCGCGGACGCTGACGCTCGACCTGCCGCCGTTCACGCTCGTCGGCGCGACGACGCGCACCGGGCTGCTGACGACGCCGCTGCGCGACCGGTTCGGGCTCACGTTCCGGCTCGACCACTACTCGCCGCGACGAGCTCGCGGCGATCGTCCGCCGCAGCGCGCGGATCCTCGACGTCGAGGTCGAGCCCGACGCCGCCGACGAGATCGCCCGCCGCGCCCGCGGCACGCCGCGGATCGCGAACCGGATCCTGCGCCGCGTTCGCGATGTCGCCGAGGTGCGCCACGCGGGCGCGATCACGACGGCGATCGCCGACGAGGCGCTCGAGCTGCTCGAGATCGACGACGTCGGGCCTCGAGCGGTTCGACCGCGAGCTGCTCGCCGCGATCGCGGTGAAGTTCGGCGGCGGGCCGGTCGGCCTGTCGACGCTCGCCGTCGCGCTCGGCGAGGAGGCCGAGACGATCGAGGACGTCTACGAGCCGTACCTGCTCCAGCTCGGCTTCCTGCAGCGGACGCCGCGCGGCCGCGATGCTCACCGAGCTCGGGCGCGCCCAGCGGTCGGCGCGGCCGACGGGCTCGACGCTCTTCTGACCCATGCGTGGCGAGGACCGCGTCGCTCCCGACGTGTTCGTGCTGAAACGCGTCGCTGCGGGACGGTTCGTGCACCTCGGCGGAGCGGGCAGGGGCGAGGGCTGGGCCGGGATCGTCGAGGTCGCGCTCGAGAGCGAGGCCGATCTCGATCGCGCGCTGCGCCGGCGACAGCGATCGTGCGCGTCGACAAGCCGGGCAGCGGCCGTCGTCTTCGGGCCGTACTACGCCCGTACGCGCCGCGATCGTGCCGCTCGCTGCCCGACGTGATCGTCGTCTTCGGCTCGCCCGGCGAGACGATCGAGGCGAGTGACGAGACGCTGTGCGGACGCGGCGCGCGCAGCTTCCGGGGCGATCGGCCGGTCGGAGCGGCCAAGCAGCTCGCCGATCGCCTGGAGCTGCTCGAGGCGATTCGCGGCGCGGCCGCCGGTTCGCGTCCGAGCCGGTCGACGACGCGATGCATGCGCTCACCGGCGCACGCGCTCGAGAGCCTCTCGTGCGAGCTCGGGGTCATGTATCTGACCGACGGGCGACCGGCTCGTCGTCGTCGAGCGCGGCTGGGCGCTGAAGGCGCCGCTGCCGGACGTGCGATGCCGCGCTCGCCGCGGTCGCCGAGAGCCACGATTTCCCCTTCTGCGTCCAGGACGCGCAGCGGTCGCCGCCGCCCGGGCCTCTCGCCGACGATCCGGGATCCGCTCCTACTACCTGCTCGAGCTGACCGGCGTCGCGCGCGGGGTGCTCTTCGTCGCCCACACCGACGCCGCGCCGCGCGGGCTTCACGCTGCTCTGCCGACGGCTCGGCGTGCGTGTCGCCGCGGCCGCGTCGATCGTGCTCGGCGACGGGCTCACGCGGGAGTGGATCGCGGCCGAGGCTGCTCGGATCGAAGCCGGCTTCGCCGAGCTCGAATCGTGAGCGCCCGTGCGAGAGCCGGCGCGATCAGAAGCGCCATCACGTCGAACCAGACGTAACCCGACGCGACACCCGACGGCGGATTCCCGTCCGGGATCCCGAGCCCCGGGAGCGTCTTCGCCCAGCGCCACGTGCCGATCGCAGTTCCGTAGAGCTCGAGGCCGGCGACGACGAGGAAGACGCTTGCGTAGACCGCGCGGCTTCGTGAGCGCCAGAGGAAGAGCAGGAGAAGCGGCACGCCGAGCGCGCCCGCCACGTCGCGCCGCGGGAGCACGAAGAGCCCGAGGAGGCCCCAGGTCGCGGCGATCGTCGCAGCGACGACGACGAGACCCTTCGCGTGCCGACCGGCGGCGGCGGCGATCGAGATACCGGTCAGGAACACGAGCCCGTGCGCGGGCGGGACGAAGAGCGGCAGGTTGTGCAGCCGGTAGCGGTAGACGCCCCAGATGATCGAGCCCGTCAGCTCGCCGACCGTCGCGAAGATGACGACGCCGATCACCTGCGCCTTGTGGATCGTCGAGAGCCGGGCGGCCGCGGCGATCAGGACGAGCCAGGTGAGAGCGCCGAGCGCGAGCTGCTCGGGGTAGCTCGCGAAATGGTCGAGGGCGAGAAGCGCGGCGATGTAGACGATCAGGAGGGCCGGCCGTCTCACGATCGCGAGCGTAGCGGCTCCCCTCGGAGGCTTGCGCTAGAGCTCAGGAGGCCGCGATCAGCCGCGGAACTGGAGCTCGTGCCATGACGGCACCGGGGCAAGCTCGAGGAGCGGGCGGCGGCCGCCGGGATGCTGGTAGGCGAACTCGGCCTCGGTCTCGTCCCACACGACCTCGAGAGCGCCGCGCTTCACCTGGTGGTCGAGCCAGGCGCCGCGGAACACGAGCTTGCGGAGCCAGTAGACGAGTGACTCGCCGCCGACCAGGGAGACACGCTCCCAGTTGCGCTGCAGGTACCGGCCGAGGCGGGACTCGGGCTCGTCGATCAGACCTTGAGCGGCCAGCGCGACGAGGTCGTTCGTCTCGTCCTCGTCGAGCTCGTTGGCCTCGACGAGGCCGAGCTTCGACGCGGCGGCAACGACGCGCTGCTCGAAGTCACACGTGTTGAACGTGAAACGGTAGCCGAGGAATTCGACGATGAAATCGTCGCCCGATGAGTAGTTCGTGTCAGCCATCCAGTGAGCTTCAGGATAGCCCCAACCGTCGGCTTCGAAGCTCACTGCGGCTACGGTTCGCGCCATGCTGGCCGCGACCGCACGCTGGGAGCAACTCTTCGTCCTCGCCCCGGTTTTCGTGATCGGCGCGGGGCTCGTCGTCGCGGTGATGATCCTGCTGGTCAGGGCATTCATCGACTCGGTAAGGGATGTCCAGCACAAGGAAATCCTCTGGATCGGCGGTTTGGCGATCGTCGTCCTGGTCGTCGTTCTCACCATCCTCGGAGTGAATCTGCCCAAGGAATAGCCCGCCGTCCGGCCCGCTCCGTACCCTCGACTGTCCGATGGAGAAGGGGACTTGGACGATCGCCCCATGCCCGCCGGGTGAGCTGCGGCGGCTCGAGGACGAGCTCGGGATTTCGGCGACGCTGGCCTCGGTGCTGGTGCGGCGAGGGTACGCCGATCCGGCCTCGGCGCGCGCATTTCTCGATGCCGCCCTGCCCGGCCATGACCCCCTCCTGCTCGGCGACATGGGCGATGCGGTCGCGTCGATCAGGGCCGCAGTCGAGAGCGGGAAGCGGATTTGCGTCCACGGCGACTACGACGCAGACGGCATCTGCGCGACCGCCCTCGCGGTGTTCCTGCTACGCGAGCTCGGCGCCGATCCCGCGTGGCACCTCCCATCTCGCTTCGAGGAGGGGTACGGGCTGGCCGCCCAGACGCTTCGGAAGCTCGCCGCCGACGGTGTCGAGCTCGTGCTCACCGTCGATTGCGGCATCACCGCCGTCACTGAGGTCGAAGAGGCGAAGCGTCTCGGCCTCGAGGTCATCGTCACCGACCATCACCGCCCCGGTGAGGAGTTCCCCGACTGCCCGGTGGTTGCCACGCTCAAGGGCGACTATCCCTTCGCCGGGCTCTGCGGCACGGGTGTCGTCTGGAAGCTCGCCGAGGCCCTCCTCGGGCCGGGGCATCCCTTCCTCGACCGACACCTCGACATCGTCGCGCTCGCCACCGTGGCCGACGTCGTTCCGCTCGTCGACGAGAACCGCGCGCTCGCTCTCGCTGGCCTGCGGCGGCTCGCACAGACGCAGAAGCCCGGCCTGCAGATGCTGATGCGGGTCGCAGGCGTTGATCCCGCCGCCTGTAACGAGGGTGCCATCGGTTTCAGGCTGGCGCCGCGGATCAACGCCTCAGGTCGTCTCGGCCGGCCCGAGGCAGCCCTCGCGCTGCTGCTCTCCGATGACCCGGTCGAGGCGAAGAAGCTGGCCGAGCAGCTCGAGGACCTCAACCGTGAACGGCAGGCTGTCGAGGAGCGGATCCTGCGGGCCGCCACCGCCGAGATCGAGTCGTGGCCCGAGCCACGCCGGCGACACCGCGGCTACGTCGTCGCAGGTGAGGACTGGCACGAGGGCGTGATCGGCATCGTCGCCTCTCGCCTCGTCGAGCGCTTCGGCCGTCCCGTCGTGCTGATCGCGGGCTCCGCGTCCGGCGGCGACTGGAAGGGCTCGGGTCGAGCAGGAGGCGCATTCGATCTCCACGGCGCGCTCACGGCCTGCTCCGCCGATCTCGAGCGCTTCGGCGGGCATCGCGCTGCGGCGGGCCTGGCGATCCGCCCCGACCGCGTCGAGGCGTTCGCCGCGGCGTTCGGAGCGCATGCCGACGCTGTGCTGAGCGACGAGGACCTCCGTTCGCGCACGCCCGTCGATGCGATCGTCCGAGGCAACCGGCTCGGTCTCCCGCTCGTGCACGAGCTGGCCCGGCTTGCCCCGTTCGGCCTCGGCAACCCCGGCATCACGCTGCTCGTCGACGATTGCGAGCTCACGGCGCTCGATACGGTGGGCGAGGGCAAGCATCTCCGCTTCCGCGTCCGCCAGCGCGGCCGCGACGCCGGCTCGGCGATCGCGTTCGGATTCGGCACCCAGCTCGACCGCTACCGGCGAATCGGACACTACGACATCGCGTTCCGGCTGGAAGAGAACCGCTGGAACGGCACGGTCTCACCTCAGCTCGTCGTCCGTCGCATCTTCGACACCGACGTGCGGTACGAGGAGCTCCGCGCCTGGTTCGCCGAGCAATGGAAGCGGGGAGAAGCTCTCTGGACGCCCGACGTTCAGGCCGTATTCGACGAGCTCGGGCTCACCGCAGGCGGCGATCCTCGAAGCCTCCTCGAGTCGGAGACCTTCAGGCGGCTCCTGGAGGAGGAGCCACCGCTCGCACAGGCTGCCTAGCTCCGGTTCAGCGTGAGCAGAAGGCGGGCGGCGAGACGAAGTCGACGGGCGCTACGGCGGCGACGGAACATGGACTGCCCGGTTTCCGCACCGACCCGCGGTTTCCTGTCGAGCACGTCTCGAGAGCGCTGAAAGGGATCCGGCCCGGACCCGGGTAAAATGGATGTGTGGCGGTAGCGGAAAAGCATCAGGACCTTGTCGACGAACTGCTTGCCGAGCTTGAGTCGTACAAGCCTGACTTCGACCGCGAGCTGATCACGCGGGCGTTCCGGTTCGCGGCCGCAGCGCACGACGGCCAGCTGCGGCGCTCCGGCCAGGAGTTCATCTATCACCCATGGGGGGCCGCGAAGATCCTCGCGGGCCTGCGGATGGACGAGGAGACGATTGCCGCCGCGCTTCTGCATGACACCGTGGAGGACACCGGGGTCGAGATCGGAGATATCGCCGCCGCGTTCGGTGACGAGATCGCGAAGCTCGTCGAGGGCGTGACCAAGCTGACCCGCGTCCAGTTCCAGAGTCGTGAGCAGGCGGAGGCAGAGAACTACCGCAAGCTGATCGTCGCGATGGCCGAGGACCTTCGCGTGATCCTGATCAAGCTCGCCGACCGGCTCCACAACCTGCGGACGATCGAGTACATGGGGAAACAGACCCAGGTGCGCAAGGCGCGTGAGACGCTCGAGGTCTACGCGCCGCTTGCCCACCGGCTCGGCATCCACGCTCTCAAGTGGGAGCTCGAGGATCTCGCGTTCGGGACGCTGCACCCGCGCAAGTACGAGGAGATCAAGCAGATGGTCGCCGAGCGGCGTGCCGACCGCGAGGAGCACGTTCGCGAGGCCGCGCTCGTGCTCCAGCACGAGCTCGACAAGGTCGACATCCCAGCCGAGATCTCGGGCCGCGCGAAGCACTTCTACTCGATCTACGACAAGATGGCCCGCAAGGGCCGCGAGTTCAACGAGATCTACGACCTGACCGCGATGCGCGTGATCGTCGAGCGCAGCGGTGACGAGGGGACGCGCGACTGCTACGGCGCGCTCGGGCTGATCCATTCGCTCTGGAAGCCGATGCCGGGGCGGTTCAAGGACTTCATCGCGATGCCGAAGTTCAACGGTTACCGGGCGCTGCACACCACCGTGATCGGGCCGCAGGGCCGGCCGCTCGAGATCCAGGTGCGGACGAACGAGATGCACGAGACCGCCGAGTACGGCGTCGCGGCGCACTGGATCTACAAGGGCGGCCGGCGTGACCGGCACGACGAGGAGTGGACGAACTGGGTCAACCAGCTGATGGACGTCGGCACGCACGGAGGACGACCCGGCCGAGTTCATGAAGACGTTCCGCACCGACCTGTTCGACGAGGAGGTGCACGTCTTCACGCCCAAGGGGCAGGTGAAGACGCTTCCGGCCGGCTCGACGCCGATCGACTTCGCCTACGCCGTCCACACCGACGTCGGGCACCACACCGTCGGCGCGAAGGTCAACGGCCGCATCGTGCCGCTCCACTACCAGCTGAAGAACGGCGACATCGTCGAGATCCTCACGTCGAAGCAGGACCGCGGGCCGTCGCGCGACTGGCTTTCGCTCGCGAAGAGCTCGCGTGCGCGCAACAAGATCCGACAGTGGTTCCTGCGCGAGACGCGCGAGGATCAGGAGGCGAAGGGACGCGAGTCGCTCGAGCAGGCGCTGAAGCAGCAGAACCTGCCGTACGCGAAGCTGCGCCACTCGGCCGTGCTCGCGCAGGTGATCCGCGAGCTGGGCTTCAAGAAGGCCGAGGACTTCTACCTCGCGCTCGGCTCGGGGCGGCTGCAGTCGGGCGCGATCGTCAACAAGGTGATCCAGCGGCTGAAGACCGACGAGGTCGCCGAGGAGGCGCCGATCGTCACGAAGACGCCGAAGGCGCGGAGCGCGGTCTCCGGCTCGGAGGTCGGCGTCGTCGTCGAGGGCGTCGAGGACGTGCTCGTACGGCTTGCGAAGTGCTGCACGCCGGTGCCGGGCGACCCGATCGTCGGCTACATCTCGCTCGGCAAGGGCATCACGATCCATCGCGAGGACTGCCCGAACGTGCGCGCGCTGATGCGGCAGCAGGAGCGGTTCACGCCGGTCGAGTGGAGCGGCGACGGCACGAAGTCGTTCCGCGTCCAGATCGCCGTGACCTCCTGGGACCGCCCGCGGCTGCTCGAGGACGTGGCGCGGACGTTCGCCGAGCACGGCGCGAACATCGTCTCCTACGGCGGGGTGGTCGAGGATCAGCTGGCGAAGAACTGGTACACGGCCGAGATCGGGTGATGTGCACTCGCTCCGTTCGCTGCTGGCTGCTCTGCGCAGCGTCGACGCCGTATTCGACGCCTACCGCGTCACGCCGACCTGACAGGCCGGCTCACGCCGTCGGGCGCTATCGCGGCGGGGCGTAGACGACGAACGGGCCGACTGCGATCCGGCGGTAGCCGTGAGCGTCGAGCGCCTGCGTGGTCGTGCCGTCGACCTCGCCGAGGGCGGCTTTGAAGAACACGAACCCGTGCCGCGTGCGATGCGACGGTCTGTTCGTAGCGCTTCCAGCGGCTCGTTGCGTCGGGCACCGGCACGGCCACCCCGTTCACGAAGCGAACGTTGATCAAGCTTGTTCTGGGCAGCGATGATCCGCTCCCGAGTGTCGAAGTCGAGCCGGTAGGCGACCCAGTAGGTTGCGTAGACGCGATCGAGCCCGAATCGGTCGAGGGTCGAGATGAGCGGACCGATATCTCGCGGCGCGACGGGCGGTTGTTGCGGCACCGTCTGGAAGTACGTGTCGAGGCGTTCGCAGGCTCGCCACCGAGACGACGGCGGCGAGCAGCAATGCAGCGCGAGCGCACGCGGGTAGGTCCTCGGCGAGCTGGGCGACGAGCAGCACGAGGACCGGTGCGAGGACGACGAGGTACTTCGGGTCGCGCTCGAACATGCGTCTCGGCGGGGATCGCGTAGAAGAACGGATAGACGGCAGCGACCACGTAGAGCAGCGAGATCGGCCGGCGGCGCGACCGCCAGGCGCCCCAGGCGAAGAGACCGGCGAGAAGCGCCTCGATCGCGTAGGTCGCGATCGCCGACGGGAGCATCCGCTTCTGCGTGTAGTCCGCCCGCAGGCCGAGCATCAGCGGCATGATCGGCGAGAGGAACAGTCGCAGCCGGTGCCGGTAGCTCGACGTGTCCGGCACGGTCGATTGGAACGAGCCGAAGTCGTGGCGGATGTTCCAGACGATCGACGGGAGCGCGCCGAGCAGCGCCGCCGGTATGGCGATCCAGAGCTTGCGGAGCCAGCGCGGCTGCTTCCAGATCATCCAGGCGAGCAGCGGGAGCGCGATCGGCACGATCTGCTCGGTCTCCCAGCCGGCGAGCCCGAGCACGAGTCCGAATAGCGGCGGCTCTGCGCGTGCTCGGCCGCTCGACGACGCGCAGCCCGAGCAGGAGGAGGAGGACGCAGTAGAGGACGCCGCTCGCGTAGAAGCCCCACTGGTGGGTGAGCTTGTAGATCAGGAACGGCGGCCAGATCCAGAAGATCGCCGCCGCGACCGCGGCCGCGCGCTCGCTCATCAGCCGCAGCCCGACCCGCCAGACGAGCAGAGCCGTCGACGGCCGAGAGCGCGATCGGAACGATCCGCAGCGCGAGCCAGCTCGAGCCGAACACCGCGAAGACCGGCGCCGTGAGCAGCGCCTCCTGCGAGCCTCCGTAGGCCTGGCCCCAGAAGAACGTCGTGAACTGGCCGTGCAGGATGTGGCGTGCCATCAGTCCGACGACGGCCTCGTCCGAGTCGGGGATGCCGGCGGCGGACCGGTACGTCCAGACGCGGAGCGCGATTCCGGCTGACGCCGGCGAGCGACGAAGGTGACGCGTCCAGCGCGACAGGCGACGCGGCGCAGGCGCCCGCGTGCCGGAGTACGGCCGCTGCCGTCACGCCTCCGTCCGTCGTCCCAGGGAACGCCGCCGGTGTCCCAGCCGACGAGGCAGTGCAGGCGCGACGAGATCGCGACCCGCTCGAGGAGCGCGCGGTCGTCGCAGCCGTCGACGGCGAGCTCGGCGACGCGAGCTGCCCTCGTAGACGACCGGCACGTCGGTCCTGCGTCTCCGGGATCGGGCGTCCCGGCCTCCGGGCCGAGCACGAGCTCGCCGCTCTCGACGAAGAAGATCCCGGCCCAGCGGCCGCCGCCGGGATCGACGAGGGCGACGACGACGGCGCGGAGGATGTCGTCGGCGTCGCCGTCCTCGGCGACGATGCCGGTCGACCGCCTCGAGCGCGGCGGCTCCGCTCACACGTCGGTGCCCTCGAACTCCCGACGTGCCGCCGGAAGCTGTCCGGGATCGGGAGCGGTTCGTCGGTCGTCGTGGTCGATCAGCACGTTCGATCTGGGTCGCGGTCGACCATCAGCTGCTCGTCGTCGCCGGCGCCGAGCTTGTACGCGGCGAACTCGTAGCGTGACGCTCGTCCGCCCGATCCGCGAGACCCGGACGAAGACCTCGAGCAGGTCGTCGAACCGCGCGGGGGCGTGGTACTCGACGTCTCGACGCGCGCATGACGAACTCGCGCCCGGTTCGCGCCGATCTCGCCGAGGCGCCGGTGGTACTCGGTGCGCGCGAGGTCGAAGTAGGGGAGGTAGCGCCCGTAGTAGACGACGCCCTGCGCGTCGGTGTCCGAGAACGCCACCCGCGTGTAGACGGCGAACCGAAACGGCGGCTTCCGCTCGGTCTGATGGCCGGGCTCGAACACCGCGCGATCCTAGCCGCGCGCCGAGGGCCGAGAGCCGGCGTCTGGCGCCGTCAGCGAAGTACGCCGCACTGTGCCGTGTGTGCGTCGAGAGTGAGGAACCTTACTCCGAGCCATCTGCCCGTTGCCGTTTGAGGCTACGATGCTTCGCCATGGCCCGGGCGTTGCGAATCGTCGAGACGCCGTCACTCCCACGTCACGCTCGCTGGCGATAGTCGCGTCGCCTGCATCTTTCTCGACGACTCGATTGCGAGCGGTGCACCGCACGCTCTCGAAGAGCGACGTCGCGGGACACGCCTGGCTCGATACCGCTCGTGTCCGTGCTTGATGTAGTCCGGGCGTCTGTCCCTGGTCATGTCTCGAAGTGCCGTGTCCGTGAAGGTGTAGTCCGGGGTCTGTCCCTGGTCACGTCTCGACAGTGCCGTGTCCGTGATGGTGTAGTCCGCGGTCATGGACACCCTGGTCACCTGTCTCGAAGTCGCTTCGTGTCCGTGAAGGTGTAGCTCCGAGGTCTGTCCGCTGGTCACTGTCTCGAAGTGCTCGTGTCCGTGAAGGTGTAGTCCGGGGTCTGTCCCTGGTCATGTCTCGAAGTGCAGTGTCCGTGAAGGTGTAGTCCGGGGCCATGTCTGGTCGATCGTCTCGCAGTGCCGTGTCCGCGAAAGTGTAGTCCTGGGCTGTCGTGGTCACGTCCCGAGAAGTGTCGGCCCCGGTCGACGAGCGCCTTGCGTCTGTGCAGCGGTGCTCCGCTCGCGGCGCGAACAGACACCGAAGGCGCTCCGAATCTAGCCGCGGATCAGCGCGAGGACCTCGTCGCGCTTGGACTCCATCAGCTCCTCGGAGAGCGCCTCGAGGTTGAGCCGGAGCAGGGGCTCGGTGTTCGACGGGCGGACGTTCATGTGCCAGTTCTCGGCGTCGATCGAGAGGCCGTCGAGGTGCGAGACGCGGCCCTCGGCGCCGATAGCGCTCCTTCAGCTCCTGCAGCTTGAGCGCCACGTCGGCGACCGGCGTGTTGATCTCGCCGGTGAGGAAGAACCGCGAGCGGAGCGGCTCGAGGATCTCGCTCAGCGGGACCTCGTTGCGCGAGACGAGCTCGAGCATCAGCAGGAACGGGATGACGCCCGAGTCGGCCTGGGAGAAGTCGCGGAAGTAGTAGTGCGCCGACACCTCGCCGGCGAAGACGGCGCCCTCCTCGCGCATCCGCTGCTTGATGAACGAGTGGCCGACGCGGTTGATCAGCGGCACGCCGCCGGCGCGCTCGATCGTCTCGCGGCACCGCCCACGAGGCCCGCACGTCGTAGATCACCTTGCCGCCCGGCTCGCGCGCGAGCATCAGCTCGGCGAACAGCGCCGTCATGAAGTCGCCGGGAACGAACTCGCCGCGTGTCGTCGACGAAGAAGCAGCGATCGGCGTCGCCGTCGTAGGCGACCCCGAACGCCGCGCCCTCCTCGAGCGTGCGGCGCACGATGAACTCGCGGTTCTCGGGCAGCAGCGGGTTCGGCTCGTGATTCGGGAACGACCCGTCCGGCTCGAAGTAGCAGCGGACGACCTCGACCTGCGGCAGCCGCTCGAGCACCCGCGGCAGCATCACGCCGGCCATCCCGTTCGCCGCGTCGACCACGACGCGCAGCGGCGCGATCGCCGACACGTCGACGAACGCGAGCACCGCGTCGACGAACCCGTCCCAGACGTCGACCGCCTCGACCGGCGCCACGCGACGCCTCGCGCCACTCGCCGCGCGACGGCCCGGTCGCGGACGTCGAGCAGCCCCGACTCGCTCCCGACCGGCAGCGCCCCGCGGCGCACGATCTTCATACCCGTGTAGCGCCCCGGATTGTGCGACGCGGTGACCATGATCCCGCCGTCGAGCCCGAGCGAGTCCGTCGCGAAGTAGACCATCTCCGTGCCGACCATCCCGAGGTCCGCGACGCCGACGCCGCCGTCGGCGACGCCGTCGATCACCGCCGCGGCCATCGACGGCGAGGACAGGCGCATGTCGCGTCCGACCGCGATCCGCCGCGGCTCGAACTGCTCGGCGAACGCTCGCCCGATCGCGTACGCGCCCTCCTCGTCGAGCTCGCGAGGGGTAGAGCGCACGCACGTCGTACGCCTTGAACGAGGCGGGATCGAGCATCCGACCGATGCTACGGAACCCGCGCTCCTAGCGGGAGAAGACCTTCTGCGCCTTCGCCGCCCACGCGTCGATGCCGCCCGGCTCCAGGAAGTTGCAGCCGCCTTCGAGGATCTCCTCCGGCATCGTGTCGTAGAACCGGTCGGCGACGAGTCGCAGCTCGCGGTCGCCCTCCTCGGTCTCGGCGACCGGCTCGGAGAGCTCGAACGCCACGCCGAGGTGCTCCTCCGGCGCGTCGAAGTCGCGGACGATCTCGATCAGCCCGACCCAGGCCGCCTTGATCACGTCGAGCGGCCCGCAGAAGTCCGCGACCGTCTTCGCGAGCTCGGGTGACACGCGGTCCGCCGGCGTGTCGAGCAGCGTCTGCCGGATTCCTGTCACGCGCCGAGGATCGCCCTGATCGCCTCGGTCGACGTCTCGTCGGGCGACTCCGAGATCACCGTCGCCGGCCGCTCGAAGCGCGCGAGTGCGTCCGCAGCGGCTCCGCGCGCAGCGTCCCGTCGCCGTAGGGGAGGTGCTTCGTCTCGTTCCGGTTCGCGAACTGGATGTCCGAGAAGTGGATGTGGAACGGCGCGCCGGGCTCGATCACCGCGTCCGCCTTCGCGAGCGCCTCGACGAACGGCTCGACCGACGTGAAGCCGCCGTCCGAGGTCGCGTGCATGTGCGCGAAGTCGAGCACCGGCCGCACCCAGCCGAGCCGCCGCGAGATCTCGACGACGTCGTCGACCGACCCGAGCTCGCGCACGCGACCCATCACCTCGATCCCGAACGGCACGTCGCGCCCCTTCGCCTCGAGCCGCTCCCGCAGCTCGCCGAGCTGCTCGCACACCGAGTCGATCGCCTCCTCGCGCGTCCGGCCGAGCAGGAAGCCCGGGTGGAACACGACCACCTCGGCGCCGGCGGCCTTCGCGATCCCGGCCGAGTGGTCGAGCATCCCGACCGCCATGTTCAGCTTCTTCCCGCGCTCGGCGTGGCCCATGAACCCGGCGATCGGCGCGTGCACCGACAGCGCGATGTCCGCCTCGCGCGCGAGCTCGCCGAACCGCTCGGCGAACTCGTAGCTCATCCAGAAGCCGCCCTCGAAGTCGATCTCGCAGGCCGAGAGCCCCGCGCGAGGAGCGCCTCGACCGCCGCCTCGGGGCTCTCGCGCGACGGCACCCGTGCCGGCCCGAAATGAAGCTTCCGTCCCATGCAGGGAGAATGAGACCGTCCGTCCGATCGGCTCTCTACCCTCGGGGCATGCCCGATCGCCCGTCACGGATCGATCTGCTCGAGCTCGACATCGACCTGCGTCTCACCGACCTCTGGCGCGAGGCCGCCGGGATCGAGGAATGGTCGCTCGAGGTCGTCGCCGCGTTCATGCGCGCCGCCTACGGCAAGGGCTACTGCGACGCGCTCACCGAGGAGCTTCCCGGCTCGCTCTGCGCCGACCACGGCTACCGCGTGCCCGAGCGCCAGCATCCGGCGCCCGCCGACGCCTGACACTCCTTAACGAAGATGTTGCACTTGCGTCGGGTCGACCGAACCGTGGCTAAACTGAACGGCGGATGGCCCGCTCACGCAGCAATCCGGCGAGGCTCGTCGTCGCGCTCTCGGTCGCCAGCTGCTCGCGGTCTTCCTCGTCTACACCGCGCTCAGCGGTACGACGCCGCGCTGCAGCCGAGCAACCTCGCCGGCCACACGGGCACCGTCTCGCTGACCGGCAAGGTGACCGCGATCGTCCCGGGCAGCGACTCGCACACCCCGGCCGGCCTCCAGTTCAAGCTGCACAACATCAACGGCGCAGCCCGATCGATCCCGATCGTCTACCACGGCTCGGTCCCGGATCTGTTCAAGACCGGCCGCGACGTCAACGTGACCGGCGTCATGAGGGCGGCGCGTTCGTCGCGACCGCGCTGACGACGAAGTGCCCGAGCAAGTACACGGCTCGCAGACCTGACTCGTGGCTGATCTCGGCCGCGCAGCGCTCGTCGTCAGCTTCGGGCTCGCGCTCTACGCGCTCGTCGCCGGCACGGCGGCGGCGCTCACGCGCCAGCGGCGGCTCGCCGACTCGGCGCGCTACGCGCTGATCGCCTGCTTCGGCTCGACCGTGATCGCCTCGGGCGTGCTCTGATCCGCGCGCTCGTCGAGCACGACTTCACCTTCCGCTACGTCGCCGCAGCACACGAGCCGCGACCTCGCCCGATCTACTCGCTGACCGCGTTCTGGGGCGGCGAGGAGGGCTCGCTGCTGCTCTGGCTGCTCGTCCTCACCGGCTACGGCGCGCTCGCGGTCACGCTCAACCGCAAGCTCCTGCAAGGACGTCGTCGTCTGGGTCGTGCCCGTGATCGGCGGGATCGCGACCTTCTTCAGCTTCATGCTCGTCGCGGTCGCGAGCCCGTTCGCGACCCAGCCGCGCGTCGTCGACGGCGCGGGCCTCGTGCCGAGCCTCCAGAACCCCTACATGGTCGCCCACCCGCCGATGCTCTACCTCGGCTACGTCGGCCTCTCGATCCCGTTCGCGTTCGCCGCCGGCGCGATGCTCTCCGGCCAGACCGACGAGCGCTGGATCGTCGCGACCCGCCGCTGGACGCTCGCCGCCTGGATGTTCCTCGGCTTCGGCCAGATCCTCGGCGCGCACTGGGCCTACGTCGAGGTCGGCTGGGGCGGCTACTACGCCTGGGACCCGGTCGAGAACGCCGCGCTGATGCCGTGGCTCGCCGCGACCGCCTTCCTGCACTCGGTGATGATCCAGGAGCGCAAGGGGATGCTGCGCATCTGGAACATGGTGCTCGTCGCGCTCGCGTTCGAGCTCTCCGTCTTCGGCACGTTCCTCACCCGCTCCGGCGTCGTCGAGTCGATCCACTCGTTCGCGAAGAGCTCGATCGGCGGCTGGTTCCTCGCCTTCGTCGATCGTCTCGACGCTCTTCTCGATCACGCTGATCCTCTGGCGGCTGCCGCTCCTCCAGGCGCGGACGAAGCTCGAGTCGCCGCTCTCGCGCGAGGCGACGTTCCTCTACAACAACCTGCTGCTCGTCGCGCTCTGCCTGACGATCTTCTGGGGCGAGATCTTCCCGATCCTCACCCAGCTCTGGAACGGCGACGCAGAAGACGATCGGCCGGCCGTACTTCGACTTCTTCCTGCGCATCTTCGGGCTGCCGCTCCTGCTGCTGATGGGGATCGGGCCGCTGATCGCCTGGCGGCGCACGTCGGGCGGGCGCTCCTGAAGACGCTTCGCTGGCCGATCGGCGTCGCGCTCGTCGCCGGGGTCGTGCTGATCGCCGCTCGGCGCCGGCTCGTCGCTGCCCGGGCTGATCGGCTACACGTTCTGCGTCTTCGTGCTCACGACGATCGTGGTCGAGCTCGTCCGCGGCACGCGCGCGACCGGCTCGCTCGCCAGCTCGTCTCGCGTAACCGGCGCCGCTACGGCGGCTACGTCGTCCACGCGTCGATCGTCCTGCTCGCGATCGGGATCATCGGCTCGAGCGCCTACGGCACGACGAAGGAGCTGCCGCTCGCGGTCGGCCAGACGATGCACGTCGCCGGGCTACACGCTCACCTACCTGAGCCTGAAGCACACGCCGAAGGTCACCGAGAGCGGCAACTCGACCGAGACGACGCGGCTACCTGAAGGTGCGCGGACGCTGGAACGGCACGCTGCCCACGCCGTACATCAACTCCTCGGCGCTCGGCATCTCGCACGAGGTCGGCATCCACACGAACTGGCTGCGCGGCGAGGACCTCTACGTGATCCTCGACCAGGTGGTCGGGAACAAGGTCTACTTCAAGGTGCTCGTGAAGCCGCTCGTCAACCTGATCTGGATCGCAGGCTTCGTCTTCCTCGGCGGATCGCTGATCGCGATGTGGCCCGACGCCCGCGAGCAGCGCCGCCTCGTCGCGCGGCTCTCGCTCGCCCGCGCGTGACCGCCCTGATCGTGGGCGCGCTCATCGCGGTCGCCGCGGTGGTGATCGTGGCGCTCCCTTTCCTGCGCGACACCGGCGAGCCCGAGCTGATCGACGACGGCGCCCGGACCGAGGAGCTGCTCGCAGCTGATGGAGGCGCGCGACCGCGCGCTCGCCGCGCTCAAGGAGCTCGAGTTCGACCACCGGACCGGCAAGGTCGACGACGTCGACTACCGCGCCCTCGTCGGGCCGCTTCGCCGTCAGGCTGCCGAGGCGCTGCAGGCGCTCGACGCGCGAACGTCAGCGCAAAGAAGACCTGGTAGAGCAGGAAGATGTTCAGGGAGACGATCACGGCGGCGATCGCCACGCAACAGCCGTGGTCGAGCGCCGGTTGACCAGCGTGCCCATCACGTCGCGGCGGGAGGTGAACCAGACGAGCGGGATGAGCGCGAACGGGATCCCGAAGGAGAGCACGACCTGTGAGAGGACGAGCGTCCGCGTCGGGTCGACGCCGAGCGCGACGACGACGAACGCGGGGATCATCGTCACCGCACGCCGCACCCACACCGGGATCTGCCGCTGGATGAAGCCCTGCATCACGACCTGGCCGGCGAGCGTCCCGACGGCCGACGACGAGAGCCCCGAGCCGAGCAGGGCGATCGCGAAGAGCGCGCTCGCCGTGGCGCCGAGGATCGGCTCGAGCGTCTGGTGCGCGGTCACGAGCGACGCGACGTCGTGCAGGCCCGCTTGTAGAAGGTGCTCGCGGCCATCACGAGCATCGCGATGTTGATCAGCCCGGCGATCGTCATCGCGACGAGCACGTCGATCCGCGTGTAGCGCATCAGCACGCGTGCGCTCTCGTGCGACTCGGGCACGATCCGGTCCTGCGTCAGCGCCGAGTGCAGGTAGATCACGTGCGGCATCACCGTCGCGCCGAGGATCCCGACGGCGAGCAGCACGCGACTCCGAGCCCGCGAACTGCGGCACGAGCGCGTGCTGGCCGGCGGCCCGCAGATCGGGGCGCGAGTAGAAGATCTCGATCAGGTAGCAGAGCCCGATCAGCCCCGACGAGCGTCGCGATCGCCGCCTCGAACGGCCGGAAGCCGTAGCTCTGGAGCGCGAGCAGCGCGAACGCGACGATCGCGGTCAGCACGCACGAGACGAAGAGGCTCGTCCCGATCAGCAGGTTGAAGCCGATCGCCGCGCCGAGGAACTCGGCCAGGTCGGTCGCCATCGCGATCACCTCGGCCTGGATCCAGAGCCCGATCGAGGTGCGACGCGAGAAGCGGCGCGCGGCAGACCTCCGGCAGGTTCCGGCCGGTCGCGATCCCGAGCTTGGCCGACAGCGTCTGGATCACCATCGCCATCAGGTTCGAGGCGACGATCACCCAGATCAGCGTGTAGCCGAACTTCGAGCCGGCGGCGATGTTGGTCGCGAAGTTGCCCGGGTCGATGTAGGCGATGCACGCGATGAACGCCGGCCCGAGGAACGGGAGGATCCGGAAGCGCGTGCGGTGGAGCGCCTCGTCGACCGTGCGAAGCCCGCTCGGGAGCGGCTGCTCGAGTGCATCCCCGCGTCGCCATGCCGCAAGTTTAGCCGAGACTAAACTTGTTAGTCAGGCCTAAACCCAAGGTGACTCAGTTGACACGAGGTGCAGGTCGGGCAGGTTCCGCCAGCGCTCGTCGAGATCGAAGCCGTAGCCGGCGAAGAACTCGTCGGGCACGGTGAAGCCGACGTAGCGGATCGGCAGGTCGTCGACCAGGCGCCGGTAGGGCCGGTCGAAGAGACGGCGGCGCACGAGCGACTCGGGTTGCCGCAGCGCGAACGTGCGGCACAGGTAGTGGAGCGTGAGGCCGGTGTCGACGACCTCGTCGACGATGACCACCTCCCGGCCCGCGATCTCGAGGTCGAGATCCTTGAGGAAGCGGATCTGCTCGTGCCCGCCGAGCTCGGCCGATGCCGTAGCCCGGGAGCTCGACGAAGTCGAGCGCGTGGGGATCGGCATCGCCTGCGAGAGGTCGGTGACGAACGGGACGCAGGCCTTGAGCGAGCCGACGAGCAGCGGCTCGCGGTCGGCGTAGTCGCGCGCGATCTCGGCGCCGAGCTCCCGAACACGGGCAGCGATCTCGGCGGCCCCGAGGTAGACCTCTCCGATGCGAGCATCAACCGCGCGCCCTCACCGGCTTCGGCTCCCGCCGGAGCTCACGACGCCTTGCGCAGGCCGTAGCGCGACGCGATCCTCGCGAAGTCGCGCTCGTAGAACAGCTTGATCCTCACGTCCGGGTAGAGCTCGCGCAGCTCGGCGCAGCTTGCGGTTCTTGCGGGTGACGAGCGACTGCTTCATCACCGTGACCTCGAGGTAAAGATCCTGCTCGGGGAGGTAGAAGTCGGGCGTGAACGCCTCGATCACGCGGCCGTCCTCGGCGCGTGCGAGCACGAAGGTATGGGGCTCGTAGAGCCACGGTATTCCGTAGTAATCCAGGATCTTGGCGTACTCGAGCTCCGCCTCGTTGACGAAGCGTGGAGTTCCTTCACCTTGATATGCCTGGAAATGGGGCGTTTCCAGTGCCACCTAAGGCCACGGTACCACTCGTGTCGGACGCCGGGTTGTTTGGATTTCCGCTCTATGCTTAGCCCGTGGAAGGCGCCTTCACGATCGCGCACCTGTCGGACATCCACTGCGGCGACCCGCATTTCGTCCCGGATCTGATGGAGCGCGCGATCGGCGACATCAACGCGCTCGCCCCCGACATCGTCGTGTGCTCGGGCGATCTGACCACATACGGGTTCAAGGAGGAGTACGTCCAGGCCAAGCGCTACCTCGACCGGCTCGGCGTGCGAGTCGCTCGTCGTGATCCCTGGGAACCACGACTCGCGGAACGTCGGCTACGTCCACTTCGAGGAGCTTTTCGGCGAGCGAAACTCGGTCTTTCGCAAGGATGGGGTCACGGTGGTCGCGGTCGACTCGACCGAGCCCGACCTCGACCACGGCCAGATCGGCCGTGGTCGCTACCCCTGGATCGAGCAGGAGTTTGCGGAGCCCGCACGCATGCGGATCTTCGTGCTGCATCATCACCTGCTTCCCGTGCCCGGCACAGGCCGCGAGCGCAACGTTGTGTACGACGCGGGCGACGCGATCGAGTGCCTGCAGCGCTCGGGTGTGAACCTCGTCCTTTCCGGACACAAGCACGTTCCATATGCGTGGCGGCTCGAGAACCTCTTCGTCGTCAACACCGGCACGGTCTCGACGCTCCGCCTGAGAGGGAAGACACGCCCCTGTTACAACGTGATCGAGGTCAGCGGCTCGCACGTTGCCGTCTGGCGTCGCTACCCGTTCCACGGGCAGGAACGGATCATCCAGTTCGACCTCGAGACGCTCGAGTACGAGAAGTACACCTCGCGGATCGAGAACGAGGTGACCGCGCGGCGGTGAGGGCGGTGGCCCTGATCGACGGCGAGCATGCACCCGACGTGGTGCGGCGTGCGCTCGTCGAGCTCCCCTACGAGTGGGTCGGGGCGATCATGGCGGGCGGCAGCGAGAAGCTGCGGCCGGGGGAGGGGTACGGCGTTCCGCTGCTCGACGGGTTCGGTGCTGCCGAGGTCGTCGTCGATCTTTCCGATCAGCCGGTGCTCGGCCCCGACGAGCGGTTCGCGTGGGCCTCGCGCGCGCTCGCGGCGGGGCTCAGCTACATCGGCGCCGACTTCCGGTTCGATCCTCCGGTCTACGAGAAGATCGGCGTCCCGGCGATCGCCGTGATCGGTACCGGTAAGAGAGTCGGCAAGACCGCTGTGTCCGCGCATCTCGCGCGCCTGCTGGCCCGAGGGCACGACGTCGTAGTCGTGACGATGGGGCGCGGGGGCCCCGCGCAGCCCGAGCCGATCGACGATGCGCCCGGTGTCGAGGAGCTTGTCGCTCTCTCCCGTTCCGGCCGCCACGCCGCTTCCGACCATCTGGAGATCGCAGCTGTCGCCGGCGTGCCCACGATCGGGTGCAGCCGGGCAGGAGGCGGCCTCGCCGGGAAGCCGTTCGTCTCGAACGTCCTCGCCGGCGCTCGGCTCGCGGCCGAAAGGCGCCCGGACGTGGTCGTGTTCGACGGCAGCGGCTCCGCGATCCCCCCGGTGGCGGCCGATCGCCGCGTGCTCGTCGTCGGTCCCGGTCATGACCTTCGCTCGCCGTTCAACTCCTACCGTCTGCTCGTCTCCGACCTCGTGATCTCGCTGGGAGGCGAGCTCGAAGGCGCGATGCCCGCGAGGCTTCGGCTGCGGCCGCTTGGCGCGCTCGAGGGCCGCGTCGCGGTTTTCGCAGCCGGTCCCGCCGAGACCGGGCATCTCGCCGCGGACGTCGTGCACGTCTCGAGCAGTCTCGGCGACCGCGGTGCGCTCAGGGACGAGCTCCGCACCCTCGAGGCCGACACGTACCTCACGGAGCTGAAGGGCGCTGCGATCGACCTCGTCGCCGAGGACGCGCTCGCCCGGGGCCGAAAGGTCGTGCTCGCCGGGAACGACGTGGTCGGGCCCGGGCTCGACGAGGCGCTGCTCGCGCTCGCTCCGGAGGCGGTGACCGCCTGATGCATCCGCACTACCGGGAGTCGCTCCCGCTCGGCGACCCCGACGGGCTGCCGTACTCGAAAGGCGTGATGGCGCGAGCCCTGGTCTCGGCCGGCGCCGGGATCGAGTCCGCATACGTGCTTGCGACGCGCCTCGAGCTCGACCTGGTCGCGACCGGCGCACGGGCCGTCGAGCTGGAGCGGTTGGAGGAGACGGCGATCGAGGTGCTCGGCGAGTCGAAGGGCCCGAGGATCGTCCGGCGTTTGCGCGGCCTTGCCACGCTGCAGGCGCTCGACGTGCCCATCGTCCTGCTCGTCGGCGGCGCGACCGGGACCGGCAAGTCGACGGTCGCAACCGAGGCGGCGCATCGGCTCGGCATCACCCGCGTTACCTCCACCGACTTCATCCGCCAGACGATTCGCGCCTACTTCCCGCGCGCGACGATGCCGAGCGTCCACGCGTCGAGCTTCGAGGCAGGCAGCACAGCCGGTAGCGTCGAGACGGGGTTCGTCGAGCAGACGGGCCATGTTCTCGTCGGGGTTGACGCCTCGATCGACCGGGCGCTCAACGAGGGCTGGTCGATGGCGATCGAGGGCGTCCACCTCGTGCCCGGCATGGTCCGGCCGGCGATCGAGGGAGCGCTGCTCGTCCACGCCGTCCTGCACGTCGAACGCCTCGAGGATCACCGGAGCCACTTCGTCGTGCGGGACGCGGCGACGGGCGGTGTGAGGGCGCTCGACAAGTACCTCGACAGCCTCGACGAGATCCGGGAGCTTCAGGATCTGATCATCGAGCGCGCCGTGCGCTACGACGTGCCGGTGATCGAGAGCACGACGGTAGAGGCAACGACTGCGGCGCTCCTCGATCTCGTGCTCAGCCGCTCCGAGCAGCTTGCAGCGTTGCTCTAGGATCGCCCGACGATGCCGAGCTCAGCCGACGACCTGCAGCGCGTCCAGCTCTTCGCCGAGTTGAGCGGCCGGCAGCGAAGGAGGCTCGCGGCCAACTTCCGTGAGCGCACGTTCAAGCCGGGTATCGACGTCGTGCGCGAGGGCTCGATGGGCGGCATGGGGTTCTTCGTCGTGGCGGAGGGCGAGGCGACGGTCAGCGTCCACGGAGTCGAGGTCGCGAGGCTTTCGGCCGGCGACCACTTCGGCGAGCTGGCGCTTGTCTCGAAGGCCGAGCGATCAGCGACAGTCACCGCGCGAACCGATCTTCGCTGCCTCGAGATTGCCTTCTCCGACTTCCGCGAGTTCGCCCACGCGAACCCGGACGTCACCTGGAAGCTGCTGCAGCACGTCGTGACGATGCTGCGGCGAGAGTCGGAGCAGTAGGTTCGACGGTGGATAGACGCCTGCTCTTCCGGGTAAGGGTCAGGCGCATGTGCAGCTGATCGCGACCAGGCCTGCGGTCGGCTCGTGCTGAGCGCTGCGTTTCACCTGATCCCGTACGCGTTTGTAGCTGCGCTCAGCCCGCTCGGCTTCGCGGCGACGCTTACGGTGATCCGCACCGGCCGGGTGAAGGCCCTCGGCTTCGGGCTCGGCGTCATCTTCGGCCAGCTTCTCGCGTGCACGGTGCTCGTCGTATTCGGTGAGGTCGCGAGCCCGGAGCGAACGCATGCATACCCGACGTTCTCGGCTCTCCTCGAGGTTGGGGCCGGAGTAGCCCTCCTGTGGCTCGCCGCGCTGGTTCGCAGGCGTCCCGAGCTCGCGCAAGGCGGCTCGAAAGGGCGCTCGAAGGCCGCTCTCGATCGGCTTCAGCACGTGCACGCTCTTACAGCGGCCGGGGTCGGTGTCCTGCTGGGAATCGGCGGCCCGAAGCGCCTGGTGCTGACCGCTCTCGCCTCGGCCTCGATCACCGCGTCGGGCATGACCGGCACCCATCGAGCGATCCTCATTGCCTGGTACGTGCTGCTCGCGACCTCGCTTGTCTGGCTGCCGGTTCTCGCCTACCTGCTCCTGGGCGCGTTCGTCGTCACCGCGCTCGACACGGCCCTCGTTTGGCTCGGCCGCCACCGGCGCGAAGCGACGTTCTACACGCTCGTGGCGATCGGACTCGCGCTCATCGTCGACGGAATAGCGCGACTGCTCTGACGCGCCTGGCCAACGCGTCCTTGTGCAGCGTGTCAGACTCGGTGATCCGAGGGCTACTCGCGAGGGAGCCATGATCACAAGAGCAGAGGAACGCGACGCCCGGACGTACGCGACGGAACGGCTGAGAGCGGCCGGTGTTGTCGTGAACGACGACGAGGCTCGGAGCATCGAGGTCGCGGACTTCGGCCTCGGCAGGCTCCGGGAGATCGGGCTTCAGGTTTTCGTCTACGTCAACACCGACCGCTACTGCGCCAAGGAGCTCGTCCTGTTTCCAGGCCAGTTGTGCCCCGAGCATCGCCATCCACCGTTCGACGGCACCCCGGGAAAGGAGGAGACGTTCCGCTGCCGGCTCGGCCGGGTGGACCTCGTCGTGGACGGTGAGCACATCTCGCTGGAGCAGGGCGGTCAGTACACGATCGGCCCGGACACGCTGCACTGGTTCCAGGCCGGGGAAGACGGCGCTGTGATCACGGAGTTCTCGTCGACGAGCCGCGACGAGCTCGACGTCTTCACCGATCCGCGGATCGTGCGGGCGGCTAGAAGCCGAGAATGAACTTGGCGTCTTCGGACATCAGGTCCGGGCTCCACGGCGGCTCGAAGGTCAGCTCGGACTGAACCTCTTCGACACCGGGAAGCTCGCCGACGACGCGATCGATGTCTTCCCTGATCATCTCGCCGGCGGGGCAGCCCATCGACGTCAGCGAGTAGCTGACCTTGACCTTCGGGCCTTCGACCTCGACGTCGTAGAGCAGCCCGAGGTCGACGATGTCCATCCCGAGCTCGGGATCCTCCACCTGGTGGAGGGCCTCGAATACCTCTTCGCGCGTCGGCATGCCCCGAGGGTATCGAACCGAGGCGGTCAGCCGGGGATGCGCAGGACGATCTTGCCGAGTTGCTCGCCGCGTTCGAGGCGCTCGTGGGCGGCCGCGGCCTCGGCCAGCGGGAAGACCGCGTCGACGACCGGCCTTGCGCGGCCCGAGGCGATGAGATCCCAGACGCCCTGGAAGTCCTCGTGCGTGCCCATCGTCGAGCCCATCACGGTCAGTTCGCGCCACCAGATCCGGTTCAGCGCCGCTGGTGGGTTGGGCCCCGAGGTGGCCCCGCAGACGACGATCCTCCCGTCCCGCGCGGCCGAGGCGAGCGAGCGCTTCCAGGTCGCCTCGCCGACGTGCTCGATCACGACGTCGGCGCCGCCAATGGTCAGCTCGCGAACGCGGGCCGGAACGTCCTCGGTTCCGTGGTTCAGGGCCTCGTCGGCGCCTAGCCGGCGGGCGCGCTCGAGCTTCGCGTCGCTCGAAGACGTGACGATCGTGCGGCCGCCGAGGGCCTTCGCAATCGCAAGCGCAGCAGTCGAGACGCCGCTGCCGATCCCCCAGATCAACACCCACTCCCCGGGCTGCAGGCGCGCCTTTGTCACGAGCATGCGGTACGCGGTCAGGAACGCCATCGGAAACGCCGCTGCCTCCTCGAACGAGAGATCGCCGGGGATCGGGTGGACGGCGCTGCCGGGAACGGAGACGAGCTCCGCGTAGGTCCCGTCGCGGTGCTCGCCGAGCACCTGGATTCCGCCCTCGTGAGCAAGGCCGGGGTTGATCACGACCCGCTCGGCGGTTCCCGCGACAACGCCGGCGCCGTCGGCCCCGAGGATGTGCGGCAGCCCGTGTGGGGGCGACGGGAGCCCCTTGCGGAGCCAGACGTCGATGTGGTTGAGCGCGGCGGCGCGAAGCTCGACCACCACCTCGCCGTCGCCGGGAACGGGATCGGGCACGTCCTCGTAGCTGAGAACCTCGGGGCCGCCTTGCTCGTGGATACGGATTGCCTTCACGAATCACGATCGTACGCGGCGCAGGGATTTCGCTCGCCCCGCTGTAACAATGGGGACGATGAGCACAGCCGACGTGCAGCGGCTGGGAGCCGAGCTCGGCCTCGACGCGGTCGGCGTCGCCCGGGCTGAGGCCTACGAGGGCACCGAGCGACACATCCGCGAGCGGAAGGCCCGCGGCCTCTTCGGGCGGCTCGGCTTCACGACCTCGCATCCCGAGGTCTCTTGCCATCCCGAGGTTCTCCTCGAAGGCGCCGCGAGCGTGGTCTCCGCGGCCCTCTGTTACTACCTCCCGGAGCCCGAGCGGCCGGCGGGTCACGGCCGGCTGCCGCGCTACGCCTGGCACGACGGGTACGCCGAGCTGCGCGAGAAGCTCGACGCGCTCGGCCGCGAGATCGGCGCGCCTTACCGCGTCCTGGTCGACGCGAACCAGCACGTCGACCGCGAAGCCGCCGCACGCTCCGGCATCGGGTTCTACGGGAAGAACACCATGCTGATTTCGCGCCGTCACGGCTCCTGGGTCGTGCTCGGAACGCTCGTCACCGCCGCCGCGCTCGAGCCGACGCCCCCCGTTTCCGAAGGCTGCGGCTCGTGCACTCGTTGTATCGACGCCTGCCCGACCGGCGCCCTCGACGACCCCGGCGTGCTCGACGCCACCAGGTGCCTCTCCTACTGGACTCAAGTGCCGGAGGCCGATACCGGAGCCGTACCGGGCACTGCTCGGCGCCCAGGTCTACGGCTGCGACATCTGCCAGGACGTCTGCCCATGGAACCGGGGAGTCGAGGGCCGGCGCGCCGATAGGCCGCCCGACGAAGCAGCGCACGTCGACCTCGTCGGCTGGCTCGCCGCCGAGCGGCGTCTCGACGACGACCTCGTGCGCCGTCTCTATGTACCGCGCAACGATCCGCGCTGGCTCGAGCGCAACGCGATCGTGGCGCTCGGTAACACGGGAGCCGGGGTCAGAGGGGCCTCTGACGTATTGCGCAGGCACGCCGATGGGGATGACGAGCTGCTCGCCGAGCACGCACGTTGGGCGCTGGCTCGGCTGGAGGAGCAATGCAGCTGAGAGGCCTCGAGCGCTGGATCTCGCTCCTACGTCTGATCGCGTTCCCGTTCGTCATCGCCGCGGTTGCGGTCGCGAGCTACCCGCCGGGGCTGGGAGCCCTGGGCGTGGGTGACGACCGGCGTGTTCTTCATCGGGTCGTGCGCGTTCTACCGGCTCGCACGGAGCGATCTCGGCGACCGGCATCAGTTCACCCAGAGCCTCGTCGCGCAGATCTTCGACACGGCGATCGTCACCTCGTTCATGTTCGTCTTCTCGTTCGAGCGCGGGCTGCCCGGTTCAGCAGATCCTCTACATCGACCTGGCCGCAGCCTGCGTCCGGTTCGGGATCATCGGCGGCTTGATCCTCGCCGTCGTGTCGGCGCCGATCCTCGCCGTCTTCGTCGACCTGCGCGTCACTTATCTGCACCAGGCGTACACCTGGAAGCTCGTCGCCCTTCCAGACCGGGCTCGAGGTGCTGATGGCTCTGATCGTCGGCTGGCTCGTCCAGCGGCTGGCCGAGGAGGGCTCGCGCGCCGAGGCGCGTGCCGAGGAAGCCGAGAGGCTCCACCAGGCCGAGCAAGAAACGGTCGCCGAGCTCCGGCGGCTCTCGACCCTGCGCGCCGACTTCGTCTCGCTCGTCTCGCATGAGGTGCGAACGCCGATGGCCGCCGTGATCGGCTCGGCACGGACGCTCCAGCAGCGCTGGCGCGACCTGACGGACGAGCAGCGCGACGCATTCCTCGCCCTGATCGCCGACGAGACCGACCGGCTGGCCGCGCTCGTCGGCGAGGTGCTCGACACCTCGCGGATCGACTCCGGAACCTTCAGCTACACGTTCGGCGAGGTCGAGCTCTCCGGGCTCGTCAACGAGACGGTCGCGACCGCGGAGCTCGCCCGCGACTACCTCCAGATCACAGCGAACGTCCCGTCCGACCTCCCCGTAGTGCACGGCGACCCCGCCCGGCTGCGGCAGGTGCTCACGAACCTGATCGACAACGCAGTCAAGTACTCGCCGGAAGGCGCTCACCGTCGAGGTCAGGGCCGCCGCAGTCAACGGTCATGCGACGATCGAGGTCGTCGACGAGGGCAGCGGGATCCCGCCCGAGGACCAGCAGCTCATCTTCGAGAAGTTCGGCCGTGTTCGAGGCACTGCCTCGAAACCGGGTACGGGGCTTGGTCTCTACATCGCTCGCGCGATCGCGGAAGCGCACGGCGGCACGCTCGAGGTGACCTCGACCCCGGGCACGGTTCGACGTTCGCCCTCAGCCTGCCGATCCGGAAGGACGCTTAGCCGCGCCGGGCGGCCGAGGCGAGGGCGCGTCCCTCGCGGAAGCGACGCTCGAGCTCGCTGCGCACGTGTCGCCACGAGCTTGCGCAGCTCGGGCGGCTCGAGCACGACGGCCTCGCCGCGGAACGAGAGCACCTCGCCGACGAGCCATGCCGGCGCTCCCGACCGGCCGCTCCGAGAGCGCGGCGCCGTCGACGAGCGGGCGAGCGCCCTTCTCGACCTCCCAGCGACCGACCTCGGGCGAGTACCAGATGCGGGCGGGCGTCGCCGTGCTGGAGCTGCGAGGGTTCGAACCCCTCTCGCGGCATGAAGCCGGTTGTGAGCAGCTTCGCCGTGCGGGTCCGGTCGAGCCGGTAGCTGCGCGGAGCGTCCCGGTCGACGTCCCAGGTGTGGACGTACCAGTGCGGCAGGCGCCGCTCGATCCCGTAGGGCTCGATCGTCCGCGTCTCGACCTCGGTCGACTCGGGCTTCAGGTACTCGAGCTCGACCAGGCGGCGGCGGTCGATCGCGCGGGTGAGCGTCGCGACGAGGTCCTCCTCGGCGCCGGCCTGCGGCGTCGGTGTCTGCGCCAGGTCGAACTGGCCGAATGCCTCCTCGAGCTTCGCGCGCACGCGGTCGAGCGGTGAGCTGGAGCCGGCGGCGATCATCGGCCCGACGAACTCGAGCGCGAGCCTGATCGCGCGCGCCTCGAGCGGCGTCAGCCGCGGCGCCCGCCGGAAGGTATCGCCGAAGAGCTCCTTGTCGACGTGAACCACGTCGCCATGCAGCTCCGCGTAGACCGCGTAGCAGCCGCCGCCGAAGTTCACGAGGTTCAGCAGGGAGAGGTGCTCCTCGAGCGCCTCGGCCGGAATCGAGAACCGCTCGATCAGCTCGAAGGCCGGAATCACGGCGTCGCGCTCGTCGCCGCAGGCCGCGAGGAGGTAGGCGAGCAGCGACTGGAGCACGCCGAAGCGCTCCGGCGCGACGGGCCCGGCCTGACGGTCGGAGGTGGGGTCGTGCCAGGGAACGTGGCGTTCGGCAGCCGGCGCCGGCGGTGGGCCTTCGTGCGCTCGCCGAGCTGCGCGGACTCCCTCGGTGACGAGGCGCCGGAGCGGGGAGGGCTCGAGCGGGACGGCGCGTCCCTCCTGGCGCAGGATCCAGCGGGCGAGCAACGGCAGCGATGCGTATTCGGTGATGAACACGCCGTCCTCGACCCGGTTCCGCGGCACCGGCGTACTCACGCTGCACCCACCAGGCGGTGTCGGCCGCCGACCTCGATCCGGGCCTCGCCGGCGATGTCGCCGAACTGCCACTCGGCGCGGCCCGCGGAACTGCTCGATGTCGAAGCTCTCGGGAACGCGGAAGTCACGCTCGCGACGTGTTGCGAACCTGATCTCCGAGCGGATCCGCGAGACGCGGAAGCTCTTCTCGATGTTGTCCTCGAGATCGAGCCCGATCACGTACCAGGTGCCGTTCTCGGGCAGCAGCGCGTACGGGTTGATCGTCCGCTCGCGCTCGTCGTCCCGGGCGATCGACCAGTAGTGGAAGCGAACCGTGCGCTGCTTCGAGATCGCCGCCTCGAGCTTGCCGAGTCGGCCCTGGAGCTCCGGCGTGTAGTCCGGATCGCGCACCTCGACACGCACGGCGGTCGCGGTCGGCGCGCTCTCGAGCACGCCCGCAGAGCGGCCGAGCGCAAGGTTCTGCAGCGCAAGCCGCAGCGGCTCGGCGTAAGCGAACCGGCCCTCGAGCAGGTACAGGCAGGTCTGGAGCGCCGCCAGCTCGTCGTCGTCCGAGGTCGAGCGGCGGCAGGAAGTAGCGCTCGGACCGGAGCGTGTAGAGCTCCTCGCCGGTGAACTCGTCGCGCTGCGAGTCGAGCGGGACGCCGAGCCCGACGAGCTCGGCCCGGTCGGAGTAGAAGCGCCGCGCGAACGCCTCGTCGCTCATCTCCTGGTAGCCCTCGACGTTGCGCCTTGATGTCGCGGGCCGTCAAGCGGCCGAAGCTCGGCCATCAGGAAGGCGACCAGCGAGAGCTGGCGGATCAGCTTGTCGGTGTCGTGACTCATGGCCTTTCGCGAGCCTACAGCTCACGAAAGGCTAGGAGGCGCTGTCATCTAGCCAAATTGCGCAGCGATTTGGCAGCTCACGCGGCGACTTTGCCGCGGTCGAGATGCTGGTGAGAGGGGCAGTAGTCCCGCTCCGGCAGCGGCGTCCGCTGGCACGGCTTTCCCTTGCGGGTCGTGGCGTGGCAGTGGGCGATGCCTCCCTCGAATGCTCCCGACTCGATCTGCTCCTCGATGAACCCGACCGCGGCGCCGACGCCCTGGTTCACCGTCCAGGCGACCTGCGCCTGCACCGTGATCGGGAAGTAGCGGCGAATGTCCGCGAAGAGCGTCCGATCCGGCTTCGCGAAGTAGTGCGGGTCTGCTGCGAGCCGCTCCATCGTTCCTTCGCAAGCTGCGAGCACCTGACGGCGATACTCGAGGTGCGTCGTCTGGATCGACGTACGGGTCGATCAGATCCTTGATCGACCGGTAGATCGCTCGCGAGTATTGATACATACAGCTGCTGAATTCGAAGGACACGCTCGTCCATGCCTGGTCTGTATCTCCTCGTGGACTAGGGTGGAAACGGCCTGAGTAAGCGGCAAAACGCGACCCAGACGCGCGTGCCTCGATAAGACTTTACCTGGTTCGCCAAGATGTTACAAATGTTTTCTTTTTCGGCAACAAATCAAGACTCGAAGAGTCGCGAGACGCTCCCTATTACGGCGCGACCCGGAGCACGTAGGCGCCGCCGAAGCCGCGGGCTCTGACCGGTTTCGAGCGCAACTCGGGCATCTCCGGCCGCCCCGTAGACGCCGCTGAAGACGACGTAGTAGCCCGGGTGGAGGCTCGCGAAGGCCGACGAGTCGAGCACGCCGACCTGCGTCAGGCCGCGCCGCGCGGCGCCGGTCGCCAGGGCGAGCGGCTTCGTCTGCCCGCGCGTCGCCGGTGACGAGAGGAGGACGACCGTCCAGCCGTCGAGGCCGCGCGGCCAGCTGCGTGCGGCCGTTGCGGCCGCTCGCGCGAGGTGGGCGCGCGAGACCTGCAGCTGCGGCGCGACGACCGTCACCGGGCTCTGCCTCGGCGTGCTTTCGACCGAGCACGATCGCGGCGGCCGCGCCGGCCGAGGCGACGACGAGCGCCGCGAGCGCGAGCCAGACCCAGTCGCCTGGATACCAGCCGATGCCTGCGCACCCAGCCGCGGCGGAGCGCGGCGACCGTGCCGACGACCACCGGAAGGCGCAGGCCGCACTCGAGGCAGTAGTCCTGCTCGGGCGCGCGGGCGGCGCCGCAGCGCGGGCACGTCGTCGCTCGACGGCGACCGCGACCTCCCGCCGCTTCGCCACTAGTCGTGCCGGCGAGCGCTCGATCAGGTGTCGTCGAACGTTCGTGTCGTCCGAGCAGCGGATCGTCGAGCGTGCCCTCGTTGAGCACCCGGCCGCAGTTCGGGCAGAAGTGCGAGCCGCGGAGCACCGGCGGCGCCGCAGATGCACCGTCGGTGCCCTCGCTGCCGTGCAGCAGCTCGTCGATCTCGGCCAGACGGGCATCGATCCCGATCACCTCGGCGCAGCGCTCGTGCAGCAGGTCGTCGCGCCAGGCGCTCCGGCGGTACATCTCGACCGTCAGGCCGCCGAGGTCGCGGAGCCGTTCGTCGCGGGCCTGGAGGAGCGCGCGGCGCTCCCGCCGCGAGCACGCCCGGATGCTGGCGCTTCGTCGGGATCGGTGCTCGGGGCCGGCTCGTCGCCCCCGGTACGGCGGAAGAGCGCCATCGCCGCCGAGTCTAGACGGAGGGCGTGGCCGTTCTAGCCGAGCACGAGGTGGACGGCGACGAACACGGCGTAGGCGCGACGAGCAGCACCGCCCGCCTTCCGCCCGAGCCCGCGAGGCGCGGCGAGCGCGAGCAGCGTCACGAGCGGTCATCCCGCCGAGCCAGGCGAGGTCGAAGCTAGATGCTCGCGGCTTGCCGTCGCGATCCCGACGAACAGCGCCGGGACGAGGATGCCGCCGGTGAGGTTGATCGTGTTGCTCGCGAGCGTCTCGGTGACGAGGGCGTCGCCGCGCCCGGCGAGGCCGAGCCGGACTGCGGTGAAGGCGTTCGGCAGGCTCGTCAGCACGGCGAGCACGAGCAGGCCGGTGATCGTCTCGGAGACGTTCCAGCGGTCGGCGAGCGACGAGCGCCGCCTTGACCATGCCCGTGCTGCCGAGCACGATCAGCGCGACCGCGGGCACGATCAGCACGATCGGCTTCCAGCAGCGTCCCGTCCCGGTGGTGATGCTCGTCGTGTCCTTGCGCCGGCTGGTGCTCGCGCCGCAGGGTGACGCACACGTACGGCCCGACGATCGCCAAGAACAGCACGAGCGCGACGGGCGCCGAGAGCAGGCCGGCGATCAGAGCCCGCCGTCACGAGGAGCGCAGAGCACGCTCACGTGCCCTCGACGATCAGCGCTCCGCGGCCGATGGTGACGGAGCCGGCGAGGAGCGCGCTCAGTCCGATCATTGCAGCGAGGTTGAAGACATTCGACCCGAGCACGATCCCGAGGCTCGCGTCCTGCTTGCCCGCGACGAGCGCGACGATCGCCGAGGTGATCTCGGGCGTATCGGCCGCGACGGCCGTCAGGAGCCCGACCGCCGACTCGGGCAGGCCGATCCGGGGCCCGATGTGGTCGAGCTTGTCGGCGAAGACTCCTGCCGCGGCGAACGTGATGACGGCCGAGACGAGGAAGAGCGGGATCGCGATGAGCCGGACGACGACGTTCGGAAATCCTTACCTTTCCGTGAATAGCGGCATACTTGGCAGAGGAAGACTCTGAGGCTCGATCACGTTGGAGATGCTGGACGAACTATGCGCAAGCTCACCCTGACGTCGCGATCGCCCTGGCTCTGCCCGCACTCGCGGCAGCGGCTGAGCTTGCCACGGGCGACGGCGTCGCTCGGGAGTCACGAGCGCGAACGGGACGATCTATCGTCCAGGGGCGCGGCGTGATCTACGGGCATTTCGACTCCGGGACGCTGCTCGTCCTGAGTTACAAGCCCGACGACGGCGTCTCCGCGCCGGCGATCTCGGGCGGTAAGCCGAAGCTGACCCGCCGGGGACCGGCGCTGTGAGCGGCTCGGACGTTCGCTTCCTGTTCCCTTCCGGGCGTTACACGATCGAGCTGATCGCATCGGACATCAACGCGTCGGCAGTCGGCAAGGGAACGATCGTCGGGACCGGTCTCGGGACGCCCGACGACGGCTCGTTCTCGGTCAACGGCGGTAAGCCCGAGCAGTTGACAGCCAAGGGCGCAACGAGCGACTCCTTCGGCAAGGCGCCCTAGAGCGTGGCCACGTCGATCTCGACCATCCTGGTCGTCGAGGACGAGAGCTCGATCGCCTCGTTCGTCTCGCTGTACCTGCGCAACGCCGGGTACGCCGTGCGGACGGCGGCGAACGGCGCCGACGCGATCAGTCAGGCCGCCGCACACTCGCCGGCGCTGATCGTCCTCGACCTGATGTTGCCGGACATCGACGGGATCGAGGTCTGCAAGCGGGTCCGTCAGAGCTCGGACGTGCCGATCCTGATGCTCACCGCGCGCGACGAGGACATCGACAAGATCATCGGGCTCGAGGTCGGCGCCGACGACTACCTGACGAAGCCGTTCAACCCGCGCGAGCTGGTCGCCCGGATCAAGTCGATCCTCAGGCGCGCCTCACCTGAGCGTCGCGAGCTCGAGACCGAAGTGATCACGCACGGGGATCTCCGCGTCGACGCCGGCCGCCGTGAGGCGACCGTTGCGGGCGAGGAGGTGCAGCTCGCGCCGAAGGAGTTCGACCTGCTCTGGGAGCTCCTCGACCACCGCGGGCTCGTCCTGACCCGCGACCAGCTACTCGAGCGCGTGTGGGGCTACACCTTCGCCGGCGACACGCGCACTGTCGACGTCCACGTCCGCCAGCTTCGCCGCAAGCTCGGCGATGCCTCGCCGATCGTCACGGTCTGGGGGGTCGGGTACAAGGTGTCGACCGCGCGTGAGATCCACCGGGACATCGGCCCCGTTTAGACCGCACCTGCTGGCCGTGTTCTCGTCCCTCCGCGTCCGGCTTCCGCTTCTCTTCCTCGCGGGGATCGTGCTTGCGAGCGCCGTCACGACCCTGATCGCCATCCAGCTCTTCCGCGACTTCGCGCGCCACCAGGCGCTCCATGACCTCCGCCAGGAGGCGGGCGGCATCGCACAGCTCTACTCCAGCGCGGTGCAGGCCGACTTCGGAGCGCGGAGCCGGGGCCAGTCACGCCGCGCGCCGGACTTCGCACGTGCGGAACTCGAGCAGGTGACCGGCGACAAGATCTACTTCGACGGGCCGGCGATCCCGTTTCCCGGCGAGAACTCGGGGCTTCCCCAGCTCAACCTCCACAACATCGATTGGACGTCCGGAAAGGCACTCACGTTCGTGTTCACGCCGCCGCACCTGAACGGCGCCTACTACGCGGTCGCGAATCCGGTCACCGTCGGGAGCCGGACGATCGGCGCGATCGTCGTTGCGAAGCAGCAGACGGCCGTGAACCAGTTCGCGAACTCGCTCGTGCGCCGGCTCGCCGTCGCACTCGCGTTCGGAGTGCTCGTCGCCGCGGCGTTCGCGCTCTACGTCTCGCGCCGCGTCGTCCGGCCGCTGCTGGCTCTCTCGGATGCGGCCGACGTGGTCGCGACGGGGTCCTACGACGTCGAACTGCCTCGGCGGGCACCCGGGGAGATCGGTCATCTCGCCGATCGGTTCGACGAGATGACAGGAAAGCTCATGGAGTCCGAGGCGCGTGAGCGGAACTTCCTGATGTCCGTGTCGCACGAGCTGCGCACGCCGCTGACCGCGATCCGCGGTCACGTCGCGGCGCTCTCCGAAGGCCTGCTCGAGGATCCCGAGCTACGCGCTCGCTCGCTCGCGATCGTCGAAGCCGAGGCACGCCGGCTCGAACGGCTCGTGGGCGACATCCTCGACCTCGCCCGGCTCGACGCGCATCGCTTCACGCTGCTTTCCGAGGAGGTCGGAATGGAGCAGGTCGTCGAGCGGGCCTACGACACCTTCTTCGAGCAGGCACGGGCACGTTCGATCGACTTCTCGGTCCAGGTGAACGCCAAGCCGGTGATCGTCTCCGACGGCGACCGGGTACTGCAGATCGTCGACAACCTGCTCTCGAACGCGTTCCGGGCGACCCCCGACGGCGGGCGGATCGGGATCGAGCTCGGCCAGACGAACGGCACGATTCGCGTGGCCGTGGAGGACACCGGCCCCGGGATCCCGTCCGATCAGGTCGAGCGGCTCTTCCGCCCGTTCGTGTCGGGAGAGGGTGGCGGTACCGGTCTCGGGCTGGCGATCGCGCGGGAACTGTCGCACGCGCTCGGTGGGTCGATCGAGCTCGACTCCGAGCCGGGGCGCGGGTCGCGTTTCGAGCTGCTCCTGCCCGCGGACTAGGGCGAGGGCGCTAGCCCGTGCCGGTGTCGGCGGCGCGGATCGGAACGACATCGGCCTGGGGATCGATCGCATGCTCGATCCGGTCGAGCCGTTCGCTGATCGCCTTCCACTGTGCGGTGATCAGGTCGATCAGGAGTGCGAGGTCGTCGACGCGGGCGTGCCGTTCGATCAGTAGGTCGGTCTCGAGCCGCTCGAGCCGGCGGATCATCTGGTTCGAGAGGCCCTTGACCTCGGCGAGCCGGCGCGAGATCGGCGCGGCTTCCTCGCGGAGGCCGTCGCGGAGCGCGCTGCCGACTGCGTCGGGTAGGACGATCTGCAGCTCGTCGGCGGTCTGCGCGAGCGCTTCGACCTGCAGCCGTGCCCGGTCGAGAGCGGCCGCGATGTCCGGCGGGAGTGAGTAGCGATCTTGCATGGAACCCGACGGTAACGTCGCGGTCGGATGTTTGCAAGGGATCTCGACTACAAGTTGCCCAAAGAGCTGATTGCGCAGCACCCGCTCGAGCGGCGCGACGACTCTCGGCTCCTCGTTTGCTCACGTGACGGCGGAGAGGTTCGCCACCGCGTGTTTCGCGATCTCGCATCCGAGGTCGGCGAGAGGATGCTCGTCGTCGTGAACGACACGCGTGTGGTTCCGGCGCGGATCAGGATCGAGGAGCCGCGGGGAGAGGTTCTACTGCTCGAGCCGCTCGGAGGCGGCGAGTGGGAGGGACTGGCGCGCCCGACTCGGCGTCTCCGGCCGGGCAAGCGTTACGGGCCCGTCGAGCTCCTCGAGCACCTCGGCGAGGGGCGGTGGCGCCTGCGCCTCACCGGCGAGCCCTGCGGCGAGGCGCCGCTGCCGCCGTACATCACCGAGCCGCTCGTCGATCCCGACCGCTACCAGACGGTCTACGCCGCTCCGGCCGGTTCGGCAGCTGCGCCCACGGCCGGCCTGCACTTCACGCCCGAGCTGCTCGCGCAGCTCGACGTCGAGCGCGTCACGCTCCACGTCGGCCTCGATACTTTCCGCCCGCTCACCGTCGATCGCGTCGAGGATCATCCGCTGCACGGCGAGCGTTACGAGGTCAGTCCCGAGGCCTGGGAGCGCATCCAGGCCGCCGACCGCGTGCTCGCCGTCGGCACGACCAGCGTTCGCGTCCTCGAGACGATCGCCCGCGGCGCCCCGCTCGCCGGCCGCACGGACCTGTTCATCACACCGGGCTTCGAGTTCCGGCGCGTCGATGCTCTCCTGACGAACTTCCACCTCCCGCGCTCGACTCTCCTCGCCCTCGTGATGGCATTCGCAGGCGTCGAGGAGACCCGCCGCCTCTACGCCCTCGCGGTCGAGCAGCGCTACCGCTTCTACTCCTTCGGCGACGCCATGCTCATCCTTTGAAAACTCGCGCGTCGAGAAGTCAGCGCCAAGAATCGGTGTCTGACAAGCCTCTTCGGCCGGAGACTCGGAGGGCGACGGGCATGCTCTTACCATGAACGTGTTCCGGGTCTCGAAGACGGATGGTGCGGCGCGAGCCGGGGTGCTCACGACCGCGCACGGCGAGGTCGAGACGCCGGTGTTCATGCCGGTCGGGACGAAGGCGACCGTGAAGACGCTCATGCCCCACGAGGTGCGCGACGCCGGCGCGCAGATCCTGCTCGGGAACACCTACCACCTGCATTTCCGGCCCGGAGACGAGCTGATCGCAGAGCTGGGAGGCCTGCATCGCTTCATGGGCTGGGACGGGCCGATCCTCACTGACTCGGGCGGCTTCCAGATCTTCTCCCTCCGAGATACGCTGGCCGGAGTAGACGACGACGGTGTGACCTTCCGGAGCGTCTACGACGGCGCCAGCGAAAGGTTCACTCCCGAGCTCGCAGCAGAGATCCAGCGCAACCTCGGCAGCGACATCGCAATGTGCCTCGACCAGGTGCCTCCACCCGGCGTCCCGCGCGCCGAGCTCGAGGACGCCGTCCGCCGCACCACCGAGTGGGCCCGCCTCCAGCGACACGCCGAGCGGGCACCCGGCCAACTCCGCTTCGCGATCGTCCAGGGCGGGACCGACCGTGAGCTCCGCCGGCGCTCGGCCGAGGAGCTCGTCGAGCTCGACTTCGACGGCAACGCAATCGGCGGCCTTGCGATCGGCGAGGATCGTGACGTCACCTTCGACACGACCGACTGGCTGGCGCCGCTACTTCCGGCGGGCAAGCCGCGGTACTTCATGGGGATAGGCGACCCCGTCGGGATTCTGGAAGTGATCGAGGCAGGCGTTGACATGTTCGACTGCGTGCTGCCCACGCGCACCGCACGCACCGGCAGTGCGCTCACCTGGGAGGGGCGCCTCAACCTCCGGAACGCCCAGTACTCACGCGACCCGCGTCCGCTCGACGAGAGTTGCGGCTGCCCGGCCTGCAGCACGTTCTCGAGGGCCTACATCCGTCACCTCGTCAACCAGGAGGAGCTGCTCGGGCTGCGCCTGCTCTCGCTCCACAATCTACGCTTCGTGCTCGATCTCACCCGCCGGGCGCGGGAGGCGATCGAGCAAGGGGTCTTCGCCTCCTTCAAGCGCGAAGCGCTCGGCCGACTAACAGCCTGATGGGCTACGTCATCGTCATCGTCATCCTGGTAGCCGCCGGCTACTTCCTGCTCGCCGTGCCCGCACGCCGGCGCCAGCGCGCCCACGCGGCGATGCAGGACGACGTCGCGGTCGGCGATGAGATCATCACCGCGGGCGGCATGCACGCGATCGTCAAGGAGGCAAACGAGGATGAGCTGCGAATCGAGATCGCACGGGGCGTCGTCGTCACGCTAGACCGCAGGGCCGTGGCGGCCGTCGCCACAGAAATTTCCGAACATGAGCACGATCAACCAACGAGCTAACCTGTGATTGCTTGGCTTCGCGCCGCTCGCATCTGACGCTGATCCTCCTGGTGGTCGCCGCCCTTGTCGGCGTCGCCTTCCTTGCCGTCCCCGGAAGCCCGGGTCATCGCTCACTCCGCGAGGGCCTCGACATTCAGGGCGGCCTCGAGGTCGTGCTTCAGGCGAAGCCGCTCAAGGGGCAGCAGCTGACGTCGTCGATGATGGACGACTCGGTCAGCATCATCCAGAACCGGGTCAACGGGCTCGGCGTCTCCGAGCCGGTGATCACGAAGCAGGGCTCGAACCAGATCGTCGATCGAGCTGCCCGCGATCCACGACGCGACGCAGGCCGCGCAGATCATCGGCCAGACCGCGCAGCTCGAGCTCTACGACCTGACACCGTCGCTCTTCGGGCCGTCGATCGACGCCCAGCAGGACGCCGTCCCGCACACGAGCCTCTTCGACCTGCTCACGCTCGTCCAGACGGGCCAGAAGGGCACGCCGTCGGCCTACTACCTCTTCAACTCGCGGACGAAGAAGCTGATCGCCGGGCCGGAGCAGACCATCGCCGCACTGAAGCGCGACCCCGTCGTCATCGCGCTCAAGCCTCAGACGCCGAAGACCGTCACTGTCAAGACCGGCCACGGCAAGAACGCGAAGACGACGACCCACGTCGTCCCGCCCGGCAAGACGACCGCGGGCTTCCCGACCGGCTACCAGGTGCTGAGTGCTCCGAACAGGACGGTCGTGATCACGTGCGACGCCCCGTTCGCCACAGCCTGCCCCTCGGGCAGCAGGCTCGGCGGGACGACGGCCAACCCGACGCCCGGCGTGACCTACTACTACCTCTTCAAGCACGGCATGTACCCGCTCGACTCGTCGAGCCCCTACCCGCAGATGACCGGCAAGGACCTGACGCTCTCCGGCACGCAGGCCGACATCGACCCGACCACGGGCCTGCCGATCGTCACGATGCAGTTCACGGGCCAGGGCAACAAGCTCTTCCACCAGATCACGCGGGCCGAGGCGCAGCGGGGCCAGCCGCTCGGTGTCGCACGAGAGCTTCGCGATCGTCCTCGACGACCAGCTCTACTCGTTCCCGACGATCGACTACAAGCAGTACGGCGACGGGATCGACCCGACCGGCGGCGGCGCGCAGATCACGGGGATCGCCTCGCAGAAGGAGGCGCAGAACCTCGCGCTCGTCCTCCAGACCGGTGCGCTGCCCGTCAAGTTCGTCACGGTCTAGCGCTCCGACGTCTCCGCCACGCTCGGCAAGGACTCGCTGCGCCAGGCGCGTGACGCCGCGATCGTCGGCCTGCTCCTCGTCGCGCTCTTCCTGCTCATCCTCTACCGCTTCCTCGGCGTCGTCGCGGTCATCGGGCTCGCGATCTACTCGGCCCTGATGTACGGCGCGATCCTGCTCCTCAACGTCACGCTGACGCTGCCGGGCTTCGCCGGCCTGATCCTGACGATCGGCGTCGCCGCCGACGCGAACGTCGTCATCTTCGAACGAATCAAGGAAGAGGCGCGAGCTGGGCGATCCGTGCGCGCAGCGATCTCCGCCGGCTACGCGAAGGGCTTCCGGACGATCATCGACGCGAACGTCGTCACGGCGATCACGGCCCTGATCCTGTTCGCCGTCGCGACCGCCGAGGTCAAGGGCTTCGCGCTGATGCTCCTGATCGGCACCGTCGTCTCGCTGTTCACCGCGGTCGCCGCGACCCGCGCGATGCTCGGCCTGCTCGCCGGCTTCAGGTTCGCGCAGTCGCCGAGCTTCATGGGCGCGACCGCCGCCGACATCCCGCGCTGGCAGCGGATCGACGTCGTCACACGGCGGCACCTCTACTTCATCATCTCGCTCGTCGCCGTCGGGCTGAGCGTCCTCGCGATCATCATCCAGGGGCTGAACCTCGGCATCGACTTCAAGGGCGGCGTCCAGGTCACGTTCACGACGCCGAAGCCGACCTCGCTCGCGCTCGTGCGCAAGACGGCCGCGATCGCCGGTGCCGGCGATGCCGTGATCCAGGGCCGCGGCAAGCAGACCGGCTCCGACTCGTACGAGAGCTTCCAGATCCGCCTGAAGAAGCTGCAGTCGGCCGAGCAGGACAAGCTCACGAACACCCTCACGAAGACGGTCGGCGCCGAGAAGCTCGGCGTCAAGAACGTCTCCGCGAGCTTCAGCCGGCAGATCCTCGAACGGCGCGATCCTGGCGATCATCGTCTCGTTCGCCCTGATCGCGCTCTACGTGACCCTGCGCTACCGCTGGCGGTTCGCCGTCCCGATCCTGCGCACGCTGCTCAACGACATCCCGATCATGCTCGGCGTCTACGCGATCTCGGGCCGCGAGGTGAGCTCGGCCACCGTGGCCGCGATCCTGACGATCCTCGGCTACTCGGTCTACGACACGATCATCGTCTTCGACCGCGTCCGCGAGAACCTGCGGCTGATGCCGCGCGCGAGCATCGCAACGATCGTCAACGTCTCGGTCTCCGAGGTGTTGAAGCGGTCGATCGTGACCTCGACGATCACGCTGCTCCCGATCATCGCGCTCTTCATCTTCGGCGGCGCGACGCTGCAGGACTTCGCGTTCGCGATCATCGTCGGGATCGCGGTCGGCGCCGTCTCGACGATCTTCATCGCGACGCCGATCCTCTCGAGCCTGCTCGAGCGCGACCCGGAGTACGCCGGCCGTCGCGGCGAGGCCTGCGACGAGAAGATGCGCGCCAAGATCATCCGCGAGGCCGAGATGGCAGCGGCCGGCCTGCCCGCCGAGACGCCGGTCGAGCAGCCGAGGAGGCGCAGCCCGTCGGGATCGGCGCCTCCGAAGGTGCGGGCGCGGCGGAGTCCGAGGACGCCAAGCGCGAACGGCGGCGCCAGCGGCGCCAGTCGAGGCCGCATGGACGACCCCGGTAACGACGTCTTCGACGAGCGCGACCCGCTCGACCGGCTGCTCTCGCATGCTCGGCGCCGAAGCTCGACGAGCTGCGCGTCGTCGTCGACGAGGCGACCTCGCGCTGGCGCGGCGACGCGCTGCGCGTCGGCGAGGGGACCCGCAACGCGGATGAACACGATCTTCTACGAGCTCGGCCTGATCACGCGCGAGGACTGGGACGAGCTCGACCTGCGCGTCGCCCAGCTCGAGCACCGGCTGCGGCTCATCGAGGAGCGGCTCGACAGCACGGATTAGCTTCGGCCGCCGCGGTTCCCGCCGGGGCCGGTGCTACCGTGAGTGTATGGAGGGCAATCCGGCTCTCCAGTGAGATCGCGTTTCCGTTTTCGTCGTTGACGAGATCTGGCGGGATCTCGACCGACAAACAAGGAGCACCGACAACATGACTGATGCGATTCCGCGCGCTCGGCGTCTCCGATGCCGTGTGCGACGTCCTCGAAGAGCAGGGGATCGAGATGCCGTTCCCGATCCAGATGGCCGTGATCCCCGAGGCGCTGCGCGGCGGTGACGTGCTCGCCAAGAGCCCGACCGGCTCCGGCAAGACGCTCGCCTTCGCGCATCCCGATCGTCGAGCGGCTCGAGCGGCGGCTCGACGGCCGTCGGCGCGCTCGTGCTCGTGCCGACGCGCGAGCTCGCGTCGCAGGTGACCGAGGCGATCGAGCGCGTCGGCCACGCCGCGGGCTCCGCACGGTCGCCGTGTACGGCGGCGTGCCGCTGCGCAAGCAGGCTCAGGACGCGCGCGAGGCGCAGGTGCTCGTCGCCACGCCCGGCCGCCTGCAGGACCTCGTCGATCGCCGGCTGCATCTCGCTCGACGACGTCTAGGTGCTCGTCCTCGACGAGGCCGACCGGATGCTCGACATGGGCTTCAAGCCGCAGGTCGACCGGATCGTCCGGCGGTCTGCCCGGCGAGCGCCAGACGATGTTCTTCTCGGCGACGCTCGACGGCGAGGTCGGCGAGCTGGCGCGGCGCTACACGCACTTCCCGGCGCGCTTCGAGTCCGAGCTGCCCGAGGAGCGGCGCTCCGGCGACGTCGACCACCAGTTCATTCCGGTGACGCCGGAGAACAAGGTGCAGACGCTGATCGATCTGCTTCCCGACGACGATGGGCTCGCGCTCGTCTTCGTCCGCACGAAGGCCGGCGCCGACCGGCTCGTCGAGAAGCTCCGGCGCCACGACATCGACGCGGTCGCGATCCACGGCGACAAGGCGCAGGTGCAGCGCGAGCACGCGCTCGCCCGGTTCGACTCGGGCAAGGTGCGGACGCTCGTCGCGACCGACGTCGCAGCCCGCGGCCTCGACGTCGACGACATCACCCACGTGATCAACTTCGATCCGCCCGAGGAGTCGTCCGCCTACACCCACCGCGTCGGCCGCACCGGCCGCGCCGGTCGCGGCGGCACCGGGATCACGCTCGTCCTTCCCGAGCAGCAGGCCGACGTCAGCCGCGTCGCCCGGCTCCAGGGCCACACCGAGCGGTTCGAGGACTCGGGGATGACGATGGCGCGCCCGCGCCTCGTCTACACCTCGCGCCGCGGTCGGGGCTCGAAGTGGTAGACGAGCGGCTCACGGCGAAGCAGGCCGAGGCGCTGCCGAGGAGCTCGCCGAGCTCGAGGGGCCGCGCGCACCGAGGTCGTCGCCGCGATCAAGAAGGCGCGCGAGTTCGGCGACCTCTCGGAGAACTTCGAGTACCACGCGGCCAAGAACGAGCAGGGCCTGCTCGAGGCGCGCATCCGCACGCTCCGCCACCGGCTCGACAACGCCGAGATCGTCGAGCAGGCGAGCGGCGAGGAGGTCGGGATCGGCTCGGTCGTCGAGATCGTCGACGAGGGCGGCGAGGCGATGACGGTCGAGATCAGCGCCGTCGGCGGCTCCGGCACGGTGTCGCCGACCTCGCCGCTCGGCTCCGCGCTGCTCGGGCACAAGCCCGGTGACACGGTCGACGTCCCGGCGCCGCGCGGCGCCTGGCGCGCGACGATCAAGCGCGATCCGTTAGGCTACGATCGCGCGCCGTTCAAGGTGAATCAGCGTGGCGATCGAGGGTCGAGCGAGCTCGAGCGGCTGGTCGACCGCTCGCGGCTGATCGGCTCCGACCCGGCGCTCGTCCTCCACGGCGGCGGCAACACCTCGACGAAGCTCGTCGAGCGCGACCACCTCGGGCGCGAGCGGCGCGTGCTCCGGATCAAGGGCAGCGGCTCGGATCTCGCGACCGCACGGCCGCCGACTTCCCGGGGCTCTGGCTCGACGACCTGCTGCCGCTTGCGCGAGCGCGACGCGATGAGCGACGAGGAGATGGTCGCCTACCTCTCGCGCTGCCTCGTCGAGCCGGACGCGGCGCGGCCCTCGATCGAGACGCTGCTGCACGCGTTCCTGCCGGCGGCGCACGTCGACCACGTGCACGCCGACGCGATCTGCGCGCTCGCGAACGCGCCCGACCCCGACGCGGCCGTGCGCGAGGCGCTCGGCGCCGGACGTCGCGGTCGTCGCCTACCTGCGGCCCGGCTTCGAGCTCTCGAGGCGCGTCGCCGAGCTCGCCGACGCGCGGGCGGTCGTGCTCGCCCACCACGGGCTCGTCACGTGGGGCGAGACGCACGAGGAGTCGTACGGGCTGACGCTCGAGCTCGTCGCGCTGGCGCGCGACTACCTCGGCGCGAGCGCAACGAGCCGGAGCCGGTGGAGCCGGATGGAGACCGCGTCGAGAGCTTCCTCGTCCGCCTGCGCGGCCGTCTCTCGCGCGAGCGGCGCAGCGTGCTCGCTATCCGAGCCGCTCGCAGCGCCCGTTCGCGGACCGCTCCGACGTCGACCGGCTCGCGGCGATGCGGAGCACGCCCGACCACATGCTCCGGATCGGTGCGCGCACGTGCGTCCTCCGGCTCGACGACGACGTCGATGCCGCGGTCGACGCGTTCCGGGCGATGCAAGCCGCCGAGCCCCGGGTCGTCCTCGTCCCGGGCTTCGGTGCGGTCGCAGCCGCGTCCGGACGCGCGTGCGGCCGCGGCACGCGGTCGAGATCGCCGCGCACACGCATCGCTCGGTCGCCGCGACGCTCGACCGGTTCGGCGGCGCGAGCTGGCTCGACGAGGCCGAGGTGCACGACTTCGAGCACTGGCCGCTCGAGCTCTACAAGCTGACGCTCGCGCCGCCGCCGCCCGAGCTGGCCGGGCACGATCGTGCTCGTCACCGGCGCCGCCTCCGGCATCGGGCGCGACGTCGCTCGCGACCTCGCGGCGCGGAGCGCATCTCGTCCTCGCCGACATCGACGACGACGGCCTCGACGAGACCTCCGAGGGGCTCGACCGTGCCGTGGCGGTCAGCGGCGACCTGACCGAGCCGCGATGTCGTCGACCGGCTCGTCCACACTGCCGTCGCGAGCTTCGGCGGCCTCGACGCGGTCGTCTTCAACGCGGGCATCGCCTCGACCGGCGCGCTCGACGAGCTCGCCGACGACGAGTGGCGGCGGAGCCTCGACGTCAACCTGACCGCGCACTTCCTGCTCACGACGCCGCGTGCTCGCGCTGCTGCGGGAGCAGGGGATCGGCGGCAGCCTCGTCTACGTCGCGTCGAAGAACGCCTTCGCCCCCGGTGCCGGCTTCGGCCCGTACTCGGTCGCGAAGGCCGGCCTCGTCCAGCTGATGCGGATCGCCGCGCTCGAGGGCGGCCCGCAAGGGCATCCGCGCCAACGCCGTCAACCCCGACGCGATCTTCGCCGGCTCGAAGCTCTGGTCGGACGAGCTCCGCCGCGAGCGCGCCGAGGCACACGGCGTCGCGCTCGACGAGCTCGAGGCGTTCTACGCCTCGCGGAGCCTGCTCGGCCGCGCGGTGACCGGCGCCGATGTCGCCGAGGCGGTCGCGTTCCTCGTCTCCGACCGCTCCCGCGCGACGACCGGCGCGGTGATCCCGGTCGACGGCGGCGTTCCGGCCGCGTTCCCGCGCTGAGCGCCGGCCGGCCGCGTGCAACACTTCGCCGCGATGGCCCTCGAGTCGAAGACCGCGAGCATCGGGCGGCTGGGCGAGATCGCCCAGGTCGCGGTCAGGCACGGCTTCGGCTCGCTGCTCGACGGGCCGGCGCGCGCCGCCGGCACGTCGACGCGATCCGCGGGCGGCACCTGCGCGAGATGCTCGACGAGCTCGGGCCGACGTTCGTCAAGTTCGGGCAGCTGCTCTCGACGCGGCCGGACATCGTCCCGCCGGACATCATCGCCGAGCTGCGCGGCCTCCAGGACGACGTCAAGCCGTTCCCGTTCGCCGACGTCGAGCGGGTGATCGCCGAGGACCTCGAAGCAGCCGATCGAGCGGCTCTTCCTCGAGTTCGACGAGACGCCGCTGGCCGCGGCCTCGATCGGGCAGGTGCACCGCGCGCGTGCTCCCGAACGGCCGCCGGGTCGCCGTGAAGGTGCAGCGGCCGAACGCGCCGCGCCAGATCGAGAGCGACATCCAGCTGCTCGAGCAGGCGCGCGCGGCTCGTCAAGGAGCGCGTGCGGGCGCTCGACTTCGTCGACACGCGCGAGATCGTCGACGAGTTCGCCCGCTCGATCCGGCAGGAGCTCGACTACCGCCAGGAGGGCCGGAACGCGCAGGCCTTCCACCGCAACTTCGCCGGCCACCCGCACGTCGCGGTGCCGCGCGACGTACTGGAGCTACACGAGCCAGCGGGTGCTCACGCTCGAGTACCTGGACGGCGTCCAGCTCGCCGACCTCGAGACTCGAGGCCTGGACGATCGAGCAGCGCCGCCGGCTCGCGTACGTGATCGCCGACACCTGGCTGACGATGATCTTCCGCCACGGCTTCTTCCACGGCGACCCGCATCCGGCGAACATCCTCGTGCTCTCGCCCGAGCGGATCGGCCTCGTCGACTTCGGGCTCGCGGGGAAGCTGACCGACCGCGACCTCTCGAAGCTGACGCGCGCTCTTCATCGACGCGGCCAACGAGAACATCGAGGTGCTCCCGCGGCGGCTCGCCGATCTCGGCGTCCGCTACCCGAAGGAGAGGGAGGAGCAGTTCGTCTCCGAGCTCCACACGATCTACTCGCGCTACTACGGCTCGAGCCTCAACGAGATCGACCCGCTCCAGGTGATCCGGGAGGCGTTCGGGCTGATCTACGCGATGAACCTGCGGCTGCCGTCGCGGTTCGTGATGCTCGACAAGGCGATCGCCACGATCGGGTCGGTCGGCGTCGAGCTCTACCCGGACTTCAACGTCTTCGAGGTCGCGAGGCCGTACGCGCGCGGCTCTGATGCTCGAGCGCTTCACGCCGCGCCGCGTCGCCGGCCGGGCGCGGCGCGAGAGCACCGCAGCTCGCGCAGATGGCCGCCGCGCTGCCGTATCAGGTGCTACGAGACGCTCGAGCAGGTGCGCGCGGGCGAGATCGAGATCGGCTTCGTCCACAAGGGGCTCGACGACCTGATGCACAAGCTCGACGTGGTCTCGAACCGGCTCGTCGTCGCGCTGATCGTGACCGGCGGGCTGATCGGGTCGAGCCTGATCGGGATCTTCGCGAAGACGGGGCCGCACGTCCTCGGCCTCAACCTCGTCTCGGCCCTCGGCTTCTTCGCCTCCGGCGTGCTCGGGGTCTGGCTGCTCTGGGGCGTGATCCGCTCCGGTCGCATCTGACGCACTGTTCTGCCGATCGGCTGGCACACATACTCGACGGAGGCTGCGGTGGAAGGCGTTCGGAAGGTCGCGTTCCAGATCTACCGCGTGCTGATCGCGCTGATCGCGATCGCGTGCGTGGTGCAGATCTTCCTCGCCGGCCGCGGCGTGTTCGGGATCCACGGCAGCGGCGAAGCTCGACGACCAGAAGAGCCTCGACCCCCACCGCGGCGCTCGGCGAGGTCATCGGGCTCGTCGCGATCCTCGTCTTCGTCTGCGCGCTCGTCATGTGGAACAAGCGGCTGATCGTGTGGACGTTCGTGCTCGCCCTGCTCGCCGAGGTCGTCCAGCACGCGACGGCGCTGCCGAAGCATCCGTGGGTCTCGGGACTGCATCCGGTGAGCGGCGTCGCGATCCTCGGCATCTCGGCCTGGCTCGCGCACATGCCTGGGCGCAAAGGGCAGGCTGAGGGGCCACGACCGCCCGGACGGCTGAGGATGAACCGTCACAGTTCGGCTCAAAGGACAACTAGGCAGGCGTCCGGCCGCGGGTACCGTCGGAGCATGTCGACGACGGTGTCCTGGCGGCGGAACCGGGCTCGACGGTCTCGAGCAGCAGCTGCGCGACACGGCTTCGAGATCGCGGGCCCGGAGCACGCCGACGTCGTGATCGCGGGCGACGGGCGAGCTCGAGCGGTGGCGCGACGAGGCGCCGGTGATCGTGCTCGGACGGCGACGACGACCCGCGACCGCGTGCTCGCGTTCGGCGCGGCTGCGACGACTACGTCCGCGCCGTTCCACCACGAGGAGCTCGTCGAGCGGATCCGCGCCGTGCGCCGCGCGACGCGCGAGCGGTGATCGAGATCGGCGAGCTGCGGTCGACGAGTCGGCCGCGTCGCGACATCGCGGCGTCGCTGAAGCTCTCGCACAAGGAGTTCGCGCTGCTCGCGCGGCTCGCCTCCGACCCGACGCCGCGTCTTCACGCGGACCGAGCTGCTCCGCGACATCTGGGACTGGCCGCCGCACGATGCGCACCCGCACGCTCGACGCGCACGCCTCGCGGCTGCGGCGCAAGCTGCGGGCGTTCGACCCGGTCGACGCCGTACGTCGACAACGAGTGGGGGGTCGGCTACCGGCTGATCGGCCTTCACCCGCGAGTAGGTCTCGTCCGGTCGACAGTGAGCCACGCATCTGCCGACGAGTTCCGCGCTGCTTGCACCGCGCGCCGCCGATGCTCGTGCTGCCGAACGCCTGGGACGTCGCGAGCGCGCGAGGCGTTCGCCGCGCTGCCGGGCTGCCGCGCGATCGCGACGTCGAGCGCCGCCGTCGCGCGCTCGCTCGGCTGGGAGGACGGCGAGCAGGCGCCGGTCGCCGAGATGCTCCAGGTCGTCGAGCGGATCGCCGCCGCGGTCGACGTCCCGGTCACCGCCGACCTCGAGGCCGGCTACGGCGATCCGCCGGGCACCGCGGCGGCCGCGCTCGCGGCCGGCGCCGCCGGGATGAACCTCGAGGACTCCCACGGCGAGGCGAGATGGTGCCGCTCGACGAGCAGGTCGAGCTGATCCGCGCGACGCGCGCCGCCGCGCCCGACGCTCGTGCTGAACGCCCGCGTCGACGTGCTTCGTCACCGGTACGGGCGGGCGTCGACGAGGCCGTCGCGCGCGGCAACGCCTACCTCGCGGCCGGCGCCGACTGCGTCTATCCGATCCTCGCGCCGTTCGAGGCGATCGGCTGCGCTCGCCGCCGGAATCGACGGCCCGGTGCAACGTGCTCGCCGATCCCGCCGAGCCGCAGCCTCGCCGAGCTCGAGCAGCTCGGCGTCGCCGCGCGTCACGTTCGGCTCGAGCCTCGCGTCCGCCGCGCTCGCCGAGGCCGCGCGGCTCGCGGCGCACGCCTCGCCTAGAGCGCGAGCGTCGCGCCCTCGAGCTCGAGCAGCTGGCGCTTGATGTCGAGGCCGCCGGCGTAGCCGGTCAGCGAGCCGTTCGCGCCGACGATCCGGTGGCACGGGAGGACGATCGGGATCGGGTTGCGGTTCATCACCGTGCCGACGGCGCGCGCCGCCTTCGGGCGGCCGACGAGCGCCGCGAGATGGCCGTAGGTGTCGACCTGGCCGTACGGCACGCGCGCGAGCTCGTGCAGCACCGCCTCGTGGAACGGCGCGACGCGGAGGTCGAGCGGCAGGTCGAAGTCGCGGCGGCGGCCCTCGAAGTACTCGTCGAGCTCGCGGCGCACGTCGTCGAGCGGCGAGCGCAGGACGCGGACGCCGAAGATGCGCGCGACGACCTCGTCCTGCGCCCTCGACCGTGTACGAGATGCGGCAGAGCCCGCGCGGGGTCGAGGCGAGAAACAGGTCGCCGACAGGCGAGTCGACGACGTCGTAGCGGACGTCGACGAGCCCCTCGCGCAGCGCGGCGGCGCGGAAGCGCGCGTCGAGCTCAGGCGTGACGTTCAAGGGTCCTCCTCAGTCTGCGAACACCGGACGACGCGGCTGCGCGGGCGGCCTCCTCGGACGAGCCGAGGGCGGCGCCGATCTCGGCGTAGGGAAGGTCGTAGCCGTAGCGGAGCACGACCGCGGCTCGCTCGGTCGGCGGCAGCTCGCCGGTCAGGGCTCGAGCTCCGTCGAAGGCGGGGCCTGATCGGCTCGCCGCCTCGGGCTCGGGAATCTCGTCGAGGCTCACGGGTCCTTGCCCTTGCGCCGGAGATCGTCCATCGCGACGCGGGTCGCGATCGTGAACACCCACGCGCGCAGATGCCGGCCGTGCTCGAGCCGGTCGTAGGCGCGGAGCGCGCGCAGGAACGTCTCCTGCCACGCGTCCTCGGCCCGCTGCCCGAGCAGCCGGCGGAGGTAGCCGAGCACCTCGTCGCAGTGCTCGCCGTAGAACCGCTCGAACGGCGGGATCGCCATGGCCTCCATCATGAGCTGTAACGCTCGATCGGCGCAGGGTGTGAGATAGCGTCACCCGATGAGGGTCGCGGTCGTCGGGCACGTCGAGTGGGTCGAGTTCGTCGAGGTCGACCACGTCCCGGCGCCGGGGCAGATCGCGCACGGAAGCGAGCTCTGGGCCGAGCCGGCGGGCGGCGGCGCTGTCGTCGCGGCGCAGCTGCTGAAGCTCGCCGGCGCCTGCGACTTCTTCACCGCGCTCGGCGAGGACGACGCTCGGTCGCCGGTCGCTCGAGCGGCTCGAGGAGCTCGGCCTCACGGTGCACGCGCAGTGGTTCGGGCGACGCGCCGGGCGTTGACGCACGTCGACCGGGACCGGGAGCGGACGATCACGACGGTCGGGCCGAAGCTCCGCCCGAGAGGGCCGCTGCCGCTCGCCGGCTACGACGCGGTCTTCTTCGTCGCCGGCGATGTCGCGGCGCTCCGCTCGGCGCGCGCGGCGCGCGTTCCTGGCGGCGACGCCGCGCGAGCTCGAGACGCTGCACGAGGGCGGCGTCCGGCTCGACCTGCTCGTCGGGAGCGGCACCGACCCCGGCGAGCACTACGACGGCAGCCTCGACGTCGGTCTCTTCTGCGCCACGGAGGGCGCGCGGGCGGCGTCGCCGGCCGGCGCTACGAGCCGGCGCCGCCACCCGCGCCGCTCGAGGACACCTACGGAGCCGGCGACTCCTTCGCCGCAGCGCTCTGCTTCGCGCTCGCCCGCGGCGACGCGCTCCCCGACGCGCTCGCTCTCGCCGCCCGGGCCGGCGCCGCCGTAATCACAGGAAGGGGGCCGTACTCGGCGCAAATCACGCTCTAGGGGTGGACAGGTGGGGGATTGTGGGTTAAAGTGGGGCGAAGTGGCATGCTGCTCGGTGAACACGACCACACCCTCGACGACAAGAACCGTCTCACGCTCCCGGCGAAGCTCCGCGAGCAGCTCGGGGACGAGGTCGTGATCACGCGCGGCCTCGACGGATGCCTCTCCGTCTATTCGAAGGAGGCATTCGACGTCCTTGCCGAGCGGATCGGCACGCTCGACCCGCTCCGGCGCGAGACGCGGACGATGCAGCGCTACTTCTTCACCGCTGCGCCGCCGGTCGAGCTCGACAGGCAGGGACGGATGGTGATCCCGGCCAAGCTCCTCGAGGGTGCGGGCATCGAGCGCGAGGTGACGGTCGCCGGCGTCTTCGACCACCTCGAGATCTGGGATCGCGCGACGTGGCGCGAGCAGCTGCACGCAAGCCGAAGGGAGCGCGGAAGATGTTGCCGAGCGTCTTGCCAACCGAGACTGATCACGTCCCCGTCCTCGCGGACGAGGTGCTCGACCGCCTCGCGCCGCAGGCCGGGCGAGACGGTCGTCGACTGCACGTTCGGCTCGGGCGGGCACTCCGAGCTGCTCGTCGGGCGCCTGCGCGGCGAGGGCAAGCTGATCGCGATCGACCGCGATCCGACGGTCGCGCCGTACTTCGAGCGGCTGCGGCGCGCGACCGCGGCCAAGGTGCGCCTGCTGCACGGCGAGTTCTCGCAGGTGCTCGAGCAGCTCGCCGCGAACGGCGTCCGCGCCGACGCGATCCTGCTCGACCTCGGCGTCTCCTCGATGCAGCTCGACCGGCCCGAGCGCGGCTTCTCGTACGCCGCCGACGCGCCGCTCGACATGCGCATGGATCCAGCCGCCGACCTGACTGCGGCGCGACGTCGTCAACGAGACCGGCGAGTGGGAGCTCGCAGACATCTTCCGCCGCTACGGCGAGGAGCGCTACGCGCGGCAGATCGCCCGGGCGATCGTGCGGCGCCGCGCAAAGCAGCCGTTCGAGCGGACGGGCGACCTCGTCGAGATGATCAAGCAGGCCATGCCCGCGCCGGCCCGGTTCGGCGAAGGGCATCCGGCCAAGCGCGTGTTCCAGGCGCTCCGGATCGAGGTCAACGACGAGCTCGGCGCGCTCGAGCGCGCGCTTCCCGCCGCGCTCGAGATGCTGCGCCCGCACGGCCGGCTCGCGGTGATCTCGTTCCACTCGCTCGAGGACCGCATCGTCAAGCGGTTCCTGCGCGACGGCGAGCACGGCTGCACCTGCCCACCCGACTTCCCTGTCTGCGCCTGCGGCTCGACGCCCACGCTGCGCGCAATTCCCCGGCGGGCGATCCGGCCGAGCGCGGCCGAGGTCGCCCGCAACCCGCGTTCGGCCTCCGCCCGGATGAGAGTGGCGGTGAAGGTTGGCTAGCACTCGCGCGGAGGCCGTCGCAGCGCCTGCGCGTCGACCGCGTCCGACGACCGGACCCAAAGCTGCGCCGAAGGCGACGCCGCGCAGGCCCGCTTCGCGCGCCCGTCGCCGTCCTCACTCACGCGCCGCGATCGCGTGGATCGTCGTCTTCGGCGTTCTCCTCGCGGGAGTTGTCTTCGTGAACCTGGCCGTGCTCCAGCTCAACCTGCGACTCGACAGCGCCAATCAGCAGCGCTCGAAGCTCAAGGCCGACAACGCCGCCCTGGTGGCTCAGCTCTCGTCGGCGCTTGCCTCTCCGCGGATCCAGAAGCTCGCGCACAGCCAGGACGGGCTCGTCCAGGCCGACCCGTCCAGCATCGACTACATCGACCTCGCTAAGTAGCACGATGGCATCCCCGATTCGCGAGAAGCACGCCAATCGCCGGATCCGGCTTCTGCTCGTCCTGTTCACGCTCGTCTTCGCCGCGATGTTCGCACGAGCCGTCTGGCTGCAGGGCGTCGAGGCGGCGCACCTGTCCAGCCTCGCGCGCTCCCAGCACGAGGAGTCTCAGACGATCCCGGCAGGGCGCGGCACGATCTTCGACCGCACGGGCGTCCAGCTGGCCATCGGGACGCAGAAGACAACGATCTACGCCGACCCGCGGCAAGTTCGCAATGCGCGAGCGATCACGCTTGCAGCCCACGACCTGCTGGGTGTCAACGGCAACATCCTCTATCCGGAGCTCGTGAACAAGAAGAGCCAGTTCGTCTACGTGGACCGGTTCGTAGATCCGGCGCAGGCCGCGCTTTTCCTCAAGAAGGGCTTTGCCGGCATCGCGTCCTATCCCGAGGAGCTGCGCACCTACCCGCAGGACGGCGTCGGCGCCCAGGTGCTCGGTTTCGCCGGAATCGACCAGCACGGCCTGGGCGGGCTCGAGCTGCAGTACGACCACAAGCTCGCCGGGCGCCCCGGATCCCAGACGATCGTCCGCGATCCGACCGGCCGCGCGATCGACACGATCAGCGCGCGACCGGTGCAGGAGGGCACGAATGTCTTCACCACCCTTGACCACACGATCCAGGCGCAAGCCGAAAAGGTGCTGCGCGACACGGTCGCCCAGTGGGGGGCGAAGGACGCGACGGCTGTCGTGCTCGACCCGTCGACCGGGGCGATCCTCGCCATGGCCCAGACGCCCGGATACAACGCGAACAACACCTCGAACGTAGCCCGTTACGCGCCGTCGCTCCTACGCAACCGCGCGGTCACCGACACCTACGAGCCGGGGTCGACGTTCAAGCTCGTGACGATCACCGGCGCGCTCTCGGACGGGATCGTCAAGCCGACCACGCGCTTCACGCTGCCCTACCTGTTCCGCTACGGCGGCTGCTACCAGTGCAGCGTGCACGACGCCGAGCAGCGCGGGACGGTCAACTATTCGGTGGCACAGGTTCTCGCCTACTCGTCCAACGTCGGAGCCGTCACCATCGCCGAGAAGCTCGGCGCTTCCCGGCTCGCCTACTGGGTGCAGAGGTTCGGGTTCGGGTCGACGACCGGCATCGACTTCCCCGGTGAGAGCCCGGGGTTCGTCCTTCCGCTCGCCCGGTGGAGCGACACCACGATCGGGAACGTCCCGATCGGGCAGGGTATCTCTGTCACCCCGATCCAGATGGCGTCCGTGTACGCCGCCGTGGCCAACAACGGCGTCTGGATCGAGCCGCACCTCGTCGAGCGTGTCGGGGGACGCGCCCCGCAGACCTGGAAGTCGCGGCGCCTGATGTCGGAGGCAGTCGACCATGAGGTCAAGGCGATGCTGAGCGGCGTCATCAACGATCCGGGAGCGACCGGCTCGGCGGCGCAGATCCCGGGTTACACCGTCGCCGGCAAGACCGGCACGGCTCAGGTCGCGACGCCGCGTGGGTACTCGTCGACCGACTATACGGCGTCGTTCGTCGGGATGGTCCCGGCGTCTCACCCGAAGCTCGTCGTGCTGATCAAGGTCGACGATCCGCGAGGCTCGATCTTCGGCGGTGTCGTGGCCGCCCCGGCGTTCGCGGCAATCGCGAAGTTCGACCTTCAATACCTCGAAGTGCCGCCCGACGCTCCGAAGACCTGAGCACCTAACCTGACCGCATGGAGATCGCCGCCCTCGCCCCCGAGCATTGGGACGCGGTCGCAGAGATCTACGGCGAGGGCATCGCCACCGGGAACGCAACGTTCGAGACGGAGGTGCCGGCGTGGGCGAGCTGGGATGCGGCGCATCTGCCCGACCTTCGGTTGGTCGCGCTCGACGGTGGCACGGTCGTCGGCTGGGCCGCGATGTCGCCGGTCTCGGGGCGCTGTGTCTATCGCGGCGTCGCCGAGAGCTCGGTCTATGTCGCGGCGGCCGCCCGAGGCCGGGGCGTCGCGCGGGCCCTCATGGAAGAGCTGATCCGCCGTTCGGAGGCCGCGGGCATCTGGACGATCCAGACGGGCATCTTCCCCGAAAACGCGGCGAGCCTGGCGCTACACGAACGCGTCGGCTTTCGAGTCGTCGGCGTCCGCGAGCGCCTCGGCGAGCACCTCGGCCGCTGGCGCGACGTCGTCTTCCTCGAGCGGCGCAGCGCCTGCTCCCCTTGAGCCTGTGGAGAGTTCGTCACGCTTCTGTCACGGTGCCTGTCCCCGGACATGTCTCGTCCAGTCAGGTGGTATTTTGCCGCTCCTTGCAGGCCAATGGTCGGACCGAGCGCGTCTATGACCGTGAAGCGGGGCCCCACCGTTACGGTGCCTGTCCCCGGTCACGGCCCGGCGGGGCAGTGGCGCGAAGGGACACGTAAGGCGCTCGCTAGACTCAGGCCGCGATGAACCTGGAGCGCTTCATCGTGGCGCTCGGGCCGGGCGAGGTCGTCAACGGGGCGCCGGGCGGCGCGGCATCGGTCGAGATCTCCGACCTCGCTTACGACACCCGAACCGTCACGCCGGGTGCCCTGTTCTTCTGCGTGCGCGGGCACACCGTCGACGGGCACGCGTTTGCACCCACCGCAGCCGCGCTCGGCGCCAAGGCGCTCGTGGTCGAGCGTCCGGTCGATGTCGACCTACCGCAGCTCGTGGTCGAGAACGCACGGGCGGCGATGCCCGTCGCTGCGGTGCTCTTCTTCGGCGATCCCTCCTCCGGGCTTCCTGTCGCAGCGGTCACAGGCACCAACGGGAAGACGACGTCGGCCTTCCTGCTGCGAGCGATCTTCGAGGCGGCGGGTCGCCCGACCGGCCTACTGACCAACATCGAGCGACGGGTCGCCGGAGAGCTGCGCCCCACCGGCCTCAATACTCCCGAGGCGATCGATCTCCAGCGGCTGCTGCGTGAGATGGCCGACGGCGGTGACCGGGTTTGCGTGCTCGAGGCGACCTCGCAGGCCGGCGCACAGGGCAGGCTCGAAGGCACGCGGTTCGCGGTGCTGATCTTCACCAACCTGACCCAGGATCACCTCGACTTCCACGGCACGACGGAGGCCTACTACGAGGCCAAGGCCGCGCTGTTCGCCCAGGCCGAGCGCGCGGTGATCAACGTCGGCGACGAATGGGGGAGGCGCCTCGCCGCGACGATCCCCGATTCGATCACGTTCGACGCCGCCACCTCGAAAGCGCTCGACGGGATCGAGCTTCCGCTCAGCGGTGCCTTCAACCGCGAGAACGCGATCGGCGCCGCGCTGGCAGCCGAGGCGCTCGGAGTCGACCGCGATGCGGTGAAGCGCGGCATCGAATCGCTACCGGGAGTTCCGGGTCGCTTCGAGACGATCGACGCCGGCCAGCCGTTTACCGTGATCGTCGACTACGCGCACACCCCCGACTCGCTGGAAAACGTCATTCGCACCGCGCGCGGCCTGGGGGGCGGCAGGCTCACGGTCGTGTTCGGCGCCGGCGGCGACCGTGACCGTGGGAAGCGGCCGCTGATGGGGCGCGTCGTCTCCGAGCTCGCGGACCGCCCGCTCCTGACCTCCGACAACCCGCGGTCGGAGCCGCCAGAGCAGATCGCTGCGGAGGTCGCGGAAGGAGCGCTCGGCGGCATCGAGATCGAGCTCGACCGTCGCACTGCGATCGCGCAAGCGCTGGAGCAGGCCGGTCCGGGAGAGATCGTCGTGATCGCGGGACGTGGAGCCGAGCCAGAGCAGGAGCTCGCCACCGGCAAGATCCCGTTCGACGACCGAGAGGTGGCCCGCGCAGTGCTCGAGGGAATGACGGCCCCCCGGTGATCCCGGTCGAGCTGGAGTTGATCGAGCCACTCGGCCGGTTGATCGCCCGCCCCTGGGCGAGTGAGGTCACCGGTCTGCAGATCGACTCGCGCAGAATCGAGGAAGGCGACCTGTTCGTGGCGGTCGGCGGCGGCGAGGACTTCGTCAGGCATGCCCTCGCCCGCGGGGCGGCCGCCGCCCTCACCCCCGAGGACGCGCACGTCGCGCTCGCAGCGATAGGCGCCGCCGTCCGCGACCGCACCACGGCCCGCGTCATCGGCATCACCGGCGCCGCCGGCAAGACCACGACCAAGGACATCCTGGCCACGCTCTGCGCGCGGCACCGCCGCACGGTCGCCTCGGAGGGGAACTTCAACAACGAGCTCGGCGTGCCACTCACCCTGGGTCGGATCGAGCCCGATACCGAGGTCTGCATCGTCGAGATGGGTATGCGCGGCATCGGCCAGATCGCCTGGCTGGCCTCGTTCGCCCGACCCGAGATCGGCTTGATCACGAACATCGCTCCCGTCCACCTCGAGCTCGTCGGAACGGTCGAGAACGTCGCCCGCGCAAAGGCCGAGCTGATCGAGGCGCTGCCGCCCGGCGGCACTGCCGTCGTCCCCGACGAGCCGCTGCTCGAGCCGTACCTGCTACGCACCGACATCGAGATCCGCCGCTTCGGCCACCCCGAGGAACCCGGCCGCTTCAGAATCGGCGACCGCGAGATCCGGCTCGAGACGACCTACGCGGGGCCGCACCAGCTGCAGAACACTCTCGCCGCGCTGACGGTCTGCGATGTGCTCGGTCTCCCGATCGAGGACGGCGTGCTCGACGTCCGCTTCAGCCCGCTGCGCGAGGAGGTGATCGAGCTTCCCGACCAGGTCACGCTGATCAACGACTGCTACAACGCAAACCCTGCGTCGATGCGGGCGGCGCTCGAGCATCTCTCGACGTTCGCAGGCGAACGGCGCAAGGTCGCGGTGCTCGGCGAGATGGCCGAGCTCGGCGATCAGGCAATCGCGTATCACCGCGAGATCGGCGAGGAGATCGGCCGGTCGGGAGTCGAGGCGATCGTCGCGGTCGGGCCGCTGGCTGCCGAGTACCTTGTCCCCTCGCTCGGCGTAGAGGCCGTCCAGGTCGCTACGGCGGAGGATGCGGTCAACGGCCTGATCGCGGTCATGCGGCCCGGCGACGTCGTGCTCGTCAAGGGCTCCCGCTCGGTGGGACTCGAGACCGTAGCGGCGAAACTACGCGCTTAGACCATGGCACACGTACTCGTCGCAGCGCTCGTCGCGCTCATTATCTCGATCCTCGCGGGCCCGTTCTTCATCGACTTCCTGCGCCGCCACTCGCTCGGCCAGACGATCCGCGAGGAGGGGCCCCAGCACCACTCCGTCAAGCAAGGGACGCCGACGATGGGCGGGGTGCTGATCATGCTTGCCGCGACGATCGCCTTTCTCGCCACCACGGTCGGCACGGCGCCCGCTCTAGCGATCTTCGGGACGATGCTCGCCTGCGGCGGGATCGGCTTCCTCGACGACCTGATCAAGGTGCGCCACCGGAGGTCGCTCGGCCTCTCGGGGCGGATCAAGATGCTGCTCCTCCTCGCGACCTCGGCGCTCGTCTGCATTGCCGCGCACCACCAGGGCCTCGACCACTCGGTGTTCGTCCCGATCATCCAGAAGACGATCCCGCTCGGTTGGGGCTGGTACGTCCTCGTCTTCGTCATCATCGCCGGCTCCGCAAACGCCGTGAACCTGACCGACGGTCTCGACGGGCTCGCCGCCGGAACGTCGATCATCGCGCTCTTCACGCTCACCGCGATGGCCGTGACGATCTACATCCGCGAGGTCGCGCCGAACGGTGAGCGGATCGCGAATCGGCTCGATGCCGCCTACATCGGCGCCGCGATCATCGGCGCCGCCGTCGGATTCCTCTGGTTCAACGCGTTCCCTGCCGAGGTCTTCATGGGCGACACCGGTGCGATGGCGCTCGGCGGCGCGATCGGCGCAATGGCGATCTTCCTGAAGGTCGAGCTGCTGCTCCCGTTCGTAGCGGGCATCTTCGTGATCGAAGGGCTGTCAGTCGTGATCCAGGTGATCTCGTTTCGCTGGTGGGGTAGACGGGTATTCCTGATGGCGCCGATCCACCACCACTTCGAGATGAAGTCGTGGTCCGAGACGAAGATCATGGTCCGCTTCTGGATCGTCGCCGGGATCCTCTGCACCGGAGGTTTCGCCCTGTTCTACAAGTACTACCCGCAGATTCGCCCCTAGCCATGCGCGTGCTCGTCTACGGTCTCGCGCGATCCGGCCGGGCTGCGGCGGCACGACTCGAGGAGCGCGGAGACGAGGTCGTTAGCGTCGACAGCTCGCTTGGCAACGAAGGCGATCTCGGTTTGCTCGACGGCGTCGACGTGCTCGTCAAGTCTCCGGGCGTTCCCGGCGAGCAGCCGCTCGTCGCGGCGGCGAGGGCGCGAGGAGTGCCCGTCTGGTCGGAGCTCGAGCTCGGCTGGCGGCTGCTCGCGCCGACCGGCACCCACTTCGTCGCGGTCACGGGCACGAACGGCAAGTCGACGACGACCGAGCTGCTCGGCGCGATCTTCCGCGCCTCCGGCCGCAACGCAGCGGTTGCCGGCAACATCGGCACGCCGTTGACGTCGATCGCCGCGGCCGACTGGGTCGCCTGCGAGGTGTCGTCGTTCCAGCTCGAGGACGTCCACGAGTTCGCCTGCGAGGTCGCGGTGCTGCTGAACCTCGAGCCCGACCACCTCGATCGCCACGGCAGCTTCGACGCCTATCGGGACGCGAAGCTGCGAATCTTCGACCGCGCCGCCGTTGCCGTCGTCCCGCGTGGCTTCGGCATCGAGGGAATCGAGTTCTCGGCCGACGACGTGCTCCCGGCCGAGCCCGCTGATCCGTGGCATCCACAACCGCGAGAACGCGGCCGCGGCCACCGCCGCCGCCCGCGCGACCGGGGTCGCGGACAGTGCGATCGCGGAGGCGCTGAGCACGTTTCCCGGCATCCGCCATCGCCTCGAGCCGATCGGCGCGGTCAGGGGCGTCCGCTACGTCAACGACTCGAAGGCGACCAACGTCGCGGCCGCGCTCAGAGGGCTCGCAGCCTATGCCGACGAGCCGGTGCACCTGATCCTCGGCGGCTCCCTCAAGGGCGAGAGCTTCGCTCCGCTTGCCGAGGCGATCGGGCCCAACGTGCACTCGATTCACCTGATCGGCGAGGCCGCCGGAGAGCTTGCGCGCGTGCTCGGAGACCGCCTGTTCGACGAGGATGCGACCCTCGCGAATGCGGTGGGTCACGCGGCCGAGGTGGCCGATCGCGGCGATGTCGTGCTGCTCAGCCCGGCCTGCGCGAGCTACGACCAGTACGACAACTTCGAGCAACGCGGTGACGAGTTCCGCGCGCTCGTCTCCGCGCTCGCGACGTAGGAGATCAGTAGCGTGCGAATGTGACGCAGCGCACGACCATGGGTGGGATCGAGGTGGCGCCGGTCTATACGGCCGCAGGCGTGAGGGTCGACTACGAGCGCGACCTCGGCGCTCCGGGCGAGTATCCGTTCACCCGGGGCGTCTACGAGACGATGTACCGGGGCCGCCCGTGGACGATGCGCCAGTTCGCCGGTTTCGGCAGCGCCGAGGAGACGAACGGACGGTTCCACTACCTCCTCGAGCACGGGCAGACCGGCCTCTCGACGGCCTTCGATATGCCGACGCTGATGGGGCACGACTCCGACAGCCCGCGCTCCGAAGGCGAGGTGGGACGGGAGGGCGTTGCAGTCGACTCGCTCGAGGACATGGCGCGCCTGTTCGAGGGAATCCCGCTCGGCGAGGTCTCGACGTCGATGACCATCAACTCGCCCGCAGCGATCCTGCTCGCGTTCTACATCTGCGTCGCCGAGCAGCAAGGGGTACCGAGGGCGGCTCTGCGCGGCACGATCCAGACGGACATCCTCAAGGAGTACATCGCCCAGAAGGAGTTCATCTTCCCTCCGGAGCCCTCGATGCGGCTCGTGACGGACATGGTCGAGTTCTGCACCCGGGAGATGCCGCTGTGGCACCCGATCTCGGTCTCGGGCTACCACATCCGTGAGGCGGGCTCGACGGCCGCCCAGGAGCTGGCCTTCACGCTCGCGAACGGCTTCACCTACGTCGAATGGGGTATCGAGCGCGGGCTCGACGTCGACGAGTTCGCGCCCAGGCTCTCGTTCTTCTTCAACGCGCACATGGACTTCTTCGAGGAGATCGCCAAGTATCGCGCGGCCCGCAGGATCTGGGCGCGCGAGCTGCGCGGGCGGTTTCAGGCCAGGAATCCGCGGTCGTGGCTGATGCGCTTCCACGCTCAGACCGCCGGCGTCTCGCTCACGGCGCAGCAGCCCGAGGTGAACATCGTCCGCACGGCGATCGAGGCGCTCGCGGCCGTTCTCGGAGGCACGCAGTCGCTGCACACGAACTCCTATGACGAGGCGCTCGCGCTGCCTACCGAGGACGCTGTCCGGCTGGCGCTCCGCACGCAGCAGGTGATCGCGCACGAGACCAACGTCGTCGCCACGAGCGACCCGTTGGGCGGGGCGTTCTTCCTCGAGCAGCTGACCGACGAGCTCGAGCAGCAGGCGTACGCGTACTTCGACCGGATCCAGGAGCTCGGCGGGGTGGTCGCGGCGATCAGGCAGAACTTCTTCCAGGCCGAGATCGCCGAGTCTGCGTTCCGCTTCCAGCGCGAGGTCGAGACCGGCGCTCAGGTGATCGTCGGCGTCAACCGCTACGTTGCCGAGGATGGCGCCGTGACGCCGATTCTCCGCATCGATCCTGACCTCGAGGGCCGGCAGATCGCTCGAGTCCGAGAGCTTCGGTCGCGGCGGGAAGCACCGGCCGCGGAAGCTGCGCTCGCGAGGCTCGGCGCTGACGCGGCAAGTGACGATGCCAACCTGATGCCAGCGATCATCGAGGCCGCGCGCGCGAACGTCACGATGGGCGAGATGTGCGACGTGCTGCGCTCGGTGTGGGGAGTCTGGCGCGAGACGCCGGTGTTCTGAGGCTCTGGGTGAATGAGATCGGGACAGTCGGCGTGGTCGGCCTCGGGGCGATGGGGGCGGGCATCGCCCAGCTCTGCATCCAGGCGGGAGTTGCGACGGTGGCGCGGGAGATGACGCCCGAGCTGTGCGAGCGCGCGCGGTCGGGCATCGAGCGGCAGCTCGCGCGAAGCGTCGAGCGCGGGAGGATGACAGAGGCCGAGAGGGCTCAGGCGCTCGCCCTGCTCGAGCTCACCACCGAGCCCGGCGAGCTGTCGGGCTGCGACCTCGTGATCGAGGCGATCGTCGAGGATCTCGAAGTCAAGCAGCGCCTCTTCGCCGAGCTGGACGGGATCGTCGGCGAGCGCTGCATCCTCGCGACGAACACCTCGGCGCTCTCCGTGACGGAGATCGCAACGGCGACGAGCCGGCCCGAGCGCGTCGTCGGCCTGCACTTCTTCAATCCGGCGCCGGTGCTTCCCCTGGTCGAGGTGGTTCGCGCAAAGCTCAGCTCCGTCGAGGTCGTCGACGCCGCGTTCGCGTTCGCTCAGCGAATCGGCAAGGAGCCGATCTCGTGTCTCGACACGCCGGGCTTCGTTGTCAACCGGATCCTGATCCCGGCGCTGATCGACGCTGTCCGGGTGCTCGAGGAAGGAACCGCGTCGCCCGAGGACATCGACGCGGGGATGAGGCTCGGAACGGGCTGGCCGATCGGACCGCTTGCGCTCATCGATCTGATCGGCGTCGACGTGACCGTGCACGCCGCCGAGGCCATGTTTCGCGCTTACGGTGACCCGCGGTTCGCGCCAACCGGGACGCTGGTGAGCATGTTCAAGGCGGGACAGCTCGGACGCAAGTCCGGCCGCGGCTTCTTCTCGTACGATGAGACCGCATGAGCGTAGTTTCGAGAGAGTGCGCAACCAGGCCGGAGCCGAGATGAGCGTCTCGAGCCAGCTCGACGGTGCGGTCGCCGTCGTCACGATGACGAGCGAAAACGGGTTGAACGTCGCCGACGTCGCTCTGATGACCGGCTTGCGGAGCGAGCTCACGCGACTCGCCGGCGACGATGGCGTTCGGGCGGTCATCCTCACCGGGGCGGGCGAGCGAGCGTTCTGCGCGGGAGCGGACATCAAGTACATGAGCGAGGCCGACGCGGACGCAAGCGAGGAGTGGGGCCGGATCGGGCACGAGGTCGGCGCGCTCCTCGAGACGATGCCGAAGGCAACGATCGCTGCTATTCCCGGGCTCGCTCTGGGCGGCGGGTGCGAGCTCGCCCTCGCCTGCGACCTGCGCTACGCATCCTCGACGGCCAGGCTCGGGCAGCCCGAGGTCGGACTCGGAATCATTCCCGGATGGGGCGCGACCCAGCGGCTGTCGCGGATCGTCGGTCTCGCTTTCGCCAAGGAGCTCGTCTTCACGGGAAGGCTCATCAACGCCGGCGAGGCGCTCGAGCGAGGGCTCGTCAACGGCGTCCACGATCCGGTTCTCGAGCGCGCGCACGAGGTTGCGCAAACGATCGCCTCGAAGGGGCCGCAGGCCGTCGCCACGGCGAAGGCTCTCTGCAATCGTTCGCTTCAAGGCGACCACTCGGCAAATCTCGACGAGGAAGCGCGGATGTTCGGAGCGCTTCTCTTCGGCCCGGAGGCTCGCGAGGGGCTTGGGGCATTCGTCGAGAAGCGACCGCCGAGCTTCAGCGCCTGACCGACTCGACTCCGAAGGGCTAGCCCGAGCTGGCGCAACGGGCAGCGCAGGAATCCGGCGATGGGTTTAGCGTCTGCATGTGCGGGGACGGTCGCACGACGGGTTGGGTTGCACACGCCTCCGGTGCGGCACGAGGTGTGTGCTTTCCGCTGCGATCGTCCTCGCCACTCTCTTCCCCCTGGCAGCGGGCGCGCTCGGCGACACGCAGCCCGTGCCGCCGTCGGCCCCGGCCCCGTGGTCAGACTCCGGGCACCAGAGCCCCCTCGAGGTGCTCGCAAGCCGGGTCGCGTCGCAGATCGCCGGAAAACCGGTCGCGATCCAGTGCGAGAGCGACGGCGATTGGAACGCCGTCGTCACGCAGGCGGGCGGCGACCCGGCGGGCGAGTCGGGTTTCGTGGCGACGCAATGGAACGGTGCGACCGGCCAGCTCATGTCGCTGTCGAGCGTCGCCGAGCTTTCGCCCGGCATCTGCGGGCCGCTCCAGCAGTTCGCGTCGGCCGCCACGAAGCCAACGAAATGCATCGTGCGCCACGTCGCGCTGCTGGCAGGCACTCGTTGCGCGCACGAAAGCCGCGATCCAGCCTGCCTCGGCAATTGCTCCCTGCTACCTCGGCGGCGGCACGCGGGCCGCGACGATGTCGCCCGCCTACTGGAGTGCGTACAACTCCTACTCGATCGCGATCCTGACGCTCGCTCACGAGTCGATTCACCTGGGCGGAGCCGTGGGCGGCATGCTCTCGAACGGGCTAACGGTCGGCGATCCCCAGGCCGAGGCCAAAGGCGACTGCTTCGGCATGCAGTGGATGCCCTACGTTGCGCGGCAACTGGGCGACACACCAGACGACGCGCAGGCGATCGCACGGTACTTCTGGGACAAGGTGTATCCGCTCTCGACCTGCCTGCCCATCCCGAGTACTGGTCGGCCGACTGCCGCCCCGGCGGTGCGCTCGATCTGCACCTTGCCGGAACGGCAGTCTGGCCCTAGAGCAGGGTCAGCGGCCTCCTAGCTGACGTGCGGGAACGGATACCCGGGGTCGCAGGGAAGCGAGTCGACCATGATCAGGTTGTTCCAGTCGAGGTGCATCGCGTTGCCGGTCGGGACGTCCGGAACCCACGAGCAGGTGCCGTCGAAATTGTCCTGCCAGATCTGTCCGTTCGGGAGCACGTAGTCCCAGCCGTTGGCCGGGGTCACCTTGGCCGAGCCGGCCGTCGATCCCGAGCTGCCGGTCCGGTTGGGCGACGCATTCGAAAGGTCGAGGACCGACGGGAACGGTTCGACGACTGTACCGTCGAGCGCGTCGACCGGCTGGAGGTTGCCCCAATCGAGGCCCATCGCGTTGCCGGTCGCCATGTTCGGGATCCACGAGAAAGTGCCATCGTCGTTCTGCTGGTAGACGGTCCCGTCCGGGAGCGTGTAGTCGTTGCCGTTGGCCGGCGTGATGCCGCTCGACGAGTCGGCGAGCGCTGCCGGGACGACCACTGCGATCACTAGCGCGACAAGTGTCGCCACAACAGCCTGCTTCTTCATGTTCCTCGTTCTCCTTGGGTTTGACTGGGCTCTAGCTCCCGCTGTATCGGGCGCTGGCAACAGGCCCGTTAACCCAACTGGGGGACTGTCGCAACCCTGGATCGAGCCGCAAACCAGGATTTGGCGCCCTGTGGGCGAAATCGATCCGGATGAGGCGGGGAGAGCTCGAATCGAGGATCCTGATCCTCGTGACGCTTGCGCTGGTGGCGTTCGGGATCGTCTGCGTCTACTCGGCGACCTCGGCGCCGGCGGCGGTCGGCGGTGGCAACCCGAACTACTACGTCGAGCGGCAGGGGATGTACGCCGCTGCTCGGGATCGTGCTGATGGTGGTCGCGCAACGCTGGGACTACCGGCGCCTGCGCGCGCTCGCGCCCGTGCTCGTGCTCGCCTCGCTCGGCCTCCTGGCGGCGGTGCTCGCGATCGGGCCGTCCGTGAACGGTGCGCGCCGCTGGATCGGCGTCGGGCCGGTCGTCTTCCAGCCCTCGGAGCTCGCGAAGCTCGCGCTCGCCGTATGGGCAGCCGCGTACCTCTCTCGCCGTCCGCCGCCGCGCTCACTCGGGCAGCTCTGGCGGCCGGTCGGGCTGCTCGCAGGCCTCTACGCCATGCTCCTGCTCGCCGAGCCCGATCTCGGGACCGCGATCACCCTGATGCTCGTCCTTGCTGCGATGCTGCTCATCGCCGGGACGCCGGCCCGCGTGCTCGGTCTCGCCATGCTGATCGCCTGCTCGATCGGGACGCTCGCAATCTGGATCGAGCCCTACCGCCGGGCGCGGTTCTTCGCCTTCCTGCACCCGTGGCACGATGCGCAGGGAACCGGGTTTCAGATCGTGCAGGCGATGATCGGGATGGGCTCGGGCGGAATCTTCGGCGTCGGGCTCGGCAACGGGATGGAAAAGGTCTTCTACCTCCCCGAGGCGCACACGGACATGATGCTCGCGAACATCGGCGAGGAGCTCGGCCTGATCGGCGTCACCGGCGTGATCATCGCCTACATGGTGTACGCGTACGCAGGCCTGAGGATCGCCCTCGTTTGCCGGGATCCGTTCGGAAAGCGGCTCGCCGTCGGGTTGACGATGCTGGTCTGTGGACAGGCGATGGTGAACATCGCGGCCGTGATGGGGCTCGCCCCGCTGACCGGAATACCGCTGCCGTTCCTCTCCTACGGAGGCTCGAGCCTCGTGGTACTGCTCGCGAGTGTGGGGATCCTCCTTAACATCGCAAGTCGTGGCAATGCAGAGACAGGTTCGGTGCGTGATCGCGGCCGGGGGAACAGCGGGACACGTACTGCCCGCGCTCGCAGTGGCGGAAGCGCTGACGGCGCGCGGCGTGTACGTGACGTTCGCCGGGTCGCCGGATCGCGTCGAAGCGCAACTCGTTCCTGACGCCGGGTACGAGCTCGACACGTTCAAGATCAGCGGCTTTCCCAGGCAGCCGAGTCCCGCACTGCTGAGATCCCTCTACCGGGCGGGCGTCTCGCCGCACGCCTGCAGGGCGATTCTCAAGCGCCGCCGCTGTGACGTCGTCTTCGGCGCCGGGGGCTACGTCGCAGGGCCGATGGTGTTCGCGGCCGGGACGATGAGGATTCCCGCGGCGCTTTCCGAGGCGGATGCCCACCTCGGGCTCGCGAACCGGATGGCCCTGCGGTTCGCAAAGCGGGTCTTCCTGGCGTATCCGCTGGAGGGACTGGCGGAGCCGCGGTTTCGAGTCGTCGGTCGACCGATCCCCGAGCAGGCCCGCGCGATCCCGCAGAAGGAGGCGCGCGAGATTTTCGAGTTGCCCGCCGAGGGCCCGGCTGTGCTCGTCGCGGGCGCACTTGCCGGCGCCCGCTCGATCAACGAGATGGCGATCGAGGCCTTCGCTGAGGTCGGCCCTGCGGTGCTGCATATCTCGGGCGAGCGCGACTACGGATCGCTGAAGAGCCGGCTCAAGCGTGACGACTACCGGCTGATCCCGTCGACCGATCGGATCGGCGCAGCGTATTCGGCCTGCGATCTCGTGGTGGCGCGCGCGGGCAGCTCCGTGTGGGAGATCGCGGCGGCCGGCAAGCCGGCGATCCTCGTGCCCTACCCGTTCGCGACCGCCGACCACCAGGCGAAGAACGCTGAGCATTTCGTGCACGCGGGCGGAGCGATGATGATCCGGGACCTCGATCTCGACGACGTTCCCGACCATGTGCGCTCGCTCCTCGACGATCCGATGAGACTCGAGCGGATGGGGGAGGCGATGCTGCGCGCCAGCAAGCCGGATGCCGCCGTGGAGATCGCCGAAGGGCTGATCGCGCTTGCCCGCCCCTGAGCTCGAGGGCCGGAGGCTCTGGTTCGTCGGGATCGGCGGCGCGGGGCTGTCGGCCTACGCGCAGCTCGCACGGGCCTGGGGGGCACGGGTCGGCGGCTGGGATCGGGTGGCGACGCCCTACCTCGAAGCTCTCGACGGGATCGAGGTCCAGATCTCTCCTGAGCCATCGATTCCTGCCGGATGGGAGGCCGTCGTGTCGTCTGCCTATCCCGCTGTCCCGGGGCTACGGCGGGTCGAGTTCCTCGCCGAGCTCGTGGGGGCGCGGCGCTCGATCGTCGTCGGGGGCACCCACGGAAAGGGAACGACCGCCGCGATGATCGCGTTCGCGCTCCGTGAGTGCGGCGGCGATCCGGCGTGGCTGATCGGTGCGCCCGTCCCGCAGCTCGGAAGCAATGCGGGGGCGGGGAACGGGTGGCTCGTCGTCGAAGGTGACGAGTCCGACCGCACAGTGTTTTCCCTCCCGGCGGAGATTGCAGTCGTGACGAATGTCGATCTCGACCATCACAGCGAGTTTCGCTCGCGCGCAGAGCTCGAAGCGGAGTTCGATCGCTGGACGTCGGCAGCGACCCATGCGGTACGGGACGCACCCGCGTTCGACGGGAAGCTGGCCCTGCCCGGCGGGCACAACCGCCTGAATGCGGGAGCCGCGCTGGCCGCACTGGAGCTGGCGGGAATCGGGCGCGCGGTCGCCGTCGAGGCGCTGGGGCGCTTCACGGGCACGGGGCGGCGCTTCGAGGTGTCCGCGGTGGGGGAGGTGTCGGTGGTCGACGACTATGCGCATCACCCGGCCGAGATCGAGGCGACGATCGCCGCGGCGCGCGAGGCCTACCCCGGCCGGCGGCTGCGCGTTCTCTTCCAGCCGCACCTCGTCTCGCGGACGCGCTACCTCGCCCGCGAGCTCGCTGCGGCCCTGGCCGCCGCCGACGACATCGTCGTCGCCGATGTCTATCTCGCTCGTGAGGATCCAGATCCGGCCGTCACGGGCAAGCTCGTCGTCGAGGCGCTGTCGGACCTCGGCCGCCTGGTCGCGTGGGCTCCCCAGGTCGACGAGGCGGCTGCGTATCTCGCGCGTCGGGCTCAGCCGGGCGACGTGCTGCTCGTTCTCGGTGCGGGGAGTGTCGATGCGGCGCCCGCGCTGATCCGCGCGCAGCTCGGAGAGGCGCGGCTCCGCTGACCAGCCGTGGTAAGACCTCGGCGATGCCCGCGCTCGACGAGGCCGTTGCGCTTTCGCGCTTCACGACGATCGGCACCGGCGGGCCGGCGCGTTGGCTCGGCCGGCCCGAGACGATCGAGGAGCTGGTCGAGGTTCTCGGCTGGGCAGCGGAACACCGAGCAGCGGTCGAGGCGGTGGGCCTCGGCTCGAACCTGCTCGTCGCTGACGAGGGCTTCGACGGGCTCGTCGTCAAGCTTTCGGGGGAGTTGGCCGCGGTCGAGATCGACGGCGAGTTACTGATCGCGGGCGGCGGCGCGACCAACGCGGTCTGCCTGCATCGTGCCCGGTCGGCCGGGCTCGGTGGGCTCGAGTTCGCATCGGCGATCCCCGGAACAGCCGGAGGTGGTGTACGGATGAACGCGGGGGCGTATGGAAGCGACTGGAACTCGCTCCTCGTCGACGCGGTCGTCGTGGGCCCCGCGGGGCAGCGCACGCTCGACGTAGCGGAGCTTGACCTTTCGTATCGCCATTCCGGGCTCGCGCCGGGCGAGGTCGTCGCGCGCGTCCGCTACCGGTTGACGCCGAAGGCGCCCGATGCGATCAGGGCCGAGATCGCCGATCTGCTCGCACAACGCAAGGCGACCCAGCCGACCAACAAGCGCACCTTCGGCAGTGTCTTCAAGAACCCGGACGAGGGCCCCGGGGCGGGTGCGCTGATCGAGAGCTCGGGCCTGAAGGGGCACCGAATCGGCGGCGCCGTGATCTCCGAGCGCCACGCGAACTTCATCGAGAATGCCGGCGGGGCGACGAGCGCCGATGCAGTTGCGCTGATGGCGGAGGCGCGGCGGCGCGTTCACGCCGGATTCGGTGTGATGCTCGAGCACGAGGTTCGGTTTCTCGGCCCGCTCGAGCTTCCGGCGCTGTAGGGAAGCCGAGCTCCGCGGCGAACATCCGAGGGTGGGAGTAAGAACGCGAGCGAGCTCACGCCGGGCACCGGCCCGTGCGGGCATCCGCGTCCCTCACCTCAAGTGGATCGCCGCCGGCGCCGCCGTTGTCGCGCTCGCAGTCGGCGCGTACGCGGTCGCGCGCGGGACATCGCTCTTCGCCGTCCGTACGATCGATGTCGCAGGTGCCTCACCGCGCGTCAAGGCGGAGGTTCGCCGTGTGCTCGCGCCAGAGGTCGGGCGCAGCCTGATCTCGCTCAGCGCCGCCGACATCAACCGGCGCATCGCGAGGCTTCCGGACGTTGTCTCGGTCTCGTTCGACCGGTCGTTCCCGAGCACGCTGCAGATCACTGTGCGGGCCGAGCGCGCCGTGCTCCTGGTTCGCCAGGGCAGCTCGAGCTGGGTCGTCTCGTCGCGCGGCCGAGTGATGCGGAGGGTCTTGAAGCCGACCAAGAGCTCGCTCCCTCGCCTATGGCTTCCCAAGTCGGTTCACGTTGCGGTAGGGGAGACGCTGCCGCGCTACGACGGCAAGCTCGCAGCAGCGGCGGTCGCACCGATCGCCCCCGGCGTCTTCCATGGAGGCATCCGGAACGTCGCCTCGAGCCCCGACGAGCTGACGCTCGTGCTTGCGGCCGGGCCGCAGATCAGGCTGGGAGACATCGGCGACCTGCACCTCAAGCTCACGATTGCCCGCCGGATCCTGCACATTGCGGGCCAGAGCACAGCCATGTCGTCGCCGGCGTACGTCGATGTCAGCGTTCCCGGACGCCCCGTTCTTGGCAGCGGCCAGTCTCAAGGTCGCAAGTACAGGTTGAGGTTTAGGTTAGTCGAGACTTTACGGTTGTGGCATTGACAAGCAGGAGTTCAGGGCCTAGTCTGCGAAATGGAGAGGTGTGCTGCGTGACGAATCCTGCACTGAAGCTTGAGGTCGAGCCAACTTGAGATCGGATGAAGACATGAGAGATCGTTCCGGGAACTACCTGGCGGTAATCAAGGTCGTCGGTGTCGGCGGCGGCGGGACCAACGCGGTCAACCGCATGGTCGACGCAGGCCTGACGGGCGTCGAGTTCGTTGCCGTGAACACGGATGCCCAGGCGCTGCTCATGTGTGACGCGGACGTGAAGATCCACATCGGCGCGAAGGCGACGCGAGGGCTCGGCGCAGGCGCCGACCCCGGCGTGGGTCACGCGGCCGCGATGGAGAGCCGCGACGAGCTGAAGGAGGCGCTCAAGGGCGCCGACATGATCTTCGTCACCGCCGGCGAGGGCGGAGGCACGGGCACCGGCGGCGCACCCGTCGTCGCCGAGCTCGCGCGCGAGCTCGAGGCTCTGACGGTCGGCGTCGTGACGCGGCCGTTCAGCTTCGAGGGCCGCCGCCGTGGGCAGCAGGCCGAGCAGGGCATCTCCGAGCTCTCCGAGAAGGTCGACACGCTGATCGTGATCGAGAACGACCGGCTGCTGCAGGTGGTCGAGAAGAAGACTCCGCTCTCGGAGGCGTTCAAGATGGCGGACGACATCCTCCGCCAGGGCGTTCAGGGGATAACCGACCTGATCACCGTGCCCGGCATCGTCAACCTCGACTTCGCCGACGTTCGCACGATCATGCGCGACGCCGGTTCGGCGCTGATGGGAATCGGTGTCGGCCAGGGCGAGAACCGCGCGTCCGAGGCCGCCCGTACCGCGGTCAGCTCGCCGCTTCTCGAGTCGTCGATTGAGGGCGCCACGGGCATCCTCCTGAACATCACCGGTCCGCAGGACCTGGGGCTGTTCGAGGTCAACGAGGCCGCCGAGGTCGTCACCACCGCCGCCGACGCGAACGCCAATGTGATCTTCGGCGCCGTGATCGACGACGCGAAGGGCGACGAGGTCCGGGTCACCGTCATTGCCACCGGTTTCGGCGCTCAGCGCCGCCGTCGCCCGCGCATGGCGGGCGAGACGGGTCAGTTCGGCTCGGGCTCGACTCCGGCGCCTCTCCGCCCGTCGGACCACGAGCCGTCGAGCGACCTGCTCGACGTACCGTCGTTCCTGCGCGACCAGTAACCCTCGCGAGCTGGGAGTGCGGCTACCCGTGTAGTCGCCGAACGCGTTCTCTGGGACGACTTGCGCAACGGCGAGAGCGTCCTGATCGCCGACGACCACTGCCGCGTCCCGGCTGTTCTTGCCTTTCTCCGGAGGTAAGTACCCGCCCAAGAGGGCGGTTACCCGCACCTCCAGACGCCTGTCCGCCGTAGGGCGCTGCGATGAGTCCGGTGCGAGTCTCGAGTCGTACCGAACGACCCATCACAAAGAGGAGAAAGGCCATGTCACCGTTGAAGCAGTCGCACAACATCGCGGCCCGGATGGGTCGCTGGAGTGCAAATCACTGGAAGACGGCCGTGTTCGGCTGGCTCGCGTTCGTCGTGATCGCGGTCGCAGCCGGAACGGCAGTCGGGACGAAGCAGATCGATCAGCAGGACGCCACCGTCGGCCAGGCGCACAAGGCCGATCAAATTCTCAAGCAGGCCGGCTTCCAGGCCGACCCGCAGACCGAGATCGTGCTCGTCCAGAGCAAGCAGCTCACGTTTGCCGACCCGGCCTTCCGGGCCACGGTCAAGGATGCGATCGCCACGGTGGCGCCGTTCGCGGCGATCACCAAGAACCTGCGCTCACCACTCGCCCATGGAGATCAGGTCTCGGCCGACGGCCATACCGCGATGGTCGAGTTCGACATGCGCGGCAAGGAGGCGGTCGCCCAGAGGCGGATCGACCGGATCACCACGGCAATCGGGAGGATCGCAAGCCGCCACACCGGTTTCTTCGTGGGCGAGGCGGGTTCGATCAGCTCCGGTAAGGCGCTGAACGACGCGTTCAACCAGCAGCTCGCGCAGGCCGGTGAGCGGTCGGTGCCGCTGACCCTGATCGTGCTGCTGTTCGTGTTCGGGGCGCTCGTCGCCGCCGGGCTGCCGCTGCTGCTCGCGCTGACCGCGGTGATCGCGACGCTCGGGCTTACCGCGCTGCCGAGCCATCTCGTCCCGATGGATCCGAATGTCAGCGCGGTCGTGCTGCTCGTCGGTCTCGCCGTCGGGGTCGACTACTCGCTCTTCTACCTGAAGCGTGAGCGTGAGGAACGGGCTGCGGGCAAGAGCACGCGGGCCGCGATCGAGGCCGCCGCGGCCACCTCCGGCCGGTCGGTGCTCATCTCCGGCCTGACGGTGATGGTCGCGATGGCCGGGATGCTGTTCTCGGGCGACAAGACGTACCTCTCGTTCGGGATCGCGACAATGATCGTCGTCGCCGTTGCGATGCTCGGCTCCCTGACCGTCCTCCCTGCGCTGCTCTCGCGGCTCGGCGACAAGGTCAACCGGGGTCGGATCCCGTTCATCGGCCGGCTCCGCCGCGAGCGCGGCGAGAACCGCGTCTGGGCCATGGTGCTGAACCCGGCCCTGCGCCATCCGCTCGTCACGGCGATCGGCTCGGCAGCCGTGCTCGTTGCGCTCGCCCTGCCGGTCCTGCATATCCACACCGCCCAGACCGGCCTCGATGCCCTGCCGAAGAGCGTCGCGACCGTCACGGCGCTCGACAGGATCCAGGCCGCGTTCCCGGGCGGAGCCACTCCGGCGCTCGTTGCGATCCAGGCGAACACGGACTCCACGGCTACGAAGACGGCGATCGCTGCTCTGAAGATGCAGGCCCTCGCGACCGGGCTCATGACCGGCCCGATCGAGGTCGACGTCAACCCGGCGCACACCGTCGCCCGCGTCGCGATCCCGTTCCAGGGCAACGGCACCGACTCGGCATCGCTCGCGGCGCTCCACTCGCTGCGTAACGATGTCCTGCCTGCGACGATCGGCAAGGTGCCGGGCGTGACCTACGCGGTCTCCGGGGGCACGGCTGCCTCGGCGGATGAGAACGCGCTGCTCAAGCGCTCGGCGCCGCTCGTGTTCGGCTTCGTGCTCACTTTCGCATTCATCCTGCTGCTCGTCTCGTTCCGCTCGCTCGTGATTGCGGCGAAGGCGATCGTGCTGAACCTGCTGTCGGTTGCCGCCGCCTACGGTGTGCTCGTGGCCACGTTCCAGTGGGGGTGGGGCGAGGGGCTGCTGAACTTCCGCTCGAACGGCGGGATCGCCGAGTGGCTGCCGATCTTCATGTTCGTGATCCTGTTCGGCCTCTCGATGGACTACCACGTCTTCATCCTGAGCCGGATCCGCGAGGCGTACGACCGGGGCGCGAAGACCGGCGATGCGATCGCCCACGGAATCAAGACGACTGCGGGCGTCGTGACAAGTGCTGCGGTCGTGATGGTCGGCGTGTTCCTGATCTTCGCGACACTTCCGATCGTCGACATGAAGGAGATGGGCGTTGGCCTCGCCGCGGCCGTCCTGATCGACGCGACGATCGTCCGGGCCTTCCTGCTGCCGGCCTCGATGACACTGCTCGGCGACTGGAACTGGTACCTGCCGAACTGGCTCGGCTGGCTGCCCCGCCTTGATCACGGCGCGGGCACTCCGGCGCCGGCCCCGGCCGCTGCTCCGCCAGCGCTGGAGATGTCGGCGTGAGCGGCCGGCTCACGCGGGTGTCTGGCTCTCGACGCGTTCGCGTCGGTTCAGGGCGTGATGGTGACCGCGAGAACCTTCGCCGTCGGGTTCCCGCTCTCCGTGACCCGGATCGTGTACCGGCCCTTGTGGCGTACCTTCGCCGGCAGCAGGAGGGCGTACGCGTTGGCGCCTCGGTGAGCCACCTTCGTCCAGCCGGCGAGCTTGTGTCCCTTCGTGTCATAGAGCTTCACGAAAAGGGTCGTCGCAGCCGAGGCGGTGGTCTTGAGCGTCAGCGAAGGGTGCTTCGCGCCGAGGGACACCGGCTTCGGTTGCAGGAAGCTGAGCGTGGCGAAGGCCGCGGCGGTGATTCTCTTCGTTCCCGGAGTGGCAACCACCGGTGCAGGCGTGAACGGTGCCACGGGGGCCGCGCCGGAGCTGCCGACCGTCAGCGTGAAGGTGACCGCGCCGTCGGCCGGGTTGGCTTCGGCCGGGCTGGAGCTGATCCCGGTCGTCATGACGAGCGTTCCGAGCGCAGTGACCTTGGCGCCGATCACGACGGTCGACTGCAGGCCTGCGTTGAAGAAGTCGAGCGGGCAGGTGACCGTCTGACCAATGTTCGAGCACCCGGGGCCGCGATCGAAGAGCGCTCCATTGTAGGTGACCTGGGCCGGGAGGTTGACGGTCAGCGTCGAGGAGTCCGAGTTGGAGCCGGTGTTCAGGATCGTGATCGTGTAGGCGTACTGGTCACCGACGTTGTGCGGTGCCGGGGAGGCGCTCACCGAGACCTTGAGATCCGGTCCGGGCCCGCCACCACCGCCGCCGCCACCGCCACCTCCACCTCCACCTCCACCTCCACCTCCACCTCCGCCGCCAGCTGTCGGTGTGACGGCGTTCGAGGGTGCCGAGGCGGTCCCCGTGCCGACGGCGTTGACGGCTTTGACCGTGAAGGTGTAGCTCGTCCCGTTCGTCAGCGTCCTCACCGTGATCGGGCCGGCCGAGCCGCTTGCGGTGATCCCGCCCGGAGCCGATGTCACGACGTATGAGGTGATCGGCGAGCCGCCGTTGGACGCGGGTGGCGAGAAGCTGACCGTCGCCTGCCCGTTACCGGCCGTCGCCGTAACGCCGCTCGGCGCTCCGGGCGAGGTCGCCGCGGTCGGCGGCGCTCCGAGCCGTAGCCGTCCGTAGCCGAGGATGTTCGTCGGGCCGCTGAGCGTCCCGTCGGCGCTCAGCGACGTGCTCTCGAGCGCCGTCTCGAGATCGCCCGGGCTCGAGGCCGGGTTCCGGGAGAGGAGCACCGCCGCTGCGCCGGCGACCTGCGGCGACGACGCAGACGTGCCGGCGAAACCGGAAGTACCGCAGCCCGACGGGCTGCCGGACGTGCCTGTCGCGTTGCCGTAGGTGCTAGTCGAGACGCTATCCGGCGCCACGAGCTCGGGCTTGATCCGCCCGTCGATCGTCGGCCCGTTCGAGCTGTAGAAGTCAATCGTTCCGGTCTGCCAGCAGTCGGCCCCCACCGCCAGCACGGAGGGAGCCGAGGCAGGCTCGGTCACGCTGCCCGCGGCGACCTGGTACTGAAGACTCGAGCTTCCGGTGTAGAACAGATCGAAGCGGGGTGTGCTCGTGGCGCTGAAGCGGGCGATGCCGATGCCGAAGGTCTGCGTCGAGCCCGAATTCGTGTAGCAGAGGCCTTCGACCGGTGACGCCGGGCTCGCCGACTGACGGGTGAGCGACGCGGCGACGGTGCTGTTGTCGCTCGTGCGGACGAGGTACAGGTCGTAGTCCTGGGAGCTGAGCGGCCAGTCGTCCCACTTGAGGTACGCGCATGCTTGCTCGCCCGCCTGGATCGTGACCTGGTTCAGTGTATGGCCGACGGCGAAGTCGTTCACATTCGCGTTCGCGCCATCGGGTGCGAAGTTCCCGCTCCAGTGCTCCGTCGCGTAGTTTCCCGCCGCGTTCACCCAGAGAATCCCGTGTGCGCGTGCATCGGCGACCGTCGCGTCGGGCGTGTTCGTGCCGCCGCTTCCGTCTCCGCGACTGGTGTTGAACCACGACACCGAGTGGCTCACGATCTTGACTCCGTCGGCGATCGCGTCCTGCTCGGCGAGCTTGAGATCGAGCTCCGTGCCGATGCACATCAGGAACAGCTGTGCCCCTGGTGCCATCTGATGGACGATCTCGGCGACGGCGGTGCCGTGGCTCATGTTCACGTCTACCGAGGAGGAAGTCGTCGCTCCACCGCAGCGGTTGTCGGTTGTGACCGATGCCGGGAGAGCGGTGCCGAGAAGCGCCTGGTATCCCTGGAATCCGAGGTCGATGATCGCGATCTTCACGTTGGCGCCCGTGTAGCCCGCGGTCTGCCAGGCGGCCGCGTCCGTGAGGGCTACGCCCTCGTCGACAGCCTGCGCGAACGGCTTGTCCGGGGCACTCAGCCCGGCGATCGCCGGGCTCGAAGATAGGGCTGCGAGCGAGCTCGGCGGGACGAGAGCCTGAATCTGGCCACCCACGCTCGCCTCGGTTCTTCCACCTGCAGCATTGATTGCGGCGTTGGCGCCGGCGACGCTCCCTGCCGGATCGACGATCAGGCGGACGTTGCCTCCGCTGACTTCGAGCCCCTGGGTGCGGGCGGTGGTGAGAGCAGCGCCGGGCCCACCCACGCTCGCCGACTGGGTGACGGCGGTGAGCGGTTGGTCGAGCCCGTTCGGATCTTGCTGAGCGGGTGGCGGGCCCGAGGGCGGCCACGAGATCGCCGACGGCCCTGCACCTGCGACCGGGCCATTCGTGGCGACTAGTGACGCTGCCGCGAGCATCGCGACGATCAAGACCCTCGTGATACCCACCCGCCGTGACCCCTCTCGCGTCAAACTCTCGCCTCGCTCAGGGTAGGACGCTGCAGAGAGGGCGTCAAGAGAGACGGCGCGAGCGGTCGTGCAACTGCCGCGGGGATCGAAGGCACCTCGTTAGCATCGCGGTCGATGCAGACGACACTTCGCAGGACTGCTCTTCATGCCGAGCACATTGCCGCCGGGGGGCGGATGGTGCCGTTCGCGGGCTGGGAGATGCCAGTGCAGTACGAGGGCGTCATCGCCGAGCACAAGGCGGTTCGGGCCGACGCGGGCGTCTTCGACGTCTCGCACATGGGCGAGATCGAGCTCGAGGGGCCGACGGCCGCCGAGCTGCTGCAGACCCTGCTCTCCAACGACATCTCGCGGCTGGAGATCGGCGAGGCGCAGTACACGCTGCTCACGAACGAGGCCGGGGGGATCATCGACGACCTGATCGTCTACCGGACGGACAGCTGCCGGTTCCTGCTCGTCGTGAACGCTGCGAATGCCCAGTGGGACTTCGAGTGGATCAAGGAGCACGAGATCCGCGGCTCCGATGTCCGCGATGTCTCCGACGACTTTGCGCTGCTGGCGGTCCAGGGGCCGCGCGCGATCGAGCGGCTCGGGCTCGAGCACGGCGCGGCGTTCACCTGGAAGATGGGCTCGATCGACGGTATCGAGGTGATGATCAATCGCACCGGCTACACGGGCGAGGAGGGTGTCGAGCTCGCCTGTGCTCCCGAGGATGCGCCCGCGCTCTGGAATGCGATCCTGGCGCGCGGCGTCACGCCGTGCGGCCTGGGAGCGCGCGACACACTGCGGCTCGAGGTCTGCTACCCACTGCATGGCAACGACATCGGCCCGCAGTGGGACGCGATCGCGAGCGGGCTCGGCTGGGTCTGCGCGCTCGAGACGGAGTTCACGGGCGCCGGGGCGCTCCGTGAGATCAAGTCTGCCGGCCCGGAGCGGCGGCTCGTGGCGCTCAAGATGACCGAGTCGGCGATCCCGAGGCAAGGCATGCCGATCGAGGGTGGCGGCGAGGTGACCTCCGGCTCTCATTCGCCGATGCTCGAGCTCGGGATCGGGCTCGGCTACGTTCCCTCGGGCATGAGCGCGCCCGGCACCGAGCTGGTCGTGGACGTGCGCGGCCGCTCCCGTCACGCAGAGGTGGCGGCGAAACCCATCTACAGACGAGAGGAGTGACCGGCGATGGCCGAGATGTATCCCGACGACTTGCTGTACAACAGCGACCACGACTGGGCTCGGATCGAGGGCGACGAGGCAGTCCTCGGCGTGACGTGGTTCGCCGTCGACTCGCTCGGCGAGCTCGTCCACTATGAGCCTCCCGCGCCCGGCGCCGCCGTAGCGAAGGGAAGTTCCTACGGCGAGGTCGAGTCGGTGAAGGCCGTCTCGGACCTGATTTCGCCGCTCTCGGGCGAGGTGCTCGAGGTAAACCAGGCGGTCGTCGACGCGCCCGAAACGGTCAACCTGGATCCCTACGGCGAAGGGTGGCTCGTCCGGATCCGGCTCACGCAGCCCGACGAAGCCGGAACCCTGCTCGACGCCGCCGCGTACCGCGAAATCGCCAAGTGAGCTTCCTTTCGCTGACTGCCGACGACCGCGAGGCGATGCTCGCGGCGATCGGCGTCGAGACCGTCGACGAGCTGTTCCGCGATATCCCGGCCGGGGTCCGGTACGGGCGACCGCTGGACGTTCCGCCGGCGCTCTCCGAGGCCGAGCTCACCCGGCATCTCGAGCAGCTCGCGGCGCGCAACGTGATCGACGACGTCTCGTTTCTCGGCGCGGGGATCTACGACCACTATGTGCCCGCGGTCGTCGACGCCGTCCTCCAGCGCGGCGAGTTCCTGACCGCCTACACCCCGTACCAGCCCGAGCTCTCGCAGGGTGTCCTACAGGCGATCTTCGAGTATCAGACCGCGATCTGCGAGCTGACCGGAATGGACGTCTCTAACGCATCCGGTTACGACGGCACAACGGTGACCGCGGACGCCTGCTACGTCGCGAAGGCAGTGACCGGGCGCACACGGATCGTGATCACCGAGGCGACGAACCCGCAGGTCCGCCAGGTCGTCAAGACCTTCGCGCACGGCTTCGGGCTCGAGATCGTCGAGGTCCCACACGAGGGCGGCGTCACGGACCCCGAACGCGTGCGCGCGGTCTCGGCCGATGCGGCCGCGGTGATCTTCCAGCAGCCGAACTTCTTCGGCTGCCTCGAGGCCGCGCCCGACATCGCGGCTGTCGCGAACGAGAGCGGCGCGCTCCCGATCGCCCACGTCGACCTGATCAGCCTGGGAGTCCTGGAGGCGCCCGGCAACTACGGCTGCGCTCTCGCGATCGGCGAAGGCCAGTCGGCCGGCAACTTCATGAGCTACGGCGGCCCGCACTACGGCTTCCTTGCTTCTCGCGAGCCGTACATCCGGCGGCTACCGGGACGGATCGTTGGCGAGACGGTAGACACCGCGGGAGAACGCGGCTATGTCCTCACCCTGCAGACGCGCGAGCAGCACATCAGGCGCGAGAAGGCGACCTCGAACATCACCACCAACCAGACCCTGCTCGCGCTGGCGGGCCTGGTGCACCTCTCGCTGCTCGGACCCGAGGGGCTGCGCGAGACGGGGGAGACCTGCATGGCCCTCGCCGCGTACGCCAAAGCGCGGCTCGAGGAGCGGGGAGCGAAGCTGCTGTTTCCCAATCAGACAACGTTCAAGGAGTTTGCCGTCGACGCCGGACGGAGCGCGCCGGACGCGATCAAGGCTGCGCGCGCCCACGGCGTCAACCCCGGCTACGCGCTCGGCCGCGACTACCCCGGCCTCGAGCAGGGGCTGCTCGTCGCGGTGACCGAGAAGCGCACGACCGAGGAGATCGACCGTCTCGCCGACGCCCTCGCAGAGGCCGCGGAAGAAGACAACCGGTGAAGCTGATCTACGAGAAGTCGCGTGCCGGTAGGCGCGGCCTGGCCGTGCCGAAGCCGGACCTTCCTATCCCGGCGATCCCCGCCTCCCTCGCCCGCAAGGCTCCGCCGAGGCTCCCTGAGCTCGCCGAGCCCGAGGTGCTGCGCCATTTCACCGAGCTGTCGAGCCGCAATTTCGGTGTCGACACCGGCTTCTACCCGCTCGGCTCCTGCACGATGAAGTACAACCCGCGGGTCAACGAGCGCCTCGTCGGCCTCCCGGGCTTCCGCGATCTCCATCCGCTCGCCGACGACGACTCCGCGCAGGGCGCTCTCGAACTGCAATGGCAGCTCGAAGGGATCCTCCGCGAGGTCACGGGGCTCGACGCGATCAGCCTCCAGCCCGCTGCGGGCTCCCAGGGCGAGTTGACGGGCCTGCTCGTCATGCGCGCGCACTTCGAGAGTCGCGGCGAGGGGGAGGCCCGAACACAGATCGTCATTCCGGACACCGCACACGGCACGAACCCGGCGAGCGTGACGATGGCCGGCTACCAGGTCACCGGCGTCCGCACGGACGCTCGCGGCAACATCGACCTCGACGACCTCCGTGAGAAGGTCGGCCCGAGCACCGCGGGCCTGATGCTCACCAACCCCTCGACGCTCGGGCTCTTCGACGAGCACATCGAGCAGATCCGCGACATCTTCCACGGCGCCGGTGCACTGATGTATTACGACGGTGCGAACCTGAACGCGGTCTGCGGCATCTCGCGGCCCGGTGACATGGGGTTCGACATCGTCCACATCAACCTGCACAAGACCTTCTCGCAGCCGCACGGCGGCGGCGGGCCCGGCGGCGGGCCGATCGCCGTTCGCGAGTCGCTCGCCGACTTCCTGCCACGCCCGGTCGTCGTTCGCGACGGCGATCGCTTCCGGCTCGACTACGACCGGCCGACGCTCGATCGGCAAGGTACGCGGTTTTGCCGGCCCCTTCGGGGTCTTCGTCCGTTCGTACGCTTTCATGCGTGCCTGGGGCCCCGGGCTGCGCGAGATGAGCGAGGTCGCGGTCCTGAACGCGAACTACCTGCTCGCGCGGCTGAAAGAGGCCTACGACCTGCCGCACGACCGGCTGTGCATGCACGAGTTCGTGGTCAGCGCTCAGACGCTGAAGCGTGAGCACGGGATCTCCGCCTCGGATGTTGCGAAGCGGCTGATGGACTTCGGGTTCCACCCGCCGACGGTCTACTTCCCGCTCGTCGTCCCCGAAGCGTTGATGATCGAGCCGACCGAGACCGAGGCGAAGGAGACACTCGACGCGTTCGCCGACGCGATGCTCGCGATCGCCCGCGAGGCCGCCGACGACCCGGAGGCGATCCGTACCGCACCCCACGGCCGCGCCGGTCGGTCGGCTCGACGAGGCTCGCGCGGTGAAGCAGCTCGTGGTGCGCCACGGCTTCGAGTAGACAACCGGCGTCAGTCCGCCTAACCGATGTTTTGCGCGGAGGGTCCAATCCCGAGATGGGCGCAAGCGATGACCCTGCAGGGTGAGTGGGGAGCACAAGCATACGGCGGTCCTCCTTCGGAAATCGCTCTAGCACGCCGTGGCTTGCGGGGGCGTCCAGCCGGATAACCACAATCGGCGCGTTGCTGGAACGGGCCGATGCGGGGCACTATTCCGTCTCCCGGTAAGCCGGATGCCTGCCGGCTCGGCCGTCGAGTGGTCCGGTCGCGGTTGATCGGTCGAAGCGGCCGCAATCGTGTATGAATCCGGTTTCGTAACAGGTATGAGGCTCGGTCAGAGACCGAGAGGTGTCAACGATCCCGAAGTAGCGACTCCTTCAACAGGCGCTGAATTCGGCCCCGGTGAAGGGACCAAACGGCCGTAGTTTTTCGTTTTCTTCTATGCGTAGGGAGAATCCCCGCGCAGCGAGAAAAGGAGACCGATTGGCAAGAGTCGTCAAGAGTGAGGCCCAGTGGCGCGCCGAGCTCGATCCCGAGACGTATCGCGTTCTGCGGGAGAAGGGCACCGAGGCACCGTTCACGGGCGAGTACGACCACGTTTTTGAGCCGGGAACCTACAAGTGCGCCGGTTGTGGCGCCGAGCTTTTCACCTCCGAGGCGAAGTACGACTCGGGCTGTGGCTGGCCGGCGTTCTTCGCCCCGGCAAGCGCCGAGGCGATCGAGGAGGAGGCAGACGCGAGCTACGGCATGGTGCGCACCGAGGTGATGTGCGCGGAGTGCGGCGGCCATCTGGGGCACGTCTTCCCCGACGGGCCGCACCCGACCGGAGTGCGCTACTGCATCAACTCCGCCTCCCTGAAGCTGGAGGAGGGGTGATGCAGGCGAAGGCAACCTTCGGCGCAGGCTGCTTCTGGGGAGTCGAGGCCGCGTTCCGCACGCTCGACGGCGTAACCGCGACCGAGGTCGGGTACGCGGGCGGGCGCACGGCCGCTCCGACTTACCAGGAGGTCTGCAACCGTTCGAGCGGGCACGCCGAGGTCGTCCAGGTGACCTATGACCCGGAGACCGTTTCCTACGAGCAACTGCTCGCAGTCTTCTGGGCAGAGCACGACCCGACCCAGCTGAACAGGCAGGGGCCGGACATCGGCGACCAGTACCGCTCCGTGATCTTCGTTCACGACGCAGAGCAGCGCGCCGTCGCGGAGGCGTCACGGGACCGGGTGCAGAAGCGGATCTCGCGCCGGGTCGTGACTCAGATCGAGGATGCGCCGGTCCTCTGGCCGGCGGAGGACTACCACCAGCAGTACCTCGAGAAGCGCGGGCTCGCGACCTGCCATGTGAGGCTTGCGAGCTGAACTGCCGAGGCGGCTCGCTCCATCCCGAGCGGGCCGCCTCCGGCGTTCAGATCACGCGTGGCAGTTGGCGGCCGCCCACGCCGAGATGTGCGTCTCGGCCGCGGCCAGCTTCGTCTGGTCGAGCTGGCCCTGAAGGGCCTGCAGCTTCGCGAGCACCGACGCGTTGGGGACGCTGCCGGGCGTGTAGCCCTGCATCGCGCTCGCGATCTTCCCGAGCGCGTCAGCGAGCGTCTCGAAGTCGGGCTTGATGTCGGACGGCGTCTTGTCGGCGAACTGCTTGAGCAGCGCGGCCTCCTTCTGGACGTCGCCGTTCGCTCCGGTGAAGGCGGAGGAGAACGCCGCACCGAGCTGGGAGAGGGACTGGCAATTGCCACTCGAAGCGAGTGCACCGAGCGCAGCAGCCGCGCTCGTGCTGGTTCCGGCGGTCGTGGTAGTCGTGGTGGTCGTGGCCGTGGTATCGGTCGTCGTCGCCGACGTGTCCGTGGTCGACGTCGTCTCAGTCGAGGTGGTGGTCGTGGTTGAGCTTGCGCTCTTCTTCGAGCCACAACCGGCGGCCGTGACGACGAGGACGGCCAACAAGGCAAAAGCGAGAATCTGAACAGGTCTCCGACGCATGTACAAGCTCCTTACTGGGGTGTCTGCCGCTGGCGAGACTACTGCGTTTTCGCGAGGCTTGCGGCGCGATCTTCGGTCGCGAGCTGCCCGCAGGCGGCGGCGATGTCGCGGCCGCGCGTGAGCCGACGGTCGACGGGATCCCGCGCCGCTGCCGAGCACCGACTTGAACGCCTCGATCGCCTCGCGCGACGCCGAGCCTTCCCGAACACCGCTCCCGGTCGGGTTGTACGGGATCAGGTTCACCTTGAAGACCTTCGGGTCGAGCAGCCGCGCGAGCTCCTCGGCGTGCTCGCGGCTGTCGTTGACTCCGCGAGCATCACGTACTCGACGTACACCCGCCGCCCACGCAGCTCGACGTAGCGGCGGCACTCGGCGAGGACGTCCGCGAGCGGGTAGCGGTCGTTGACCGGCATCAGGCTGCTGCGCAGCGCGGCGGCCGGCGCGTGCAGCGAGAGCGCGAGCCGGATCGGCTGCTCGACCTCGTCGACGAAGCGCGTGAGGCCCGGGAAGCCAGCCGACGGTCGAGATCGTCGTGCGCCGGTGGGTGACGCCGAGGTCGGGCAGGCGCCGCGCAGCCTCGAGCACCGGGTCGAGGTTCAGCATCGGCTCGCCCATGCCCATGAAGACGGCGTGGTCGATCGGCTCGATCCGGCGGAAGTGGAGCGCCTGGTCGAGGATCTCGCTCGGCGGTCAGGTTCCGGCCGAACTTCATCTGGCCGGTCGCGCAGAACGTGCAGGTGAGCGGGCAGCCCGACTGCGACGACACGCAGACCGACCGGCGGCCGTCGCGGTAGCGCATCAGCACGGCCTCGACGGGATGGCCGTCGGCGGTGCGGAAGAGCACCTTCAGCGTCCCGTCGCGGGCCAGCGACTCGCTGACGACCTCGAGCGAGCGAGAACGGCACCCGCTCGGTGAGCGCTGCGCGCAGGGCCGCGGGCACGTTCGTCATCTCGTCGTACGACGACGCGCCGCGCGCCGTCCACTCCCACACCTGCTTGGCTGCGGTAGGCGGGCTCGCCGGCGAGCGTCTCGTCGAGGAGCTCGAGGTTCACCGTGACCGACGCGTAGCCCGACGTCGACGCTGTGCGCGAAGAGCCACGCGAGACGTCCTCGCGCATTCCGGTCGGGCGGGAACACCGGATAGAAGACCTTCATCGATCCGGCCGTCGCTCGGCGACGATCGCCATTCGCTTGTAGAGCTCGAGCCCCGACGTGTGAAGGTCGGGAGGCCGAGCGTGTCGCGGAGGCGCAGCTCGGGGTCGGAGATCACCGGGAACGGCATCGCGTTGCGCTCCGCGAACTCGACCTGGTCGTCGAGCGGTCTGCGACGAGAGGCCGGCGACCCGCGCCCCGAGCGCGGCGAGCTCGGCGTCGTGGTCGCGGAACCCGCAGGTCTGCGGCGTGCAGCCGCGCGCGCCGGGAATCTCGTTCCAGCCCGGGAGGCAGCGGCTCGTCGGGCCGGCCGGAGCGCGGGTAGACGTAGAGGACGCCCAGAGATGCGCAGAGCTCCGCGAGGTCGACCGGGCCCGCCGACGAGTCGAGCACGAGCCGCGAGATCGCCATCCCGGGGAGATGATCGGCCGGCCGTCGTCCTCGGGGACGGGAAGATCGCCCGGCAGCTCGTAGGGATTGACCGCCGATGTGCCAAGGGTAGTCTGAGCGCCGTGATCGACCTCCGCTCCGACACGCAGACGAAGCCGTCGGCCGGGATGCGCGCGGCGATGGCCTCGGCCGAGGTCGGCGACGAGCAGCGGCGCGAGGATCCGACGGTGCTCGCGCTCGAGGAGCGGGCGGCCGCGTTTCTCGGCCAGGAAGAGGCCGTCTACCTGCCGACGGCGACGATGGCGAACCAGATCGCGCTCTCGATCCTCGGGCAGCGCGGAACCGAGCTCGTGGTCGAGGAGACGGCGCACATCATGATCTCCGAGCTCGGCGGCGCAGCGATGCACTCGGGGCTCCAGACGCGCGGGCTTCCGGGCTACCGGGGGCGCTCTGACCGTCGAGCAGATGCCGCGCGGCGGTCCACCCGGAGGACCGCTTCCACACGCCGCGCGCCTCGATCGTCGCGCTCGAGAACACCCACAACAGCGCCGGCGGCGCCGTCTGGCCGCTCGACGAGCTGCGAGGCGGTCGTCGACGTGTCGCGCGAGCTCGGGCTCGCCGTCCATCTCGACGGCGCGCGGCATCGCGAACGCCTCCGTCGCGCTCGGCGTGCCGGCCGCCGGATCGGCGGCTCGTTTCGACACCGTGACGCTGTGCCTCTCGAAGGGGCTCGGCTGCCCGCTCGGCGCCGTGATCGCGGGCTCGCACGACCTGATGGCGCGGGCCCGGGTCGAGAAGCACCGCTTCGGCGGCGCGATGCGGCAGGCCGGGATCGTCGCCGCAGCCGGGCTCTACGCGCTCGAGCACAACGTCGAGCGGCTCGCCGACGACCACGCCCGCGCGCGGCGTCTCGTCGACGGGCTGGGCTGCGCGCGGCGTCCCGGTCGATCCGGACTCGGTCGAGACGAACTTCGTCCAGGTCGACGTCGGCTCGCTCGGGCTCACCTCGGCCGAGGCGATCGAGCGGCTGCGCGGCGGCCGGCGTCGGCCTGAGCGGCACGGTCCGGCCGGGAGTCCTGCGCGCCGTCACGCACCTCGACATCGACGACGCCGACATCGACGCGGCGATCGAGGTCGTTCCCGCAGGCGCTGGAGCTCCTTGCCCGCGCCTAGCGAGCTCGCGCCCCGGCTCGAGCGGGTCCTTCAGACGCACCAGGCGGAGGCGCGGCTGCCGTCGCTCGCTGCGGCCGTCGTGCGCGACGGCGAGGCCATCTGGTCGGGCGCGGTCGGCCTCGCCGACTCGAGGCGGGCATCGAGGCGACGCCGGAGACGCAGTACCGGGTCGGCTCGATCACGAAGACCTTCACCGCCGTTGCGGTGATGCAGCTCCGCGACGCGGGCAAGCTCGACCTCGACGACCGGCTCGAGCAGCACCTGCCGGGGATCGCCCACGGCTCGCCGACGCTGCGTCGGATGCTCGCTCACCTCTCGGGGCTGCAGCGCGAGGCCGGGGAGATGTTCGTCACCGGCGAGGCGCCCGACGATCGAGCAGGTGATCGCCGCGATGGCGGCGTACGAGCTCGTGCTTCCGGCCGCGCGCGCCCACCACTACTCGAACCTCGCCTACGCGCTGCTCGGCGAGGTCGTCGCCCGCGAGAGCGGGATGCCGTACACCGAGTACGTCGACGAGATGCTGCTCGGCCCGCTCGGCCTCGGACGGACGACCTGGGACGAGCAGGAGCCGCACGCGCTCGGCCTACCTCGTCGACGAGTTCGCGGGCACCGCGGCGCGCGAGCCGCACAGCGACACTGGGCGGCGTCGCCGCGATGGGCCAGCTCTGGTCGACGGTCGGCGATCTCGCCCGCTGGGGGTCGTTCCTGGTCGGGGGCAGCGAGGGGGTGCTCGACCCGGCGACGGTCGACGAGATGTGGGCGCCGCAGGTGATGCTGAACCCGGACGACTGGACGGTCGGCTGGGGGCTCGGGCTCGAGCTCGTGAACCACGAGCGGCCGGGTCTTCGGCGGCCACGGCGGCGCGATGCCGGGCTTCCTCGCCGGCCTCTACCTGAACCGCGAGTACGAAGATCGGGCGCGGCGGTGCTCACGAACGCGGGCACGCGGGCGCCGACGAGGGACATCGCGCTCGAGCTCGCGGCGGCCACGCTCGAGCTCTGGCCGCCCGACATCGAGCCGTGGCGTCCCGAGAGCCGCGCCGCCGCCGGAGATCGCGCGCGATCCTCGGCCGCTGGTGGTCGGAGGGCAACGAGTTCGTGCTTCTCGTGGAAGGACGGCAAGCTGACCGCGCGAGCTCCCGGGCGCGCCGCCGCGGGTCAAGCCGTCGGTCTTCGAGCCGCTCCCGACGGCGGCTACCGGGTCGTCTCCGGGCCGCGAGCGCGGCGAGCGCCTCCGGGTCGAGGGCGACCGGCTGATCTGGGCCGGCTACGTCTTCACGCGCGACCAGGAGCCGACGCCCGGCTGAGGCTCAGCGCGTCGCCGGCGACCCAGAACGCGACGACGACGGCCGCGTAGCCGAGCACGAGCATGCCGCCCTCCCAGCGCTTCGCGCGCGCCGTCGAGGACGACGAGGGCGACGGCGATGCGCCGCGCCGCCCATCGTCGCGATCTCGACCGGCCGGAACGCGAGCGGCAGGCCACGGCCGACGAGCCCCGAGAGCAGCGCGATCACCGGGGCGACGAAGACGGCGACCTGGGTCGACGACGAGACACGGCGATCTCGGCCGCCGAGCGCCGGCGTTGCCGCGGCGGGCGGTGACGATCGCGCCGCCGTGCTCGGCCGCGTTGCCGACGAGCGCGACGATCACGGCGGCGACGAAGAACTGCGAGAGGCCGAGCTGCTCGCCGAACTGCGTGATCGAGCCGACGAGCGCCTCCGACACGAACGCCGTCGCGACGGTCGCGACCGTGAGCGCCGCGAGCGCCGCGCCGCAGGCTCCAGGCCGTGTCCGACGGCGCCGCCTGGAACGAGGCGCGATGCTGCCGCAGGTTGCGCGTGGTCGTCGCGACGTAGAGGACGAGCAGCACCGCCGCGACCGGCAGCGTCAGCAGGTAGAGGCTGTGGCGGTCCGCGTCTCCGTGCCAGCCCGGGATCGACGGGATCAGGAAGAGGCAGACGGCGATCGCCGATCACGCCGATCTGGCGGCCGAGCGACGGCCGGTCGACCGCGCCGCCGCCGCCGTAGGCGATCGCCACCCCGAACACGAGCAGCGCCGTCGAGACGACCGAGCCCGCGATCGTCCCGCGCACGACGTTCGGCAGCCCGTCGCCGATCGCGAAGATGCCGATGATCAGCTCGGGTGCGTTGCCGAAGCTCGCGTTCAGGAAGCCGCCGATCCCGGAGCCCGTGTGCTCGGCGACGTGCTCGGTCGCCTCGCCGATCAGGAACGCGAGCGGGGTCAGCGCGACCGCGGCGAGCACGAACAGCACGGTGCCGCTGACGTGGAGGACGTACTCGGCGAAGAGCACGATCGGGGTGAGCGCGAAGGACGCCCAGTACAGTCGCCGCGCCACGGCCCAAGACTAGATGGCTCGGCGTCGAGCCCGGCAACTAGCGCCGCCGCGCCGGAAAGTCAAGTCTTGAAGATGCGGGACTAGCGGCCGACAATGAATGACATGGCCAGTCAGCCAGATGACCAAGTCGCTCCCGCTGCACCCGCAGGAGGAGATGGAGTGCCGCCGCTGCGAGGTGCACTGCGACAAGGTCGTCTACCCCGGCGCGTGCCTCGAGAAGGCTGCCCGTTCGTCTACTCCTACGAGGCGTGGGGGCAGACCTACGTCGGGCTGCATGCAGAAGGTCTACGACGTCGAGATCGACCTCGACATGCTCGAGGCGGCCGAGCGGCGTCAGGCCGGCTTCGGCGCGATCCGGGCGGTGCGCCAGCCGCTGCCGATGTGCAAGTCGGAGGTCGAGAACACCTACGCCTCGCGCTCCGACGAGACGGGCTGCGTCAACCCCGAGTTCGGCGAGCTGCCGGTCGGCGAGCCGACGTTCCGCGTCTTCGCGCAGATCAAGAACGACTGAGCAGCGCGTTCTCGCGGTGCCGGCGGACGGTGCGGCGCGCGAGCCAGCGAGGCCGAGCAGGAGCAGCAGCGGCGCGCCGAGCGCGAGCGCGTAGACGGCGCCGATCCCGACCCAGCGGAACGCGACGCCGAGCCCGTGGCAGCGGGCCGTGGCCGTGGTGGACGCGGAGCCGGCGCCTGGCGCGTCGTCAGCTCGAGGCTGACGGTCGCGAAGCTCGCCGCTGCGGATCGTCGCGGCGCGGCCGCGCCGGAGCTTCGCGATCTGGTCGGTGAGCGCGGCGATGTGCTTCTGCGTCTCGGTCGGTCTGGGGCTGCTCCTGCCAGGCGGCGAGCTGCGCCTCGAGCCGCTCGATCTTGCGCGTCGTCGCGTCGACCTGCGCCTGGATGTCCTTGATCGAGACGTTCTCGCCGACGATCGTGCCGAGCGCCGAGAGGCGCGCGACGGCCTGCTGCACGTTCTGCTTGGGGATGCGCAGGACGAGGTTCGCGTAGCCGGTGCGCTGCTGCGGCGTCGACGTTGAGCGACGAGGGGTAGCCGCCGAGCGAGCGGGCGATCGCGACCGCCTGCTTCGTGCCGTCGGAGACGGCCTGGGTGTTCGTGACGCGGAGCTCGAGCGATGGTGCTGATGCGCTGGACGCGGCGTCGGGCTCGGCGCGGGACGGGCCGTCGGTCGAGGACGCCGCGGCCGCCGGCGGCGGCCTTCTGAGCGGCGCTCGACGCCGGACGCCGAGTAGACCGGCGCGCCGACGGTGGCGGGCGGGCTTCGCGCGACTGCCGTCAGGCGAGCTCGTGCGCGAGTCGCCGGAAGGCAGGAGGATCGCCGCGCCGGCCGCGACCGCCGCGACCGGCACCGCGACGACGAGCGCCGCGGCGCCAGGTGATCCGGCGCCGGCGCGGCTCCGGCGCGGCCTGGGCGGCGATGCTCGCGGACGTGCTCGCGCAGCTCGGCCGGCGCGATCGGCCGCGCCTCGCGAAGCTGGGCAGGAGGTCAGGCTGCGACACCGAGAGCCTCCTCGAGCTTGCCGAGCGCCCGGTTGAGGCGCGTCGTGCAGTTGGTGGGCGAGATGCCGAGCATCCCGGCGGCCGTCCGCGCGTCGAAGTCGAGCACGACGCGGAGCGCGATCACCTCGCGCTCGCCGGCCGACAGCCGCGCGAGCGCCGCCTCGAGCTCGGGCGAGAGGCCCTCGACCAGCCGCTCCTCGTAGCGCTCGGGCACCGCGGCGAGCTGCTCGCGGCGCTGCCGGCGCTTCTCGGAGCGGAAGTGGTCGAGCGCGGTCGTCCGCGCGACCTGGCAGAGCCAGGTGCGCGCCGAGCCGCGCTTCGGGTCGAAGCGGTGCCAGAGCCGGAGCGCCCGCTCGAACGTCTCGCCGGCGAGATCCTCGGCGACGAACCGGTCGCCGGTGAACCAGACGAGGTAGCCGTAGACGTCGTCGAGGTGGCTCTCGGCGGCCTGCGCGAAGCTGGTCACGTCCTCGATACGCCGCCGGCCGTTCGCCGCGTCACACCCTTTGTAGTGCAAGTTGCAAGCGTTGTCAGCTTGCACGTCCAGCGGCGTGGATGCCGCGCACCTTCTCGAGCTGGTCGGCGTCGGCCCGTCGCCCGCGCCCGCGACCTCGAGGTAGGCGCAGAGCTCCTGGAACGCCGGGTGGGCGAGGAACGCGCCGAGCCCTTCGCCGATCTCGCCCTCGAGGATGTTCGCGTGCCGGTCGCGGTTCGAGCCGAGCGGGGTGGCGCTGTCGTTGACGTGCAGCGCGCGCAGCCGGTCGAGCCCGATCGTCGCGTCGACCTCGGCGACGAGCGCGTCGACCGCGACGGGATCGCGTGACGTCGTAGCCCGAGGCGTAGAGATGGCACGAGTCGAGGCAGAGGCCGAGCCGCGGATGGCGGTCGAGCGCGTCGACGAGCGTCGCGAGCTCGCCGATCGACCGCCCGATCGTGCCGCCGGCGCCGGCCGAGTTCTCCATGCAGAGCCACGTGTCGCCGTCGCAGAGCTCGAGGATCTGGCTCAGGGCCGGCACGACCCGCTCGAGCCCGGCGTCGAACCCGGCGCCGAGATGCGAGCCGACGTGGAAGATCACCGCGTCGGCCTCGATCGCGTTCGCCGCCTCCATCGAGGCGCGCATCGCGGCGATCGACTTCTCGTAGATCGCGTCGTCGGGCGCCGCCAGGTTGCACGAGGTAGAGCGCGTGGCAGACGACGCCGCCGAGCCCGACCTCGGCGCGCCGCGTCTTGAAGCGCTCGATCGCCTCGGGCGTGTGCGCCGTCGGCTTCCACATCCGCGGGCTCTGCGTGAAGACCTGCACGCAGTCGCCGCCGATCGCCTCGATCCGGTCGATCGCCGTGTAGATCCCGCCTGCCGAGGACATGTGGCCGCCGAACAGCATCGGCTCAAGCTTGCCGACACGACGCCGGCGCCGGCGCGAGCGTCGTACAGCGTCACCCCGCCGACCGTCCGGCCGGGCAGGACACCGTCGAGCGCGCGATGCCACTCGGTGTCCGCCGCCGGGAAGACGAGGATCGCGCCGACCTTCTGCGCGCGCGCCGCCGCAAGCAGTTCGGTGACGCCGCCCGAGGGGACGTTGTTGTCGAGCAGCGCCGCCGTCGTCCCGCGGTCGGGAGCGTCTGCGGGCACCGAATCGTTGAGCCCGCCGTCGGCGAGCCCGAACCTGAAGCCGCTCTCGGCCTGCCAGAGCAGCGCCTGGTTGCGGAACGGCGGCGGCAGCATGAGCACCGTCTCGCCCGGCGTCAGGCACTTCAGATAGAGCTTGTCGGCGAAGAACGCCGGCCGGGCGGGATGCTCGTGCCAGTGCGCCGGTCCAGACGCGGGGCACGAGCGCGAGCACGGCGTCACAGTCAGCACGATCCGAACCCAGCGACGCGGGGTCGGCGCCGCGGCCCAGAGCGCGACGATCAGGCAGGCGACGAGCGCGACGTAGAGCGCGAATCGCGCCGGGATCACGTTGTCGAAGAGCGGTGCGTCGCGCACGGCCTTCCACGGCAGCGGGAAGAGGTCGTGCCCGCGGACCCGCAGGTTCGCTCCGAGCGTCGCGAGCACGGCGAGCGCGAGCGCGACGACGCAGGAACCGGCTCCCGGGCCGCCGCGCACCGCGAGACGGCGAACAGCACGACGATCGCGATCGCGGGCAGCCCGAGGTACTGCCCGTCCTCGGCCGAGATCGGCGGGATGTGGAAGTTGAAGTGCGCGGCCCAGCGGCCGCCGACGGCCGTCAGCGCGGTCGGGAAGGCGAACGTGACGACGTCGGCCGGGTTGTGTTCCGTCGGCGTGACGACGCCGTTGTAGCCCGTTACCGCGTAGTAGATGAACGGCGAGACGGCGACGCGCGCAGACGCCGTACGCGGCGCCGATCGGCACGAGCGACTGCCGGAGCCGCGCCCGGCAGGACCGGAACGACCAGCGCCCCGACTAGCGAGCCCGGCGCGCCAGGCAGAGCGCCGAGCGTGAAGAAGACCTCGGTTCCGAAGGTGAACTGCAAGCGCGAGCAGCGGCCCGAGCCGGAACGCGAGCCCGCGCCCGTCGAGCTCGCCCTCGAGGAAGCGCAGGAGGAACAGCGCCGCGAGCGGAACCAGGAACACCGAGGTGGCGATGCAGGTGCGCGAGCTCCTGGCCGAGGATGTAGCTCGAGAAGCCGAAGAGGTAGCCGCCCGGCGAGCGACGGCCAGAACGAGCGCGTCAGGTGCCGGCAGAGCAGAAACGCCGTCTAGGGCGGCGAGCGCCGGGAGCAGGATCGAGGCGACGTTGTAGGCGGCGACCGGCCCCGCGAGCAGCGTCACCGGCGCGAGCGGGACAGCGCGAGCCCGGGAACCGACGTCGCCCAGATCAGATTCGCTGCCGGCGGGCGCCCACAGCACGTGGCTGACGAACGGGTTGTGCCCGTGCAGGACCGCGTGCGGCCACCAGGCGAGCGACCAGGCGAAGAGCTGCGGGTCGCTGCCGATGCCGATGAAGTCGCGCCCGAAGTGCGGCAGCACGGGGATCCCGAAGTAGAGAAACGACACCAGGAGGTAGCCGCCGAAAGCGATGACGCCGCGTCCGGCCCCCGCGAGGAGACGGTGGCGTAGCTCACGTGAGCGATCCTACCCCTACGATGCCGGCGTGACCGTTCGCGTCCGCATGGCCCCGAGCCCGACCGGCTTCCTGCACGTCGGGCGGCGTCCGGACCTTCCTGTTCAACTGGCTCTTCGCGCGCCAGCAGGGCGGCGAGTGCCGCCTCCGGATCGAGAACACCGACACGAGCCGCGAGGTCGCCGACGCCACCGAGCAGATCCAGGAGTCGCTCCGCTGGCTCGGGATCGACTGGGACGGCCCGGTCACCTTCCAGCTCGACCGGATGGACGAGGTGCGCACCTACGCGGAGCGGCTCGTCGAGGAGGGCAAGGCGTATGTCGACGAGGGCGCGATCCGCTTCCGGATGCCCGACGAGGGCGTCGTCGGCTGGGAGGACGCCGTCCGCGGGCGGATCGAGTTCCAGAACGAGAACCTCGCCGACCTCGTGATCGTCCGCTCCGACGGTCGCGCGACCTACAACTTCGCCTCGCCGGTCGAGGACATGCTCGACGGGATCACGCACGTGATCCGCGGCAACGACCACGTCTCGAACACGCCGACGCAGATCAACATCCTCATGGCGCTCGGCGCGACGCTCCCCGTGTACGCGCACCTGCCCGGACGTGAACGGCGACGACGGCAAGAAGCTCTCGAAGCGCCACGGCGCCGTCGCGATCGACGCCTTTCGCGAGGACGGCTATATCCCGGCGGCGATGATGAACTTCCTGGCGCTGCTCGGCTGGAGCTTCGACGACAAGACGACGGTGATGAGCCCCGACGAGCTCGTCGAGCGATTCTCGCTCGAGCGCGTCGGGCCGAGCCCGGCGACGTTCGACTACCAGAAGCTCGACTGGCTGAACGGCGTGCACCTGCGCGAGCTTTCCGAGGACGCGTACGCCGCGGCTCTCCTCACCTGGCTCGCGCGAGCAGGGGATCGACTGGCCCGAGGAGCGGGTGCGCGCAGACCGTGCCGCTCGTCCAGGAGAAGATCGAGAAGTTCTCGCAGTACCCGGACTTCGTGCGCTTCCTGTTCGAGCCGGTCTCGCCGGGCGGCGCGGACCCGGCCGTCTGCAGCGCCGCGGCCGAGGCGCTCGGCGCGGTCGATCCGTGGGAGGCGGCCGGGATCGAGGAGGCGCTCCGGCACTTCGCCGAGGCCGAAGGGCTTGAAGCCGCGCGAGGCGTTCGCGCCGATCCGGCTCGCGGTCACGGGGTCGAAGATCTCGCCGGGCCTCTTCGAGAGCCTCGAGCTGCTCGGGCGCGACGAGTCGCTGGCCCGGCTACGGCCGATAGAGCAGTAGCGACAGGCAGACCGCGAGCATCCCGGCGACCCAGAGCGGCCAGGGCCCGGAGGTCGCGCCGACCGCGAAGGCGGCGGCGCCGGCGACGGTGAGCCCGGAGGCGACAAGCGGCGCGTGGAGCTTCGGGATCTCTTCGGCGCGTTCCCCGGGACGGGCCGACGGGCCTGTCAGGCGCAGCCGGGCGAGGCGAACGCGGAAGAGCGCGCCGCGCCATTCGTGGAGCATGACGTCGACGCCGCGGCTGCCGGTCAGGTCGACGGCCTCGACGACCTCGCCGGTCGCGTCGCGCGCGCCGGTCAGCGCGGCGGCGAGCTCGGTGTGTGCCGGGGCTGCGGCGACCGGGGGCGAGAGCCCGAGCACCGACTCGCTCGCCGAGTGGAGCCGGTACTGCAGGCGGCGAAGCGCCGAGAGCGCCTCGTCGTGGTCGAGCAGCTCGGGAGCTCCCGCGATCGCCTCGAGCCGGGCAAGCGTCTGCGAAAGCCCTGTCCAGAGCTCCCCGACCTGGGTCGCGTAGCGCTCCCCCAACTGAGTTTCGGGCGCCACGGCGCCATACTAGCGCGCCGCCTCGATCGAGTACGATCGCCGCGCCATGAATGCTCCCGCAGCTTCGGTGCTCGTGGTCGAGGACGACGCCGCTTTGCGGATGGTCTGCCGGGTGAACCTCGAGCTCGACGGCTTCCGGGTCATCGAGGCTGCGACGCTGGACGAGGCGAGGGGAGCGGTGTCCGGAGAGCGGCCCGGGCTCGTGCTGCTCGACCTTCATCTCGGGGCGGGCGCGTCGGACGAGCTGCTCGACGAGCTGCGTGCCGCCGGGATCCCGGTGGTGCTCGTGAGCGGGACGGTCGACGTGGCGGCGTACGAGGGCCGCGCGAACGCCGTGGTACCGAAGCCGTTCGAGCCGGCCGAGCTGGTCGAGCTGGCGCGGCGGCACGTCGCCGCCGTCGGTTAGCGTAGGCGCGTGGCCACCACAGTCGTCCGCAGCCCGGCCGAGTACGAGGATCGCCTCGGCAAGTACATGTTCGAGCGCGCCGAGGAGGCGCGCGCGGTGCGGGTGGGGGAGAAGGAGACCTCCGAGCAGGCGGCGATCGTCGCGCGCTACGAGGATCTCTTCAGCCGCGGCCAGCTCGAGGCGCTGCGCGAGGCCGAGGACGGGCGCGGCGGGCGACGAGCGCGAGCGGCTCTACCGGCTTGCGCAAGACCTGCGAGGGCGGCCTGATCACGAATGCGCTCGTGGAGCGCTACGACGAGTTCGAGAACCGGATCCTGGCGGCGCGCGTGACGTTCCGCGGCGAGGAGATGCCGCTGCGCACCGCGCAAGCGCAGCTCGCGTTGCTGCCCGAGTACGCCGACCGTGAGGAGCTCGGCGAGATCCAGGCCGAGGCGAGCGCCGCCTTCAACGCGGATCGGCTCGACCTGCTGAACGCGGGCGAGGAGCTCGAGGCGGAGTTCTCGGGGATCGCCGCGCCGGTCGAGCGCAACGAGGAGGAGAAGGGCATCTCGCTCCGGGAGCTCTCGGAGGTGCTCTCCGACGCGAGCGACGCGATGGCAGAGGCGTATGTTCCGCTCCGCGACCGCTGGTTCGAGCGGCTGCTTGGCCCCGCGCGCACCGAGGTGCCGTCGAGCTACCACATGGCCTACATGCGCAGGCTCTCGCCGCTCGAGTCGACCTACACGAAGGAGCGGGCGACCGAGGTCTGCCTCGACACGCTGATGGCGATGGGCTTCGACATGGCCGCGAACCCGAACATCAAGCTCGATCTCGACGACCGGCCGCAGAAGTCGCCGCGCGCGTGCGTGATGGCGAGCGATCCGCCTCGGGTCGTGCACCTGATCACGCGCGCCCAGGGCGGGCTGCACGACTACCAGGCGTTCCTGCACGAGGCCGGCCACGCGCTCCATTTCGCGGGCGTCGATCCGTCGCTGCCGATCTCGTTCCGCCGCCTTGCGCGCGACAACGCCCTGACCGAGATCTACTCCTACATCGTCGAGGCGATCTCCCGCGAGCCCGAATGGCACGCGCGCTACTTCGGCCTCTCCGACGAGCAGGCCGCCCAGAACGCCGAGGCGACGACGTTCCTCGAGGCGGTGCTGTTCCGCCGCTACGAGGCGAAGCTGCGCTTCGAGCTCGCCTTCTGGACGCGCTTCCCGGAGATGGGAGGCAGCCCCGAGGGCTACGAGGAGTGGCTCACCGCCGCGACCGGGGTCCGCTACCGCTCGAACGCCTACCTCTCGGACATGGACGCCGGCTTCTACTCGGCCGACTACCTGCGCGCCTGGATCCGCTCGGCGCAGCTTCGCCGCTATCTGATCGACACGATCGGTCCCGACTGGTGGCACAACCCAGCCACCGGCGAGTTCCTGCGCGGCCTCTTCTGGGAGGGCACGAAGCCGTCGTCCGAGGAGATCGCGGCCCGCATCGGCTTCGACCCGTTCGACACGGCGCCGCTGCTTCACGAGGTGGGCGCCTGAGCCGGTAAACTGCCCGCTCCTAGCGTGGCCCATTCGTCTAGTGGCCTAGGACACCGCCCTCTCACGGCGGCGGCACGGGTTCGAATCCCGTATGGGCCTTATAGAAAATGCCTGCAAAAGGCGGTGTTACACCTCTCGGCGGACCTCTGGTCAGAGGTGCACCGAGGGGCATTCAGGGTCAAATCGGGTCACGATTTGTCCAGGATTTGACCTTGCATACGGCTCAGTTTGCTATGCCTCCTGAGCGTGGCGGGTGCTCGGTGGGGAAGTGGCCGCGATGTCGGACGGCTCGCCGGAAGCGGGCGTTCAATGATTCGATCGCGTTGATTGTGTAGACGAGCTTGCGCAGCTCGGTCGGGAACTCGAGGAACGGGACGAACTCGGGCCAGACTGACTGCCATGCCTGGATGATCGCAGGATAGGTCTGGCCCCAGGCGCCGGCGAACTCCGCGAACCGGGCTCGGCGGCCTCGACGGTCGGGGCGGTGTAGATCTCGCGCATCGCGCGCCGTGATCGGTGTAGTCGTCGGCTCCTGCATCGAGGCCCGCGACGCGCGTCGAATGAGCGTCACACAGGAGCCGATCGCGCGGATCCGACGCCAAGCCGTCGAAGCCTCAGCTCAACTGCCACGTCAAATGCGGAAGGGAGCCACCGCGTATATCCTTGCCGCCACGGACGCCCGCGGGACGGTGTCCCCTTCTCTCGCGGGCGTCGTTTACGACCCTTCACCTTCGGGGTGGGCGACGAACGCGGTCATCTCCTCGTCCGCAGTGGGGACATGGATCTCCTTCTCGACCATACGGTTCCTCCTCTTCGGGTCCGGCGCGGGGACGACAGTCGGTTAGGTGAGTACGGGTATCTCGGCGCTCGTCGGTACCGACTGGGCAAGCCAGCGGGTCGGGGTGTCCTCGATCAGACAGGTGAGGTCGTCGCGGCCGAAGAACGGGTGCTCGATTCGCGAGACGGTCAGCTCGGCGCCTCCTGGAGCGATCACACGGTCGCCGAGGCGAAGTTCTGTGACCGGCCTCTTCACCCACGCGGGCGCGGCCTGCCCGGGCAGGTGCTTCTCGATCGCGGCGGCGAGCGCGCCGTCTTCGGGCGCCGTCGTCGGCCGGAAGCGCGCGACCGGGTCGCCCCGACCACTGATGAGAAACTTCTCGAAGTTCCACTGCACATCCCCGGCGAGGCCCGCCGCGTCGGGGAGAGCCGTCAGCAGCTCATAGAGCGGATGGCGGCGGCGGCCATTCACGTCCAGCTTTTCGGTCAGCGGGAACGTGACCGCGTACGACTCGGCGCAAAACTTCGCGATCTCGTCCGAGGCGCCGGGTTCCTGGCCGGCGAACTGGTTGCACGGCACCCCAACAACAACGAAACCGCGCTCACGGTAGCGGTCAAATAAACGCTGCAGCCCCTCGTACTGCGGCGTCAGGCCGCAATGAGACGCCACGTTGACGATCATCACCGCCCTTCCGCGCAGCACTCCTGGGTCGATCGGCTCCCCCGACAGAGCCGTCAGCGGTACGTCATAGACGCTCATCCGACGGTCCTCGCTGCCAGCGGCAGCTCGCAACAACGATGAGGCGTCGAGTCGCAAGCGGCGCGCCAGCTGCGAACGCGGGACGCAGCACACCGCAACAGGGGGCAAGTCATCTCAACGACGCTAGCACAAATCGGATACCGCCCTCCGTTTCGGCTAGTATCACGTCATGCCCGAGTTGACCGGACCGCCGGGGAGCCAAAGACGCGACGCGCGGCGCAACCACGAACTGCTCGTCGCGACAGCGCGGGAGATATTCGCGGAGCGTGGCGTCGAGGCGCCGCTGGACGAGATCGCACGTCGCGCCGGCCTCGGCATCGGCACGCTATACCGGCATTTCCCGACCCGCGAAGCGCTGGTCGAGGCCATCTTCGCCGAGAGGGTCGACGAGTTCCGCACCGTCGGCGAAGCCGCACTGGCCGAGCCAGACGCCTGGACGGGTCTGGTCGGATTCCTCGAAGCGACACTCGAGTTACAGAGCGGCGACCGACTCCTGAAGGAGATCTTCCTTCGCCACCCTCCGCGCGAAGGACGACTCACGGAGACACGGCTCGAGTTCTCACGGCTGTTCGAGCAGGTGCTGGCCCGAGCCCACGAACAAGGCGTTCTGCGCCCGGACTTCACCGTCCCCGACCTCGCGCTCGTGCTCTGGTCATTCGCACCCGTGATCGACGCAACCGCGACGATCGAGCCCAACGCCTGGCGACGCCACCTGCACTGGCTCCTCGACGGCCTCCGCACGCGATCAGCCACGCCGCAAACCCAGCCACCACTTGACGACAAACAACTCAGCGAGGCGATGCGCTGCCTTCGCGAACAGCGATCCCACCCCAGGCCCGGCCCGCCCCGACGCAACGCGAGCGCGACATGACCACGATCGCAACCCCGGCACCGGCCACCGCAACGGCAGCACAGCAGCCGCAGCGCGTCCGGCTGATCTTCGCGGCGCTGATGCTCGTGGCTGCTGCTCGCCTCGCTCGACCAGACGATCGTCTCGACCGCGCTGCCGACGATCGTCGGCGACCTCGGCGGCCTCAACCACCTCTCCTGGGTCGTCACCGGCTACCTGCTCGCTTCCACCGTCGTCCGGGCCGCTCTACGGCAAGCTCGGCGACCAGTACGGACGCAAGACAGCTCCTCCAGAGCGCGATCGTAATCTTCCTGATCGGCTCGGTGCTCTGCGGGATCAGCCAGAACATGACCGAGCTGATCGCGTTCCGCGCGCTCCAAGGGCTCGGCGGCGGCGGCCTGATGGTGCTGACCCTGGCGGTGCTCGGCGACATCTTCTCGCCTCGGGAGCGCGGCCGTTACCAGGGCTACTTCGGCGCGGTCTTCGGCGTCTCGACCGTGATCGGGCCGCTGCTCGGCGGCTTCTTCGTCGACAACCTCTCCTGGCGCTGGATCTTCTACGTCAACCTGCCGATCGGCGCGATCGCCCTCACCGTGATCGCCATCGCCTTCCACGCCCGCAGCGAACACGTCCGCCACCGCGTCGACTACCTCGGCGCCGCAGTGCTCGCCGCCGGCCTCTCGGCGATCGTGCTGTTCTCGAGCCTCGGCGGCACAACCTACGCGCTGGAGCTCGGCACCGATCGTGCTCCTGATCATCGCCGGCGTCGGCGCTGCTCGCCGTCTTCCCGTTCGTCGAGCGCCGCGCAGCCGAGCCGATCCTTCCGCTCGAGCTCTTCCACAACCGCATCTTCGTGGTCACGAGCGCGGTCGGCTTCATCGTCGGGCTCGCGCTCTTCGGCGCGATCACCTACCTCCCGCTCTACCTCCAAGTCGTCAAGGGACACAGCCCGACCAGCTCCGGCCTGACCCTCGTCCCGCTGATGGCCGGGCTCCTCGTCACCTCGATCATCAGCGGTCAGCTGATCAGCCGCTACGGCCGCTACAAGCCGTTCCCGATCATCGGCACCGCGATCATGCTCATCGGGGTCTTCCTGCTCTCCCGACTCACCGTCCAGACGCCGATGTGGAAAACGATCGTCGCGATGGTGATCCTCGGCCTCGGCCTCGGGCTAGTCATGCAGGTACTCGTTCTCGCCGCCCAGAACTCCGTCGACCACCGGCTCCTCGGCGTCGCAACCTCCGGCGCCACCATGTTCCGCGGCATCGGCGGCTCGATCGGCGTCGCCGCCTTCGGCGCGATCTTCGCCAACAGACTAAGAACCGAACTCGCCGCCAAAGTTCCCGGCCGGCGTCCACATCCCCCCACAAGCCAACCCAGAAATCGTCAAACACCTCCCCGCCGCCATTCACACCCCCTACATCGAAGCGTTCGCGGCCGCCCTCCAACCGGTCTTCCTAACAGCAACCGGCGTCATCCTCATCGCCTTCCTCCTCACCTGGCTCCTCCGCGAACAACCACTCCGAACCACAACCCCGACCCAATGAGACCGGTCCCAAACCGGCGCGTGGGGTTTGAAAAGTCTGTCAGCGGCCTCTGGCGTGTCGGCGGGAGGAGTTCGACGTCATCCTCCTGCTCGTCAAGGCGTATGACACGCGCTGGGCAGCCCATCTGATCGCGCCGTATCTCTCGCCAGGTGGTGTGATGTCGGCGTTCAGAACGGAATGACAACGAGCATCGTCGCGGACGTCGCGAGCCCAGCGCGCACGGTTAGAGCCGTGATCGAGATCACATCGGCGATGACCGTCCCGGGGATCATCGACCGGCACTCCGGCCAGACCGATCATTGAGCCGCCCCGGGTTTCAATGCAGGCTGCGGCGTGCCCCGGGTTCCGTGGAGTCGCGTTTCTTGATTCAGGCGGCCTGGGTGTTGATGTTGTTGTCGTTCAATTCAAATTCGATCGGTGTCAGCATGCCGAGGCTCGAGTGTCGCCGGCGACGGTTGTGGAAGATCTCGATGTACTCGAAGATCGCGTTCGCGAGCTCGATGCGCGTCCTCCAGCGGCAGGTGTCGAGGAGCTCGACCTGCATCCTTGACCAGAACGCCTCCATCATCGCGTTGTCGTAGCAGTCACCGACGGTTCCCATCGAGGGAAGCAGCCCTGACTTCCTGGCCCGGTCGCTGAACGTCCAGGCGGTGAATTGCACGCCGCGATCCGAATGATGGACAAGGTCCTCGAGCTTTTGGCCGGCCTGGGAGCGGGTCCAGATCGCTTGCTCCAGGGCGTCGAGGGCGAGGTCGGAACGCAGCGAGCGTGAGGCTTGCCAACCGACGATCATCCGCGAGTAGACGTCGGTGATGAACGCGACGTAGACGAAGCCCGACCAGGTCCGGACATAGGTGATGTCGGCGACCCACAACCGGGCCGCCGTTCAGGACGTAGTTGTCGCCCTCGCGCCGGGCAACGGTTCGCATCGCCCCGGAGTCCGAGCCCGCCTCGGTGAGCGCGTAGGCACAGAGCCATTCGCCCGAGGCTAGCCTCGGCAGGTACCGGTCCTTCTGCCCGTCGGACCGGCGAGCTTGAGGCCGAGCGAGCCCAGCTCCTGCACCGCCAGGATGAGCCCAGACGTGGCGCAGGCGCTCGAAATCTCCTCGATCGCGGCGGGGGCCACCGTGGTTCCCGTCCCGGTGCCGCCGTAGCGCTCGTCGAAGAGCAGCGCGAAGACGTCGTGGTCGCGGAAGAGCTCGACGACGTCCCACGGGAACGCGTGCGACTCGTCGATCTCGGCCGCGCGGCGGGCCATGCGCTCGCGTGCGAGCGACCGGATGAGCTGACGAATCTCCTCCTGCTCGCCGGTCAGGATGGTGAAGGCCACGGTCAGAACACCGCGCTCTCGCGCCAGATCCCCCAGACCTCCCGGAGCGCATCGCACATCTCGCCCACCGTCACGTCCGCCTTGGCCGCGGCGATGATCGGGGTCATCAGGTTACGGCCCTCGACGGCGGCGTCCTCCTTGAGCGTGGCCAGCGCCGCCTCGACGGCGGCCGTGTCGCGGCGGGCGCGGAGGGCACGGAGGCTCTCGATCTGCCGCGTCTCGATTTCGGGCTCGATCCGAAGGATCTCCGGTGGGGCCTTCTCGTCGACCTGGAAGGAGTTGACGCCGACGATGAGGCGCTCGCCGCGCTCGACCTCTTGCTGGTAGCGAAACGACGCGTCCGCGATCTCGCCCTGGAAGAAGTTCTTCTTGATCGCCTCGACGACGCCGCCGAGGGCGTCGATCCGCGCGAAGTAGTCGTACGCCTGGCGTTCGAGCTCGCTCGTCAGGTGCTCGAGGTAGTAGGAGCCCCCAAGCGGGTCGGCCGTGTTCACGACCCCGGTCTCGTGGGCGATCACCTGCTGGGTCCGTAGCGCGATCCGGACCGCGTCCTCGGTCGGGAGCGCGAGCGCCTCGTCGAATGAGTTCGTGTGGAGCGACTGCGTTCCGCCGAGGACGGCGGCGAGAGCCTCGATCGCCGTCCGGACGATGTTGACCTCCGGCTGCTGCGCGGTGAGGGAGACCCCGGCGGTCTGCGTGTGGAAGCGCATCAGCCAGGAGCGGGGGTTGCGGGCGCCGAACCGGTCACGCAGCTCGCGTGCCCAGATGCGCCTGGCGGCGCGGTACTTCGCGATCTCTTCGAAGAAGTCGATATGGGCGTTGAAGAAGAAGCTGAGCCGCGGCGCAAACTCGTCCACGTCGAGGCCACGCTCGACCGCCCACTCGATGTAGGTGAATCCGTCTGCGAGAGTGAAGGCGAGCTCCTGCGCAGCGGTCGATCCCGCCTCCCGGATGTGGTACCCGGAAATCGAGATCGGATGCCAGAGCGGCATCTCGCGCGCGCAGTACTCGACCATGTCGGTCACGAGCCGCATCGAAGGCTCGGGCGGGAAGATCCACTCCTTCTGCGCGATGTACTCCTTGAGGATGTCGGTCTGGGCCGTCCCGCGCAGCTTGTCGGGCGGCACCCCCTGCCGCTCGCCGACACAGACGTAGAAGGCGAGGAGCACCGCCGAGGCCGAGTTGATGGTCATGGACGTGGAGACCTCGCCGAGCGGGATGCCGGCGAACAGCGTCGCCATGTCCTCGAGCGAATCGACTGCGACGCCTTCGCGCCCGACCTCGCCGAACGACCGCGGATGGTCGGAGTCGAGCCCCATCAGCGTCGGCATGTCGAACGCGGTAGACAGCCCGGTCTGCCCGTGCTCGAGGAGGTAGCGGAACCGCTCGTTGGTGTCCTCGGCGGTGCCGAACCCGGCGAACTGGCGCATCGTCCAGAGGCGCCCGCGGTACATCGACGGGTAGACGCCGCGGGTGAACGGGTACTCGCCGGGCGACCCGAGGTCGCGCTCGTAGTCGAGGTCGACGTCCACGTCGGAGTAGAGCGGCTCGACCTCGAGGCCGCTCATCGTGGAGTGCAGCGCCCGCGGCGCCGGCGCCGGATCCGGCTGGGTCGGGGCCGCGCTCTTCGTCAGCTCGCTCGACACGATGGACAGCCGATAGATGGACAGCCGATAGAAGGAATTACGATAATAGGACTATCGCACAAATTGACGCGAGCCCAGGTGACCGAGCCGTCTGACACGCTCGCGGGGATGGCGGGCCGCGGTCCCTCGTTCGACCTCATCGGTGAGGCGAGGCGCCAGTGGGAGGCCCACTGGGGCGCCGAGCCGGCGCCGTCGATGAGCGCCGTGACGTCGATCATGCGCGTCCAGCAGATCCTGATGGCGCGGCTGAACGCGCTGCTTAAGCCCTTCGGCCTCACGTTCCCGCGGTACGAGGCGCTCATGCTCCTGTACTTCAGCAGGCACGGCTCGCTGCCGCTCGGCAAGATCGGCGGCCGGCTCCAGGTGCATCCCACCAGCGTGACGAACCTGATCGACGGTCTCGAGCGCTCCGGGCTCGTCCGCCGCGAGCCGCACGAGCACGACCGCCGGACGACACTCGCCGTGATCACGAAGGTCGGCCGGGCGACGGCCGAGGAGGCGACCGTCGTTCTCAATGAAGACAGGTTCGGAACGACTCCACTCGGCCCATCCGAGCTCGACGGGATCTGGGAGCTGCTTCGCAGGCTGCGCGCGGCGGAGGATGATTTTCCGATCGACTAGCGACCATCCAGCCGAGCTTCTATAGGCCCGAAAGCGCTCTTGCCGCTTCCAGCACCGGTTCGGGCTCGGGGAGTTCGCGCAGGTCGTCGCTCGACCATGCGTAGGCGAGGGTGCCGTCCTGGTCGAGGAGGAAGGCGCCGCGGACGTTGAGCGGGCGGAAGCCGATCAGCTCGTCGCGGAGGATCCCGAAGGCCTGCGCGGCCTCGAAGTTCCGGTCGGACAGGAGCTCCTGCTCGCCGAGCATTCCCTTCTCGTCGAGTTGCTTCTTCCACGCCTGTTGTGTGGGTGGAGCATTGGACGAGAGCGCATAGACCTTCACGCCCAGCGACCCAAGCTCGGTTGCTGCTCGTTCGAACCGGACGATCTGGAGCTCTCAGCCACCGGCTGGACCGCCGGTGAAGTCGAAGACGTGGAAGTGGAAGACGGCCGGACCGTCGGCCAGCAGGTCGGTTTTCGTCATCGGCTCGCCGATTCGGCGGTGAACGGTGAACTCGGGGACGGCCTCGCCGACGCGGATCGTCACGGCAACATTCCCCGCTGCTCGAGGAAGGCCACCACCGCCTCGGCGGACTCCTCGGGCGTCAGCGTGGCCGTGTCGAGGCGTCAGCGTGGCCGTGTCGAGCCGCACTTCGCCGTGCTCCGGCGGCTACGTAGTGCCAGAGGTCGAGCTCGGTCCAGTTCGAGAGCGGGAAGACGCGCATCGACTCCCCCAGGTGCTTGCGCGCGTTGTAGAGCCGCCCGAGCTCGGGACGCTGCGTCTTCGGATCCCACTGCTGCTGCCTGGAGCGGAACGAGAAGATGCGCTCCTTCGCTCGGGACCGCTCCTCGTCACGGCGGGCGCCACCGATCGCGGCGTCGAAGCCGTGCAGCGCGAGCGCCTGCTTCAGCCCCTCGGTCTTCATCACATCGGTGTGCCGGCGAGATTCGGGACTTCGCATCTCGGCCGGCCGCTTGTGAGCCTCGGAAGAGGAACGGCTCAGATCGATATCTGCTCGACGATGTTAGGCAACCCGGCCACGTTCGGATTGTGCTCTACGCCAAGTACTGGGCAGGATGCTTTCCGAGCACAGTAGGAGAAAACGGATCTGCGAAAGATGCGGGAAAGGGAGGTGCGATAACCCGAGCCAAGGATGAGTACGGCAGCATCTCTGCTCATATCGACCAATGCTTTGTGAGGGCGACCTTGAACGACACGACGCTGAATCTCCAACTGCGGCGCTCGTTCGCGGATAATATATTCCGCCTCGCAGATGTGAGCGAAGGCAGCGTCTTTTAGCTCCCAAGCAAAGTTGGGCGTCGCCATGGGGCAGAGCGATTGACCTGCCCCATTTGAGTTAGCTGGACGCCAGACTGAGACAATCCGTAGAACCTTAGACTGTGCCACTGCCTCGGCTATCGCGAAAACTAGCGCCGCCGCCGCCCCATCAGAGCCATCGTAGCCAACAACAACTGGGCCGTCCGCGACGAGCATGGTAAAACCTTAGTATACCAGCTTCTCCGTTTACCTGTGGGCAGCTTGATGTCAGGTGGATTAGTTCGTCGGATCTCCCAACACCTCGTATTTGTTCTGGACAGAACGACCGCCGTGCGCCCATCTTCTACCACCGTTTCGACCCATCTGCGAACAGTAGGGAGAAAACTCACATGAAAGCCATCGCCATCTCCGACTTCGGCAGCCCGCCCGCCCTATATGACCTGCCCACGCCCACCCCCGCCGACGGTGAGGTGCTGGTCCGTGTGCGGGCCAGCTCGATCAACGGTTTCGACCTCTCCGTCGCCAACGGACGCCTCAAAGACATGATGGAGCACCGTTTCCCGGTCATACTGGGCAAAGACATTGCCGGCAGCGTCGAGACCGTCGGGGCAGGCGTCAAAGATCTCGCCCCAGGCGACAACGTCTTCGGAGTCGTGGTGAAGGCCTACCTCGGCGACGGCGGCCTCAGCGAGTGGGTCGCCACCCCCAGCGCGTATCTCGCCAAGGTCCCAACGGGCGTCGACCTGCAGACGGCGGCGGCGCTCGGCCTGGCAGGGACGGCTGCGGCCGACGCGGTCAACGCCGTGGCCCCCAGGCCTGACGAAACGGTTCTGGTCGCCGGGGCCACCGGCGGTGTCGGAGCAATCGCCGTGCAGCTCTTGAAAGCCGCTGGGGCGACGGTGATCGCGACCGCCGCCACCCCAGAAGAGCGGGACTTCGTCACCACGCTCGGCGCGGACGCGACCATCGACTACCGAGGCGAACTTGCCGCCGCGACCGGCAGCCTCCAGGACGGTGTCGACGCCGCCTTGCACCTCGCCGGAGACGGCGCCGCCGTCGCCGCCCTCCTGCGCCCCAACGGACGCCTTGCCTCCACCATTGGGTTCGGCGCCGAGCCGGCCGGCCGCAACGACATAACCGTCAACCCCATCAGGGCCAACCCCGCTACAACAACCCTCAACCAGCTCGCCAAATCCGTCGCCAACGGTGCGCTGAAGGTCCCGATCCAGCGCACCTACGTTCTAGCGGATGCTCCCCGGGCGCTCGCCGACTTCGCGTCGGGCACCCTCGGCAAGCTCGCCGTCACCATCGACTGAGCCGACCGCGAGTCTCGACCTGAGCAAACCTCTCCTGCGCGCGCTCAGACGGAGGCCTAGAGGCGTCGGGGGGCGCGGGCCCACGCTCGCTCCCCCATTTTTCCCAGCGTTTCTCCATCCCTCCTAGCGCCTGTCGCCGCTGGCTCGAGCAGCGCGAGGTTGGGCTCGCGCCAGACGGCGCCAGCGCCTGGGCTGCCGTCTCCGGCAAAACCGAGGAGGCGCGGGCGCATGGTTGCTGGCTTGGGGAGGTACTCGGACTGCGGGTCTTCGATCTCGACGAAGAGAATCGTTCGCTTTACCACGCCGCTGCAACATCGCCAGCAACTACCTCGTCACCCGCGAGCGGGTGGCCGCCAGGTTCGCAACCGCCGCGAGGGCACTCGAAGAGGCCCTCCATCCTTCGATTCGAAGAACAGTCAACAATCGCTTCGAGCTGACTGGCCCGCCCGCGCCTGGCGATCAGCAGAGATCGAGCGTCACCTTGCCGCGATCATCGCGCATGCTCCAGACCTGTTGGTGATGTACGACGTTCCCGCAGTGCTCACGGAACGCCCTTGGTGACGATCAGCTTGCGGGGGCGCTGACCAGTCTCAGCGCCAGTTCGCCATAGAGGGCGCCGATCTCTTGCGGCGAGCGAGTGGAACGCGGTGAATACCATCGTGCCACATCGATACACAGGGAGAAGATCGCTGTCGATGTGCCGCCGACATCGGAAACTGAGAAGGTTTCGGACCGGATCCCCCTCTCTATCTCCGCTTGGAGCATGTCTTCGAATTGGGTACGCAAGACACCGATGCCTCGACGCTCCTTCGGAGGAAGAGCGTCGAGCTCATATTGAACGACACGAGCGAGCGTGGAATTCTCGGCGTGCCAGACGGTGAAGTTCCTCACCGCGGCCGCGATGCGCTCGGCAGGCCCGACTTCGTCAGCAAACGCCTGCTGGAACGTTTCGAGAGCGGAATGATGGCCGAGCTTGACTATCTCGGCGAGAAGCCTCGCCTTCGACGGGTAGTGCACATAGAGCGCGGCGGGGCTCATCCGCGCGCGGGCAGCGATCTCACGGGTGGTCGTCGCGTGATAACCGAGCTCCGCGAAGGCCTCGATTCCCGCAACGAGAAGCACACGCGCCGACTCGGGTGCGATGTCGTCGAGTCGACCGATCTGTGTCTCCGCGGCCATGGCAGGCGAGCGTAGCGGAAGCGCGTCGGCGGCAAACGCGAAAGCCTCAGACTGTTGCATCCGCATGCGTGGGTCATAAGAGCCACGGGTGACTAATGCTTGCCGACACCATCTTGAAAGCATCCACAGACGCGGGCAAGGTCGTCCTCCCCGGGCCCAGCTCGAAGTATTCGCGTGGCGCCAGGCCCACACCCCTTTCGGTTGCGCCGCCGTGGTGGTGAGTGTAAGCTCGACGTCTGAGCAAGCGCTTGCTTAGAGGTTGCAGTTCGACTGTCATGACAAGCAAGACTCAACTCTTCGAGATGAAAGAATTCATCGTCCGGACGCGAAGGTCTGCTGAGAAGCTCGCGCGGGAGGAGCAGCTCGCATGGGCGATCGCCGAGGTGGGCGCCGACCTGTCGCCGGTGGACGAAGAGGTTGCCGAGATGGTCGTGAATCGGATCATCGACAACGCGGCCGTCGCTGCAGCTGCTATTGCTCGCCCGTCCGTCGCAGCCGCTCGCGCGCAGGCTTTCGAGCACCGGGCTGTGCCCGGCGCAACGATATTCGGCATTCGGCCGCAAGACCGACGTGTCTCCCCCGAATGGGCGGCCTGGGCGAACGGTGTGGCTGTGCGTGAGCTCGACTTTCACGACACGTTTCTCGCCGCCGACTACTCCCACCCAGGCGACAATATCCCGGCGATCGTCGCAGTCGCCCAGCACTGTCGCTGCCGTGGGGATGAGGTGGCTCGCGCGATCGCCACCGCGTATGAGGTGCAGATCGCACTTGTGCGGGGCATCTGCCTGCACGAGCACAAGATCGATCACGTCGCACATCTCGGCCCCTCGGCGGCTGCGGGGATCGGCAACTTGCTCGGTTTGCTCCCGGAGACAATTTTCCATGCCGTGGGTCAGGCTCTGCACGTGACCACTGCGACCAGGCAGTCACGCAAGGGCGAAATCTCGAGTTGGAAAGCCTACGCACCGGCATTTGCCGGAAAGGCTGCGGTCGAGGCTGTTGATCGCGCGATGCGTGGTCAGGGCTCGCCTGCTCCGATTTATGAGGGCGAGGACGGGGTCATTGCGTGGCTGCTCGGTGGGCCTGGCGCGGTCTATCGGGTTTCGCTCCCGGTCCCAGGGGCGCCACGGCGTGCGATTCTCGATTCGTACACCAAGGAGCATTCCGCGGAATACCAGAGCCAGGCGCTGATCGACCTCGCCCGCCGAATGCGCGAACGACTCCCAGCGGTCTCGGAAATTCGGGAGATCGTTATCTACACGAGCCACCACACGCACTTCGTCATCGGATCGGGATCGGGCGACCCGCAGAAGCAAGATCCCACGGCGAGTCGAGAGACGCTCGACCACTCGATCACGTACATCTTCGCGGTGGCTCTGCAAGACGGAGAATGGCATCACGAACGGTCGTACGCGCCAGAGCGTGCGAGTCGACCCGAGACCGTCGAACTCTGGCACAAGATCCGCACAGTGGAAGACCCGGACTGGACGAAGCGATATCACGATCCCAGCCCTGAACGCCGCTCGTTCGGAGGTCGCGTCGTGGTCATCCTTAGCAACGGGACTTCGATCGAGGACGAGATCGAGGTAGCCGATGCCCATCCACGGGGCGCAAGACCGTTTGGACGCGACGAGTACGTCGTCAAGTTTCGATCCCTCGCTGACGGCGTGGTCGTCGAGCAGGAGCAAGACCGATTTCTCGACACGGCCACCCGTCTCCTGACGCTCGAGGCGCACGAACTGAAGGGCCTGACATTTTCCGTGCGATCGACACGACGACTTGGCGACTCCAGACTGCGTCAGGGCATATTCGAAGGGCGCTGAGTGACGGTCGATCCGACGAGTCGTCGCCGCCTCTTCCGCGCAGATCTCGCGTCCGGCCGGCTTCTGCGCTTTCCCGGCGCGTTTTCCCCTCTCGTCGCCAAGGTGGTTGAGGATCTCGGCTTCGACGGTGTGTACGTCTCGGGCGCCGCGCTGTCGGCCGATCTGGGGTTGCCGGACATCGGTTTGACGACCCTGACCGAGGTGGCCAGCCGGGGTGCTGCGATCGCAGGTTCTGTGACACTGCCGGTACTCGTCGACGGCGACACGGGCTTCGGAGAACCAGTCAACGTCGCTCGGACGATCCGTGCGTTCGAAGTGGCAGGCGTCGTGGGGTGTCATCTCGAGGATCAGGTGAATCCGAAGCGGTGCGGACACCTTGACAACAAGGAGGTCGTCGGTCGCGCCGAGATGGTGAGGCGCATCAGAGCGGCGGTGGATGCACGAACTGATCCCGATTTCGTAATCTGCGCCCGAACAGACGCATATGCCGTCGAAGGACTGGATGCGGCGGTCAGTCGCGCCGAAGCGTACGTTGAGGCCGGCGCTGACATGGTCTTTCCCGAGGCTCTGACCGACATCTCGGAGTTCGAACGGTTCCGCCGTTCGATGGACGTACCACTGCTCGCCAACATGACCGAGTTCGGTAAATCACCGCTTCTCGACGCGTCAACTCTGGAAAAGCTCGGTTTCAACATGGTGATTTATCCGGTCACAACATTGCGACTAGCCATGGCGGCGATAGAGGACGGTTTGCGTGTGATCAAGAAACAGGGAACTCAAGCAGATCTAATCGACAGGATGCAGACACGTTCCCGCTTGTACGAGCTTCTTGGGTACGAGGATTACGCAGCATATGATCGCAAGATTTATAATCTTCACATCGGAGAGGATCAGCGGAAATGACTGTTGCTGAACGCGTTGACATTCACAAAGGGTTGGTAGGGGTTGTTGTCGACCGCACATCGATCTCAAATGTCGTCCCCGAGACGAACTCGCTGACGTATCGCGGCTACGCTGTTCAGGATCTTGCGGCGTCGTGCAGCTTTGAGGAGGTCGCTTATTTGATCTGGTACGGGGAGCTACCGGACGAGAGTCAGCTTCGGGCGTTCTGTGACGAGGAACGGGCCGAACGAGATCTCGACGCAGGCTTGACTGGCGTTCTGGGCCTCCTGCCCTTGGCGCATCCGATGGATACGCTGCGGACGGCTGTGAGCTATCTGGGTTCAGCCGATCTCGAGGAAGACGACAACTCGGAGGAGGCCAATCTCAGAAAGGCGCGCAGGATGATGGCAAAGATCCCGACGGTCCTCGCCCGTGACTACCGGCGGCGCCACGGATTGCCGGCGGTCGCGCCGGACAGCCGCCTGGGGTTCGCCGAGAACCTCTTGCACATGTGCTTCGACACCCCGCAGGAACCGGAAGTGGTCCGCGGTTTCGAAACATCTCTGATTCTCTATGCGGAACACAGCTTCAATGCGTCGACGTTCACGGCCCGCGTGGTTACCTCGACCCTGTCGGACATCTACAGTGCCGTGACTGCGGCCATCGGGGCCCTCAAGGGCCCTTTGCACGGCGGCGCAAACGAAGCCGTGATGGAGATGATGCTCGAGATCGGCGAACCGGAGGATGCGCGGGCGTGGCTGCTCGATGCGCTGGAGTCAAAGCGGAAGGTGATGGGGTTTGGACATCGGGTCTACAAGAACGGCGACTCGAGGGTGCCCACCATGAAGAATGCGCTCGTCGAGGTCGCCCGGATCAAGGACGACCAGCGCTGGGTGCGGATGTACGACGAACTCGAGCGCACGATGGAGGAGGCGAAGGGCATCCGTCCGAACCTCGACTTTCCCGCAGGGCCGGCGTACTACTTGATGGGTTTCGACATTCCAATGTTCACCCCCCTGTTCGTTGTGAGCCGCATTACCGGCTGGACGGCGCACGTGATCGAGCAATTGGCTGACAACTCGTTGATTCGGCCGTTGAGCCTGTACGTCGGAACCGACCAGCGGCGAGTTGGCGGCTGATGAGTAACCGGGACGAAAGACGAGTGGCACGCCGTCGTGGAGAGTGGTCACGTGCTGGAACAGGTTGTTGCCTGCGCCGCGGACCGTTTCCACTCACACCACTTGCGAACAGCGACCGAGCGTGATGTCCGCGCTGGCATCTTTACGAGGGGGGTGGTCACCGGCGCGACGTTCACACTCTCGGTTCGACAGGTGCGGGGCGGGTAGCCCTCAGGGACACTTGGCCCTGTACTCTGGAAGGAGGCGTGGGAATGTCGCTTCCAGAACTCGCCCCCCTCGGAGTTCCAACCTTGCGTCCCCCACCATTGCCCCTTCGGGAGAAGCGGGCGTGTTCGTAAATCAAGGAGGTTCAAGTTGAGCGACAAGAAGCACGTGCGGCCGTTGAGGGTTGGTTCCGCGGCGCTCGCACTTGGCTGCACCATCGCCGTAGCGGTTCTTGTGAGCGGTGTCGCTGGTGCCGCGCGCACGGCGGCTACGAAGCATTGCGGTCGCGGCACGCCGCCGGTGATCGAGGTTGAAGGCAACTTCAGCAACCAGGCAGGCCCGCAGGTCGCGCCGGAGGTACCGCAGGGTGTGCAGGCGGCCCTCGCCGTGATCAACAAGACGTGTGAGCTCGGCGTGCCCGTACAGCTGAAGGCCTGCGACGACCAGTCAACGGTCTCCGGCGCGACCGCCTGCGGACAGCAGGAGGTTGCGGACCACCCGATGGGGGTCATCTCGTATTCGGCTGTCGGCGAAGGCTATGCCTCGATCCTGGATTCGGCCGGGGTTCCGTTCTTCCCGGTGACAGCGAACAGTCCGACCGAGGGCACGAGCAAGTACTCGTTCCCGCTCGGGTTCGCGATCACGTCCTTCCTCGCTGAGGAACGGCTCGCACATTCGCTCGGCGCGAAGAAGCTCGCGTGGATCTACCTCGACATACCGTCGGTGACCGGCAACATCAACTTCGCTACGGCGGCCGCACCCGCGATGGGCCTCCAGGTGGTCAAGATCCCGATTCCTGTCACGGCGACCGACCTGTCGCCATACGTGGCACAGGGATTGGCGGCCGGCGCCGATTCGATGATCGTGACCGCCGGGCCGGCAGGGTTGGTTGCCTCGATCAAGGCGCTGCAGCAATCGGGCAAGGACATCACCTCCAGCAGCTTCCACTTCATTGGCGGCTTGACAAGCTTCCCTCCGAAGTCGGTGCAAGCCATCGGGGCGAGCACGGTCAACGGGGTGGCCATCGTCTCGAACTTCTTGTCGCCGACCGACACGTCGAACCCGATCGTGAAGCAGTACCTGGCGGAGCTCCAGGCCGCGGGCCAGCCGAGCGACCCGGCAAGCGTCACGCTGCTCGGGCTGGGGGCGTGGGCCGGCATGCACATGCTCGCCGACCGCCTGAAAGCGGCGCACCTCGCGCCGACGGCGGCGAACGTGATCAAGACCCTCAACTCGAAGCCGTCGGTGGCTCCGCTGGCGATGAAGTGGGGCCTGAGCGCGATCAACTATCTCGGAGTCCCCTACAAGAACAATGCGGCGCTGAGCGCGCTGCGCTTGTTCAGTGACACTGCCTACTTCTATCGCTTCAACGATCAGGGCGTCCCCGTACCGCTGTCGAAGGTGCCGTTGAACGTCCTCAAGTCGACCCCTCTGGCGAAATAGCAGCACCTGAGCTTGAAGGCGGGGCCGCGACCGGCATCCGGCCGCGGCCCCGCGCGTTCTCGCCCCAACTCATGCGTAGCTGATGCTTTTCATCCAGTTCTGGAGCCAGATCACCGTCGAGTTCCTGTTGCTCGGGCTCGCGACGGGGTCGCTGTACGCCATCTACGCCCTCGGCGTCGTCCTCACCTATCGAGCGTCAGGCGTGTTGAACTTCGCGATCGGGTCGCTCGGTGCGATCGCCGCCTACTTCTTCTACTCGCTCCGCGACGATCATCACGTGAACTGGGTGCTGGCGCTGGCGCTGGCGCTGCGCTCGGAGCCCTGATCGGCGTCGCGATGCATTTCCTCGTCATGGTGCTTCTGCGCAAGGTGTCTGTCCTCGCGAAACTCATCTCGACGCTCGCGCTGGTCACCTTGTCCACGGGAATCATCGACCTCGTCTGGGGCGATCAAGGGGGTCGGTCGCCAACGTCGATCCTCCCGACCAAACCGGTCAAGCTCAGCTCACAGATCTACATCCCCGAGGAGCGGCTGATTCTGATCGGCATCGTGCTCGCTCTCACGGTGATCCTCCGCTTCGCGTACACGCGGAGGCTGCGCAGTACCTCGGGTTCGGTGGAGTCGTGTTTCTTGACTCAGGCTGCCTCGCTCGTGATGTGGTTGTCCTTCATTTCAAACTCGATCGGTGTCAGCATGCCGAGGCTCGAGTGGCGTCGCCCGCGGTTGTGGAAGAGCTCGATGTACTCGAAGATCGCGTTCGCGAGCTCGACGCGGGTCTTCCAGCGGCGCGTGTCGAGGAGCTCGACCTGCATCCGCGACCAGAACGCCTCCATCATCGCTCACAGTCATAGCAGTCACCAACGCTTCCCATTGAGGGCAGCAGCCCCGACTTTCGCGCACGCTCGCTGAACGTCCAGGCCGTGAACTGGGCGGATTCAATCGGTCGTCGCAACACCTCAGTCATGGAGGGGCGCATGGGACGAGCGAAGGGATGGGCAGCAGCAGCGACGGGGCGGTCGCCGATGCGGTTACGCGTTCGTTGCAGCCGGGCAGTAGTGTCTATCGGAAGAACTGCTCAACGGGGGCTACGGCGATCGGCCTGTCCTCGGGCTCGGCGCCGAGCACGATCAGCAGCCGTGAGAGCCCGGAGGCGACGGCCGCGTAGATCGTCCCCTCGACGATCTGCTCCTCGCTGAAATGCGCGCGGAGGTCGTCGCGCACGCCGGCCGGCAGGCTTGCCGGATGGCGCAGGAAGACGTCCATGTAGGCCAGAACGGCCTTGTGCTCGTCGGGCAGCGCGGAGCGCTCGTAGCCCTCCTCGACGAGCTCCGCCTCCTCCTCCTCGAGAATCCTCTCCCCGCCGACGGCGAAGCGGCCGTTGCGTCAGAGGTTGCAGTCGATGGTGCGAGCACCCCGGAGGCGCATCAGCTCCTTGAGCTCCGGCGGCGCGACGTCGCTCCGCCAGAGCGCGCCGTACAGCCCCAGAAACGCGTCCCTGAGCGACGGCACGTGCGCGAGCATCGTGTCGTACGAGGCGGGCTCGCCCTCGACCGCCGACGGGAGCCTCGGCACCCTGGCCATCAGACGAGCGCCTGTGCCGGATGGGGAGGCGGGAAGACGATTGCGCCCTCGGGTTCGACCTCGAGGATCGCGCGCAGGCGCGCGAGGCCGTCGAAGACGGCCAGCGAGTAGACCAGCGCAACGACTGCGGCGGGCGAGAGATCGTCCGCCACGACGGCGAAGTCCTCGTCCGATACTCCGTGCGGATCGATGGTGAACTGCTCGGCCAGCGCGAGGCAGCTGCGCTCACGCTCGGAGAAGAGGTCGGAGCTTCGCCAGTCGGCGAGGGCGTCGGCCTTCTCCGGCGCCAGCCCGACGTCGTGACGCACCGCGAGCTCGGATCGGCTGCCGTGAACGCCGGCGATGGCGAGTCGGCACAGCTCGAGGAGCTGGGGGTCGACGAGCCCGTCCACCCAGGCGCGGCTCGCGAACTCGCGGAAGAGGGGAACGAGGTCGGGACGTCTGCCGAGCACGCGTTCGAGAGCCGTCTCGCCGTCGGTCTCTGTCAGCCAGGTCACGCGCCGACCGCGTCCGGCGTCCGGCGCCCACCATCCTGGAGGAACGCAGCTCCGACGGCGCACTCTCCCATCAATTGCACCATAACACACGCCCCGTGTCATGTTCTTCAACACAAGGGCATCTTCGAGATGACGCTGGAGGAGCGGTCGCGATGCCGATATTCAGCCGGCCGCCCCTGCCAGGCGCGACTCGAGCTTGAGCAACTTGATTGCGTTGCCGCTCTTGATCTTCTCCCGCTCCTCGTCGTTGAGCCCGATTCGCTCGGTCAGGTCGAATTCGATCTGATCGGAGCCGCCAAGGTTCGAGCCGTAGAGGAAGTTGTCGACACCGATGACCTCGACGAGCGCCCGGCGCATCGTGTCGTTCGGGATCATGAGGTCGAAGTAGAAGCGCGGGAGGTATTCGAGCAACGGCCGCTCGTTCACCGCATCAAAGGCGAGCGTCTTCCAGTTTTCGGAGAGCCGCTCGAGCTGGTAGGGGACCAGGCCGCCGGCGTGCGTGATGTACGGATTCAGGGTCGGGAATCGGTCGAGCACGCCGCCGCAGATCAGGTTCCAGAACGCTGTCGACTCGTCGATCAGGTAGCCGAGCGCGGCGCCGGTGTTGAACTGGTCGTACGCGCCGGTGGGCATGGTTCGCGGGTACGCATGGAGGAACACCGGCACGTCGAGCTCGGTCACCTTTGCCCACACGACGTCCATCTCGGGGCTGTGCAGCTCGAGGTCGCCGAGCCCGGCGGCCCCGGCGAAGAGGCCGACCGCGCCCATTCCGACGGCGCGCTCGAGCTCCTCGGCCGCCTGCTCTGGACGGTGCATCGGCGCCGTCGCCCACCAAAAGAACGTCTCCGGCTCCTTCTCACACCAGCGCGCGATCTCGTCGTTGCAGGTCTTCGCGTACGCCACTCCGAAGTCTTCCGCCCAGTACAGGTACTGGAGAGGCGACACCGAGAGGACGAGCACGTCGATCCCCATCTCCTCCATGATGCGGTGCCGGTGACCGTAGTCCATCCGGTCGAATATCGCGCCCGCGGGCGCGTCGTCCCCGACCTTCGCCATGGCTGGCAGTCGCCGGTTCCGCAGCACGTAGTCCCCGATCACCAGGTTCTGCCCCTTCCACGTCGGACCCCAGAAAGGGTCCTGATCGAACATTCCAGGCGTGAGGTGGTGGGAATGGACTTCGATCTGCATATGCCTCCTCCGGATTGGACGCGGCGCCTGGGCGAACCGTCAGCCAGTCTAGGCGCCACCCTCGGCGCGCGCATCTATCGAAAACGCTAGGTCAGCGCCGCCCGACAAATGCCTCGAGGAACTCGACGTACCGGTCGACCAGCCCGTCTTCCCACGGCAGGCTGCCGGTAACGCCCTTCGTCAGTTGGGGAAACGTGTGCGGGATGTGCGCGAGACCGGTCAACGCAAGCGTCAGCATCTCCGTATTGAGCCATCCCGGGTTTGACGGAGACTTCGAGGGTAGGGCGTCTGCCCTGCTGGAAGGAGAAGTCTGTGATGCCGAGAGCGAGGAAGTACCCGGTGGAGTTGCTGGAGCGTGCGACGCGGCTGGTGTTCGAGTCGGGCCGCCCGATCGCGCACGTCGCTGCTGATCTCGGGTTGCCGTCCGAGACGCTGCGGAAGTACCTGCGTCAGGTCGAGGCGAACGAGGGTCGGCGGCCTGATCTGTTGAGCACGGAGGAGCGTGAGGAGATCCGGAAGCTGCGGCGTGAGGTGGCTCGAGCTGCGCCGGACGAACGAGATCTTGAAGGCCGCGAGCCGTGTTTTTCGCGGGCGAGCTCGATCCGCACCGTCCGAGGTGAGCGCCTTCATCGACGAGCAGCGCGGCCGCTTCGGGGTCGAGCCGATCTGCCAGACCCTGGGCGTGTCGGCGTCCGCCTACTACCACCGAGCGACCGGTGAGCTGTCGGCCCGTCGGGTCGAGGACGAGCGGCTGCTCGAGCTGATCCGGCAGATCCATGAGCGCAACTACTTCGCCTACGGGTCGTGGCGGATGTGGAAGGCGCTCGGGCGCGCCGGCGAGCAGGTCGGGCGCGGCCAGGTCGAGCGGCTGATGCGCGCAAACGGCATTCAGGGCGCCAAACGGCGCGGCAAGCCGTGGCGTACGACGACCCCGGACGGGGCGGCGCCGCGGCCGGCTGATCTCGTCCAGCGCGAGTTCAAGGCATCCGGCCCGGACGAGCTCTGGTGCGTCGATTTCACCTACCTGCGCTGCTGGGAGGGCGTCGTCTTCTTCTCGTTCGTGATCGACGTCTACAGCCGCCGAGTCGTCGGCTGGCAGTTCGCCGACCACATGCGCACCGACCTCGTCCTCGACGCACTCCGGATGGCGCTCGCCCAGCGCGGGCCGGGGGCGGACGTCGAGCTGATCCATCACAGCGATGCCGGGGTCGCAATATTTGTCGAACGACTACAGCCAGGCCCTCGACGACCACGGCGTCCTCGCGTCGATCGGCTCGGTCGGCGACGCCTACGACAACGCGCTCGCCGAGAGCTTCGTCGACAGCTTCAAGACCGAGCTGATCCGCGACCGCGTCTGGCGGACCCGCTCCCAGCTCGAGCTCGCGATCGTCGAGTACGTCGCCTGGTTCAACACCGAACGCCTCCACACCTCACTCGGAGGCGTGCCCCCAGCCGAATACGAGGAGGCCCGACAACGACTGTAGGGTCCGAGAACCTCCGACTAATTGAAAAGAGGAAACCAACCAAACCAGTCTCCGCGGAACCCGGGAGGGCCCAGTTCGGTTCTTCGAACTTGGTCGGGTCGAGGTTCGCGGACGCGATCCCGACCATGATCGCCATGTTCTTCCAGATCTTCGTTCCACCGACTTCGGTGTCCTCGAACGCATACCTCGGAAAGCCGAAGAGCCCGGCTTGGTGGACGCGGAGTGATTCGTCCACCGCTTCGGGAATCAGGGTCGGATCTTCCCGGACGAGCTGGAACTGGTCGGGATTCGCGACGAGGTTCATGAGCATGACGCCGATCGACGTGGCGGTTGCCAGCTGTGCGCCGCCGTAGATCGCGAGGATGTTGCCGAGCACCTCGTTGTGCGTGACGGGGAATCCCTCGTCTACGGCCTGCACGATTGCCGTGATCAGGTCATCGGAATGTGCGGAACGTACGGCAACAGCTCCGGCGAGGCGCTCTCCGGGTCGCCGTACCACACCCACACGTAGCCATAGCGCTCGATCGAGGGGTAGTTACCGGTCCCGCCCGTGAACTCGCTCGCCCGGCGCCTGCGCTCACTCCGCTCGAGTCGGTGACTCGCGGGGCCGACTTCCCGCCGGAAGAAGCCTGACGCGCAGCCCAGCCGCGTCAGGCGTCCTCGAGCCTCAGCTCACCAGCTGCTCGACCCCGGCCGCGTCGATCGCCTCGAGAGAGACCGGCGTGTTGCCCGAGTAGACCCACTCCCCGAGCATGTACCGGTAATCGGAATCGAACGGGAAGTAGGTCGCGCCGTTGTAGGTCACGACGTACTGCTGGTCCTCCTCGACCGGCTCCGAGTAATTGGCCAGCATGCTGCCGCGGACGACGATGCACAGGACGGACTGGTGCGCCATTCCTTCGCGGCCGAACGTGTAGTGCATGTTCCGCATCGGACCGACGACGGTGCCCGAGTCGCGTGCGCCCTCGTACAGTGTCCGAGCCTCCGCGATCGAGCCAACCGTCATCCCGTCCGTACCGAGGAAGCTCCCGCCGTGGAAGCGGTAGCTGATCGGCTCGGTCGGGGAGAGCGTCGCCATGATGCCGTCGATGTTCCAGACGACCTCACCCCAGTAGTGATCCCGCGACACCTCGAGCATGCGCCGGTGGTCGGGGTTGTCGAGCGTCTCGGCCAAGGCGTTGATCTCGGCGATAGTGTCGCTCGCTCGTGGTCGTATGATCGCGCTCATGGGGCTGCTCCTTCCCTGCCGTCGGCACGACTTTGGCGCGATCATACGTATGAACATCGCGCTGCCGGAGAAGATCTCGCAGATGCAGGAGGTGACGCCCTGGGCGCCACACGTTTCCTCCTTCGGCTCGACCGAGTCCGCGAGCCACGTCACCCTCGCGCTGCCCGACGACCCGCTCGACGAGCGCGTCGAGACGCTCGGCCGCCCGCTGCCCGGCATCGAGATCAAGATCGTCGACCCGGAGACGGGGCACGAGCAGCCGGCGGGGGTGGTGGGCGAGCTCTGCTGGACCGGCTACAACCGATTCGAGGGCTACTTCAAGGATCCCGAGGCGACCGCGAAGGCGATCGACGCGGACGACTGGTTCCACACCGGCGATCTCGGCCTCGTCGACGAGCGCGGCTGCTTCGTCTACTCCGGGCGGCTGAAGGACATGCTGAAGGTCGGCGGAGAGAACGTCTCCTCGGCTCGAGGTCGAGGATTACCTGGCGCGGCATCCGAGCGTGAACATGGCGCAGGTCGTCGGTGCGCCCGACGCCCGCTATGACGAGGTTCCGGCCGCCTACATCGAGCTGAAGCCCGGTGCGGCGCCGCCGACGGAGGAGGAGATCATCCGCTTCTGCGTCGGGCAGATCGCCTCGTTCAAGGTGCCGCGCTACGTGCGCTTCGTCGAGGAGTGGCCCATGTCGGGTACGAAGATCCAGAAGTTCGTGCTGCGCGACCGGCTCGCGCAGGAGCTCGCGGACGCCGGCGTGAGCGAGGGAGGTTTCCCATGATCCTCCTCTGCTTTGACGGTCACGCTGGCGCCACCGGACCGAGCGGATTGCGCGTCGGTGGAAATGTGCGCCCCTGGACCTCGATCGTCTGCGTCACGGCTGGCAGCGCACGGAGAGCCTCGTCGTCATCGTGAGCGTCCGCTTCCGATCGGCTAGGGTGCCGTCGCTTGCTCGGAGGCTTGCCCGATGTCGGTGCGGCCGAGGAGCCCGCGTGCGTGCGCGAAGCGGACAAGCGCCGCGGTGGTAATGAGCACCTGCGAGCCACCATCGATCGGGAGCGTGTGGCCGTTGAGGTACGCAGCGTCGTCGGATGCGAGGAAGGCGACGGCTGCCGCCTGCTGTTCAGCTGTTCCGAGCGCAGGTGCCGAGTTGGCCCAGCGCATCACGTCGAGCATTTCGTCACCCACTGACGCGCGGACATGGTCGTGTACCGTGATCCCGGGTGCGATCCCGTTGCAGCGGATGCCCTGCTTGCCGTACTGGACGGCCACCGATCGGGTGATGCTCTCAACCGCTGCTTTCGAGGCCGCATACGCCGTTCCGCCCTGGTGCCGCGACTGTAGCGCGGCACCCGACGAGGTGTTGATGATGGCGCCGCCACCACGCTCGAGCAGCCGCGGGATCGCGTGCTTGCAGCCGAGCATCACGCCGATCACGTTCACTCTGAACACGTGCTCGAAGTATTCTGCGTCCGAATCGACGGCGACCGCGTCCGCGGCCATCGTCGCGTGCGAGGTGTCCGCCGCATTGTTGTGCATGACGTCCAGCCCTCCGAACTCCCCGACCGCACGCTCGACGCAGGCGACGATCTCGTCTTCGCGCGACACGTCACACGTCTGGGCAACGGCACGGCCGCCGGCGCTCGCGATCGCAGCGGCGACACGCGACGCGCCCTCGCCGTTGAGATCGGCGACGACCACGGCCGCCCCCTCTTCAGCTAGCCGCCGCGCGGTCGCCTCCCCGATCCCCGACGCACCGCCGGTCACGATCGCGACCTTCCCGCTAAAGCGTCTGTCCATCACGTAAGTCTCCTTCGTCGGTCACGAAAACTTGTCTCCGGTTGCCAAGTACCAGCTCGCAACGCTACAGAACGCCGTCTCACCGTGTCAGGTGGCGTCACCTAGAAAGAGCGCCGGCTCAGCCCGCGACGGCGCTGGTCTCGCGTTCGCTCCCGACGATCCGCCTGGGGTCGCGGCCCTGCTCCGCGCAGCCCACGCGCGCCAGAATGTCCGCATCTGAAGCTCGTCGAACATCGAGTTCCCCCGGTGCATGCCGCGCGAGATGTCGGGCCACTCGAGCTCCCGTACCGTCCTGAACGCGTCCTGACACGACTCGAGCGCCGCGGACGCTGACCGTGTTCTTGCCGGCCATGGGGGTCAGGTGCGCGCGCTGTAAGCGAAGCACCTTGTTCACGTCCGCGTACCGCGTCACCACCCACGTGTCGAGCGGCTCGCAGTAGCGCACCGCGTCCTCCCGGCGCAACCGCTCGTAGAGCGACCACGGATCCTGCCGCGCGTCAGGATCCTGAACCACCTCGTCACGGCGTCGGACAGGCTTGCGCCGCTCACGCTCGAAACAGTCACTGAGGCTGGTCTCCCGTGTAGTAGCGCTCGGGCTCGTCGCGCTTCGAGTGGAGCTCCCAGTAGACCTGCGCGATCGCGTCTGGCTCGCTCGCAGGCCCTTGTTGGCCGATCCACACGCCGATCGGCACATGGGCCACGTAGATGCCCTTCTCCTTCACCGCGTCATGGAGCGAGAGCGCCCAGTTGCGGAGCGCAGCGGCGCCGATGCCCACGTTGCCCATCGCCGCTTTCGGGTGGTACGACGAACCGCCGGTCGTGAACATGAGCGTCCCGCGCCCGGCCTGGAGCATCTCGGGGAGCACCTGCTGCACCGCCGCGATCGCCCCGTAGACGTAGTACTCGATCTGCCCCTGGACGTTCTCGGGGGTGACCGACAACGCGTCCGCCATCTCCACGCCCGGCACCGGCGTGTGCGGAGCGGGGGAGTACTCGAGCACGTCGATCGCTCCGAAGCGTTCCTTGATGCGTGCGAAGGCGTCGACGATCGTCGGGCGGTCCATCACGTCGGCTGCGAAGCCTGCCGCCTCCACCCCCTCCTCGCCGAGTTGCGCGGCCAGCTCGTCGAGCTTGCTCTGCGTTCGAGCGACGAGCGCGACCTGGAAGCCGTTGCGGCCGAAGAGTCGTGCGATGGCGAGACCCATTCCAGGGCCGGCGCCGACGATGACGAGGGTCGACATCTGGGAACGCTCCTTCGTAGTGGAGTAGGTGGGGCCCTCACCCTATCCCGAGGCGGGGCGACGACGGTAGGGGATCCGTACCCGCTGTTCGCCGAGCGCCGGCGCACGGCGCCGGTGATGAAGGGGGACCTGATGGGCGAGTTCGGTCTGCCCGCGATGGCGCAGAGCGTCGACGGGAGCCGGAAGATGTTCACCCTCTTCCGGTACGACGACATCGTGGCCGCGCTCCGCAATCACGAGATCTTGTCCAGCAAGGTGATCGAGGAGGTCTTCTTGCCGATGCTCGGGCGGACGGTGCTCGGCATGGACGGCGAGGAGCACCGCCAGTGGCGCGGCCTGTACATGCCCGCATTCACCCGGCGCCTGGTCACGAAGTGGACCGAGGAGATCGTCCGGCCGGTCGCGCGCCGCTACACCGAGGAGTTCATCGAGGCCGCGGACGGCAAGCGCGCCAATCTCGTCGACTTCGGCCTGCGCTACCCGGTGCGGATGATCTACGAGATCCTCGGCTTCCCGAACGACGACAAGGCAACCCACGACGAGTTCGCCCGCTCGGGGTTGACGATCCTGCTCGCGCTCGGCGGCGTCAATCCGAACGATCCCGAGCAGACGATGCGGACGATCCAGCGCTCGGCCGCCGAGTCGCAGTCGCTGTACGGCGCGATCCACGAGATCATCGCCACGCGCCGGGCCGACGGAGCCGAAGGAGACGACCTCATCGGTCACATGCTGCGCTCCGAGTTCGAGGGCAGGCAGCTGACAGACGACGAGCTGACGGTGTTCTTCCGATCCGCTCGCTCCCGGCCGCCTCGGAGACGACGACGCGGACGTGGCTGAACGTGATGGTGTGCCTGCTCACGCGACCCGACGTCCTCGACGCAGATCCGCGAGACCGGTCGCTGCTGCCGGCGGCGATCGACGAGGGTGTCCGTCTCGAGCCCGCGACGGTTCGGGCGTGACGCTCGTCGCCGCGTCGGCAACCGCGACGAGAACACGTTCGAGAACCCGGACGAGTACGACCTCCGGCGGACACGGCCGCCGTCGCTCACGTTCGGTTTCGGGACGCACATGTGCGCAGGGATGAGCACGGCGCGAAGCGAGATGGTCGAGGCGACGAACGCGTTGTTCGACCTGCTGCCGAACCTGCGGCTCGATCCCGCCGAGGAGAAGCCGGGGATCCGCGGTCTGATGATGCGGAGCCCGTTGAGCTTGCCGGTCGTCTGGGACTGAGCGTCCGGCTGCGATCGTGGGCGAATCCGCCTGCGGAGGTGTACGATCGCCACAGTGACGACGACGAGCGTGAGTGGCGCAAGCCTGTCCGACGCCGTGACGAGGTGGTTCACGGACCCTGACGCGCGGCAGGATCCGTGGTCGCTTTACGAGCGGTTGCGCCGGGAGGACGCGGTGCACTACTGCGAGCCGCTCGACACGTGGGTGTTGACGCGGTACGCGGACGTGAGCAAGGTGCTTCGCTTCCAGCGCGCGCACATAACGCCCATGGCCGGCAAGAACACGGCCGGCGTCCGCGACGCGAGCGGTGAGCCGCAGCCGCGCTACAAGCTGTCGGTCTTCAGGTCGCTGTCGGGCGAGGCGCACGCGAGGATGAAGGTGTTCATGGGCCGTGCGCTGAGCTCGCGGAATGTCGCTTCGTGGCAGGAGATCATCGACGACGAGGTCGAGCGCGGCGTGAGCCTCGTCCGCGACCAGGGGTCGATGGAGATGATGGCCGACTTCTCGAACCCGCTGGCGCTGCGGAACATATGCCGGATCCTGGGCATCCCCGAGGAGGCGATCGCCGACTACCGGCGCTGGACGCAGGAGGTCATCCGCGGCTTCGTCTTCAATGCCGACGAGGAGACGGTGCGGCAGGCGAATGATGCGGCGCGGTCGTTCAGCGCGCACACGCAGACGCTCGTCGAGGAGCAGCGCGCGCACCCGACGACGGGGCTGATCAGCGCCCTGCTCGAGGCGCGCCAGGGCGACGACGAGCTGAGCCCCGAGGAGGTCGCGTCCCTCACCTTCACGACGATCGCGGCCGGCCACGAGACGAGCGCGAGCCTCATCGCCAACGCGACGCTCGCGCTCCTGAAGCACCCCGACCAGCTCCAGCGCCTGCGCGACGACCTCTCGCTGCTCCCCGACGCGGTCGAGGAGGCGCTGCGCTACGAGGGGCCGGCGCACTGGGTTTCGCGCTATCCCAGCGCGCCGATCACGGTTGGCGACGTCGAGATCGGAGTCGGCGAGCACATCGCCTGCATGCTCGCCTCGGCAAATCGCGACCCGGAGGTCTTCCCGGATCCCGAGCGCTTCGTCATCCGGCGCCACGAGAAGCTCCATCTCGGCTTCGTCCTCGGGCCGCACGCGTGCCTCGGGACGTCGCTTGCACGGACGCAGGTGACAGCCGCGATGCGCGCCGTCGTCACCGAGTTCCCCCGGCTCGAGCTCGCGTCCGACGACTACCAGTGGGGTCCGAACAGCATCGGGCGGACCCTCACCCGCCTCCCGCTGCGCTGGGGGTAGCTGAGGCCCAGTGCCAGCTCTACTTGCAGACGCAAGGATTATCTTCTACAATATCGGGGTCGGAGCAGCCCGCACAGGCAACACGCGATCATGAACTGCTCGCGCTCGTCGACGAACTCGACCGCGACCACTCAACCAGATCAAGTGGCTCAAGACACAGGTCAAGCAATCCTCCCCGCAAGCCCTCGTCGTCGGCTCCAGCAACTGGCCGTCGCCGATGCCATGCTGACGCGGCCGGCCGCACATAGTCCCACGGCAACAGTCGGGGACCTGCGCGCGTTCTTCGACGACGGCCACGTGCACATGGCCCTCCTCGTCGACAACGGCACCCTCGTCGGCGTGATCGAACGCGGCGATCTCACCACCACAACCACGGACGAGACAAGCGCACGAGAAATTGCGAAGCTCGACGGCTGCACGATCCGACCCGACGCTGCACTGCCGGAGGCGCATGCGCGAATGACGCGCGACGGCAAACGCCGCCTCGCAGTCACAACCGAAGAATCAGCGCTGGTCGGCCTTCTCTGCCTGAAGGCCAGCGGGCACGGCTTCTGCTCCGACGAGGATGTCGCCGCGCGCCGTCAGCAGGGCGTCCTCCACGCTTGTCGTGTACGAGCCGGTTGGGTTGTATCAGCGGCTGTCGTTGAACGCGAGCCGTAGGCGAGCGCGGAGCGGCGGCTGCGGGCGACAGCTGGCGTCATCCGCGCCAGGTCCTGTCGACCACTCAGCCCATACACCCCGGGCGCTCGAGCCTTCCTCGCCCGTCGACGCGCCAACGGCGACGGCGGTGTCGTGGCACTCCGCGTCCTCGAGCCCTAGCTTTCCG
>CAVTLL010000011.1:0-115866 GCA_963735535.1 uncultured Actinomycetota bacterium | reverse complement strand
CTCCGCGATCACCGACGCCCGTCACGCCCGCGACGAGGGCGTACCGGTCATCCACCCCGACGCGGGATCGAATCTGGTCTGGGAGGGCGTCTACGAATGGGGCAGCTGGGACGACGCCGTCGGGGAGGCCGATCAGATCGTCAAGATCTCCGAGCTCCACTTCGACCGGTTCAACTCCACCCCGCTCGAGTGCGACGGGGCGCTCGTCGAGTACAACCGTGGCACCGGGCAGTGGACGATGTACACGAACAACCAGTTCCCCGGCTTCGCGGCGATCATGATGGCCCCGGCGATCCGGACCGGGATCGACAAGCTCCGCTTCGTGACGCAGGACATCGGCGGCGGCTTCGGGAACAAGATCACCTCGCACCCTCAGCTCGTCGCGATGTGCCTGCTCGCCCGAAAGCTGAATCGCGCGATCCAGTGGACCGAGTGGCGCACAGAGTTCCATCTCTCGATGTCGCACGGCAACGAGCGCTGGTTCCACGACACCGAGGTCGCGGTCAAGGCCGACGGAACGCTGCTCGGGTTCAGGACGAACGCGCTCGACGACGCGGGCGCCTTCACCCGTTACGAGCCGCTCGGAGGAGTGATCTGGGCGCAGGTGACCCCGGGCATGTATCGCTGGCGGAATATCCGGCTCGACTTCACCCAGGTGGTCACGAACAAGGCCCCCTGCTCGCCGAACCGCGGCTACTCGCGAATGCAGCACCTCTGGTTCACCGAGCGCGTGATCGACATCGTCGCGTCCGAGCTCGACCTCGATCCGGTCGAGGTGCGCAAGCGCAACTACATCCGGGCCGACGAGATGCCTTACACGACGCCGAACGGCTGCATCTACGACTCGGGCGACTACGCCGGCATGCTCGACATCGCGCTCGACCTGATCGGCCACAACACCATCCAGGCACGGCGCGCGGACGCCGCCGGCCGCGGCAAGCTGCTCGGACTCGGGATCGGCTCGACCCTCGACTCGGGCACGAACAACTTCGGGCAGTCGCGGCTGATCAACCCCGAGCTGCAGTTCTCCGGAAACAACGAGGTAGCGACGGTCAAGCTCGACATCTTCGGCGAGATCGTCGTGACGCTCGGCACGACCCCGCAAGGACAGGGCCACGAGACGACGGCCTCGATGGTCGTCGCCGACATCCTCGGCGTCGACCCCGATTCGGTCAACGTCCGGACCGGCCACGACTCCTACTGGAACTCGTACGCCGGCTTCTCCGGCACCTACGCGAGCCAGTTCGCCGTGACCGGGCTCAGCGCGGTGAAAGGCGCCTCCGAGGCGCTCGCGCTCGACATCTGCAAGCTGGCCGCGGGCGTGCTGGGTGCCGACGGGCCCGACGACATCGTCCTCGAGGGCGGCTTCGCGAAACGACGCGACAACCCCGAGGCGGCGCTCCCGTTCTTCGCGGTCGGCGCGATCGTGAACGCGAACAACGCAGTGCTCTCCGAGGAGGGACGCGAGATCACGCTCAACCAGCGCTACGTCTACGTGCCTCCGTTCGAGCTTCCCGACCTGGAGCGGAAGTACGGGAACCTCACGCTTACCTACGCGACCCAGGTACATGCCGCGATCGTGGAGATCGACCGCGACACCGGCGACTACGAGATCGTCGACTACGCCGCCGTCGACGACTGCGGTACGCGCATCCACCCGCAGATCGTCGAGGGCCAGGTGATGGGAGCGCTCGCGCACGGGATCGGTGCCGCCACTCACGAGACGTTCACCTACGACGAGGACGGCAACCTCTTGACTCCGAACTTCTACGACTACCACGTGCCCCATGCAATGGATGTGCCGCCGCTGAAGACGGGCGCGATCGAGTCGCCCTCTCCGTTCACCCCGCTCGGCACCAAGGGAATGGGAGAAGGCGGCGGCGCGGCGATCCATGCGATCTGCGCTGCGATCCAGGACGCCCTCAAGCCTGCCGGGGCGCCGATCGTCTCCGATTCGTGCAACCCGCCGCACCGCGTCTATGAGCTGCTCCGCGATCCCGAGGCGAGCCGGCGCGGCGTGAAGGTCGTTCCCGCATGAAGGTCGAAGGCGAGCGCACTTTCACCGTCCCGCGCGAGGTCGTCTGGAAAGTGCTCAACGACCCTGCGCAGATGGCCGAGCTGATGCCGGGCGTCCAGTCGTTCGAGATCCACGATCCGACGCACTGGAGCGCGAAGGTCAAGATCCCGCTCGGCCTCGGCGGGCTGGCGATGACGATCGACTTCGAGAAGACCGAGGAGCGCGAGGGCGAGTTCTCCAGCCTGCACGCGAAGGGCAACGGCGTCGGTGCGATGATGAACATGCAGACGTCTTTCACGCTCGAGCCCCTCGACGAGGGAACCAAGATGCTCTGGGCCGCCGACGTCTCGATCGCGGGCCCGGTAGGGGCGATGGGCCAGCGCGTCCTGCAGCCGATCGTCAAGCAGCAGGTGAGCCAGGTGCTCGCGGCGCTCGACAGGCAGGTGACCGCCGCGGCGAGCGAGGCGAGTGACGAGGCCGTCGCGTCGCCCCAGCAGTAGCCGTGGCTTTGCCCCTTCGAATCGGAGTAATGCAGCTCACCATGGAGCCGCTCGATGAGATGCTCGAGACGGCCCGCGCGCTCGACCGCGGCGGATTCGACACGATCTGGCTCGCCGAGGCCTACCCCTGGTGGCGCAAGCACGGCATGGAGGCCCGCTCCTCGACGGTTGTCTCAGCCCTGATGGCCCGGGACACCGAGCAGCTGACGATCGGCTGGGGAATCATCTCGCCGTACACGCGGCATCCGGTTCAGGTCGCGATGGATGCCCGTGTCGTGCAGGAGGCCGCCGGGCCCGGCCGTTTCATCGTCGGGTTCGGGACGTCGAAGATCTTCCTGAACAACACGAAGCAGAACGGTTCGCCGAAGGAGACGAAGCCGCTCGGGCACATGCGGGACTCGGTCGCGATCGTGCGCGGAGCGCTCGCCGGCAGCCGCTTCGAGTACCAGGGGAAGGTGTTCGGCGCCGACCTTCCGGCGCTCCAGGCCGAGGCGCACGCCCCGGACTGGGACGTTCCCGTCTACGTCGCGGCCACGGCGCCGCAAATGCAGCAGCTCGGCGGGGAGATCGGCGACGGGCTGCTCACACCGTCGATCACGACGCCCGCCTTCGTGCGCTACACGCAAGGGAACATCGAGCTCGGTGCGGCGAAGGCCGGTAGAGACCCGGCCACGGTCGACATCGGTTGCACGGTCGTCGCCTCGATCGACGCGACCGACCGCGCCCGCGGCCGGGACGGCGCGCGGGAAATCGCCGGCATGTACCTCGCGAACAAGTTCCAGAACATCAAGGGTTCGGCCGACACGCTGCTCGACCTGGCGGAGATCGAGATGTCCGAGCTCGCCGCCGTCGCCGAGGCGATGGAGCGCGGCGGCCGACTGGCGGCAAAGGAGCAGGTCACAGATTCGCTGCTCGACCGCTGCAAGCCGATCGCCGGCACTCCGGCCGACTGCATCGCGGCAATCGAGGAGTACAGCGAGGCCGGCTGCTCGCACGTGATGCTCGAGCTCTGGGGCGCCGACCGGCTCGAGCAGATCCGCCTGTTCTCCGAGCAGGTCCTGCCCCACGTTCGAGGATGACCGCTGTCACGATCAACGAGGAACGGCTCGTCGAGTGGGCCTCGAAGGCGATCGAGATACCGAGCTTCACCGGGAACGAGCAGGCGATGGCCGAACTGATGGCCGAGACGTTCACCGGCATGAGCCTGCAGGTGCAGTGGCAGCAGGTCGAGGAGGGCCGCGCGAACGTGCTCGGCACCTGGCCGGGTGCCGGCGGGGGCTCCAGCCTGATGTTCAACGGCCACATGGACACCTCGTACTCGGGCCGGGAGCCGTGGCTCGCCGGGGTGCGAGGGTTCCAGCCGAGCGCGTTCGTGCGCGACGGGCGGCTGTTCGGGCTCGGTATCTCGAACATGAAGGGCGCACTCGCGTGCTACGTCGAGGCGGTCCGCGCGCTTCAGGACGCCGGGATCAGGCTGGCGGGCGACGTGCTCGTCGCCGCAGTCTGCGGCGAGATCGAAAAGGCGCAGTGGGGCGACGCGCAGGGCGCCGAGTACCGCGGCTACGCGGCAGGAACGCGCTATCTCGTCTCACACGGCGGCGTTGCCGACATGTGCCTCCTCGGCGAGCCGACCGAATCGAAGCTCGTTCTCGGGCACTTCGGATCGCTCTGGATGCGGATCTCGACCCGGGGCAACTTCATCCACACCGCCTTCAGCGAGGGCACGCGCGACCAGAACTCGATCCTGCGCATGCGCGAGGTGCTGGATGCCGTTCTCGAGTGGATCCCGACGTGGGAGAGGGACCCGGAGAACGCCTACCGCGGAGCGCCCGCGATCGTCAATGTCGGCGCGATCCAGGGCGGCTTCGGCTGGCGCGTCTCCCGGACGCCACATCGCACCGATCTCTTCCTCGATGTCCGTGTGCCGCCCACGAAGTCGATGGCAGCCGCGCGCTCGCAGGTGCTCGACATGGTGCGCGGGATCGCCGGACGCTTTCCGGACTACGGCATCGAGGCCGAGGTCTACGTCACCGCTCCCGGCGCCGAGATCGACGAGGCCCACCCGCTGATCGCTGCGATCGAAGCGTCGCACGAGGAGGTGTTCGGCGCCGCTCCCGAGCAGGACGTGACCAGGTGGTTCTCCGATGCGTCAGCGCTCACCCGCGCAGGCATCCCGACCGTCAACTACGGCACATCGACCGGCCTCCTAGACACGACCGACGGCGAGAACCTCGACATCGAGGGGCTCGTGAAGACGGCGCACGTCTACGCTCTCACGGCGATGACGGTCTGCGGGCAGGCATGAAGCTGGTCACCTATGACGGTGGGAAGGTCGGGCGCATCGAGCGTGACGAGATCGTCCGCCTCGACGTCCCTGACATGCGGGCGTACTTCGAGCGCGGCGGCACCGGTCACGCCGGCGAGCGCACGCCGCTCGCGGACGCCCGGCTGGAGGCGCCGATCGTGCCGAAGAAGCTGCTGCACACGGCGGGCAACTTCCGCGAGCACGAGGAAGAGTCGAAGACCGTCGAGTGGTCGCACGAGATCGCCTCGTGGATCAACTTCTTCCAGAACGTCGACGCGATCATCGGCCCGGACGAGCCGATCGTCTATCCGGAGCACCTGACCGAGGAGCTCGACTACGAGCTCGAGCTCGCCGTCGTGATCTCCAAGTCCGGGAAGTGGTTCTCGGTCGAGGAGGCGCCGGACTACATCGGTGGCTACGTGATCTTCAACGACATCACCGCGCGCGACATCCAGCGGCGCGAGATGCGCTCCGGGGTCTTCTCGTTCTGCAAGTCGATCGACACGTTCTGCCCTCTAGGGCCCTGGATCGTCACCCCGGACGAGGTTCCCGACGCAAACAACCTCGAGATGATCCTGCGCGTGAACGGCGAGCGCCGTCAGGTCTCGCACTCGAGCAACATGTCGGTGACGATCGCCCAGATCCTCAGTCACTACTCTCCGCTCGGCTTCAGCGCGGGTGACGTCGTGTCGACCGGAACGGTGTCCGGCGTCGCCGGGTTCAGCCTCGATGCTGCGTCGCTCTATCTCAAGCCCGGAGACGTGATCGAGGCCGAGATCGAGCGGATCGGCGTGCTCCGCAATCCGGTCATCTCGTGGCAGGAGGCGCACGGGGAGCCGGCGCCGCCACGGGTTCGCTGGTGAGCTGGCTGCAGGACGACCAGAAGCTCGACCGGGTTCGGATCCTGATGGCGGAGAGCGAGCTCGACGCGCTCGTCGTCCGGGCCCCCGACAACGTGCTTTACCTGACGAACTTCTGGGGCATGAAGGGCTACGACGCCTGTGTCTTCCCCCGGGAGGGCGAGCCGATCCTGCTCTGCCTCGAGGCCTCCGCCGAGGATGCCGGGCGGACGGCCTGGACGAAGGAGGTGCGCTACGTGCGCGGCTACGACGAAACCGACCCGCGGCCGCCGCCCGCTCGCACGCTCGCGCTCGCGCTGGAGGCCGCGCGGCCGTATGAGCGCGTCGGGCTCGAGCTCTCGCTCGGCACGCAGGCCTCCGATCGCATGGTCGGGGAGCCGACGACCTTCACGGCCGGCTGGTTCGGCGCCTGGCCGGGAGCCGCCGACGCGACGCCGCTGCTGGCGGCGGCGCGCGCACTCAAGACGTCGCAAGAGATCGAGCGGATCCGGCTCGCGAACGAGATCTGCGCCGCGGCGATGACCCACGTCCAGGCCGAGCTCCGGCCCGGCATGCGCGAGAGCGAAGCCGCTGCGATCTGGCTGGGGTTCGTGCACGGCGAGGGGACCGGCTGGCGCGGTCTCGTCGAGCTCGCGCTCGGCTTCTCACTCGTCTGGTCGGGCGAGGGCATCAAGACCTTCACCGCCACCGGAAACCGGCCTGTGTCTGCCGAAGAGCCGACGCTGTTCGAGATCTGGGTCTGCGCCGACGGCTACTGGTGCGACCACACGAAGCTCCTGTGCCCCGGCGAGCTCCGCGCCGACTACCGCGAGCTCGAGGCGGCGCTGCTCGAGGTCTACACAAAGGCGATCGATCACTGCCGCCCGGGCGCGAGCCTTCCCGAGCTCGACCGTCTGGTCCGCGACGGGATCGCTGCGGCCGGCTTTCCCGGCCAGCCCACCCATCCGATCTGCCACGGGGTCGGGGCGCGCGCCCACGAGCCGCCCTACGCCCACCAGGCGGGCGGCGGCACCGTCGAGAAGCACATGGTGCTGGCGATCGAGCCCGGCTGCTACCTGGAGGGCGGCGGCGGCCTCCGGCTCGAGGACAACTTCCTGATCACGGCTACAGGGGCCGAGAAGCTCTCCTCGTTCCCGGACGGGGTGGTGAGCGCGGCATGACGGATCTGATCTGGACCGGATCGTTGAACGACCCCTACCGCCTCGGCGGAAAGGTCGGGCTCTACGACACGACGCTCCGCGACGGCGAGCAGACCGTCGGTGTCGTTCTCGACCCGCCCGAGAAGCTCGAGATCGCCCGGCTGCTCGACGACCTCGGCATCGACCGGATCGAGGCAGGCTTCCCGCGCGTCTCGGCCGACGACTGGGCCGCGGTCGAGTTGATCTCCGCCGCAGGCCTGCGCGCCGAGATCTGGGGGTTCTCGCGCGCCGTACCGGCCGATCTCGAGGCGCTCGTCGAGCTTGGCGTCCGCTTCTCGGTGATCGAGTCGCCGATCTCCGATCTGAAGCTGACTGCGATCGGAGTCTCGCGCGAGAAGATGCTCGACCGGATCACGAGCGCGATGCGCTTCGCCGCCGAGCATGGCATCCATGCCGCATTCTTCGGCGTCGACTCGACGCGCGCCGAGCCGGACTTCTACCGCCGGGTGTACTCGAGCGCAATCGAGGCAGGAGCAAAGGAGGTCGTGGTCGTCGACACCGTCGGCATCGCCTCCCCCGAGGCGGTCGGCGAGCTGGTCGCCGCGACCGTTGAGCTCGCCGGCCCGGACGTGCCCGTGCATTTCCACGGCCACAACGACTTCGGGGTGGCAACGGCGAGCGCCGTGGCGGCCGTCCGTGCCGGCGCCTCCTACGTGCAGGGCACGATCAACGGCATGGGCGAGCGCGCCGGCAATGCGAACCTCGGCGAGGTGGCGCTTACGCTCCGAGCGCTGTACGGCGTCGAGTCGAATCTCCGTCTCGACCGGATCCGCGCCGTCTCCGAGCGGGTGCGCGAGCTCTCCGGCTACGCACTGGAGCCGTGGAAGCCTGTGACAGGCGAGACCCTCTTTCGCCGTGAGAGCGGCGCCGTCGCCAGCCAGTTCCATGACCCCCCGTCGATCGAGCCGTACTCATCGGAGCTCGTCCACACCGAGCGCGCGATCGTGCTCGGCAAGAAGAGCGGCGTCGACTCGATCCGGATCAGGGCCGAGGAGCTCGGGCTCACGGTCGACGAGGAGCGCGTTCCCGAGCTGCTGGCCGAGGTCAAGGCGCTCGGCACGCGTAAGCGCGGGATCCTGACCGACGAGGAGTTCATCGACCTCGCCGGCCGGAGCAACGGTTGATCGAGCGGGTCTGCGTCGCGGGAGCCGGCGTGATCGGCAGCCTCTTCGCCGGGCATCTCGCCCAGGTCGCAGATGTTTCGGTGCTGGTGAGGCGCGAGGATCACGCCCGCGTGCTGAACGACAACGGCCTGCGCGTGTCGGGACGGTCCGACCTGCGCGCCTCGCTGACAGCCTCGACCGACCCCGCAGCCCTTCCAGAGCCGGACCTCGTGCTGGTCTGCTGCAAGGGCACCGACCTCGAGGACCTCGGGACCCGCCTCGGCGGGCACTTCCCGGGGGCGACCGTGATGACCGTGCAGAACGGCCTCGGCGCGTGGGAGATCGTCGGCTCCCACGGCTCCTGGCCCATGCTCGCTTCGGTCACCTTCATGAGCGGCACCCGCCACTCCGACGACGACGTCGAATACGTCCTCGATACCGCGACGTGGATCGGCCCGATGCGGGACACGAGCCACGCCGACGCCGAGGCGGTCGCGGCGCTGGTCCGCTCCTCCGGGCTGAAGGCCGAGGCCTTCGCCGACCTCCGCCCAGCTCTCTGGTCGAAGCTGATCTTCAATGCGACGGTCAATGCGGTCGCCGCGCTCACCGGCCTCCCCCACGAGCCTCGCTTCGCCGAGCTCGAGCGCCCCTCGGATCTCGGTCATCTCGTGCTCGCGCTGATGGACGAGGGCAAGGCCGTCGCCGCCGCCGCGGGCGTCGAGCTCCGCGAGGATCCGTGGGAGATGAACGTCCACGCCACCCAGCGCGGCTCACGCCATTTCCCCTCGATGCTCGAGGACGTCGAGGCACATCGCCCGACCGAGATCGAGCTGATCACGGGGGCACTCGTCCGCGAGGGCAACCGGCTCGGTGTGCCGGTTCCGCTTCATACCGCTCTCTACCAGCTAGTCAAGGCCAAGGAGGCCTCTTGGGAATGAAGGTCTGCATCGTCGGCTGCGGCGCGGTCGGGTCTCTGTTCGCCGCCAATCTGGGGACGCTCGACGACGTCGAGGTCTGGGCGTATGACCTTGCGCGCGACCACGTCGACGCGATCAATCGGAACGGGCTGCGTCTGACCGGGGCCGGCGATGTCGTCGGTCGGGTGCGCGCGACCGACGATGCCGCCGAGCTGCCGCCCTGCGACTTCGGCATCGTCGCGACCAAGGCCATGCACACCGAGGGCGCGATCGCCGCGACGGCCCATGCCTTCGAGGCGGGCTCCGTGGCCACGGTTCAGAACGGGATCGGCAACGAGGAGGTCCTCGCCCGCCACTGTGAGCGCGTGATCCGCGGCACCACCTTCCCGGCCGGGAAGGTGACCGCGCCGGGCGTGGTCCAGTGGGATGTGAAGGGCGATACGACGCTCGGACCGTTCGAGCCCAGGCCTGCCTCCACCGCCGCGATCGACCAGCTCGCGGACGCGTGCACCCGCGGCGGCATGCCGACCCTGGCCGTCGCGGACGCTCGCGGGCCTCAGTGGCGGAAGGTGATCTTCAATGCGGCGACCAACCCGCTCGGCGCGCTGACAGGGCTGACGCACGGCCGGGTCTGCGAGCAGCCGGCGCTGCGGCGCCTCGCCTCGCAGCTCGTCGACGAGGGCAAGGCGGTGGCGGCAGCGCAGGGAATCGAGCTCGACTCCGACCCCGAGGAGCTGATCGACTACGCAGCCCGGCCGGAGGTCGCCTACGGCCACAAGGCGTCGATGCTCCAGGATGTGGAGTCGCGGCGGCAGACCGAGGTCGACTATCTGAACGGGGGCATCGCAGAATTTCGGGGAACGCTACGGTGTCGCGACGCCCGGGCACGAAATGATCAGGGCACTCGTGAAAGGAGTGGAGGCATCGTGGATGGAGTAACCGACGAGCTACTGACAGCCGTTCCGGCTGGGGACATCGAACGCCGCTATCGCGTGATCCGGGAAGCCATGGTGCGGGACGGCCTCTCCGCCGTGATCGTGGCGGGGTCCGAGTACACCGGCTTCGAGGGCGCCGTCACTTACCTCTCCGGTTTCGTGATCGTCCACCGCTACGGGTACGTGCTGCTGCCGCTCGAGGGTGACCCGGTGATCGTCTTCCCACGCGAGGCGCGCTACGTCGGTGAGCATGGAACGACGTGGATCGACGAGCAGGTCTTCGTCGACTGCCCCGGAGAGTGGCTCGCAGACCGGTTGCGTGGGCAGCGGGTCGGGGTCTACGGCCTCGAGTACGCGATGACCGTACGCGACTTTCGCGCGCTCGCGCCGTCGGTCGAGCTCGTCTCCTGGGACGAGCCGTTCGACCACGCACGGGCCGTCAAGAGCGACTACGAGCTCGCCTCCGTCCGCGACAGCGTCCGGATCAACATGGAGGGCTTCTGGCTCTTCCTCGAGGCGTTCGAACCGGGGCGCTCGGAGCGTGAGATCCTGGCGCCGCCCGAGGAGTACTTCGTCGCGGAAGGCTGCGGCCGGCAGACGATGGACATGGTGCTGGTCGGCGAGAACGGCGCCGCGCTGCCCGAGTTCAAGATTGCCGGCGCGCGGAAGGTGAAGCCGACCGACATGATGCTCCCGTCGCTCGAGGTCGCAGGCCCGGGCGGCCACTGGGTCGAGGTTTCGCGGGCGATCTGCCCGGGAGAGCCGAGCGACGACTCGAAGCGAATGCTCGAGGCCTATCACGAGTACTTCGCCGCCGCGAAGGACGCTCTCCGCGACGGCGCGACCGCGAGCGATGTCCACCGGGCGGTCGCGAAGGGCTTTCTCGATCGCGGCTTTCAGCTCGGCCATGTCACCGGTCATTCGATCGGCATGACCATGATCGAGTTCCCGAAGATCGGCGAGGCCGACGAGACCGTGCTTCGGACGAACATGATTCTCTCGATGCACCCGCACGCGATCTCCCAGGACGGAAGCGCGTGCCTGTACATGCAGGACACCTGGCTCGTCACGGCGGACGGAGGGGTGCCGCTCGCGGATCTTCCACTGCAGATCTACGACGGCTCCGAGCAGCGCGCGTGACCGAGCCGAAGCTCTCCGAGCCAGTCCTTCCCGGCGACGGCGGCTCCGACTACGAGCGGTACCTTCGCACCGACGAGCTGCTCGCGCTCCAGAAGGAGCCCGGCGAGTGGGCTCACCGCGACGAGCTGCTCTTCCAGACGGTGCATCAGTCGTCCGAGCTCTGGCTAAAGCTCGCCACCGTCGAGATCCAGGAGGCCACGCAGTTGATCGCGTCGTCCGACCTCGGCGGAGCGATCAGGCTGATCCAGCGCGGAGTGGACTGCCTGAAGATCGTCACCGAGGCTCTCGACATGCTCGAGCACCTCGATCCCTGGGAGTACCAGGAGGTGCGAAAGGTGCTGGGTCACGGAAGCGGGTTCGACTCACCGGGCTTCCGGACGATCCAGAAGGTCACGCCGCCGCTCGGAACTGCCTTCCGCGCAGCCCGCGAGGCCGCCGGGATCAGCCCGGTCGAGCTCTACACCCGCGGCCGCGACCATGAGGAGCTGCACCGCCTCGCCGATCTGTTGATCGAGTGGGACGAGCGAATCGTAGTCTGGCGCGTACGCCACTTCGTCGTTGTCGAGCGGATCATCGGCGGCGCCGTGATCGGAACGCAGGGGACGCCGGTCGAGGTGCTCGGAAAGCTGATCCACAAGCGCTTCTTCCCCGACCTCTGGGAGCTCAGGAACGAGCTCACCGCTCTGTCGCAGTCGGAGCAGTGACTTCGCCGCGGGTCTCGCTCGGGTGCGGCAACTTCGGCGGCGTCGGATCGTCGCCGGCGTTTTTCGGCAAGGGAAACAGCGAGAGCGAGGCACGCGCGATCATGGACGCGGCCTGGGCGGCCGGGATCCGCTGGTTCGACACCGCCGACGCCTACGGCGGGGGCAGCAGCGAGACGTTCATCGGCCGGTGGCGGGCCGACCGGAGGCCCGAGGGGCTGATCGTGACGACGAAGGTCTTTAACCCGGTGTCCGGCGATCCCACCGACCGGGGGCTCTCGCGTGACCGGATCCGGCGCAGCGTCGAGGGCAGCCTCGAGCGGCTCGGGATCGGACGCATCGACTACTACCTCGCGCACGACCGAGACGAGGCGACGCCGCTCGCCGCGACGGTAGCCGCGTTCGAGGAGCTCGCCGCTGAGGGAACCATCGCCGCCTGGGGCCTTAGCAACCACAACGGTGCCGCGATCCGGGAGGCGCTCGCTCACGGGCATCCGGCCCTCGTCCAGAACGCGTACTCGCTGCTCGACCGTGAGGACGAGTCCGAGGTGCTCCCGCTCTGCAGGGAGCATGAGATCGCCTACGTGCCGTTCGGCCCGCTTTCGGGTGGCTGGCTGGCGGGAAAGTACACCCGCGGAGCCGAGTTTCCAGCCGGTTCGCGAATGACGATGCGACCCGAGCCCTACGAGCATCTCGTCTCCGATCGCGTTTTCGACGGCCTCGACCTGCTTGCAGCCGAGGCAGGCTCGCGCGGCGTCGACATGGCGACGCTCGCCTTCGCCTGGGTGCTCTCCCGGCCGGATGTGACGGGGGCGGTCTGCGGTCCCTCCCGCCCTGCCCATCTCGACCCCGTTCTCGCGGCGCTGGAGCTTCCACTCGCGCTTGCTGACCGCGACCGCATAGGCTCGTTCTTCGCATGAGCGTCCGTGTCCTCAGCGAGCACGACGTCTACCGGCTGCTGCCGGTAGCCGACTGCATCGAGCCAATGGAGCAGGTTCTGGCCGCACTCGCCCGTGAGGAGCTCTACAACCCGCTTCGCTTCGTGGTTCGCCCGCCGGACACGCCCACCCTGATGGGGCTGATGCCGGCTCATCGCGGCGGGGACGCCCCGGTGTACGCGCTGAAGACCGTCTGCATCGCCCCCGGGAACGCTGCGCGGGGCCTCGACAGCCATCAGGGGTTCGTAGCGCTGTTCGACGGCGAGACCGGCGCGACGCGCGCGCTCGTCAACGCCGGTGCGATCACGTCGATCCGCACGGCCGCCGTGACCGCCGTCGCAACCCGCCTGCTCGCACGGCCCGATGCCCGCACGCTCGCAATCCTCGGCTCCGGCACGCAGGGACGGTCGCATCTCGAGGCCATGAGAGCGGTGCTGCCGTTCGACGAGGTGCGCGTCTGGAGCCGCACTCCCGGCAACGCGTCCAAGCTCGACGGAGTCCGCGAGGTCGCGACGCCCGAGGAGGCCGTCCGCGGCGCCGACGTGGTCGTCACCGTGACGTCGGCCCGCGAGCCGATCGTGCGCCGGGAATGGCTCGCCGAGGGCGCACACGTGAACGCCGTCGGATCGAGCATCCCGACCACGCGCGAGCTCGACACCGAGACCATGGCCGCCGCCGCACTCTTCGTTGACCGGCGTGAGTCGACCCTCAACGAGGCCGGCGACTACCTGTTTCCGATGCGCGAGGGCGCGATCGGCCCCGAGCACATCCGCGCGCGAGATCGGCGAGCTGCTGATCGGCGCAGCCCAGGGCCGCCGCTCCGCTTCGGAGCTCACTGTCTTCAAGTCACTCGGGCTCGCCGTCGAGGATCTGGGGGCCGTCGAGGCCGTTCTGGCCCGTGCGACCGCCGAAGGCGCCGGAGTCGAGGTCGACCTGTGATCCCGCTCGACGAGATCCTGCGAGCCCGCGAGACGATCGCCGGGGTCGCGGTGCGCACCCCGCTGCTTCGACTCGACGTCGACGCCGAGGCCAGCATCTACCTGAAGCTCGAGACGCTCCAGCCGGTCAACTCGTTCAAGATCCGGGGCGCCGGCAACGCGATCCTGCAGGCGACCGACGCCGAGCTTGCCGGCGGCGTCGTCACGGCCAGCGCCGGGAACATGGCGCAGGGCGTCGCCTACGCGGCCCGTCTGCGCGGAGTGCCGGCGACAATCGTCGTCCCGGAAGGCGCCCCCGAGACGAAGGTGGCCGCGATCGAGCGCTTCGGCGGCCGGGTAGTGTCCCTCCCCTACGACGAGTGGTGGCGCATCCTCGTCGAGGGCCGTTACGAGGGCTCCGACGGGCTCTTCGTCCACCCCGTCGACAACCTGCGGGTGATGGCCGGTAACGGCACGATCGGGCTCGAGATTCTGGAGGACCTGCCTTCCGTCGACGCGATCATCGTCCCCTACGGCGGAGGCGGGCTGATCACAGGCATCGCGAGCGCCGTCAAGGCGTCTCGGCCCGATGTGCGGTTCTACGCGGTCGAGCCGGAGACCGGCGCACCGGTCTCGGCGACCCTGGCGAGCGGGAGCCCGGCCGAGGTCGAGTATGTCCGCTCATTTGTCGACGGGGCCGGCAGCCGCTCCCTGATCCCCGGGGTCTGGGATCACGCCTCGACGCTGATCGACGGCGCGTTCGCGATACCGCTCGACGATGCGGCCGCGGCCATCCGCGCGATCGCCGAACGCATGCGCGTGATCGCCGAGGGTGCGGGCGCACTGGCCACGGCCGCCGCCTTGGCCGGTAAGGCAGGCTCGGGCGATGTGGTGTGCATCGTCTCCGGCGGGAACATCGATCCGCGCGTCCTCGCCAGGATTCTCGTGGGCGAGACCCCCTGATCCTGTGGGACGAGCTTCACACCCGTTCACCGGCGCGGCACATCGCTCGGCGGCGATACTGAGGCCGTGTTGCGCGAGGCCCGCCAGGTGAGCTCATGACGATCGGCGTGTTCGAGGTCGAGGCTGCGCGGGCGCGCTTCTCCTCGCTTCGCTCCGGCTTTGCCTTCTTCGATGCGCCGGGCGGGACACAGGTACCCGACGAGGTCGGCGACGCGATCGCCCGGGCACTGCGAGACGCCTCGGGCAACCTCGGGGCCCCCTACGCCACCGGCCGCGCCGTCGAGGCGATCCTCGAGGGCGCGAAGGACGACGCCGCGCGTTTCCTGGGCTGCTCACCCGCCGAGATCGCCTTCGGGATGAACATGACGACGCTGAACTTTGCACTGACCCGGGCCGCAGCCCGCGATTTCTCGGCCGGCGACGAGATCGTCACGACGGCTCTCGACCACGACGGCGGCGTCGCCCCGTGGGTCGAGCTGGCGGCCGACAAGGGCCTGATCGTTCACGTCGCCGCGGCCACCGACGAGCTCACGGTCGACCTCGACGACCTCGAGCGGAAGCTGTCGGCCGGCAAGACGCGCGTCGTCGCCTTCGCGCTCGCCGCGAACGCAACCGGCTCGGTCGCAGACGCCAAGCGGATCTGCGGCCTGGCGCGCGAGGCGGGGGCGCTCTCGTGGATCGACGCTGTCCACTACGCGGCTCACGAGCCGATCGACGTCGAGGACATCGGCTGCGACGTCCTGCTCTGCTCGCCGTACAAGTTCTGCGGGCCCCATCTCGGGATCGGGTACCTGCGCGCCGAGGTCGCCGAGGCCTGGCGCCCGTACAAGGCGCGACCGTCGTCGAACAGCCCGCTTGGTCGCCGCTTCGAGACCGGGACGCTCCCGTATGAGCTGCTCGCGGGCTTCCGCGCCACGATCGCCTACCTCGACTCGCTCGGCGGGATGGCGCCCCTCCGCGACTACGAGCGCGCACTCGGCGAGCGCTTCCTGGCGGGACTTCCGGAAAACGTCACGCCTCTACGGCCCTCCGGGAATGGACGAACGCGTTCCCACCTTCCTCGTCAACGTCGACGGCGTCGACGCGGAGACCGTCGCGCGCCGTCTGGCTGAGCGCGGAATCGGGGTCTGGTACGCCGACAACTGGTACTGCGTAGGGCTCGCCGACCGGTTGCCTGACACATCGCTGCGGATCGGGATGATCCACTACAACACCGCCGGTGAGGTCGACCGGCTCGTCGAAGAGCTCGCCTCGGTCGGCTAGGTTCGTGGACCGCTTCGACGCTGTCATCGTCGGGAGCGGGATCAACTCGCTCGCCTGTGGCGCTTTGCTCGCGCGCGCCGGCTGGAGCGTCTGCGTGCTCGAGCGGAACGACTGGCTCGGCGGCGCGATCAAGACGGCCGAGATCACGGAGCCCGGCTTCCACCACGATGTCTTCTCCGCCTGGCATCCGCTCTGGGTCGGCGGCGCCGCGCACGCGATCCTCGGTGACGAGCTCGCGGAGCGCGGGCTCGAGTATCTGAACACTGAGCTTCCGACCGGCACGATCTTCCCGGACGGCGAGGCTGCGTTCCTGCTCCGAACCGCAGACGCGAACGCGGCGGAGCTGGAGCGGCATGCGCCGGGCGACGGTGCCGCGTGGCGCGGTGCCCTCGACGGGTTCCTGCCGAACGCCGACCTCTCGTTCGGCCTGCTCGGCACTGAGCTCTGGTCGGGTGCGGGAGCGGCGCTGGCGGCCAAGACAGCCCGCCGCCTCGGACGGCGAGGGTTCGCGGAGTTCGCCGGCAACGTGCTCGTCTCGAGCCGGGACTGGCTCCAGGACACCTTCGCCTCCGAGCGCGCGCACGGCCTGCTCGCCCCCTGGGTGCTTCACACGGGTCTCGGCCCCGACGCCGCATCCTCCGGGTTCATGACCCAGGTAATCGCGGTCGCGGTTCAGGAGGGCGGGATGCCTGTTCCGATAGGCGGCGGCGCGAGACTCGCCGACGCATTGGTGCGGCTGATCGGGGACAACGGCGGCACCTGCAGGACAGAGGCCGACGTCGACTCCGTTGTCGTCAGCGACGGCGCTGCGACGGGTGTCCGGACGACTGCGGGCGAGACTTTCGAGGCTACGCGCGCGGTGATCGCGAACGTCACTCCGACCCAACTCTACGGCCGGCTTCTCGGCGATCCGCAAGATGCGGTTGCCCAGGCGGGTCGCCGCTTCCGTTACGGCCGGTCGGAGATGCAGATCCATTTCGCTCTGTCGGAGCCACCACGCTGGTCGGGTGACGAGCGCCTGGCCGGAACCGCGATCGTCCATGTCACACCGGGACTCGACGGGGTGTCGAGGGCTGTGAACGAGGCCGAGCGTGGGCTGCTCCCGGCCGAGGCGACGATCGTCTGCGGGCAGCCGCTGGCCATCGACCCGAGCCGCGCTCCTGAAGGCAAGGGGATGCTCTGGATTCAGCTCCAGGAGCTGCCGTGGCAGGTCAAGGGCGACGCCGCCGGTGAGCTCGACCCCGGCGCCGGATCGTGGACGGAAGACCTGCGCGAGCGGTACGCCGACCGCATTCAGGCTCGCCTTGCCCGGCACATCCCGAACCTCGAGTCCTCGATCCTGCGCCGCGTCTCGCTCTCGCCCGACGACCTCCAGGCCGCGAACCCGAACCTCCATCACGGTGATCCCGTACTCGGGCTCGCTGGCCCTCGATCAGAACTTCCTCTGGCGTCCGTTCGCGGGGCGGCCCGGCCACCGCACCGGTGTCGACCGGCTCTGGCAGATCGGCGCGAGCACCTGGCCCGGCCCGGGTCTCGGCGCGGGCTCCGGGACGATCGTCGCTCAGGAGCTGCTGAAGGTGCCCGCCGTGCGAACGGCTGCGCCGCCGGATCCTGCCTGGACTGATGAGCAGTCCTTGCTCGGCTGAGGGCGCTGTGGGAAGATCCTGCGTGCTCCGCTGAGACGGCGGTGTCAGAGCATGTCGACGAACCACGAGACCAAGCGCCGTCGAAGCGCGCCGCGCTTCTCGATCTCGCAGATCTCGACGCTCGCCGCGAGCTTCGACGACGATCTTGCCGCCTACCGCGCCGCCGGGCTCGACGGGATCGGAATCTGGGAGCTGAAGCTCCCCGAGAACGGAGACGACACAGCCGCTCTCGAGGCGTTCGTGCGCAGCGGGCTCGAATCCGCCTCGGCCGTGCCGGTCGTGCCCTCGATCCTGCCGTTGCCGCTGCTCGGCGGTCCGACCGATCCGCAGGAGCGCATCGACGCATTCTGCGCCTCGATCCACCGCCTCGCTGCATTCGGCGCCTCCGGGCATCGTCTGCCTGACCGGCACCGGCCGCGACCTCGACCCCGACCGGGCCCGCGAGATCGTCGTCGACGGGCCTTCGCACGATCGCCGCGGAGGCGGAGCTCGCCGGCGTGAGGATCGCGCTCGAGCCCTACCAGCCCGACAGCGCCGGCGAATGGTCGATCGCGACCAGCATCCCCGAGGCGCTCGAGCTGATCGGCGACGCGGGCGGCCACGAGGCGCTCGGGATTCAGTTCGACGTCTGGCACCTCTGGAACAGTCCTACCGTGGTCGCCGACGTGACCCGCGACATCGATCTGATCGCCGGCGTGCACATCTGCGATGTGCGTCGCGAGACCCGCGGCTGGGCCGATCGTGTGCTGCCGGGCGACGGGATCGCCGACCTGGCGCCGCTGATCGGCGCGCTCGACGCGGCCGGCTGGGACGGCCTCTACGACCTCGAGATCTTCTCCGACAACGGGACCTTCGGGAGCCCGTATCCGGACTCCCTCTGGAACGTCCCCGCCGCCGAGCTCGCACAACGTGGTCGCGCGGCGCTCGCCGCGGCGTGGCACGCTAGACAGGTGCTCGTCCCCGCTCTGACAGACCCCCTACGCAAGGAGGATCTATGAGGCTCGCAAGAGTCCTTCCGATCATGCTGGTCGGTGCCGCGCTGCTCGTGCTCGGCACAGCCGGGGCGACCAGCGCCGCCACGAGCAAGAAGGCGGCCGGAACGCCGATCGTGATCGGTGCCGCAATCGACACGACCAAGAACATGGCGCCGTTCGACGCGCCCGCGCTCGCGGCAGCGCAGATCGAGATCAAGAAGATCAACGCGGCCGGCGGAGTCGACGGCCACCCGCTCGTGCTCAAGTACATCAACGACCAGCTCGACGCCGGCGCAGACCAAGCAGGCGGCCACGAAGCTGATCAGCCGAGGGCGCGAACATCGGCTGGGTGACCTGCGACGTCGACTACGCGACGCCCGCGATCCAGGCGTTCCTGCAGGCGAAGCTCCTGACCGTCGCGCCGTGCATCGGCACCGACCAGATGGGGCCGTCGCGCTTCGGCTCGGCCGGGCAGCTCGCGTTCACCTTCGGGAACGCCGCCCAGGACGAGGGCTCGGCGATGGCGGAGTGGGCCTACGCCCACGGCTGGAAGACCGCGGACGTCGTCACCGACAAGCTGCTCGTCTACTTCCAGAACGTCTGCACCGGGCTTCACGAACCGCTTCAAGCAGCTCGGCGGCACGATCGTCGACTCGGAGTCGTTCACGCAGGGCGACAAGACGATCAACAACGTCGCGACCCGGATCAACGGGAAGCCGGCGAAGATGATCGCGTTCTGCACCTCGTTCGGCACCGACCAGCCGGCGTTCGTCAGCAGCCTGCGCACGCTCGGCAACAAGACGCCGATCATGAACAGCTGGGCCGGTGACGGCAACTACTGGTGGTCGAAGAACCCGAAGATGACGAACTTCTACTTCGTCACCTACGCGGGCGCGGTCGCCAAGGATCCCGACGCGGCCGTTCGCGCGTTCGAGGCGAAGATGAAGGCGGCCGGCACCCCGGCGCAGAGCGGCGGGTTCATCACCGGCGCCGACGCGATCGACGCGATCGCCTACGCGATCAAGAAGTCGGGCGGCTCGACGGACGGCGCCAAGCTCGCCGCCGTCCTCTCGCATCTGACGAAGTTCCAGACGCTCGGCGGCCCGATCACGTTCACGCCGACGTTCCACAGCGTGACCGGACGGCCGTACCGGTCGTCGTAGTGAACAACAACGTCGCCAAGGTGATCGGCGAGCACACCACGAAGGTCATCGCCAACATCCACTGACGGAGTTGGCGGCTGGAACAACCGGGGGTCAGGCCTTGCACGCGGTGCGAGGCCTGACCCCAGGCCCGGCTCGCTCCGGGCCCTCGGCGTCTCTCGGTCGTTCGAGGGGATCCACGCTCTCGAGGACGTCGATCTCGAGCTCGCTCCGGACGAGGTGCTCGGGCTGATCGGCCCGAACGGGGCCGGCAAGACGACGCTCGTCAACCTCCTGACCGGGTTCGACCTGCCGTCGTCCGGGCGGATCGAGCTCGGTCGACATCGAGATCACGCGCTGGCCGCCGCACCGCCGCGGCCGGGCGGGCCTGGCGCGCACCTTCCAGCACGGGAGGCTCTTTCGCGGGCTGACGGTCCGGGAGAACGTCGAGGTCGCCGCCCTCGGCGCCGGCGCCTCGCCCGCGGAGGCGCGCCGGCGCGCCGCGGAGCTGCTCGGCCTGCTCGGGCTGGCAGCCCGGGCCGAGGATTCCGCCGCCGTGCTTCCCCACGGCGACGAACGGCGGCTCGGCGTCGCCCGGGCGCTCGCGCTGCGGCCCCGGTTCGTGCTGATGGACGAGCCCGCCGCAGGCCTGCACGAGGCCGAGATCCCGGCGTTCGCAGCCGTCGTGCGCTCGGTCCGCGACGACTTCGGAGCGGGAGTGCTCCTGATCGACCACAACGTCGCCCTGATCATGGAGGTCTGCGACCGGGTGCACGTGCTCGACCGGGGCCACACCCTCGCCGAGGGGACGCCTGACGAGATCCGGCGGAACTTCGACGTCGCGACCGCCTACCTCGGTGCCGGAACCTCGAAGGTCGAGGCGGTCGATGCCTGACGCGGTGCTCGAGCTCCGCGACGTCGATGTGCGCTACGGCGCGGTCGCCGCCGTGCGCGGTCTCAGCCTGCGGCTCGAACAGGGCGAGATCGTCGGGCTGATCGGTCCGAACGGCGCCGGCAAGTCGACGACGCTGCACGCGATCATGGGCGCGGTCCCGGTCGCCGGGCGGCGAGATCCTGCTCCGCGGGAGCGCGCTGCGCGGCCAACCGGAGGACATCGCCCGCTCCGGGCGTGGCACTCGTGCCCGAGGGCCGGCACATCTTCGGGTCGCTGACGGTGGACGAGAACCTGCGGCTCGGTCTCGCGGGACGCCGCAGCAAGGACGGAGTCGCCGACGATCTCGACTGGGTTCGCGGGCTCTTCCCGGTGGTCGCCGAGTTCTCGAGCCGCCACGCGGGATCGCTCTCGGGCGGCCAGCAGCAGCAGCTCGCGATCGCCCGCGCGCTCGTCGCGCGCCCGGACGTGCTCCTGCTGGACGAGCCGTCGCTCGGGCTCGCGCCGAAGATCGTCGAGACGCTCTTCGAGACGCTGGGGCAGATCCGCGACCACGGCGTGACGATCCTGCTCGTCGAGCAGCGCGGCGTGATGACGATCGAGTTCGCCGACCGCACGCACGTCCTCTCGAACGCCGAGCTGCAGGCTCACGCTCGCCCGCAACGGACGCCGCCGACCCGGACGAGCTGACCCGCCGGCTGAGCCACGCCTACCTGTCATGAGCTTTCTACAGGCGCGTGATCGACGGAATCGCGCTCGGCGCGGTCTACGGCGTCGTCGCGGTCGGGATCGGGCTCGTCTTCGGCGTGATGCGCCTCGTGAACCTCGCCTACGGGGAGCTGATCACCGCCGGCGCCTACACGCTTGCCTTCCTGAGCGGCCAGACGGCCGTCGTCGCCATCCTCGCGTGCTTCGCGGTCGTGATCGTGATGTCGCTCGTCCTGGAGCGGGTCGCGTTCAGGCCGCTGCGAGGCGCCTCCCCGGCAACGATGCTGATCGCCAGCTTCGCGATCAGCTTCCTGCTCCAGAACGTCTACCTGCTCGCGTTCGGCTCTCGCGGCAGCACGATCGGCACGCTCGGGCGGCCTGAACACCGCGATCGCGATCGGGACGCTGCGGATCAGCTGGATCGCGATCGTCGCGGTGATCGTCGGCGCGGTGCTCCTGACCGGCCTGACGCTGCTCCTGAACCGGACGACGATCGGCCTGCAGCTGCGTGCAGCCGCAGCCGACTTCCGCACCGCGCGGCTCCTCGGTGTCCGGGCCAACCGGGTGATCGCGTTCGCGTTCGTGGTCTCGGGCGCGCTCGCAGCCGCCGTGTCGGTGCTGCTCACGGTGCAGTCGCCGCTCGTGACGCCGAACTTCGGGGTGCAGGTGACGCTCTTCGCGCTGATCGGGGTCGTGGTCGGCGGCCTCGACCGGCTGATGACGGCGACCCTCGGCGGGTTCGCGATCGGCTTTGCCACCGCGTTCGTCGGCGACGAGCTGCCCTCATCGAGCAGCGTCTACCTGCCGTCCGTCGTATACGGGCTCGTGATCGTCGTCCTGCTCGTCCGGCCGGGCGGGCTGTTCGCGAGCAGCCGGGCGCTGAGCGCGGAGCGCGTGTGAGAGGCCGTCTCGACTCGCTGGTGACGGTCGCGGTGCCCGCGGTGCTCGTGCTCGTCGTCGCGCTGATCGGCACGCACGTCGGCCCGGTTCGCCAGCTCGAGTTCAACGACGCCCTCGTCAACACGGCGATCGTGGTCGCGCTCTACGTGTTCATCGGCAACTCGGGCGTCCTCTCGTTCGGCCACATGAGCTTCGTGGCGATCGGCGCCTACCTGTCCGGGATCCTGACGCTCGGCGCGGAGCAGAAGAACTTCGTGCTGCCGGCGATGTACCCCTGGCTCCGGCACACACATCTCTCGACCGTCCCCTCGCTCGCGCTCGCGGCAGGGGCGGGAGCGATCTTCGCCCTGCTCACCGGAGTGGCCCTGATGCGCCTTTCCGGCCTGCCCGCGGGCATCGCGACGTTCGCGGTGCTCGGGATCACCGCGAACATCATCAGCTACTGGGAGAAGATCGGGCCCGGCGTGACAGCACTCGCGCTCGTGCCCGAGAGCGGCACCTGGACGCTCGCCTTCGGGGCGGTGATCGCGATCGCTGTCGCGTTCGGGTACCAGCGAAGCCGCTACGGGCGGCGGCTGCGAGCGACGCGCGAGGATCCGCAGGCGGCTGAGGCATCGGGAATCCACGTCCACCGCGAGCGGCTGATCGCGTTCGTGATCAGCGGCGCGCTCGCCGGCTTCGCGGGCGGGCTCCTCGTCCACGAGCTCGGCTCGATCACCGTCGACCAGGTGTACCTCGACCTCACGTTCATCACCCTCGCGATGCTGGTGATCGGCGGCATGCAGAGCCTCTGGGGAGCGGTCTTCGGCGCGCTCCTGATCAGCGGCCTCAACTCGTTCCTGAACGAGGGCGAGCAGGGCATCCATATCGGCGTGCTGATCCACCTGCCGAGCGGCTCGCGGCTGGTCGCGCTCGGCGCGGTGATGGCGCTCGTGCTCATCCTGCGGCCGTCGGGCCTGACCGGCGGCCGTGAGGTGACGATCGGTGCTCTGCGCCGGGCAGGCCGGTTCTGGCAGTCCAGCGGCTCCAGCCCTGACGAGCGACGAGCACGGAGACGGTCGATGCCGTCCCAGACATCGACGAACCTCGTCGTGAGCGGTGAGCAGCCCAGCCTGATCGCATCCGGCATCCGGAAGTCGGTGAGCACCCCTGTCCGCGGCGAGCGAGTCGGCACAGCGCGCTCGCGTCGGCGCGGCAGACCGACACGTGCGCGCCGCGGCGGCACGGGGTCGCGCGGGCTGCCGAGCGTGAAGCCGAGGGGCGCCAGCCGCTCGTCGAACAGCTCGATCGCGTACCCGGTGAGCGCGTGGGCCTTCGCCGCGATCGCCGGGACCCCCGCCTCGGCCGAGAGCCGGGCGCCCTCCTCGACGGCAGTGAGGCCGAGCACGTTCGGCGTCCCCGACAGCCAGGCAGTCATCCCGTCCGCGCGCTCGTAGCCCTGCTCCATCAGGAACTGGTCGCGCCGCCCGAACCAGCCCCAGATCGGCTGCTGCAGGCGCTCCTGCAGGTCGCGGCGAACGTAGAGGAACGCCGGCGAGCCAGGGCCCGCGTTCAGGTACTTGTAGGTGCAGCCGACCGCGAGATCGGCCCCGGCCGCGTCGAGCTCCACCGGCAGGGCACCGGCGCTGTGACACAGGTCCCAGAGCACGAGCGCTCCGGCGCCGTGGACGAGCGCCGTGAACTCCTCGACCGGCGCGATCGACGCCGACCGGTAGTTGACGTGCGAGAGGACGACGAGGGCCGTGCGCGGCCCGAGCAGCGCGGCGACGTTCTCGGGCGAAGGGCCGTCCACGGGATCGGCGTCGAGCCAGCGCAGCTCGAGCCCGCGTGCGGACGCGAGACTCTCGAGCACGTACCGGTCGGTCGGGAACTCGTCCCGGGCGACCACGATCTCGGTGCGTCCGGGGTCGAGGTCGAGCGCGGCGGAGGCGAGCTTGAAGAGGCACACGCTCGTCGAGTCGGCCACGATCACCTGTCCTGCGGCGGCCCCGACGAGCTCGCCGATGAGATCCCCGACGTGCACGGGCAGCTCGAGCCAGCTCTCCCACCAACCGCGAATCAGCCGGCCACCCCACTCCGATCCCACCACGTCACCGAGCCGCTCGAGCGTCGCCTCGGGCAGCCGGCCCAGCGAGTTTCCGTCCAGGTAGACGAGCCCATCGTCGGGGATCACGAACCGGTCGCGAAACAGCGCGAGCGGATCCGTTCGATCGAGCGCCGCGGCGCCGTCTCGGGTGAGCGTGAGGCTGGACACGATCGCCCGTGAGCATAGGCCGCGCGATCCCGAGTTACACGCAGCTTGATGGGCCCGCTTGGATTCGAATCAAGTACCAAGGGATTGTGATGCCGACAAGACGACTTCAGCAAGCTCCAGGAAACGGCGTTTAGCCGTGTTGATGCGGGTTCGCGGCAAGGAACACCGGCTGGGAACGGGGTCCGGAGACAAGGCAGTACGCGCAGCTGTGCGCGCACCGCAAGCTCGGTTCGCGCCGCTCGCGCCCGGCCACTAGTCGCGCCGCACGCACGTAGCTGCGACTGGTGTGGCACCGACGAAGAAGATCGTCAGTCCGATCTACCAGTTCCCTGGTGGTAGCGGTCGTAGTGGTTTTCCAGCGCGATGCCGGAGAGGAGCCCCGAGCGCCGCTAGTCGTACCGGCGACCGACGACCCAGTACCCGAATGAGCCGACCGTGTTGACCGCACTCGCGACCCGCCATGCTGCTTTCGTTCCACGTATGCGATCTGCCGGTCGCTTTGCGATGTCTCGCCAGGTCAGTGTTGCGGCTGTGAGGTGCACGGCGACCCCGACAAGGAGAACGCGCTTGTTGATCGGCTTATTCTGCCTGGTCTTTTTCCGGCCCACGGCTTCGAGAGTACCGACCTCGCGTGCATCTCAGCCATCAACGAGGTCGCGCAACACCCGGAGTCCATCCTGCCGCCGGCCCCTAAGTGCCGCCAGGCAGCGAGCGCGAACCCGGATGACACCGGATCAACGCGCTGTTCTCTCCCCGGTCGAGGGAAGCGAGTCAAGGTCTCAGCTACCGATAACGGTGGGATGCGGTCGATACCCGTGACTCCGATGAGCAGGGCCTTCTGGGTGCTCACCATCGCTGCGTGCCTGATCACGATCTTCGCGTCGACGATCGTCGGGCTCGGCCTGATGGTCACGGCGGTCGTCCTGTACTCCATCGGCCGGGTCGCGGGCATGCGGTGACGCGGGAAGCGCAACGGGCCTCTTCGGGACACGTCCAGAACAGCGACTAGCAAAGCCGACGGGATCCCCGGTCAACACTCGAGCCTGATCCGCTTGTCAGTCGGATGCAAAATGCCACCCCGGCCCTCGGCCCTACGGTGCGAATGGCGCGAGAGGAGCAAGGGTTTTGCCAAAGATGGCCCCTCCCTTTGAGCGTTGCGAAGACGCTCTCGATTGCGAGTCGCTGTGAGGCGAGGGCGTGTTCACAGGCGTGGTTTTCTATCTTGAGGGGACAGTTTGTCCGGAAGCCCTTTCGTCGTACAGCTACGGGTCTCGACCGACACGCATCAAGCCTCCAGAGCCTCGGCCGGTATGGTCGAGGCGACGCTCGAGGCCGACGCGCGTTTCTGGACTTCGAAGGCGATCTCCCGCACGGCCTGCTCGAGCGCTTCGATGCGCAACGCGAGGTCTTCGATCGCATGCGACTGGGGTGTAACCGAGGACAGTGCGTGACCCCACCCGAGCGGCCGGTCACCGGCCGGAACGAGCTCGGTGACCCGTCCCAGCAGATTATTCGCCTGCGGTTCCGTCTCCGTTTTCATCAGGAGCTCCTTCTCGCTTTTGACGTCGGCTATGTCGTTTCGTGTGCCCCGAGCCGGCCGCGATGCCGCTCACGCGCATAGATCAATCCGATCACGGCCGCGACTACAAGTCCGCGAATACCGAATCGGCGATAGACGAACCGGGCGATGAAGAGCATCAACAGCGGTTCGCCGAGCTAGACGCGGCGAACAAAGTAGAAGATCATGACAACGAGCAGGATGATCACTAGGAGTCCGATCAGTCCGTAGCCGGTTCCGGCCATTGCGAGCAACTTGGGCCTCTCTTTCCGTTGGAGTTGACGCTGGAAAAGGTGACGGCTCCGCATCGCCGAGCTCAACATCCAGAACTCGGATGGGGCACGCCGGTCTTTCAGTGTTACGCGGGTTCGTTTGGGTCTTCTTTGCCAGCCAGTTTCAGCGAACCGCCCTTCACATCGGCGAAATGACGCTCCTGAATGGGTAGGGCCCAATCGACCAACGTTGCGACCTCAGCGTGGCCTGCGGTTTCGTTCAACGTCTTCAGGATCGACCAGTGCCCAACTTCGCCTGCCTCGGCCATCGTCAAGAACTCAAAACCGTCGAGCGCCTCGGAATCGTTATCGAGGTACGTCTTCATCATCTCAGCGGCTTTGCCCTTGGTCGCGGCAGCTTCCTCGAGGATCGCGGTCTTCTTCCCGTCCAGCCCGCTTGCAAGCGCGACGCACCGCCGCTCGGTCTCAACAGCCTCGACATGCATCTGCCGAAGCCGAGTCGCGAGCGCATCATCTCCAGCATCGGTGAGCACCAGAACCTTCTCGGTCGCGACCTGAGCCGCCATCGCAAGACCGGTTACCTCACCCAGTTTCGATTCGAGCTTCGTTAGCTCCGCCATCTGACTCCCTCTGTTGTTGCTTCTGTCTTGCCCCGCCGAGAACGCCGACAAACAACGCGTCGGGTCGGCGGAGATCGGCGAGATCCGCCGCGAGATCGACGACGGCCACGACCTCGCGCACCAGGCCGAGGCCCATCGAGAGCTCTTCAACACGATCCGACCCCACCAAACGCTCGCGGGCCGCCGACCCCGCGACATCCACCTCGAAGCCCTCGAGACTCGCCCGACCCCCAACCTAAACGAGCCCAAGACCCTCCCACTTTCTTGAAGCACGACATCTAGGCTTGGTGTGTGCCCACAGGTGCCGCAGTGAAAGCGGTCGTAGCGTTTGCGTTCAGGCCTGTGCTCGTTGTCGTCGCGTTGAAATGCGCGCTGGAACTTGCCGTCGCCGGACGATACGGCTGGCACCGCGACGAGCTGTACTACGCCGTCGCCGGATTGCACCTTCAGGGCGGATACGTCGAGTTTCCACCGGTGACGGCGCTGCTCGCGGCTTTGGCCCGAGAGCTATTCGGCTGGTCGCTGGTCGGTCTTCGCGCGTTCACGATCCTCGCGAGCGCGGGAACCGTGGTGGTCGGTGCCCTCGTAGCCCGGGAACTCGGGGCGACGCGCCGCGCGCAAACGCTCTCCGCTGTCGTGGTCGGGTTCGCGCCCGGAATGCTGGCGACGAACCTGCTGTTCCAGCCGGTCGCGCTCGATCAACTGACGACGATGGTCGTCCTCTGGCTCGCGCTGCGGCTCGCACTTGGACGCGGCTCGTGGCTGCTACTCGGAGTCGCCGCGGGAATCGGGCTGGAGACGAAGTACACGCTCGGGGTCGTCCTCGTCCTGCTGATCGCGACGTTCCTTGTCTGGCGACGCGACGCACTGCGCTCTCTGGGTCTCGCGCTCGCGGTGGCGATTGCCGCCGCTCTGCTGCTTCCGAACCTCGTCTGGGAGGCAGGGCATGGCTGGACGAGCGTGCACTGGTTCCTCAATCCGCCACCCAGTGGCAGCGACGAGACGAGGCCGCAGTTCCTCATCAACGTGTTCCTGCTGCTGGTCGTGGCGTTCCCGGTGGCTGTAGCGGGAGTCGTCTCGCTCGTCCGAAATCGCGCAGTGCGCCCGCTCGGCTGGACGGTCGTCGGCACCGTCGTCGCGTACTTCGTGCTTGGAGGGAAGTCGTACTACGCGCTGCCGGCGATGCTGTTCGCGCTCGCCGCGGGTGCGATACCACTCGATCACTGGGCGACACCCCGCCGCCTCATGACGGCCGGCGCCGTGTTTGTCGTTGCCGGGCTCGTGTCACTGCCGATCACACTGCCCGTGCTGCCACTGCACACGGCCGTTCGGCACGGGGTAATGAAGGCGCGCGGCGATTACGAGTCGGAGGTCGGCTGGCCCGCATATGCCAGCCTGGTGGAGGCGCACGCCGCGGGTGCCGACGTCATCGTCGCAAACAACTACGGCGAAGCGGGCGCACTCGAGTTGTTCGGTCACGGCCTCCCCCCGGTCGCGTCGGCGGATGTGACCATGCGCTACTGGCGCCCGCAGGAGGCCGGTCGGCAGGCGCTCGTGATCGGCTACTCCCGCGATGAAGCGAGGTTCTGCAGCGGCTACCGGCTCGTCGCGCGCATCTCGACCGCCAACGACAGCGACGAAGGCGGGGAACCGATCGCGCGCTGCACACTCCACGGCACGCTCGCCCAGGTCTGGCCGAGCATCGTCGCGACCCACACGAACTAGGCAAAGCCAGAAGCTCGATGAGAAGCTCCTGCTGGGAGGACATCTGGTCCGCCTCACAGAAGACCTGCCCGGATGAAGCTCTCACACCATATGAGCGGGCGCCTTGCCGAAGTCGCGTTCCTGTTGATTCTGATTGCGGGCATCTGGCTCGCGGCCGCGGAGAACCTCGCTCCGCCGAAGCACCTCAACAGGACGACTGTCGCAGGCGTCTTGCTCGCTGTAGCCGGACTCCTGCTGATCGTTGCTACCCACTGGGGCCAGTTCGGTAAGGGCGATCGACCGGGCGACTGACCTCGACTTCGAGCATTAGCGGTAGGGATGGAAGCGGACTAGGCGTTCTCGCCAAGCCTCCGGGCCGAGCGCCGGCGCTACCGATCAGGCGACTGCGAACAGGTGCCAGGTGCCTTGAGCAGCGCCGGATCCGCGCCGGCAGGCCGACCTCGAACGGTCACGTCGAACGGCTCCAGCTGACGATCCTCGAGGAATGCTGTTGGCGCCCAGCCCGCACAGGAGGCTAACGACGGCTCAGGGCGAGCGAGTGACCGTGTAGATCCAGTAGTTGCCCCCTGGGTCACTCAGACGCATGTGGTACCGACTCACGCCCAACGCACGCGAAGTCCCACTACTCGAAAGGTCGCTATTCCTTTTGCAGAACAGCGCCGGTCCCGGGTCGTGGTGGTCCGGGTCCGAGGCCTGCATGATGCAGAATAGGTCTATGGCAGGAAATGACACGTCATCACCCACCCGTATCGTGTCGCTCTGCGTTTCGCCCCCGACGAGACGAGCGATGCCACTGGACGCGAAGATCGCGCCGCAGATCGCGGCAGTAATGACGGCGGTTAGAGCAACTTTGAGCATGGTCAGACGGTTATCGACAGTCGTCTGTCCGACTTTAAATTCGATAGACCGGCATCAGTCCGGCGGGAACAGCGGCGGCGACGTCCTGCTTCGCCTGCTCGGTCCAGTGTCCGTACACCTGCTCCGCGATCGTCGTCGAGCTGTGACTGAGCTCGACCTGCACCTTGCGGAGCGCGACGTCAGCGGAGCGGCGGCGCTTCACACGCGGCGAGCGCTGCCGCGCCGCCGTCGCGATCGGTGTAAACGACCGATTGTACGCGTCGGTGCGCATGGTTATTGCAAAACAGCATGTGCAACGGAGATAGTCCGTTGCTGATATCGGGAACAGAGTTGGAAGTACGCGAGGTCGTACCGGAGACTCGCTCGCATTCACATTCTTCATCAGCATAGGCGCCGATGTACTGATCCCGATCAGCATTTTCGCGGATGTCCTCTGGGCCATCACTTGCGACGCTCTCCGCGAAGGAAAGGAGGCCGAGAATGAGTGCGATTCCCCATCAGCACTCCGTCGACAGCCAGTTCGCCTGGCTCCGGATCACCGAAATGTGGGCGTCGCTGGCGATCACCGTGATGTGGCTCGCGGTGCTGTTCGACGCAATATTTGGGCCGAACATCACCTCCACCACACCGGGCGGAACGAGTTCGAGCGTCCCGTCGGCAGTCGCGGTAGCGCTCTTCGCAACGATTGGCACGTGGGCCGTTGCGAAGTTTGGGCTGCGCCCACGCGAGCACGACTGAGCCCAAGCTCCGGCTGGTTTCCGGTTCCGGTACCCCCTTACAGGGGGTAGGAACCGGAAACCAAGGGGAAGTCCGCGCCCGCGGGAACCGAGAAGGAACCATCGGGAACCGTCTATTCATCGGGAACCGTTCTTATCGAAGTCGAGTTTCTCGGCCGGGAACCGTTCTTCGAGCTGGAGGCCGCCAGCCTCCGTCTTCCGCCGGCGCAGTGGCCGGCTTGAACGTCCAGGTGATGGCGTGCGTCTCGGGGTGGCTCTCGAGTTCGAGTTCGCCGGCCCCGGGGTCGCGGGAGGTAGCCAGGGCGGTCCTTGTGCGTGACGATTTTGTAGACGCGGTGGCCGCCGCGGGTCAGCTCTTTGACGGGTTCCAAGCCGAGGTGGACGTCGACGCCGCCGAGTTTGCGTTCGCTTCCGATCGAGTTGCGGCCGCGGTTCTTCTCGGACTTCACGACATGGTCGATGACGATGGTGGCAATGTTGTTCGACCAGAACGGTTGCACCCATGAGGCTGCCCAGATTTCGGCTTCTCGCTGTTTCATGTCGTCGAGTCGTGCGCCGCGTAGGCGCCAGCTGCGGCGTCGATGATGATCTGCGTCGGTTCTAGGCTGAGTAGCATCTCGATCGTCTCGGGGAGCGGCTGTGTCGAGGGCTCGAAGTACGGGATGCGGGCGAGCTCGTCGTCGGTCGCGCCGAGTTCGCGGAGCCGATCGCGCGCATCCCACGGTCACATCTCGAAGTCGAGGAGCACGACGGTTCCGCCATTGCGGATCTCCTCGAGCGCAATCACGTACGCCGCGAGCGTCTTGGCGGACTCGGGCGGCCCGCTGAACGCGTGACGCTGAGCGATTCGCACTCCATCGCCCCTCGACGACCTTCAATACATGAGGAGGTCCCGAGATGGCCAGCCTAGGACGCAACCAAGGCGAAGGGCTGCACCTGCACGCCGCTCTACCAAGTAGTCCACCGACGCAGACTGGCAAATATGTCGCCTATATCGAGAACAAGAAGAAGCGTCTGTGCAGGTATTCCGTTGAGTGGGCCCGGAAGGACTCGAACCTTCGACCAAGGGATTATGAGTCCCCTGCTCTAACCAGCTGAGCTACGGGCCCGTCCGGGGACCGTAGCTCACCCGCAGTACGATGGCTGCACGATGGATCGGGCCGACAAAGACCTGAACCGGGCGTTCTACGACACGGAGCGGGAGGACGACCGGCGGCGGTTCGACGAGCACCCGTCGAAGGTGTTCATGGCGGAGAAGCTCGTGCCGTGGGTGACCTCGCTGATCGAGCCGGGATGGCGAATCGTCGACATTGCAGGCGGGAGCGGCGTGTACGCGTCGCAAATCGTTCGAGCGGCGCCGGTGTCGGTGGTCGGCCTCGACATCAGCGAGTCGATGGTGGAGCAACGAGGGGAGGATCCGCTGCTCACCGAGAACGTCGTCGGCGACATGGAGGCCCTGCCGTTCACTGACGGGGAATTCGACGCAGCACTCTTCGTGGGATGCCTGCATCACCTTCCGGATCCGCTGCCGGCGCTGCGCGAGGCGCATCGTGTCGTGCGCACCGGCGGCGCGCTCTTCGCCGCAGAGCCTTGCTCACTGCGGGTCGGATCGGCGGGAATCGCACCCGTCCCGGGCCATCCTCACGAGTTCCGGTTTTCGATGCGTTACCTCACCCGCCGCATCCGCGACGCCGGGTTCGACATCGACCGCATCCAGGGAAAGCGGCTCACACTCCGGCTCATCCGACCCGCTCTGCGCTCGCCGAGCATCTCGGCGTTTCGGACAGCCGATCGTATCGATCGGGCGCTCAATCTCGTCCCGGGCGTCACGCAGCTCGCAGAGCTCGGGCTCGTATATGCCCACCGTGTCTAGCTCGCTCGCTAAACTCGCGCCGGTGAAGGTCTTCCAGAGCGAGCGTCACTTCCGGACCCGCGGCGGCCTCCACGTCACGGACATCACCGACGAGGTGCGCGGGATCGTCGCGGAGTCCGGCATCGTCGACGGGATCTGCGCCGTCTACTCGCCGCACACGACCTGCTGTGTCCGCGTCAACGAGTTCGAGAGCGGGATGTTCGAGGACTTCGCGGTGCTGCTCCGGCGTCTCGTCCCGCACGACACCTACTACGCGCACGACGACTGGGACCGCCGAACCGAGAACATCTGCGAGGAGGACATGGAGGTCGGAAACGGCCATGCCCACTGTATGTCGATGATCCTCGGGTCCGCCAGCGAGTCGATTCCCGTCGCCGACGGCGAGCTCTGCCTCGGCCAGTGGCAGCGGGTGCTCTTTATCGAGCTCGACCGCGAGCGCGACCGGCGCTGGCTGGTCAAAGTCGTCGGCTCCTAGCGGCCTCCTTCCGAACACCTCATCGGTACGATCGAGAGCGTGCATCTCTTCATCCTGATCCCGTTGATCCTGATCGCAGTCATCGTGCTGCTGTTCGGCACGGTCGTCTTCCTCGGCCGGTTCAAGAACGGTCGTTACCTCCGTCCCATCGTTACCTTGCTCGCGAAGGTGCCGTGGCTGCGAAAGCAGCTGCTGAAGATGAACCAGGCCGTGATCGAGCGGCAGAACCCGGAGCTGGCGAGCGCGATGAGGAAGATCCAGCGCGTCGGCCCGACCGCCGATCCGAAGAAGCTCCAGCAGGCCTACCACTCGCTCTCACCCGAGGAGCGGCGTGCCTACCAGGAGGTCGTCGACCAGCAGGGTGGGACGCCCGAGCCCGCTAACCGGCAGATGCGCCGTGCGCAGCAGCGAATGGCCCAGACGAACCGGTCTGCGCGCCCGAGCGGCGGCAACAGCAAGAACACCGGCTCGAGCAGCAAGCGCGGCAAGAAGCGCTAACCCGGGAAGCTTTAACTCCTGACGGTCTCGAAACCCTCGGGCGGCGGCGGTTGCTCGTACTCGATGCGCCACGTCCGTTCGAGCAGCGGCACGAGCGACTCCACGATCTCGTCGATCGCCTGCCTCGAGCGGTCGACGACCCCGGCCATCCGCAGGAAGCCGTGGACCATCCCGTCGTAGCAGTAGCTCTCGGTCTCGCACCCGGCTAGGAAGAGCCGCCGGGCATACCCCTCGGCCTCGTCCCGCAGAACGTCTGCCTCGGCTGTCACGACGATCGCCCGCGGCAGCCGCCGTAGATCCTGCACGGCCGCCGGTGAGATGTCGATCTCGGCCGAGCCGTCCGAGCCACCGATGTACTGCTTCCAGTACCAGTGCATCGCGTCGCGGGTAAGCCCGTAGCCGCTCTGGTAGAGCGAGTACGACTGCGTGTCCATCCGCGAGCTGATCGCCGGGTAGATCAGGACCTGCGCAGCGAACGGTGTACCGGCGTCACGCCCCTTCCGGGCAACGATCGCGGCGAGCGTCCCGCCGACGCTGTCGCCGCCGACGCCGACCTTGTCCACATCGATCCCGAGCTCCGCAGCGTTCGCGAGCACCCAGCGCGCCGCTGTCCAGCAGTCCTCGAGCGCCGCCGGGTAGGGATGCTCGGGTGCGAGCCGATAGTCGACCGAGATGACGACGCACACGCCGCGCCTGGCGAAGGCCCGCGTCAGCCCGTCGTGCGTCTCGATGCTCCCGATCACGTAGCCACCGCCGTGGAAGTAGACAAGCGCCCGACTGGGCTCGCTCGTCTCGACGCCGCGGTAGATGCGGACAGGCACGCCGTCGGCGTCACCATCCTCGACCGAGAACACCTCGTCGACCGGGCCAAACTGCTCCTTGGCGGTCACGACGTAGTTCGCACGCAGCTGCTCGGGCGTCTGTTCCTCGACCGGCGGCGCACCCGCCGTCTCGGCCTTGCGCAGGACGTCGATGATCTGGGGATCCAGCTCTGGGACACTCATTGCGCCTAATCCTACGCAGCCGGCGAATGAAGCCGGAAAGGGGCGTCGAACGGCCCGTAGACGTGCCGCATGAAGTGCGCGACAGCGGTCATCCCCAGCCGCAGCGTGTGCCCATTCTGCTTGTCGATCGTTGCGTCGAACCATGCCGGAGTCACGGGATCGAAGAACGTGATCTCCCAGACAGGCCTCCCGCCCACGACGCTCGAGCCGATCACGCGCGCATCGGACACTCCGGCCCAGAACGGCACCGGTTGCTGCACGGGCGGATCCTGCACCGAGCGCGTCCACTTCGCGTTCGGCGTCGGCCGGTCCCAGCGGCGATGACCGATGATGATCGCCGAGGAGCGGCTCGAGATCGTGTACGCAAGCTGGTTCGGGGCCACGGCCTTGTAGACCGTGTAGAGCACCTCGGTGGGGCTCGCGGCGAGACGTTCGTGCCACACGAGCGTCTTCAGCCCGCGCCAGACGAGCCCGGCGTGCGCGACCGTAGCCGTGCCCTCCGGAAGCCGGAGCGACGCCGGAAGCGCGATGGCATAGCTCGAGGCGCCGAGCGAGACAGTGACGTGGCCCGAGAGCGTCCCCGTCGAGACCCGGGACTGGTAGCACCCTGCCCCGCAGGCCGAAAGCGTCGTCGTCGCCTCGCCGGAGGCGATCGAGACGTCGAGCCCGGAGACGGGCGAGCCGTCCCCACCCAGCACCGATACACGCACGAGAGACCGTGCTCCACCGGGGACGATCGCCAGCCCGAGCGCGCTCGTCCCCGCCTCCCGTGCCAGGACGAGTGCTCCCGGCGGCGGTGACGGGAATCCCGGTGAGGTCGGGGTCGGCACGCGGCCGCCCCGGATCGCGAGTGGCGTCGAGGGCACCGTGACCGCGGTGCCGGCCCCGCTCGACCCGACAGGGCCCGGCTCGGAGCGCAGCAGCTCGATCGCGATCACGATCGCGCCCATTCCCGCGACGACGGCGAGGATCGCCGCTCCGAGCTTCAGCAGCACGGTGTTCCGGGTCAGCGTATGCCCGCGGCGGTCAGCGCGAAGCCGGCCATCGCGCGAGGCAGCTTCGTCGCCTTGCCGATCGCCGCGTCGAGCGACTCGGCGAAGTACGCGATGTCCTCCTCGGACACGACCAGCGGCGGGATCCCCTTGATCACCTGGATCCCGTGCCCGGCGACCTGGATCAGGACGTTGTGGTCGCGGAAGAGCGGGGCCACGACGAGCTGGGCGAAGAGCCCGTTCTGGAGCCGGTCGATCAGGCGGTAGGAGCGCGTCATCGTCGCCGCCTCGGCAAACTCGATCGCCCAGATCAGGCCGAGCCCGCGCACCTCCCGCACGACCTCGTGCTGTTCGACGAGTGGACGGGTCAGCTCGAGAAGGCGGTCACCCATCGTGGCGGCATGCTCGACCAGGCCCTGGTCGTCGAGCTCGGCCAGCGTCGCCAGCCCGGCGGCCATCGCAAGCTCGTTCGGAGCGAACGTCGAGCCGTGGCTGAAGGCGTTTTCCATCGAGTCGAAGACGCGCCCGTGCACCTCAGCCGACATCAGCAGAGCACCGACCGGCACATAGCCGCCGGAAAGCGATTTGGCAACGGGCACCAGATCCGGCTCGAGGCCCCAGTGCTCGAACCCGAACAGCTTTCCCGTTCGCCCGAGGCCCGTCTGCACCTCGTCGACGCAGAACAGCGTCCCATAACTACGGCACAGCTCCTGCGCCGCGGCGAGATAGCCGTCGGGCGGCAAATGGACGCCCTTGCCCTGGATCGGCTCCACGAGGAACACCGCGACGTCCTCCCCGCGCAGCTCGACCTCGAGCGCCTCGAGATCGCCGAGCCGCACCTGCGCGAACCCGGGCAGTAACGGACCGAACCGGCTCGTGAACTCGGGGTTCCCGTTCGCCGAAAGAGAGCCGAGCGTCAGCCCGTGGAAACCGTGGTCGAGCGAGACGACTCGGTCGCGCCCGGTTGCGGCGCGGCCGAGCTTCAGGGCGGCCTCGACGGCCTCGGTACCGGTGCTGGTGAAGAGCACACGCGCGAGCCGGTCCGGGGTTCGGGCGAGCAGCGCTTCCGCGAGCAGCGGCGGCAGCGGCGAGGTGCCGAGCTGCACCGAGCCCGGAAGGTCGAGCTCTAGCGCCTCGGCGAGCGCCGCCCGCACCCGCGGGTTCGACCGTCCGACATTGAACAAGCCGAAACCGCCGAGCATGTCGAGAAAGCGGTTGCCCTGCTCATCCCAGAGATACGCGCCCTCTCCGCGAACCCAGGTGCGATCGAAGCCGATCGTCTTCAGGATGCGCGTGAACTGGGGGTTGATCGTCTTCCCCCACAGCTCGAGGCTCTCGCCCCCGCGCGCCGCGACAAGCTCGCGAACGCCCAAACCGACCTTCTTGTCACTGCCGGGCATAACTTGACTGTAACCACCTCGAGACCTTCCGGAGCTTCGCCGACCGATCCGGATAGGCCATGATGCCGGGGACCGATCGAAGCAACCATCGCCCCCAACGGCGGTTCACAAGGAGGAGCAATCGTGGCAATTGTCATGACAATGGAGGCGCCCGGCGCGACGCCCGACCAGTACGACGCGCTCAACGAGGCGCTCGGAGTCGTAGACGACGCGACCGCCCCCGACGGCCTGGTCATGCACATGGCCGGAATCAGCGAAGACGGAATGGTCATCGTCGATGTCTGGGAGTCTCAGGAGAAGCTCGACGCGTTCTTCAGCTCCGGAGGGCTCGGTCACGCGCTCGAGGAGTCGGACATGCAGGTTGGCCAGCCCTCGATCCACAAGCTGCACCACATGATCCCGCAGGGCAAGGGCTCGGGCGACAACGTGCTCGTCATGATCGAGACCGAGATGACCGCCGACGATTACGACGAGGTCGCCGCAGACCTGCCGGCGCACTCCGAGAACGGCGGCGAGCATCCGGTGGTCGCGCACATCGCAGCCGTGACCGACGACGGGAAGCTCTTCGTATTCGATCTCTGGGAGTCGCCGGAGGCCTTCGGCGCGTTCGCCGACACCCAGCTCGCCCCGCACGCAGAGAAGATGGGCGAGGTCACACCGAAGTTCGTTCCCGTGCACAACGTGATCCGCGGCAGCGCCAGCGCGTAGAGAGCGTCAGATCGCCGCCGGTGCCTCGAACCGGGGCACCGGCGCTCCATCCGGGTCGCGGACCGCGAGGCCGAGGCGATCGCGCATCACCTCGACCGCACCGGGGTTCGAGTCGCAGAGCACGCAGCGGCGGCCGAGCTCGAGGGCAGCGGCGCCGAGCGTGCCGCTCCCGGCGAAGAAGTCGAGGCACCAGTCACCCTCACGCGACGAGGCTTGAACGATCCGCCGCAGCACCCCGAGCGGCTTCTGCGTCGGATAACCGGTCTTCTCGCGGCCGGTCGGGGAGACGATCGTGTGCCACCAGACATCGGTCGGCAACTTCCCCCTCGCGGCCCGTTCCGCGGTCTGGAGGCCCGGCGCCATGTACGGCTCGCGGTCGACGGCCTCGGAGTCGAAGACGTAGGCGTCGGGATCCAGCACGTACACGAGGATCGTGTCGTGCTTGGCCGGCCAGCGGCGCTTGGTGCGGGCCCCGTAGTCGTAGGCCCACACGATCTCGTTGAGGAAGCATTCGCGCCCGAAGATCTCGTCGAGGAGCACCTTGACGTAGTGCGACTCGCGCGGATCGACGTGGACGTAGAGCGTGCCTTCGCGCGCCAGCACCCGCCGGGCCTGGCGAAACCGCGGCTCGAGAAAACCGAGGTAGTCGTCGAAGCTGTCGGCGTAGGTGCCACCGCTCGTCGCGACGCTCCGGTATCGCCGCCCTCCGAAGCCGGTGCGGTCGCCGTCGGGATCGGCTTCGACGGCAAGCGTGAGCCTGCGCTGCTCCTTGCCGGTGTTGAACGGCGGATCGACGTAGGCCAGCGTGAACGCACCGTCCGGCAGCCGGTGGAGCAGATCGAGGTTGTCGCCGAGATAGATCCCCTGCTCGAGCACCCGATCGAGCCTAGAGGATCAACCGGAAGCCCTAGGACAGCCGCACGAGATCGATCTCGGGGCCCGCTCGTCCGTCGAGAAGGCCGTGCGCGGCCGTGGGATCCCAGGCTGCGCAGTCGCGCCCGACCTCGGCGAGGTACCTGCTGCGCTCGGCGGCGTCAGGCCCCCAATCGTCTCTGGCCGCCAGCTCTGCAAGCGTGGCGGAGACGACGTCGGGCGGTGACGGCTCCGGGGCGACGAGTGCCGCGCATTCCTCGCACGCCCGCACCTCCTCGAGCTCGCGCGAGTCGAGCGTCTGCTCCGCGTAGAGGGTAGAGGCCGCATTTGCCTCGACCTCGCTCGGAAGGGTCGCGTAGACGTGCCCGCCTGCCCCGCGCACGGCCGCGCGGAGCAGCTCGTCGGCCTCGAAGAACCGTGTCCCCGACCGCTCCCAGCGGCGGGCGTGCTCGAGCTCGTGCCGCAGCATCGGCCCGAGCGCACAATCCGGAATGCCGGGAAGCTCGCCCCAGAGAGCGAGCCGATGCGCGGTGAACTGTGTGCGGGCGACACGCTCGGCTCCGACCGCCCGGAAGACGGCAACCGTCTCTGACCGGACGAGGCCCGCGGGATGCAGGTAGGCGAGCGGCGTAGTTCCTGTGGGGCGGGGCGCGACGACGACGTACGCGACAACCGATGCAGGCGCGATTCCCGCGTCGTCGCAGGCTGCGACCAGCTTCTCGCGAAGGCGTTCCGGATCGAGCACGGCGCAAAGTGTCGCCTATGGCGGCTGCCCGCCCGAGGCCGATATTCTCTTCCTGTTGAGGAAGCTCGTTTGGAATGCGGTTCCTGTCGGTCTCGTGGCTGTGGCATTCGCCGCTCTGGCGCCGCTCTCGAGCGCGCGGCCGTCGACCGGCCTCTGTACCGGCGCGATGCTCGCCGGGACGTTCAAGGTGATCCCGAACAGCGCGGGGGCCGGGAACATCGTCTACCGGCTGCGCGTCAGGAACAGCTCGAACACGGTCTGCGGCGTCACCGGCCTTCCCACCCTGACCTTGCTCGACTCGGCCGGCAAGAAGCTACCGACCAACGCGCGGTTCAGCGGAATGCCCGGTGCGCTCAGCGCGATCTTCGTCCCGCTGAAGCCGGGCGGCACCGCCACTCTCACGGCCCGCTTCTCACCCGACATCCCCGGCCCCGGCGAGCCCGTTTCCGGAAGGGCCTGCGAGCGCACTGCGTACAAGCTAAGGGTCGCACCCTCCGGGGGTGGCAGCGCCGTCGTCCCGATCACCCCTGCAACACCGGTCTGTGAGCATGGCTCGCTGCAGATCGGCGTGTTCACGCACGGCTAGCTGTTGCAGATCTACGTCGCAGGGCCGCTTTTCTCGGAGGCCGAGCGGGACTGGCTCGACAAGCTCGCCGCGAGGCTGCGCGCCGAGGGGTTCGACTGCTTCGTTCCGCACGAGCACTTCGACGCGATCAGCGAGCTGACGCCCGACGAGATCTACCGGGTCGACGGGGACGGCTTGCGTTCGTCAAACGTGCTGCTCGCGTGGCTCGACGGCCCGGTGATCGACGACGGCACAGCTGCCGAGATCGGTGCGTTCGCGGAGCTCATCCGCGGCGGGGACGGCTACCACCGGGGCATCGTCGGGCTCGTCACCGACCTGCGGCTCGAGCGGCGGCGTGGCAACGCGCCGGGCGACGGGATGAACCTGTTCGTGATCGGCGCGATCCGCTCCGCCGGGTCGGTGTGCTGGTCGGTCGGCGAGGCAATCTCCGCACTGCGCGGTTTCGACAACCCCGGAACCTTTCCCATTTCTTAGCACTCTATTCACGACGCGTGGATACTCCTACGACGGTGATGACGACGGTGGGCCACATCGCACGGAAGAGCCTCGCAGCCGCTGGAGCGGTAACTGCGGCTCTGGCCGTGTGTGCGATTGCAGCGGCGGCTGCGCCGACCGGGATCACCGGCCCTGTCACATCAACAGCGGCCACCAGTGCCACACTGAGCGGTACCGTCAATCCGAACGGCATCGCGACGACGTGGCACTTCGACTACGGGAAGACGACGACCTACGGCACGAGTACCTCACCGACGAGCGCGGGCAGTGGAACCGCGAACACCGGCGTCTCGAGTGACCTGACCGGCCTCGCGCCCGGAACGACCTACCACTACCGGCTCGTCGCGATCTCGACCGGCGGCACGACGAACGGCTCCGACGGGATCTTCAACACCGCCTCGGCCGCCCCTCCGACCGTGACCACCAACGCCGCGACGGGAGTCGGTGGCAGCGGGGCGACGCTGAACGGGTCGATCAACGCGAACGGTCAGGCGACGACTTACTACTTCGAGTACGGCAAGTCGACCTCGTACGGGACGAAGACAGGCGTGCAGAACGGCGGGAGCGATTCGAACCCGGTGAGCGTCTCGGCCGCGATCTCGGGCCTCCAGACCGGCCAGACCTACCATTACCGGCTCGTCGCGGCCTCGACCGGCGGGACGACTAACGGTAACGACGCCACCTTCACCGCGACCATGGGCCCGAGCGCAACCACGAAGGCCGCCAGCTCGATCACCTCGTCGGGCGCGAAGCTGAACGGCTCGGTGATCCCAAACGGCGTGGCGACAACCTGCTTCTTCGATTACGGAACGTCGACGAGCTACGGGTCGAAGTCTGCGACGGTCAGTGCCGGCTCGGGCACGAAGGCGGTCACCGTGTCGGCCACGGTCAGCGGTCTCGGCTCCGGGATCTACCACTTCCGTGTCTCCTGCTCGAGCACGGCGGGCACCTCCACCGGAAGCGACCTCAGCTTTGGCAGCGCCGGTCCGCCTGTAGTGCAAACCGGCTCGGCCCAGGGCGCCTCGACGAGCGGGGCCACGCTCACCGGCGCGGTGAACCCGCAGGGAAGCTCGACCAACTGGTACTTCCAGTACGGCCCGAGTGCATCGTATGGTTCGAAGACGTCCACGAAGAGCGCGGGCTCCGGCACGGCGGCGACCGGCGTCTCGGCCGCGATCACGAGCCTCAAGGCCGGCACGACCTACCACTATCGTCTGGTCGGGGCGAGCAACTCGGGGACGACCTTCGGAAGCGACGTCACGTTCACGACCGTCACTGCCGTGACGATCGCGCCCTCCACGGTTCAGCTCGTCTACGGCCATTACGCGACGCTGTCGGGCGCCGTCGCGAGCAGGCAGTCCGGGGTAACTGTGACGATCCTCTCCGAGGCCTTCGGCACCACGTCGTTCAAGACCGTGGGCACCGCGCTCACGGGCGCTGGAGGCTCGTGGACGTACCAGGCGAAGCCCACGCTTCAGACCGCCTACGAGGCGAGCACCCCCGATGGCACGAGCGGTCCTGTGACGATCGGGGTCCGGCCCGCGATGTCACTGCGCGTGATCACCCAGCACCGCTTGACGACGAGGGTCGTCGCGGGCTCGTCTTTCCAAGGCAAGCAGGTTCAGCTCCAGGTGCTGCTGTCGGGAAACCACTGGAAGACGGTTGCGAAGGTCCGCCTGAACAGCAAGTCAGCAACGACCTTCGCCTCGTCGACGCTCCCGCACGGCTCTTCCACGGTGCGCGTCGCGATGAGCGTGAACCAGGCCGGTCCCGGCTATCTCGGCGCATTCAGCCGCACGATCAGCTACCGCCGCCCTTAAGGACGCTATCCCTGCGCCGCTAGAGCGGTGTTGAGCGCCTGGGAGGTCTGGGGCCCGACGATGCCGTCGACGGTCAGGCCGTTCGCCTGCTGGAACGCGCTCACCGCCTGCTGAGTGAGCGGACCGTAGATGCCGTCAACCGTCAGCTGAGCCGTTCCGAGCTGGTTCAGGGCTTGCTGGACGGTCTTGACCTCGAGGCTCGTGTCGCCCGGCTGGATCTTCCCGGCAGCCGGCAGCGTCACCGTGATCGTGCCGCCCGTGGCCGGCGGCGTGGCGGTCGTCGTCGTCACAGAGGTAGTGGTCGGGCTGGTGGGCGTCGTCGTCCCGGTCGGCGTCGTGGTGACAGGCGCGGTCGTCGGCGGCACCGTCACGGCCGGCGTGTCCTTGCCTCCCGCGTCGAGAACGAACAGCCAGATCAGCACGACGGCCACGAGCACAGCCAGACCCGCCACGAGGGCAATCGCCCGACGCCGGCGGATCACGTCGTCGACCGGCGGTGGCCCGTCCACCACCGGCGCGCCGGTGGACGTACCGGCGGTTGCTGTTGGACGCGCCCGCGGCGGCCCGTCCAGCTCGTCAAACCAGTCGAGCTCGGAGGCGCCCGAAAGCCAATCGTCGGCCGGGTCTGCTGCGACTTCGGCGCGGTTGCCGGACTGGGCGCTGATCACCGTGGGGGCGTCCTCCTCAGGCATCGACCAAGAGTTTGCCTCTTCGGGGCCATTCTGGGCGTGCCTCTTTAGCAAACACCGGAAAACCTGTGAGGTCTAGGTAAAGGACTGGGCCTATCCGGAGGCGGACGCGCTGAAGTCGAGATTCGACCTGATCGAGGGCAGGGCAACGTTCACGATCGTCACGTCGAGGACGATCATCAGGTCGCCCGGGCAGACGACGAGAAGTGCCAGCCACCTGGCACGGCTACTCGAGAGCATCCTCGCAACCTAGTTACAGAAGGTTGGCTCGCGTGGTCGGGACACGACGCTATTGTCCGGCGGTGGCCTACCAACCGCCCCCGGAGATCATCGAGCGCTACGCCGACGTGCTCGTCAACTTCGCTCTCAACGAGGGGCGGGGAGTATCGAGGGGCAATGTCGTGATGATCTCCTCGGGCGACGTTGCGAAGCCGCTCTACGTTGCGCTCCGAGACGCCGTGCTGCGCTCGGGCGGAACGACGCTCGGGGACTACTCACCGAGCGGAACCTCACGCTCGGCGCTCGAGATCGCCTCGATCGAGCAGCTCTCTGCGTTCCCCCGCGCCTACTACCGTGGGCTCGCCGCGACGATCGACCACCGGATCGCGGTGATCGCCACCGAGGATCCGCACCAGCTCGAGGGTATCGACCCCGAGAAGCTTCTCGTCGGCCGCCGCTCGATCCGCCCGTACCGAGAGTGGATCGCGAAAAAAGAGGCGGAGGGGCGCTACTCGTGGACGCTCGGGCTCTACGGGACGCCGGCGATGGCCAAGGAGGCGCGGCTCTCGCATGAGAAGTACTGGGGCCAGATCATCGAGGCGTGCTTCCTCGACGATCCCAGCCCGATCAAGCGCTGGCGGGAGGTGTTCAAGGAGATCCGCCGCGTCAAGCAGCGGCTGAATAAGCTCCAGATTGACCGCCTGCACGTCGAGGGCGAAGGGATCGACCTCCACTTCACGGTCGGCCCGACACGACAATGGCTCGGCGGAACCGGCCACAACATCCCGAGCTTCGAGATCTTCACCACACCGGACTGGCGCGGCACCGAGGGCTCGGTCGCCTTCACGGAGCCGCTCCACCGCTACGGGAGCATGATCGACGGCGTCAAGCTTCGGTTCGAGCGCGGCGTGATCGTTGAGGCGTCCGCAACACGGAGCGAGCACCTCTTGCACGCGATGATCGCGAGCGACGAGGGCGCAAAGCGCGTCGGCGAGATCTCGCTGACCGACGGCCGGATGAGCCGAATCACGCGCTTCATGGCCGAGACGCTCTACGACGAGAACCGCGGCGGGCCGCAGGGGAACTTCCATCTCGCGATCGGCAGCGCCTACCGGCAGGCATTCACCGGCGACATCGCGGCCCAGACGAGCCGCGACTGGAAGCGGCTCGGTTTCAACGAGTCGTCGGTGCACACCGACATCGTCTCGACTGCACGCCGCGAGGTCACTGCGACGCTCCCCAGCGGCCGCACGAAGACGATCTATCGCGACGGCCAGTTCACCGTCTAACCCGACGCAACAAGGCGGTAATCGTCCTGGTCGGCCACGCTCTCCGCGTCGCAGGAGATTCCGAAGCAGGTCGTGAAGGACTCCGCCGCCACCGGAACGTTCAGGGCCACGCTGACCGGAGCGAAGCTCAAGTGGACGCCACGTTCGGGAAGCTGACCGGATCGGGACGGAGGCCGTCTCCTCGTCCGCGGCTGCGATGGCCGGCAAGCACGGCCTGTACGTCAACGTTCACACCGCCAAGAATCCGAACGGCGAGATTCGCGGTCAGATCGTCAGCAGTCGAAAGGTCGCGCGAGGCGGTGCGGCCGTTCGACCGCGCCGCTTCCGCGCCCGAGCTCCGCGCCGGCACCTCCTCGAAGACGACCCGCCCCGAGGACGATGCTCGTAGTCGGGTTGGCGACGTTGGTCGTCGCGACCGCCGGAGCGAGAACACCCGCCTGAAGCGAGACCTGGGCGAAGTAGAACCCGACGAGCGCGGAGACGATCAGCGCGTATGTCGACCAGTTGTGGAGGATCGCACCGAGTCCGTCGGGAACGACCTGCGTGAAGACCTTCGTCACCGCGGCCTGGAAGCCGAAGAGAATGCCGGCGGCGGTACCGAAGAACGCGGCCCTCGCAGCCGGGCGCCGGTGCACGCCGAGGATGGCGACGGCCACCGATAGCGCAACGACGATGAGGCTTGCAATGAACCAGGTCCGTCCGGGGGCGTCGTCGCGCCCTGCGGAGGGATCGCTCGCGGTCAGGAAGACCGCGAGCCCGACCACGACCCCCACCGCCCCGAGCCATTCGCGCCAGGCGCACGATCTGCCCGGTGAGCGCCATTCCGAGCGGGAGTGCGAACACGACCTGGAGCGAGATGATCGGCTGTACGAGGAAGAGCGAGCCAAGGTCGAGCGCGACCGCCTGAACGATCCAGCCGACGACCTGCGCGGCTCCGCCGGCAAGCCAGACCCAGTTCGTGAAGATCGAACCCAGGAAGCCCGCGCTTCCGGCTCTCGGCGCCGCCATTGCCCCGCGCTGCTGCAGGACGACGCCGAGCGCGAAGAGAACTGCAGCGACGAAAGCCAGCGCACCGGCAGCCATCGGGAGAATCTACTGTTGGCGGCGGGAGCTCACTATGTGGGCGAGAGGAGCGGGAGATTGACGATGAGACGCGCGACGCGCTGGAGTTGATCAACAGCCGCCTCGACTACATCGAAGACCACATCCTGGCGATGAGTCAGGGCCGTGCCCGCCAGATCTCCGCGCCGATGGGCGGCGCCGGTCACATCCCACCGACCCCGGACATGTGCCCGAGGAGGTCGTTGCTCTTGCCCAGGCGGGTAAGCGGAGGGATGCGATCGTCCGATCCGGGGCGCTCACCGGTGCCTCGCCGGTGCAGGCGATCCCGGTCGTTGACGCCCTCTAGTCGAGCAGGGCGGCGACAGCCGCCACGACGAGCACGACGGCGAGCACGATGTTCAAGACACGCGCACGGCGCGGGTCTCGAAGAACCGGGGCGAGTGTTGCGCCCGCCAGCAGCCAGCCACCGTTGATCAGCACGATCATGGCCGTGAGCACCCCCACCTTCGACCCCGCATCGAGAGCTGCGCCGGCCGTGAGATGCGCGCTCGCGAACACGGCCGCAATCGCAACCCAGGCCTTCGGGTTTGCGACTCCGAGCAGCGTGCCTCCTTTCAGCCCCGGCGCGGGCGCCCCGTCCTCTCGTTCCAGGACGACGGGCGCGGTCGCGATGTGAAAGGCAAGCCACAGGATGTAGAGAACCGAAGCCGCGATCAGAACCGGCCCAACCGCGGGCAGGGCAATCAGGACGGCGGTGACTCCGCTCGCCACTGCGAGCAGGACGATCGTCGTTCCGAGGACGATTCCCGCGAGATAGCCAAGCGATCGGCGAACGCCGTGCGCCGAGCCGACCGCGGTGAGGCTGATCGTGGCCGGGCCCGGGCTTCCCATGATCGCGAGCGAGCTCAGCTAACAGGGCGACAAGCGGTCCGCTCACTCAGCCGCCTCGATACGGTTTGCCCATGCAGGAGACGCTACGAGGGGCGGTCGGCGCCGGTCTTGAACGATCGTGCGACTGGATCCGGCCCGGTGCCGGTGCGCCTGGGCTGGAACGTGCGGAGGCGTTCTTCTCGGAGCGCGCGTTCGACCTGCACCGCCACGACACCTATGCAGTCGGGATCACCTGCAGCGGCGTCCAGGCGTTCCGCTATCGCGGAGCGCAGCGGATCGCGCTCCCGGGCCAGCTGCACGTCCTCCACCCCGACGAGCTTCATGACGGCGGGCCCGCCACGGAAGAGGGATTCCGCTATCGCATCGTCTACGTGGAGCCCGACCTGATCCGCCGGGCGCTCGACGACGCGCCGCTTCCCTTTGTCGACGACCCGGTCCAGAGCGCGACGCCTGCGGCATCCGAGATCGTGCGCCTGCTCACCGACATCGACGAGCCGATCAGCGATCTCGGAAGCGCCGAGATCGCCGCATCTGTCGCCGACGTGCTGCAGGCGCTCGCTGGTCCCACCGGCTCTTCGGAGCCGATTGCCTTGCGCGCCGTCGAGCTGGTGCGGGACCACCTCGCCGCGCACGCAAACGAGCAGACGCCGGCGGCCGAGCTCGAGCGGATCGCCGGCCTCGACCGCTTTGCGATCGCCAGGCACTTCCGGCGTGCTTTCGGGACGAGCCCCGACCGCTACCGGACGATGCGACGCCTCGACCTGGCACGCGCGGCCATCGCAAGAGGCGTCCCACTCGTACGCGCCGCCGCGGAGGCCGGGTTCTCGGACCAGAGCCACCTGACCCGCCAATTCAAGCAGGCCTTCGGAATCACCCCCGGCACCTGGGGAGAGGCCGTAGCCAAAGGAAGGAGCGCGAGTTGAAGGAGACCGTCGCACCCGGCAAGCCCGTCCTGTCCCGCGAAGAGCGCGTCGCGCTCGGCAAAGTGGCACGCACGCGTGCGCCACGGTCGAGCCACGGCGCCTGGGCGCCGGCCTCCGACCGGCGCGATCCGATCGCGGTATTCGAGGAGGAGGCCGCGAACCGTGTTCAGGGGCTCGTCCCGATCCGCTACGGCAGGATGCTCACCTCCCCGCTCTCGTTCTTCCGCGGCGCCGCGTCGATCATGGCGGGCGACCTGGCCGGGACTCCGGACTCAGGCATCCACGCGCAGCTCTGCGGCGACGCACACCTGTCGAACTTCGGCCTGTTCGGGTCACCCGAACGGCAACTGATGTTCGACGTGAACGACTTCGACGAGACGCTCCCCGGGCCATGGGAATGGGACGTGAAACGACTTGCCGCAAGCTTCGAGATCCTCGGGCGGGAGCTCAGCTTCAGCAAGACCGAACGCCGCTGCATCGTGCGCGCCTGCGTTCGTCAGTACCGTCGTCGGATGTTGAGGTCGGCCCGGATGAGCACCCTCGAGGCCTGGTACGCGCACCTCGAGGTTGAACGTCTGCTTGCGGGCGTGCACGAAGCCGCAGCCAGGGGAGCGCTGTCGAAGAGCGAGGCGAAAGCGGCTGAGCGCCGGGTCGAGCAGGCGTTTGCGCGCGATCACATCCGCGTCCTGGCCAAGCGGACCGACACCGTCGACGGCGAGCTGCGCATCGTGGCCGACCCGCCGCTGATCGTCCCCGTCGAGGAGTTCGTCCAGCCCGGCTCGGATTGGGAGGAGACGAACGAGGTGATCACCCGTCTGCTCGGGTCGTACCGGCAGACGCTCATGCACGACCACCATCATCCGATCGAGGAGTACAGGGTCGTGCACGCGGCCCGCAAGGTCGTCGGCGTGGGCAGCGTCGGCACCCGCTGCTACATCCTCCTGCTGCTTGGCAGCGACGACCGCGATCCGCTGTTCCTGCAGGTGAAGGAGGCGGAGTCCTCGGCGCTCGAGCGGTACGTGGGTCGGAGCGCCTACTCCCACCACGGCGAGCGGATCGTGGTCGGTCAGCGTCTGATGCAGGCGGCCAGCGACATCTTCCTCGGCTGGCAGACGGTCAACGGGTTGGACGGCATCGACCGCGACTACTACGTGCGCCAGCTCCACGACTGGAAGGGCAGCGTCGAGGTGGAAAACTTTCGCCCGGGCGGCGCCGAGCTCTACGCTCGCCTCTGCGGCGCAACTCTCGCTCGCGCCCATGCTCGCTCCGGCGACCGGATCGCGATCGCGACGTATGTGGGGCGCCGCGACATCTTCGACCGCGCTGTCGCCGACTTCGCGGTCGCCTATGCCGATCAGAACGAGCGCGACTTCGAGACTTTCGCCTACGCCGTGCGCGTCGGCCGGCTGCCGGTGCTGACGGGCATCTGACCTACTTCGGGTTTCCGTCGCAGGCCGGGTTCCCGTAGAGAGCCTGGCAGACGGCGTCGCGCGTGTGCTGGAACGTGATCGCCTGGCCGGCCGGATTGGCGTGGAAGCTGCCGAACGGCGTTGTGCTGCGAGATAACCGATTGCGCGACCGTGCGGAACCACGTCTCGGGCGAGCAGTAGCCGTGGCCCGTGAACTCCTGGGCGATGCCGGTGACCGGTGTCCAGCCGAGCCCCGTCGTCTTCCCGACCGCGCTGTTCAGCTGGGCGCCGACGGCCTTCAGCCAGCTCCAGACGGTGGACGGAAGCCGTGGAGGCGGCCCCGTGCCGTTGCAGATGCTGCCGTCCGAATCGGTCGTCTCGTCCGGGTACTGCGTGGCGAAGACATGCGCAGGATCGAGCTTCGTCGAGCTGCTTGTCGAGCAGCCGGAACGTCGGTCGGAAGCTCCTTGACCCGGTCGGCGGTCTCCTGCTCGAGCGTCGGGTCGTTCGCGCTCCTCGACTGCGAGTACTCGCTCGACGTAACCCTGCGAGTCGATGCTCTTGGCGACGTGGGCCTTCTCGCAGCTCGAGCCCCAGAGCGCCTTGGGGGCGGCCGGTGTGTCGTAGGTCGTGCAGAAGCCCATGATCTGCCCGAAGAAGAGGTCGTTGATCCCGACGGACATGATCACCGCGTCGACCTTGCGGTTGCTCGGAACGAGACGCGAATGGATCTGGTCGAGCTGCGGCGGCAGCGTCGTCCCCTGGCCGGGCTCCTGTCCTTCGTAGGTGTTCCGCCAGAGCTGGTCGCTCCGGGCTCCGGAGCAGGCTGCCCAGAGGAAGGTGACGCTCGAGCGCGGGTCGTGATCCTCGATGTACTGCGCCGTCTGGAACTGGTACGAGATCACGCTCCGGTCGCACTGCGGGTAGAGGTACGGCGGATTTCCCTGCCCCGAGCCGTTCGAGTCGCCGAGCGCCACGATCAGCCAGTCGCGCACGACCACCTTCTCGTTGGCCGCCTTCGTCCCGTCGGGCACCCCGCCCTTCAGCTCCTCCGCCGTGACGGCGTAGCTGCCGAGCTTCTTCACGGTCGCGGTGACCTTGCAGCCGTCGGCGGGCAGCATCAGCGTCTCGCCGTTTCCGCTCAGCGTCCAGTGAACGTCTCCCCGACGGGCACATCGGCTTCGAGCCGTCGGTCAGGAAGAGGTTGACGCTCCCACCCGGGCGGATCGGTGTAGTCGGAGGAGCCGAGCCCGTAGCTGCCGTCGCTGAAGCTCGCCGCGCGGGCGTCGGTCAGCCGCGACGGCATCGACCAGTCGACCTCGAGCGTCGGTGAGGATGCGTTGCAGCCTGCAGCTGCCAGTCCATCCAGTGCTCGCAGTAGCCCGAAGCTTGCCTTGCCGCACGGGAGGCCGACGACCTCGGCCACCGCCGTGACCCGCAGCGCCGTGCCGTTCGGCAGCGCCGGGCCGGCGGGCGTGGCATAGCTGACGGTGAACGAGCAGGTCCGGTCGTTTCCGTCGCAGCCCTCGATCGACTGTGGTTCGACCGTGTCGCTCACCGCAATGCCCCAGTCGGCGAGCGAGGCGCCGTAGAGCACGCCCCAGTTGATCGCCGTCGTGCAGGGCGCCATGCCCTTCTTCAGCGCCCCGACGCAACGTGGCGGCGTCGAGACCGTGAACGTGTACCGCTCACCGCTACCGGGATCGGCGGTGTGCGAGCTGCCGTTCAGCGTCACCCCGCCGACGGTGGCCCCATCGAGGCAATGCTTGTGGTTGCGATGCAGCGGATTTAGGCAGTGCGGCGCGAAGACAGTCGGATCGGTCGTGTTGTACGCCCCTGCGGACGCGCATGCGCCCATCGCGACGAGCGCCGCCGACAGGGCGACGATGGTGGACCGCCGCAGTCGCACGATTCGGATCCTAGACACGGCCCAGGTCGAACCCTGCCGGACGCTATTCCGGCTGGAACAGTGCGACGGTGTTTCCGTCCGGGTCCTTGAACCACGCAGATTTGCCGATACCGGCGGTCGTCGCGACATGGTCGACCGTCTTCAGAGCCGGGAAGTCGTAGTCCTCGAAGCTCACGCCACGCGCGACCAGCGCCGCGACGTCGGCCCCGACGTCACTCGACCAGAACCGGACCTGCGTGTGATCGGCCTTGTTCTCGGACGGCCGCCCGTAGACAAGCAGCGTCGTGCCGTTGCCACAGTCGAAGAGCAGATGGTTCGGGATCGTCTCGGGCGAGAGGGTCAGGCCGACCTTCTGCTCGTAGAACTCCTGGCTCCGCTCGAGATCCGTCGAGCAGACAACAGCTGAGATCCTGCCGTTTCCGATCACGCCTCTCCTCCTTGGTCGAGATGCCCCGGGCCGGAAGCGACCCGATTCCGGGTCGCGGCCTTGAGGTGCTGATGGACGAACGCTATCGCCATGCTCCCCTCGCCAACCGCCGCCGCGACACGCTTCACGGGGCTCGAGCGCACATCGCCACAGGCGAAGATCCCGGGAACGCTCGATTCGAGCAGGTACGGGTCGCGATCCTTGCTCTTCCATTGGCGCGCGGCCTGGAGATCCGGACCGGTGAGCACATAGCCGTGCTCGTCGATGGCGATCTCGGGCGGCAGCCACGCGGTTTCGGCATCGGCGCCGATGAAGATGAACAGCCCGCCGGAGTCGACAGTGGTCGTCTCCCCCGTCTGCGTATCCAGGATGTCGATCGCCTCGAGTGCTTGCTCGCCGTGAGCGTGAACAACCTCGCTGTTGAACAGGGGCCGGATCGTCGGCCGCGTTGCGATCTGATCGATCAGGTACTTCGACATGCTCTTGTCGAGCCGGTCGCCGCGACAGAGGATCGTCACGCTGCGAGCGTAGTTCGCAAAGTGCATCGCTGCCTGGCCGGCGGAGTTGCCGGCGCCGACGATATGGACGTCGAGGCCGTGGGTGTTGGAGCTCTCGCTCCGTGAGGCGCCGTAGAAGACTCCCTTTCCGCCGAGCCGCTCGAACCCGCCGATCCCCAGCCTGCGCCACGAGACGCCGGTCGCGAGGATGATCGAGCGAGCCTGTACAACTCCCCCGTCGGCGAGATGGACGTCGCGGTTTGAAGCGTCGATCCGCGCGATCGAGCGGGTCACGAGGATCTCGGCGCCGAGCCTGCGCGCCTGCTGCAGGGCCCGGCTTGCAAGCTCGTCCCCGGATACGCCGGAGGGAAACCCGAGGTAGTTCTCGATGCGGGACGAGGTCCCGGCCTGACCGCCGGGGGCTTCGCGCTCGACCACGAGGGTGCTGAGCCCTTCTGAGGCTCCGTACACCGCTGCGGCGAGCCCTGCCGGGCCGGCACCGACGATTACGGTGTCATAGTTGGGTTCCGCGGGCTCGGTGGTCAGCCCGAGCAGATCGGCCACGTGCCGGAGATCGGGGCGAGCGACCGTGGAGCCGCCGACGCACTGGATCGCCGGCCAATCCTGTTCCGGAGGGAAGGGACCGTCCCAGTACCCGACAAGGTCGGGCTCGTCGGGGCTGATCCACTTGAACGAGATCTGGTTGCGGTCGAGAAAGTGCCGGAGCTCCGAACAAGAAGCGTCCCAGCGCTGCCCGACCACGACGGCGCGAGGTGGCGGTGGCGCAGCTGCGAGACCTGCAAGACCGCTCGCGCCGCCGATCCGGTTCCCGGCGAGCTTGCCGATCTCGATCGCGACGCCGGGAGCAGACGCCGCGACCATGTAATAGTCGTGCGGAGCGAGCCGCATGACACGCGACGGCGCGGCGGCCCGGAATGCGACCGGAAAGACGGTTCCGAGCGTGATCGGTACCTCGCCGAACACGTCGCCTGGGTGCCGTACGCCGACTACTGTCTCGATGCCGTCCGTCGTCTTGACCGCTTCGATCCGTCCTTCGAGCAGGCCGAACAACGCCCGCTCCCCGCCCTCGTGAGCCGCGTACTCGCCCGCCACGAGGCTGATGTCGGCCACCGAGCGCGCGAGCCGCGCGCGCTCCGACTCGCCGAGCTCCGCGAAGATCGTGATCTCCGCGATCTCTTCCGGCGTCACCATCCCTGCAACGGTACCGTCGCCGGCCGGACGCTCGGCCCGAGCAAGGTCGGGCGGGCTATCCGGTGACGGTCAGAGTTGCGACCATCCCGAGTGCGCGGTGGCCCGGGAGCGAGCACGAGAGCGTGTACTTGCCGGGCGTCAGCGTCATGGTCTGGGTCGCATGCGCCTCGGGAGCCAGCACAGCGAACTTCCATGTCTTTCCGGCCTTGTTCTGGACGACGAGATCATGGTTGTCCATGCCGAAGTTGACCACCTGCAGGATCACCTTCCCGTGCGGGACGCGTAGCCGGGATAGCGTCAGGTAGTACTCCTTCTCGACGACTTGCAGCCGTGCCGGTGCGGCGTTGGCGGGCACAGCGCCGAGCATCGATGCGATTCCGAGCGCTGCGAGCAGGAGAGCGACGCGGCGCATCAGACGAGGTTGAACCGCGGCATCTTCTTCGCGTCCGGCAGCACCCGCTCGGCGTCGACATGGAACCACTGCTCGGCGAGCGAGGAATACACGGCGCGGAAGTCGACGGTCTCCTTGAGGTTCCCGTCACGGTCGAGGCCGCCGCGACCGAGTCCGGGAAACTCACCGATCATCTTGTGCGGCAGGCTCTCGCCCATCATGAACGCGACGCCCGCCGCGCCGTGATCGGTGCCGTTGGAATCGTTCTGCTCGGCACGGCGGCCGAACTCGCTCCAGAGCAGCGTCCGCACGCGGGAGCCGAGGTGGCGCTGCTCGAGATCTGCCTGGAAGGCGGCGAGCGCCTGCGCTGTCTGCTGGAGCCCGTCGGCGAGAGGCCCCCCCTCTTCCGAGTGTGTGTCGAACTCGCCCGGGGCCTGTAGCGCGGCTGCACGGATCGGAAACCCGGCGTGGAGCAGTGCCGCGAGCCCTGCGAGACGATGTGCGAAGTCGCCGTCCGGATACTTGACCTTCGTGTTGTAGTGCGCCTGCCCGTCCTGGCCGATGAAGCGGCCGAGCTGCCGTCGTAGCTGGTCGGAGTCGTGGGCCGTCTTGCTCGCAGCGGTCGAGGAACGGATCGGTGGCATCGGTGAGGCCGCCGAGCGCTCCCATCGCGTCGGGTAGAAGCGTCCCCGGGACGTCCCAGACGTTGTGCGAGTCGAAGCCGTAGTCGGTCGGGTCGGTCAGCGTCGCGACCGGGACATGCGCAGTCGCGAGCGACGGGAGCAGGGACTGGTCGAGCGAGAGCCCCTGCATCGCGTTTTCCTCGTCGCCGATCACGTCGAGCACGCGGCCTAGCCACCCTGCGCCCTGCTGCGGATCGAGAGCTCCGACCTCCCAGTAGTGGCGCGATGTGAAGTGGGACTGGTCCGGGTGCGTGTAACCGATCGCCGGGAAGACGGTGATCTTTCCGTGGTCGTGCATCTTCGCGAACGGCTCGAGCGACGGATGCCAGTGCAGGCGCGAGTCGCTCTTGAACACCGGCCCGTCCTCCGGCTTGAGAGCGATCTCGGGCCGGAGCCTGCGATAGTGCGGATCGCCGTTCGGATAGAGCACCGAGAGCGCGTCCCAACCGCCCGGAGCGAACACCGATACGAGTACACGCTCCGACCGGCCCGCGGCCGATGCGCGCGCGATGGCGGCATCGAAGGCCCGCGGGCCGAGCGCGGAGGCTCCGTAGACCGTCAGCGCTGCGCCGAGCGTCCGGGAGAGGAATGTTCTGCGGTCGAGCCCGGTTCCGGCGGGGAGAGGCATTCCGGTCTCGATCGCGGGCAGCCCACGACCGGCCTCGGCAATCCCCTGCCTGAGCAGCGACGAACGGGAGAATTCCTTGCAGTGGTGAGTCATGAGGTCTGCATCTCCGGCGACACCGCGGCGAGGTGGCGGAGCGCGTTGTAGGTCATGATCGGGAAGCTCTTCTGGCGATCCTGGTCGGCGATGGCGGCTGACATCGTCTTCGTGGCGTAGTCGAGGAGCGCGCTGTGCGTGTGCGGGGAGACGCTCAACGAGTTCCACCAGCCGAGCGCCTTGTTGACGAGCACAGTCGGGTCGGCCGGCGGCCGCTCACCCGGGCCGGCGTGGTCGGGGTTGAAGGAGTGCTTCTCGAGCGCGCGCCGCGCGATCAGCCAGCGGGCCCGGAACGTCGATGTGTCGAGCCAACGAGTGTCGTCCCAGCCGCTCACGTTCGGCGGGTAGAAGAGCTGTTGCCCTGCCATCGCGTCGAGGTAGATCCAGTCCTCGGTCTCGATCCGGTCGCCGCGCATCCTCAGGAGCCCGGCGGTGTAGACCACGGGAGACTTGACCATTCGTGGCCCGTCGTAGAGGAGCGGATGCCGCAGGATCGCCGTGACGACAGGCCGGACCTGGTGGCCGGAGTGGATGTAGAGCGCCTCGAGCAGCGCGGCCGTTTTGGGATCGGGCGGAACCGGGATGAAATAGCTCCAGAGGCGGTTCACGAAGTAGCCGGCATGCGCGGGATGCTCGATGCAGAGCCGAACCGCGTTCTTCCAGTTGAAGGGCCCGACCTTGTGGAAGATCACCTTCATGTCGGCGTCGTGGTTCTCAGCCTTGAAGCGGAAATCGACGTAGCCGGCGCCCGTTCTTCCAGTTGGCGGTCCAGCCGGTTAGGGCGCGGGCCTGCTCACGGACGTCGGTCTCGGTGTAGCCGCTCCCGTGGCCGAGGGTGAAGAGCTCCATCATCTCGCGCCCGTAGTTCTCGTTCGGCGAGCCCTTGATCGAGTTCAAGCCGTTCAGATAAAGCAGCATCGCCGGGTTGATCGTCACCCGCATCGCCAGCCCCTCGAACGAGCCGAGCCCGATGTGGCGGAAAAGGTCGTTTTGCTGAAGCATCAGCTTTTGGCTTCCCACGGTGACGTTCGACGTCGCGAACCAGTCGTGCCAGATCAGCGTCATCCGCTCGACGAGCGGGCGCGAGGTTCGCACCATCTTGTCGAGCCACCAGAGGTGGTCGTGGCCGAAGGCGTCCTTCGGGGCGATCGGCGCTCCGTCGACAACCGGCGGCTTACCGACGAGCTTGTCGGTCGCCGGTGGATGGACGAGCGAGTCGACCGCGCCCTGCAGTCCCTTCGCGGCCAGATGCTCCGCCTCTCCGCTCCGGGGCCCGAAGCCTGCGCGCCAAAGCAGACGCTCGGCCTGCTCCGGGCCGAACGGCCCGGTGTAGACGGGGAGGGCGGACGCCACGGCACTTCATCGGCGTCCAGGGCCGCGGTCGCCGATCGCTCAGTCGAGGGATTCGCGACGTCCGCAGGAGTTGCTTGTCAGGATCCGACGACGACGAAATACGTCCTCTGTCCGATGAACGATGGATAGAAGATCCACTGGCCCTTGCTCAGGTTGAGCGTCTTCGACTTCTTGCCCGTGAACGTGGCGGTGCTGACTGCCGTCGCCACCTTGTGGATCTGCTGGATGACGAAGCCGCTCTGCTTGCTCGCATCCGTCACGGAGACCCTGTAGAGCCCGGCCTCGAGTGAGCTCACGACGCGACCCTGGTAGGTCAGTGTGACCGTGCCGGTCGAGCTGATCTTCCCGACCAGCGTGCCGCGGTCGACCGCGCGCGTCGTCGTCTTCGTCGTGGCCGACCCCACGACATCGGTTGATTTGTCAACCGCTCCCGCCTTGGCCGTGCTCGCCGGGCCGCTTACGAGGCCCGCGGTTCCAGAGCTCGCGGTCGTAAACGTGATCTTCGAAAGAACGGGTTGGCTGCGGTCGAGCGCAACGTATGTCGAGCCTGCCTGGAAGGTGACCGTGGCCTCCGCCGCCGTCCCGGTGCCGGCGTCGATCGGTGTCTCGACCGAGACACCCGACCCCGTGAGCACGAAGTCCGGCAGCCCCGATGCTCGGCGCCGGAGGCCTCTCAACCGCCGGGCGGCGGGAAGCGGACGTGCATGTGGTTGTCGTGGTTCGGGTACGGAATGACGACCCCGGACGGGCCCGTGGAGCCCGGTCGAGAAGCCGACGAAGATCATCTGCGCGCCGGCCGCGACGAAGCGGTCGACGAGGTCCTGCGCGAGCGGGCGGTCGATCTGGTCGGGCGACGACGGCGGCTCGCGCAGCGTCCCGTCGAGCCGCGGGTAGTAGATGTCGACGTCGAGCCCGTTCTGGTGGGAGACGTGCTCGTCGTCCATCGGCCCGCCGCCCTTGCAGCTGATGTCGCCGACGACGACGCGCGGCGCGTCCGGGTTCGCGGCGCGGTACGCGTCGATCACCGAGATGATCGCGCGGATCGTGTGCTCGTTGCCGTAGAGCCGGTCGCGGCTCGTTCGGGACGCTGTCGGTGACCGGATCCCAGGTGACCCAGTTCGGCCCTTCGATCGGGAGCTGGGTGCCGTCGATCAGGCGGCCGTCGTACGGCAGGCCGACCGAGGTCGCGTGGTGCCATTCGACCTGGGGGAACACGCCCGTGGCCACTGCGCGCCGGTGCGCGCTCTTCGCTTTCGGCGTGCGATCTCGCGCGCTTTCGCCCACGCCCGGGCGGTCGCCGGACTCGAGGAGCCGCGGGTCGATCCGGAAAGTCAGGCTCGGTGGGTCCTCGATCACGATCTTCGCGTGTTTGCCGCCGTAGCGGTGCGCCGCGAGCGGGAGAATCACCGCAGGCGAGAGAACGAGCACGGTCGCCCGCACCCTGCGCATGTTCCGGCGGTGATACCGCGCCGCCCTGCGCTGGCGGGAGGCGATCAGCCCCGGCGGCGGGCCGAACGACGGCAACGGCCCCATCCCGGAGAAGGCCGGCACGAGAGACCGCTCACGGAACCAGAGCATGTCCGTGTCGAGCCAAAGCTCACCGCGATTCCAGCTCATCGAGGGAGCTTCCTTCGCCCACGAGCTGCGGTGTCCTTCGGTGACGCTCGGCGCCCCGACCTCAGCGGTGTTGGAGGATCCCGCTCCAGACGTTCGAACCGCCGTGCGAATCGGTAGCGCTCTTGCCGTAACCCCGGGTGCCGGCGAACTTCCTGCCGGACCCGTTGAGCTTGAACGCGAACCCTCCGACATCGGTGAGCTCGCCTCCGCAGCCTGGCTTCTGCGTCCACGTGCCCGCCACGGTGTCGCCGCTCACCTTCCCGCGCACCACACCGTCGCAGAAGGTGTACCGACCCCAGATCGTCCGGCTGCCCGTCCGCTGGATGAGATAGAGCGGAGTGCCCGTGGCACCGGGGAGTGTCTGGGTCCAGATGCCGCTCCATGGCCCGGTCTGCGTCTTGGCAGGCATAACGACGAGACTCTGGAGGGTTCCGCTCCAACCCTGCTGGAACGGCGTCGTGTCGGTCGAGCTCGCGCCGAATCCCCATTGCCCGGTGAACACGGCATCGCCGGAATTGAGCCTCAGCACGAACCGCCCGTTAGCGACCCGTGCATTGCCGCAGGGCCACGTCTGCGTCCACGTCCCGGCGAACACGCCTTGCCGTCGTCCCGGTGACCTTGCCGTCGCAGAAGGTGTACGTGCCGGTGACCGTCGACGAGCCGGGTGCCTGAGTGAGGTAGATGTGGCCGTTCGGATCGCCTGAGACCGTCTCCGTCCAGGTCCCGTTCCAGCTGACCGGAGCGGCCTGCGGCTGCGCGGCCGAAAGCGCCGGGACGAGGAGCAGCACGCCGAGAGCGCCCAGGCCGGTGGCCGCCAGACGAGCGCGCGCACACAGTTGTTGCCGCATCCGGCGACCGTAATAGGTCTGGGCAACATTGCAAGACTGCTTGAGCGGTGGGCCGCCCCATCCGCCCGGCGATTGGTTTAGCCTCTCGCCTCACTCGCGAGGGAGGTCATTCGTGACAGCTGCACCGATTCCAGTCGAGCACGCGACGCAGCTGGCCGTCGATCAGAAGGTCAAGCTGAAGAAGTCGCTGCGGCAGTTCGACATGGTCTTCTTCACGCTCTGCGCGCTCGTCGGACTCGACACGCTCGGAGTGGTCGCGTCGTACGGGCCGCAGGGCATCTTCTGGCTCGTCCTGCTCGCCGCAGTGTTCATCGCGCCTTACATGCTGCTGATGTCCGAGGTCGGGAGCACCTTCACCGAGGAAGGCGGCCCGTACGAATGGGTCAAGCTCGCGTTCGGACGCGCTCACGCCGGTGTCGCCGCCGTCGTCTACTGGGCCTCCAACCCATTCTGGGTCGGCGGCTCGCTGGCGTTCATTGCAAGCGAGGCCTGGGAGCGAACGAACCTGCCGTCTCTGGGGGTCAACGATCTTGGCTCGACAGGCGACTACATCTTCAAGCTCCTCTTCATCTGGTTCTCGATCACGGTCGCGATCGTCTCGATCCAGAAGGGCAAGTGGATCCCGAACGCCGGCGCGATTGCCCGGATCCTCGTACTCGGGTTCTTCAGCCTGACTCTGCTCTTCTTCGCCGGCAAGCACGGGCTTCACAGCTTCGCCTTCGGCAAGCTCTCGCCGTCGCTCGGTGTTCTGTTCGCTCTCGCGCCCGCGATCCTCTTCAACTACGTCGGCTTCGAGCTTCAAAACGGCGCAGCGGAGGAGATGGTCAATCCCCAGCGCGACGTCCCGGTCTCGGTGCTCAGGTCAGGCATTCTCGGCATCATCCTCTACTGCGTCCCGATCATCGGGATCGTCGTCGTGCTCCCGGCCACGGCGATCACGGGGCTCGGCGGCTTCATGGACGCCGTCAAGGAGACGTTCACGGTCTACGGCAGCGCTGCGAACACGCTCTTCGACCTGACGGCGCTCGGGTTCATCTTCACGCTCATGACCTCGGGTGCCGTCTGGATGATCGGCGCCGACCGTGTACTCGCGGTTTCGGCAGCGGACGGTTCCTTCTTCCCGCAGTTCGGGGTGTTCAACAAGAGCCTCGGCACGCCCGTCCGCTGCAACCTTCTCTCCGGGGTCGCATCGTCGATCTTCATGATCGCCGCTGTTCTGCTGCTGCAGAGCGGCAGCGCCGCCGACGCGTTCAACGTCGTGCTCGCGATGGCTACCTCGACGACGCTGCTCGCGTACCTGTGGATCTTCCCGGCCGGGTTGAAGCTCCGTTACGTCTTCCCCGATCTCCACCGGCCCTATCGGGTTCCCGGCAAGGGGAACATCGGAATCTGGATCGCCGCAGCGACCGTCACGTTCTGGGTCGCGCTCGGCTCCTGGGTCGCGGTCTTCCCCGGGACGCTCGAGCCGCTGTTCGGCCTCTCGTACGACTTCAAGGGCACCTGGGGCGTTTCCCGGGCGACGTTCGAGGGCCTGACGCTCGGGACGCTCGGCGTGATGCTCCTGATCGCGGTGTTCGGCTACATGGCAGGCAGCCGCGTCCGTGCACACCAGGTGAGCGTGCCGATCGAGGAGGCCGTCAAGCCCGCGTACTGACCGTGGCCCGTTCGCGCCACGCACGGCAGCCGTTCCGGCGCCCGCAGCCTCGTGACCGAACGATTAGCTTCCGGTCGTCGACGGCCCACGAGAAGGAGGAGGCATGGCCCAGCACCGACTTTCGCGTGACCAGGTGATCTGGTCGTTCGGGCCCGACCTCGACCCTGTTCTGGAGGTCGAGCCTGGCGACGTCGTCACATTCGAGACGAACGACTGCTTCACCGGCCAGATCCGGGCCGAAGACGATCTCGTAACCGGGATCGACTTCAGCAGGATCAACAGCGCGACGGGCCCCGTTGCCGTGCGCGGCGCGGAGCCCGGCGACTCACTCGTCGCCGAGATCCTCGATGTGCGGCCGATCGAGTGGGGTGTCGCTACCCTGATTCCGGGATTCGGGCAACTGAGCGACCGGGTGCAGGCTCCGTTGACACGGCTGTTCGAGGTTCGCGACGGCATCGTGAAGATGAACGATCGGGTGTCCTTCCCGGCGAGGCCGATGGTGGGTGTCGTAGGCGTCGCGACAGCCGACGAGACGATCTCGACCGGTCATGCCGGTCAGCATGGCGGGAATCTCGACGATCACCTGCACGGAAAGGGCGCCCGGATCTTCTTCCCGGTGCGTCAGCCGGGCGGGATGTTCGCGGTCGGGGACATGCACGCTGCGATGGGCGACGGCGAGATCTGCTTCACGGGCGTCGAGATCGCCGGCGAGGTCGACATCCGCTTCGACCTGCTCAAACGTAAGCAGGCGACCTGGCCGGTGACCGAGCTCCACGATCGCTGGGTTCCGCACGCGTCCGCTCCCGATTACGGCGAGGCACTACGGCTCGTTTCGGAGGAGGCGGCGAAGCTGCTCGTCGACGAGCACGACTTTACGATCGAGGACGCGTTCATCTTCCTCTCGGTCGCTTGCGACGCCGGGGTTGCGCAGGCGTGCAAGCCTGCCGAGGGCTTCGGCACGATCGGGCGCTTCTCGATCCCGAAGATCGACGCCTGCCCCGGCCCGTTCCGGACGTAGCGGGCACTAGGCGCTCAGCTGCAGGCTCACGTTGTCGGCGTAGCCGTCCACATGTGCACTCCGGAAGCATCTGGGATGATTCGCGACGAGATGCGGCGCGTCGACGTGAGTCTCCTGGGCGGATTCGAGGTGCGCGTGGACGACGACGCCGTCCCGGCGGCCGCGTGGACGCACGGGCGGGCGAGGGACCTCGTGAAGCTGCTCGCGCTCGCGCACGGCCACCGCCTACCGCGAGACCGGGTGCTGGACGAGTTGTGGCCGCAACTCGGCGTCGATGCTGCGATGGCGAACCTCCACAAAGCGGCGCATCACGCCCGCCGCGCACTTGGTCACGCAGACGGCCTCGTTCTTCGCGGCGGCCTCGTGATGCTGGCGCCCGAGGCGCTTGTCGAGACCGACGTCGAGCGGTTCGAGGCCTCCTCCGACCCGGCGCTCTATCCCGGGGAGCTGCTTCCCGACGACGCGTATGCACCCTGGGCCGAGGAGCCGAGACGGAGGCTTCGCGCCCGGCTACCTGGCCGCTCTCCGTGCGACCGGCCGCTGGGACGAAGTGGCAGAGGCGGATCCGGCGGACGAAACGGCCCAGCTCGCCGTGATGCGTGCGCGGTTCGCGGCCGGCGACCGGCCAGGGGCCCTCCGCGCCTTCGAGCGAGCTGGAAGCCGCACTCGAGGCGCTGGGCCTTCGGCCGGGTGTCGAGACGCTTGCCCTCAACGCCCGCATCGCGGGCGGTGCGGCGTTCGACAAGGCACTTGCGGCCGTCGAGCTCGAGCTCCGGAAGGCACCGGTCTCCGAGCGTGCCGATCTGCTCGCCACGCGTGCCGACCTCCTGATGGCGACCGGGGACCGGGGAGCTCCCGCGGCGTACGCGGAGGCTGCAGCGGCTGCAGGCCCAGAAGGCATGGCGCTCCGCATTCGCCAGGCCTGGGCGCAGCTCGCCGGTGGCGACCCAACCGCGGCGCGGGCCACGCTCGCGCCGCTCACGCCGGCATCCGACCGGGAACGGGTGGCGCATCTTCTGGCTCAGGCGGCGTCTGGCTGGTTCAGCGGCGACGCGCCCGAAGCAGGCCGGATCGCAGCCGAGGCCGAGGCGCTGTCGCTGAAGAACGGGCTCGCGCGTGAGGCCCGCATGTCCGTGCAGATCCAGGTGATGGTCGCCCACAGCACCGGCGAGTGGTCGACGGCGGTGCAGAACGGGCTCGACCACTCCTTGCTTGCTCCAGACCTGGCGGACATCCTGTTCGACGGCCATCTGTGTGTCGCGGAGTTCGCACTGACGAGCGGCGAGCCGCTCGAGCGGATTCGCGCTGTTGCAGAAGAGCTCCACGCGAACGCGACCCGCTCGGGAGCGCGCCGTGCGCAGATCTTCGCCGCGACGCTGCTCGGCGAGATCGCGCTCCTCACCGGGCCGACCGACGAGGCCGAGCTTCGGCTCCGCGAGGCGGTACGGCTGAGCCGCGAGATCAGCGCCGTGTCGGCGGAGGCGCTCGCCAGCCTGCGGCTCGGTGAGGCTGCTCGCGCCCGCGGCGACCTCGCCGAGGGCGACCAGCTCCTCGCCGATGCCCTCGTCATCTCGCGCTGGTCGCCGCTCAGCGGCCACCTGCTACCGCTCGGCTACGCGGCGCTGCTCCGCGCGAGCGACGACCCTGCCCTCGGCGCGCAGCGGCTCGAGGATGCCGGGGCCTACCTCCGCGAGCAGCCGCTCGTCTGTGCCTACTGCGGCACGGCGTTCCGCGTGGCCGCTGCGATCGCCGCTGCCCGCGCCGAGCGCTCGAGGCGGCGACGATGTTCCTGACTGCGGCCGAGATGACGTCGGGCCTGTGGCAGGGCGGCCCGTGGCCGGCTGCACTCGACGAGGCTCGCGGCGAGCTGGCGTGGGCATCGCGCGATCACGGGGAGGCCGGGAACGGCTTCGCGCCGCCCGCGATGCGTTCGCCCGCGACAGGCGGCGATTCGACGCGGATCGGGTCGAGTGCGCCTCACCGTGCTTGCCTGAGCTCGCGGGAAGGTCTCGGGAAGGTCGCTCTCCTAGCGTCCGCCGAAATCAGACCGAGGAGGGCCTGCACCGATGAACACCTACGCAATCCTTCGCCGCAACGGCTGGCAGACGCCCGAGGCTCTCGAGGCCGCCGCGATGCGCTCGAAGCAGGTCGGCGACGAGCAGATGCCGGACGAGGTCAGCTGGATCCGCAGCTACGTGCTCGTCGAGGAGGACGGCACGCTCGGAACCGTCTGCATCTATCAGGCGACCGAGCCCGGAGGCGATCCGCCGCCACGCCGACGCGGCCGACCTGCCCGTCGACGAGATCGTCCCCGTCGCCGACACCGTCATCGTCCGCCCCGATCCCGTAGCCGCGACCGTCTGAGCGCAGCCCGAACGAATGGAGGCTTCGAGCATGTCCACGACCAACCAGCCGGCAGCCGGCGAGCAACCCGAACAAGGCGCTGTGGGAGAAGGGCGACTTCACCCGCATCGCGCAGACCATGCGGGAGAGCGGCGAGGCGCTCGTCGGCACGCTCGGGATCACCGAGGGGCTCGACGTCCTCGACCTCGGCTGCGGCGACGGCACGACCGCCATGCCCGCGGCGCGAGCTCGGCGCCGACGTGCTCGGCGTCGACATCGCCGCGAACCTCGTCGCGGCCGGCAACGCGCGCGCACAGAGCCTCGGCCTCGACGAACTGCAGGTTCCAGGAGGGCGACGCATCCGACCTCGAGGAACTCGACGACGACGAGCTTCGACCTCGTCGTCAGCATCTTCGGCGCGATGTTCGCGCCGAAGCCGTTCGACGTCGCCAAGGAGATGGTCCGCGTGACCCGGCCCGGCGGTCGGATCGTGATGGGGAACTGGATTCCCGAACGACCCGACGCTCGTCGCCCAGATCCTCAGGATCAGCTCCGCCTACTCACCGCCGCCGCCGGAGGGCTTCGTCAGCCCGATGACGTGGGGCGTCGAGGACGACGTGATCGAGCGCTTCGCCGCCGCCGGAGTGCCGGCAGGAGCAGATCTCGTTCGAGCGCGACACCTACACCTTCAACTTCCCGGGCACGCCGTCGGAGCTCCTCGCCGAGTTCAGGGCGTACTACGGGCCGACGATGAACGCGTATCGCCGCGGCGGCCGCCGACGGCCGCGAGGCCGAGCTGCACGCCGAGCTCGACGCGCTCTTCAACGAGCAGAACACGAGCCCGAGCGCGGGTGCCACCTCGATTCCCGCGACGTTCCTGCGCGTGACGGTTGACGTGTAGCCGGGGGCTTCTACCGACTGCCACGCGGCGAGTGTCACAGTTCGGCCTACGCGCTTCACACCGAGGCTCGATCGGACCGGCTGGGACGATCTTGGCGGGACGTGTGATCCCGAAGATCGCGACCAGCCGTCCGACCTGGGCGGTAACCAGATCGTGGCTTAGGGCCTATGCCGGTAGGAAGGGACCCGGCGGCTGACGGCGAAGTCGTCCTCGTCAGCGACGAGGAGGTGACCGGATGGGTCTTGTCGGCCGTGACGATGGTTGGCGGATGCCGGATTGGTTGTGGGAGCGGATCGAGCCGTTGTTGCCGGCGCCGCCGTCGCATCCGTTGGGATGTCACAACCCGCGGGTGCCGGATCGGGACGCGATGGACGCGATCTTGTTGGTGTTGCGGACGGGGATGCAGTGGAACGCGCTGACGTGCGCGGGGTCTGTTCGTCAAGCTCGGCGCACCGGCGCTTTCAGGAGTGGGAGCGGGCCGGCGTGTTCCACGAGATCTGGCGGCAGGGATTGTTGGAGTACGACAAGGTGGTCGGGATCGACTGGTCGTGGCTGGCGGCCGACGGCGCGATGACCAAGGCGCCGCTCGGGTGGCGCGAAGACCGGGCCGAACCCGACTGATAGAGCCAAAAGGGGCGAAACGATCGGTCCTCTGCGAGGGGAACGGTGTCCCGGTCGGGCTCGACCACGAGGGCGCCAACCAGAACGACTATCTCCTCCTGAAGGGGACGCTCGACTCGATCCCGATCGAGCGACCCAAGCCGACCCCCGAGCAGCCGCAGGGCCTCTGCCTCGACAAGGCCTACGACAACGCCGCCGTCCGCGAGCTCGTCGGCGAATACGAGCTGACGCCGCACATCCGCGCCCGCGGCGAGGAGATCGCCGACAAGGTCCGCACCCCGGGCTGGCGCGCCCGACGCTGGGTCGTCGAGGCCTGCCACTCCTGGCTCAACCGCAACCGCGGCATCCTGATCCGCTGGTCAAAGAAAGACGAGAACCACCTCGCCCTCCTCCAACTCGCCAGCGGCCTGATCGCCTTCAAGAAAGCCCACGCCGCACAACTCGCTGCCGCCCAACCGGCATAGCCCCTTATCGGTCGAACCAGCGGGCCCGGCGACTCGAGCCGAAGTGCTTCTTCTCCGAAACGAGCGCGAGCGACGGCGCCTGGAACGTTCCGGTCGGCTTCGGCCCGGAGAGGAAGTCGACGTCGACACGGCCGACGCGGCCTGCTCCGAACTCGATGTAGCACGAGCCGCGTCCCGCGTACTCGGCAGGGCGTCGTCGCGCCGTGCATTGGCGACGATCGAGGCGGCGACGACGCGCGCTGCGCCCTCCGAGAACACGCCTGCCTTGGGGACGCCGACGGTGGCGACGTCGCCGACGGCGTAGACGTCCGGGAAACGGGTCTCAAGAGTCCGCGAGTCCACCGGCACAAATCCGTCTTCCGCCATCCCACTCGCGAGAACGACGACAGGCGCGCGGTGCTTCGGAACTCCGAGGAAGAGGTCGTACGGCAACTCCGAGCCGTCGTCGAGGACGGCGACACCGGGCGCCGGTCGAGCGAGCTGACTCGACGGCCGGGAACGAACTCGATGCGCGCTCGGCGAACGCGGCGAGCAGCGCGGCCGAGGTGTCCGGAGACGGCGGGACCGGCGTGCCGAAAGGCATCACGAGCGAGATCTCGCAGCTGTCGCGGACGCCTCGCCCTGACAGGTAATCGTGCAGGAGAAGCGCTGCCTCGCTTGGTGCGGGCGGGCACTTGAACGGCGCGCCGCAGACACCGACGATCGCCTGTCCGCGCGTGAAGGTGGGCAGCACCTCACGAACCCGTTCCGCGCCCGAGACGGAGTAGAACTCGTTCCCACCCTCGACTAGCCCGGGTGTTGCATCGAGGTCGTAATCGGCGCCGAGCGCGACGACGAGAACGTCGGCCTCGTGGACGCCGGCGTCGGTCGTCACCCGCCGCGCCTCGGGGTCGATCGCGGTGATCGTCTCCCGGAGCACCCGGACACCCGGCTTGACGAAATCGCCGTACGGGAGCCGGACCTCGTCCAGGGCCCGCGCGTCCGAACATCACGTCGAGCTTCGAGTACCCGAAGACGAACGCATCGCTCTGGTCGATCAGTGTCACTCCGGCGTCGTCGCCCAGGGACCTCGGACAGGATCGTCGCGAGCTCGAGTCCGCCGAAGCCCGCTCCGAGAACGAGAGTGTTCGTGTGCACGGCACAACCCTATGTGCACCGCGCGGTGCGCCAAAGGATTCGGAAGGAGAGCGGTGTCTTCCCCATGGCTGGGTCCGGTGGTCTGCGGACACCCGCGTCGTCTAGCGCGGCGGTGACCAGCGAGTCGTAGCGTCCAGCTGCGAGGTCGCCGAACGGGTCACGCCTGTAGCCGAGCAGGGTCGGGTACGGGAGCCCGCAAGCGGCGCGCCTCGCCAGCAGGCCTCGCCGCTCGGGATCGCAGGTATCGATGAGCACGCCGACCGCCGAGATCACGCAGGATCGCCGACCTGCGCTTGGCCGGAAGATCGGGATAGAGCTTCACCGGATTCCTTCCGACGGCTTGACCGAACAGGCTACGGCAAGCACTCTTGGCGCGACTGCGCCAGAGCGAGGTCAACCGGTTCGACGGCGACTAGATCGGGGCGCTCTCGAGCGCCTCCGGCGGGAGCAGGCGTCGAGTCTCCCACCGGCGCGCCATGAATGCCGTCCAGGAGATCAGCACCGCCAGTCCGAACACGATCAGGTCGCCGCCAGGCAGCCGCGTGACGAGCTCCATTCCGGCCCCCACGAGACCGGCCATCGGGATCGTGAAGACCCACGCCACGACAATGTTCCCGGCTACTCCCCACCGCACCGCGTGGAGGCCGCGCGTGGCGCCGGCACCCATCACCGACCCCGAGATCACCTGGGTTGTCGAGACCGGGTAGCCGAGGTGCGCGGTCGCCCACAGGATCGAGGCGCAGGCCGTCTGCGCCGAGAAGCCCTGCGGTGGGTCGATCTTCGCGATCCGGGTTCCGAGCGTGCGGATGATCCGCCAGCCCCCGGCGTACGTGCCCGCGGACATCGAGAGCGCGGCACACACGATCACCCAGGTGGGCGGACGCGTGAAGTCGGCGTTGAGGTGCCCCGAGGAGACGAGCGCCAGGGCGATGATGCCCATCGTCTTCTGCGCGTCATTCGTGCCGTGCGTGAGCGCGACGAAGGCGCCCGAGACGAGCTGCCCACGCCGGAACACGCGGTTGATCTTCGCGGGTGACCTTCGCTTGATCACCCACACGATCAAAGTCATCAGAATGAAGGCGACGGCGAGGCCTGCGAAGGGTGAGATCAGCGACGGCTTCAACACCTTCTGCCAGAGGCCCGACCACTGCACGACGGACCAGCCGTCCGCCATGATCGCCGACCCCATGATGCCGCCGATCAGCGCGTGACTCGAGCTGGACGGCAAGCCGAGGTACCACGTGACGAGGTTCCAGGTGATCGCGCCCACCAGACCGGCGAGGATGATCTTCAACGTGATCGCGTCAGGGTCGACGATCCCTTTGGCGATCGTGGCGGCGACCTTGAAGGAGATGAACGCTCCGAGGAAGTTGAAGATCGCGGCCATCGGCGACCGCGTTCCGTGGCGACATTGCCCGCGTCGAGACGCTCGTTGCGATCGAGTTCGCGGTGTCGTGGAAGCCGTTCGTGAAGTCGAAGAACAGCGCCACCACGATCACGGTGACGAGGGTCACGGTCATCGAAGACGGCTACGCGTTCTTGACGACGATGTTCGCGATCACGTTGGCGGCCGTCTCGCAGGCGTCGAGGGCACGTTCGAGCGCCTCGTAGATGTCCTTCCAGCGGATCACGATCAGCGGGTCGATGCTGTTGTCGCGGAACAGCGATGCGAGCGCTTCTCGGAGGACGTGGTCACCCTGGTCCTCGAGTGACTTCAGCTCGATCAGCGCCTCCTGCACGCCCTTCATTCCCTTCAGGTTCGAGCAGGCGATCGAGAGCTGCTCCACCGCCTTGACGATGATCCCGCACTGCTCGACCGCCCGTCGGGCCGGCATCTCGACTCCGTAGAGGCCGAGCAGGTCGGAAGCCTCCTCGAGGTAATCCACGACGTCGTCGATCTCCGTCGCGAGGAGGTAGATGTCCTCGCGGTCGAACGGCGTCAGATACTGCGTGTTGAGCAGCACGATCAGGTCGCGCGTGATCACGTCACCTGCGGTCTCCCCCGCCTTCACCGCCTCCTGCGTGACGGCGGAGTTCGGGTGCTCGCGGAAGCGCGCTCGACGAGCCGCGCGACATCGAGCGCGTTCTCGCCGTCCTTCGTGAACAGCACGAAGAACTCCGTCGTCCGAGGAGTGAGCGAGATCTTCATCGATCGCACGTTAACCAAATAGAGATATCTGAGCCGCAGGGTCGCACACGATGCGAGCGAAGCGAAGCTGCGGCAAGAGGTCCTGCCCTCCCATGTCGAACCCAGTGCGGATTCAGTCCACGGTCAGGGCGAGCGGTCTGGCGGGCTCATGGATGAGCGGGGACGGTCGGGTGGGCGAGGGAAGCCGAAGACAGAGGAGCACGCCGAACGCGGGAGCGACAACGCTGATCGTCAGCGCTAATCGGAGATCGACGGCGTCCGCCACCACGCCGAGGATGACGGCGGCGATACCCCCGATCCCCATCGCAAGCCCGACCGAAAGACCGGACGCCATTCCGACGTGTCGGGGAAGGTAGAGCTGGCTGAGAACCATCGTCACACCGAACGTACCGACGACACAGACGCCGACGAGCATCAAGGCGACGATCCCGACGGCACCGCCGACGTACACGAAAGCGAGGATCAGCGGCGCGATCGCGGCCTGCGTCGCCACGAGCGTTCGACGGAGCCCGATACGGTCGGCGACCGGCCCGAGCACGAGTGTCCCGATCGCGCCTGCGAAAAGCATCAGAAACAGCAGCCTGTTTCCGTCTGCCTTGGAATGTCCGTGAGCAACGACCCAGAGGGGGACAAACGCGAGCAACGCGAACCACGGGACGCTGCGCAACGCGATGACCGCGCCCAACAACGCCATCGCTCTACGCCGATCCACGCCACGGTCGAGCGCGGTCGCGCCACGCGCCGGGGTCAGTCTCGACAGGCGCGGCAGCTCTCGCGCGATGACGATCGATGCGACAAGCACGGGCAGCATCGCCAGCAACCCTCCGACGAGTCCGAGCCAGACGACGAGCTCTCCGGTCGCGAACGCCCCCGCCGCATAGCCGGCGTTGCCTCCGATATTGAAGTACGACATCCCGCTGGCCCGTTTCGGGCCGCTCGCGTACGCCGCAAACTTGGCGCCCTCGGGATGAAACGCCGCGATCCCGAGCCCACCCGCGAAGACGAGCACCACGACCAACGGGTACACCGGGGAGATCACAGCTCCGCCGACTCCAAGCGCCGCGAGCGCGATGCCACCGGGAATCAGCCACAGGACCGCACGACGGTCGGACCACAGGCCGAACAAGGGCTGCACGAGCGACGACGAGACCGTGGCGGCGAGGAGGAGCAGAGCTGCGTACGCGTAGCTGAGATCGAAGCGGGCCGTGAGAAACGGGATCATCGCCGGCACGCTTCCCCCCGCAAAGTCGACCGCGAAGTGGCCGCCCGACAGTCCCGCCATCGATCGTCTTTCGATCCCTGCTCGCCTCGCCGGTGCCACCGAACGATGGTACTGGCTCCCCGTAGCCGGCCTCCGTCCCGCCGTGAGGCGGCCTAGGTTGCGGGCTCGGTGACCACTTCCGGGGCTGGGCGCGGCTCGCGAAGAAGGGTGTAGCCGGTGACGGCCCCGACTAAGAGCACGATCGCGCAGATCAGCAGGAGATCGTCGAGACCGCCGACAAACGCACCTCTGGCGGCGTGGGCAAGTGCCGGCCGGTTCAGCAGAGGGCGCGTGCCGGCCGAGCTGACCCTGTTGGCCAGGGCATGCCCCGAGCTTCCGAGCGTGGTCGTCAGAGAGGCCGCGATCCGGTTCTCCAGGAGAGCGCCGAGCGCTGCAATGCCGAGTGCCGACTCCCCCGATTCGAAACGTGTTGTTGATCCCGGAAGCCATCCCTGTTCTCGCCGGATCGACCACGCGAAGCGCCGCACCTGCAAGCGCCGGATTCGCGATCCCAATCCCGATCCCGGCTACGACGAGACCGGGAAGCAGCGCCGTCCACGGCGAAGTCGGCGACAGAAGAGCCCACATCAGGCCGAGCCCGATTGCTACGAGAGCGAGACCGACGCCGATCAGCGTCCGCATCGGCACCCGGGACGCGTAGCGGCGCACGATGAGCGGCACGAAGAACACGAAAGCGGTCATCGGAAGGAAGCGGAGACCTGCGCCGAGCGGTGAGTAGCCGAGAATGTTCTGGAGATAGATGGAGAGGTACGGGAGGAGCGCGAACATGCCCGCAGCGATACAGAACGTCGCGATCGAAACACCTGTGAACGCTCGCTGTCCGAAGAGACTTATGTCGAGCATCGGCCGCTCCTGCCGTCGCTCGATCACGACGAAGGCCACCAATAGCACACAACCGCCGATCAACAGGCCGAGGATCAGCCCACTAGTCCAGCCGTGCGCGTTACCCCGCAGGATTCCGAGGACAAGCAGAAAGAGCGCTGCCGAGAAACTGACTAGCCCCGCAACATCGGTTCGTCGCGCGTCGACGTCGCGCGACTCCGACATCCTCGTCAGAGCCAGGAACAACGCGAAGATGCCGATCGGGACGTTCACGTAGAACACCCAGCGCCACCCGGCCGTATCGGTGAGGATGCCCCCGATGAGCGGCCCGGATGCGACCGCCGCTCCGACGGTCGCGCCCCAGATCGCGAGCGCCCCGAACCGTTCGACGCCGCGGTACTCGTGGCCGATGAGGGCCAGCGCGGTCGCGAAGAGGGCCGCGCCCCCGACGCCCTGAAGTGCGCGGGCGAGATCGAGCACCGTGATGCTCCAGGCAGCCCCGCAAAGGGCGGAGGCCCCGGTAAACACGACGACTCCCCCCAGGAAGACCAGGCGACGCCCGTAGCGATCGGCGAGGGCGCCGCAGGTAAGAATGAGCACCGCAAGCGTGAGGGCGTATGCATCCAGCGTCCACTGCAGGCCGCTTAGGCCGGCGCCGAACCGGCGCTGGATGCTCGGCAAGGCGACCACCACGATCGAGATGTCGAGGAGCAACATGAACGTCGTCGCGCAAACCGCGACAAGCGTCCATCGCCGTCGCCGCCCGCCCGCCTCGGGCGGGGCGAGCCCCCCTCCAACATGCCCGGACAAGGCTCCGATTCTACGCGGCGAGCCGGGTGAGCGGGTCTTCGGTTCGACCTGCTCGCTCCCGACCAGAGCGGGGGCTTCTCCTCGATAACAGGAAAGGCGCTGGCTGGTCGCCTCGACCGAGGCGACCAGCGCGAACCCGGTTTGACGTCGGGCCCGGCTCCTAGATTCCCAGGAGCTGCTTCTTCTTGGCTGCGAACTCGTCGTCGGTGATCAGGCCCTGCTCCTTCAGGGTCGCGTATTTCTGGATCTCCTCGGCGGGATCAGGCTCTGCCGGCGCTGCCGGGGCTGCTTGCTGCGGAGCCGCCGCCTGCTGGGCCTGCAGCCCCGCGATCTGCGCGTTCTGCGCGGCTTCCTGCTCAGCAGCGGCCTGACTCTTCTGGGCACTCTTCGCACCCATGTGCGCCGCCCCGCCCACGACAACAGCCGTCCCGATCAGTCCAGGACCTCTACGTCCTCTCATCTGAATCCTCCTCTCCTAGGCCTTCATCTCTTCGAGCGCGAATTCGCGCGCTGCCTGAACGACGTCATGGGGAACCCGCTCGAACGCCACCAAGGCTCCGCCCGCATCACGTATCGCCTGAGCGACATTGCGAGCCCACACGTTCTCCCACACAAGAAGCGCTGCCGACGAGTTCGGCTCGAGGTCGTGGCCGGCGGCGAGAAGCTCCCCCTCGCTGAACAACCCTTCCACCTCGATACCCAGCGCATCAAACGCCTCTTGCACATCAGGAGCGAGCTCCGTGAGCTCGAACGTGAACACCTCGCCCTTCTCGTCCCTACTGATGAAAGCCGCGTCGATCAGCCGGATCGTGCCCGCCGCGACGAGGTCAGCGAGCGCCGGAGCGATCTCACCCTTGAAATCATTGCTCGGGAACACGACCACCGCATAGTCGACGGGTCCAATCTCATCCATCTGTTCCCCTCTCCTCTGTCGGTGCTACGCCGGGCAGATGCCCGCGCAACCTGAAAGAGCCTCACAGGGCTGCGAATCGCTTCCATCGGTAACGCGCGCTGATCCGCCTTGCGGGAAAGCCACAGCCTCTTGCGATCGGCACGCGATTTGAGGAGACGCTGCGGGTGTGCGAGACTTTCGCGGTGCGTCGCCCCGTGCTCGTCGCGGCCGCGCTGGCGGTCTCGGCCACCTCGGCCGCAACTCTCTCTCCGGGTTCGGGCGGAGCGGTAGCGTCATCCGGCTGGTCCGGCTCGGCTTCGTGCACGATCGCAGTGAGCGGCCAGGGCTACGAGCATTCGGAGACACAGAGATGGCAGGTCAGCGGGCTGACAAAAGCCCGCGGCAGCTTCGAGTTCGTCCCTTCCAGCTGGACGGATACGGGGGGCGGCTCCTCGCAGGTGACGCAGGGCGACCAGACGAGGAAGATCGCGTGGAACGTGAAGGCCTCGTCCGCGGGGCAGTTCAAGTTCTTCGTCAGGGCCTCGGATGGCAAGCTCGTCATCGGCCAGGCGAACGCCCAACTCCGCGTCCCGAACGGCATCACAGGGACGCAGCAGGTCACGATCGGAGGCGTCGCACAGACGCCCGGCGCAGTCGAGCTCGAGGCGTTCGAGACGGAGCTGCCGCCGATCACGGCCGCCCGAACGAGCACGCGAGTCTCCGGCTCGCTGCCTGTGACGATGGTCAAGGGGTCATTTGGCCCCTTCCAGCCGGGGACCGCGACGGTAACGAAGCGCTGCTCCTGGCGGTTCGCCAAATAGACCCGCTGCCCTAGGCGCGGCGCTCGCTCAGAGCCGTCCTGACGGCCTCCTCGAATGTCGTGCGGTGCGTCTGGAGCAGCTCCCAGATGCGGTCGTCATGCGCGATGGTCGGGACCCGGAGGCCCTCCACGAGCGGCCGAGCGACCGAAACACTCGCGGGCGTGACCAGATAAAGCCACCACGAGGAGAGCCTCGGCGTGAGGAACGGTACCTCGATCAGGATCGGGTGCTTGTCGAGGAAGGCGGCGACGCGCTCCATCATGCCTCGATAGGTCATCACTTCCAGTCCGCCGAGATCGAAGGTCTCACCGAACGCCGCGCGGTAACCACAGACACCGGCGAGGGAGGCCAGGACGTCTTCGAGTGCAACGGGCTGCGTCTCCACGGAGACCCAGCGAGGACACACCATCACCGGCAGGCGTTCGACGAGTGCGACGATCGTTTCGAAAGCGGCACTACCCGGCCCGATGATCATGGCCGCGCGCAGGGTTGTCAGCGGGACCGATCCACCGCCCAGAATCGCCGCAGTCTCGGCCCTGCTTCGAAGGTGCGGCGAGAGGTCGGAGCTCGTTTCCCCAAGTCCCCCCAGATACACGATCTGCGATACGCCGGCGCCGGCCGCTCCGGCGGCAATCGCCGAGGCCGCCGCGCGGTCTCGCTCCTCGAAGTCGGCGCTCCCGAGGGAATGCACGAGGTGGTAGACGACGTCGACTCCGTCGAGCGCCACACGGATCGCAGCCGCGTCGGTCGCATCAGCCGCTATCCAGTTCACCTCGTCGTCGGACGGAGGCGGCCGCCTTGCAACACCGACGACGTCGTGCATGCTCGAGAGCGCTTCGACGAGAGGGCGGCCGATCGTGCCGGTGGCACCGATGACCGCGACCCGCATTCAGCTCGTCTCGACCGCCACGCGAGCGAGAAACCGCCGACCGACCAGGTCGTGGAACCATTGCTCGACACGCCAAAACGGCCCGCGGAGAAGCGGCGTGAATCCTTCGATCGTCACCGATGTCTGCCCGCTCTCCCACTTCCAACCGATCGTCCCGCCCGCGCGCCGCGCGAACATCCCGCCCGCGATCGCGCGGCGGCCGTCGATGAGCGGGCCGAAGCGGAGAAGGGGCGGCCAGTATCCGCCGACCCGAATCGCTCCCCGCGAGAACGTCGCCACGCCATGCGTCGTGCGACGGATCTCGTCCCAGTAGAGACGCTCGAGCTGGCCTGGATCGAGCTCACCTCCGACGCCAGCGCATTGACGCCAGTCGATCGTCCCATCGTCACGCTTGACGCTCACGCTTTCCATCCGCACGGCCGACGATACCCGGCCCTCGCGACCCGACTCGACCAGTTCACCGGCCCGAACGAACGGAAACCTCAGGTAACTTCGTCGTGGTCCCCGCGCACCCACGCCGCATGACGCTCGGCGGAACGCTGCACGATCGAACGCCCATCCACGCGGACTGCGTTGGCGAAGTTCCCATAGAGCCGGTCGTACTCGAACGCATCCAGCGCAGACACCGCTCGGGCGACAACCGTCGGCGATAGCGGGATGTGATTCGGAAAGCTCCGCATGAACGAAACAGACGTCCGATCCGGGTTCACGAAAACCGTGTCGCTCGAGAGCAGCACACCCTCACCGTCGGGTGCCGTGAAGTGGACGACGGCGCTTCCGGGGAAGTGCCCGCCGACCTGCGCAAGCGTCACGCCGGGGAGCGGCTCCTCCCGCCCCGACCAGGACCGGATCGCGCTGTCCGGGCGAGCGACGAATGCCAGGTTGGCCTCGTTGACGTAGACGGGCGCCCCACCGAGCCGTCTACTCCATTCGACCTGGGCGCCGAACATGTGCGGGTGACTCGCAGCGATCGCCGCAACCGGCCCGAAGGCAAGGATCCTCTCGACGGCGGGTTCGTCGAGATAGCCGATTGGATCCCACAGCAGGTTCCCGCTTCCGGTGACGAGCAGCTTCGCCTGCTGCCCGATCCCGACCCCCGGCGAGGAGCTGACGCCGTGGAGGCCAGGCTCCAGTTCGAGGATCTCGACTGTCGTCCCGTCGACTCGGAGGTCCTCGAGAGTCGTCCATGCCTGTCCGGTCGCCGGCACCCATTGCCGCTCGTCAGCGCAAATGGCGCAGACGTCCGCCGGGGCGGCGTGTTCGACGGCGCACGTCGTGCAGATCGCGAAATCCACACGCGCAGACTACGGCTCGAAGCGACGTCGACGTCGACGTTGCGAAGCGCGTTAGTAAACGTTCAGAGAGAGACTTTTAGTGGAGGAACCGAGACGTGGAGTCGATTTGCTCGTCCATCAACTCGAGCAGGCTTGCCTCCAGCTCAGCCTCGAGAGCAAACAGAAGGCTGACCGCCCGATCCCACCGTTGGACTGTTGGCCAGCCCCCTCTTGACTCCGACTTCGGCTCGCTGAGGCCCGCTGCAAGTCCAGGATCGGTGGTGACGACAAACAAGGAGATTGCCTCCACTTTCTGGATCCGTGCTCGTGGACGAACGAGACGGCGTCGCTCCCTCACGCAGTACCGGAGCGGCGGCGCCGCGACAACCGCCCCACTCCTCAGCCGATATCCCTCGACCCACTCGATCGGTGACGTCGAACCCTTGTGCGAGGCCGATTGATGCTTCAGAGGCTGAACACCAAGCTCTCCTGCCCGTACGACAAACTCCTCCAACAGCTCCCAGTAGCGCGCGCACGCCTCCGCGAGCCCACGCACTTCGTCGTCTTTCCGCTGACGATGGCGCTCGAGTTCCGCGTGCTCCAGCGCTTTGCGCTGGAGCAGGTCATCCTGGCTCGGCAACAGGCTCATTTGCCTAACAATCGGCACGTAGACCTCTCAGCTTTATACCGGCAGCCGCGCCGTGTCCCGGTTCGCTCAGGAGCTTCGGCCCCTCCTGAATCGCTCAAGAATGTTCTCGGCGCCAAAATCCAGGAGCTCACGAGACGATGAACGGGTCGCAGGCACCGCCGCGGAAGGTCTCCCGCTTCCAGCGGTGAAACGGCGTGTTGACCCGCCCACGTCCAACCCCACGGGTAGTGGTTGAAATGCTTCGGACCACCGAGCATGTCGGTGAACATCACTGCGACCAGCCGGCGCTCGTGCCCGCCGCTCACGACCACGTGTTCTGCCCGCCGAAGGCTCGGGAACGGGCCTCATGCGATGACCCTAACGCACACCATGACGAGTGAGTCAACACCGTCGTCATAGCATGTTGTTGGAACGACAACAGAAATGGAGGCGGTGGGAATCGAACCCGCGCAAGGTCCCGTCGACGGCGCCGATCAGTCCGCCCACTTCTTGCCCAGCGCGAGCTCAATGGCCTGGTCCCACATCATCGCTCGCCCTTCCTCAAAGGCGTTGCCGGCTCGCGGCTCGCCTAGCCTGGCCCGGGCTGCGCCGAGGTCGCGCTCGCGCCAGGCTTTGAAGAACGGGAGGGCGTCGGAAGCGCCGAGCTCCTTCCATTTAGAGTGGACGGCTCCCTCGAGGCGGAGCGCATCCCCGTCTCGTCCGAGGCCTGCAGCGCTGAGGGCAAGACCAAGGATCTCGATGGTCTGTTGCATGACGTTCTCGCTCATGAGTGCCGTTTCGAGGACCCTCAGCTGGTGCTTCTCGGCGAGAATGTAGTCCCGCCGGTTCAGCGCGCAGTCGGCGAGGTAGTGATCTCCAGCGCTCATGTACACGACGTCTTCGCTGTCACACATCGAGGCTTGGAGCTCCCGTGCCAGTGGTTCAGCACGGTCGAACTGGCCGGTGACCACGAGCATCTGGCACAGGCCGGCAAGTGAGCGGCTGACGAGCGCGTGGTGACCCAGATTACGCGCCAGCTGGAGGTTCTCCTCAAACAGCGCCAGCGCCCGTGACTCCTCGTCACCCTCGTACAGAGCCCAGCCCAGCTCGTCGTGGGCCGCTGCGAGCTCCGCCTCGTCCCCGACGATGTGCCAGAGTGCGATCGCCTGCTCGAGTCGGCTCAGCGCTACCGCGAACCGCCCGATCGCTACCTCGATCGGCCCGAGGTAGGTCAACGCCCGCGCTGTGTGCCGACCGTCCTCCGTGGTCGATCCAAGTGCATCCTGAAGCCTCCGCGAGCCCTCTGCGAGGTGCGACCTCGCTATCCAGAACCAGCCGAGCGCGCCGGCGAGCTCGAGGCAGCGGAGCCGGTCATGGTCGTGCAGGTAATCGAGCGCAGCGCGGAGATTGTCGTGCTCTGTCTCGAGCCGCCGCACCCAGGTCAGGCCACGTTCGAACCGCTCCCTGTAGGCGAGCTCTGCGAGTGCCAGGTAGTGATCGGCGTGCCGGCGGCGCATGGCGTCGGCTTCGCTGCCCCGCTGGAGCAGCTCGCGCGAGTACTCACGGATCGTCTCCAGCATCCAGAAGCGCTCGCCTGTTCGCCGCAGCAGGTTCTTGTCGAGCAGCGATTGCAAGGCGGCAACGTCGGCGTCGGCGACCTGCTCGGCGCTCTCGAGCGTGCAGCCGCCGCGGAAGACGGCCATGTGGATGAAGAGCTGCTGCTCGTCGGTCGAGAGCAGGTCGTACGACCAGGCGATCGTCGCTCGCAGCGTCTGCTGGCGGGGGTCGGCGTCACGGCCGGCGCTGAACAGATCGAGCCGTTGGGAGATCCGCTCCAGGATCTGGGCGGGTGCGAGCACAGCGACCCGGGCGGCGGCGAGCTCGAGTGCCAGCGGGAGGTTGTCGAGCCTGCGGCACAGCTCGGCAATCGACTCGTCCGGCTCGATCCGCGCCCGTGCACAGAACAACTCGATTGCGTCGGGCTCGGCGAGAGCGGGCACCGGGTACACGACCTCGCCGTCAACCCGCAATAGCTCCCGGCTGGTGACGAGCAGGCGCAGGTTCGAACAGGCGCGCAGCAGCGCAGCCAGCTCGACCGCCGCCTCGACTACCTGCTCCAGGTTGTCCAACACGAGCAAGAGCTTCCTGTCGCCGATGTGCGCCGCCAGCTCCTTCTTTGTGCCCAGCGTCTGCGCGATCCCGTCCAAAACGAGCCTTGGATCGCGGACCGGCGCCAATGCGACCCAGAAGACCCCGGCCCCGAATTCGCTCAGCAGCTCCCCCGCCACCTCGAGCGCCAGCCGCGTCTTCCCCATCCCCCCCGGACCGGCGAGCGTCACGAGCCGCGCCGCCTCGTCGCGAATCAGAGCGACGACGTCCCGCACCTCCTTCTCGCGCCCAACGTACGAAGAGAGCGCCACCGGCAGGTTCGTATTCGAGATCGTCCGCAGCGGCGGGAAACGATCGGCTCCAAGCTGATACAGCGAGACGGGCTCAGCGAAGTCCTTCAACCGGTGCATGCCCAGGTCGACGAGGTCCTCGGCAACCAGCTCGCGGGTCGATCCCGAGAGCAGCACCTGGCCACCGTGAGCCGCCGCCATGATCCTGGCCGCCTTGTGCACGTCCGGCCCGACATACTTGGGCTGATCGAGCAGCGGCTCGCCCGTATGCACGCCGACCCGAATCCGCACCGGCCCGTCGGCAAGCGAGGCCGTCGCGCGCGCCACCGCCGTCACCGCGTTCGACGCTGACGCGAACGCATAGAAGAGGCCGTCGCCCGCGTCATCGACCTCGTAACCCGAGTACGCACCGAAAGCCTCCCGCAACGCCCGGCGGTGCTCGGCCAGCGCCTCCCTGAAGGCCTCGGCGCCGAGCTCGTCGAGCAGCATGGTCGAACCCTCGATGTCCGTGAAGACGAGCGTCACCGTTCCGGCCGGTTGCACCTGCACAGAGGGATGATTGCCTGCGAACAGTTGCCGCACAAGGCGCCGGCTCGATGCGACGCATGCTCAATCCATCGGCGGGGAGGAACAGGTCGAGGTCGCCTTCGACCCAGTCTGGGTAGAACCACGTGAGCTATTCGTCATACGACGGCGTTGTGTCGGCTTTGTCGAAGAGGGATCTGACCTTCCGAATGAGCGAAAGAATGGAGGCGGCGGGAATCGAACCCGCACAAGATTCCCGCTATTCGCTGTCGCGAGCCACAGGTCGGGCTCCGCTGCTCCCCTCCCTCCGCCGCCTACTCAGCGGCGTTGCCGGCTTCGCCAGCAGCTTGCGACGCGCTCCCTTTCATCTCATCAGCAAGGTCGGATACTGCGGTGTTGCCATCGTCAGCCATCGCCGCCACGCTGTCGGTAGCCTTGCCGACTTTTTTAGCAGCTTCTGACGCGCTTCCCTTAACCTCATCCGCCAGATCGGACGTTGCCGTGTTGGCATGTTCAACCGCAACCGCCACTCTGTCGGCAGCCTTCGCCGATTCATCCGCAGCCGTATCACTCAATGAGGAACTCGAGTCTTTCACGGAGCTCCACATCGAGCTCCAAGACTCTTCACTCTTGCGCCAGAAGAAAAGAACGGCAGCGAGGGCACCAGCCAGAACCACTGCGATCAACTTCGTCATGACTCTCCTCTCGTCGCGCGGATGCTATCCGGTTCCGACGCCAGGCCGCTTGAAGCGCCGGCCACTACACAAGGGGAATCGAACCCGCGAAAGATTCCCGTCAACCCTGCGCGCACACCCGTGATCGGAATCACGACTCGATGGGCATCGCTATGGACGTTGCCGCCGCCCGGAAGATGCCCGCGATCTCTTGCAGTTCGCCGAGCACCGAAACGGTCATACTCGCAGCGTGGATGAAGCGCCACTCGTCCTGGTCACGGGCGCGACCGGCAAGGTCGGCCAGGCGTTCATCCGCAGGGTGCTCTCCTCCCCCGACGAGCGGCTAGCCGGGATCACGATCAGGGCGCTGTGCCACCACCGAACGCTGCAACCTGAAGCGCGGCTCGAGGTCCTCGAGGGCTCGATCGATGACCGCGACGTCGTGGACGCTGCCACCGAGGGCGCGACACAGGTGATTCACCTGGCGACGACCAAGGAGACGCCCGAAACGATCTTCGACGTCACGGTCAAGGGGCTCTTCTGGCTGCTCGAAGCCTGCCGCGTCAGTCCCACCTTCCGGCGGTTGGTCCTGGTAGGCGGAGACGCGGCGGTCGGGCACTTCTTCTATCCGCATCCCCTCCCCGTCACCGAGACGCAGCGGCACACGGCCTACCCCGGCTGCTACGCGCTGTCGAAGGTGCTCGAGGAAGTGATGCTCGAGCAGTACAGCCTGCAATACGACTTCGACTACTGCTGTCTGCGGGCGCCGTGGATCATGGAGAAGGATGACTTCCGGTACCAGCTCTCGTTCGGGGAGGACGCGTTCGGTGGGCCGCGCTGGCGCGACCTCGTCGGCGCCGAACAGGCGGATGCCTACGTCGAGCGAGAAGCGGTGCCGGTGATGCTCGACGAGAACGGGCGGCCGGTGAAGCGAAACTTCGTTCACGTCGAGGATCTCGTGGACGCGATCCTCGCCGCTCTCGACCAGCCGGCCGCACGGCGTCAGACGTTCAACATCTGCATGGACGAGCCGGTCGACTACGGAGAGCTCGGGGCCTACCTGGGGAAGTCCCGCGGCCTGCCCACGGTCGAGATCCGCACGCCGTACCACTCGACCTGGCTCGACAACGCGAAAGCGAAGTTCCTGCTCGCCTGGCGCCCACGCTACGACCTCGAGCGGCTGGTGGAAGAAGCATGGAGCTACGAGCGCGACCCCGACGAACCGCGCGTCGTCTGGTATCCGGGATAGCCTCAGGGCCCGCCAGCGGCCGACGCTTCACGCAGGCTTCTGGAGTCGAAAAACGCGCTTCCCGACGACCGAGAGCCCTCTTCGGCGCCTCTTCGTCTTGAATCGTTCTCGGCGCTTACTTCTTCGATCGCTTCTTGGAACGATCGCAATGGACCTCAAGGGAACTCTCTCAAACCCTTCCGAGGCTCTTCGCCGTCTCATGGACGGGAGGATTGAACCCGGTTCGAGTCCAGTTCCGCGGTCCTAAACTGGGCACCTTCTAACCCGCCCGTGGAGTTCGTTCGACTCCCCGGATAGCTTCAGGACCGAAGTAGAAACCTCGCAAATGCTCTACTTCTTCTCCATTTTACGCCCCGGCGGGCACCAGGTCCAGACCGCTCCGCCGGGCTCGTCCCTTTAGCTACTAGAGGCTTGATGTGATTCAGCGGCCGTCGTAGGCGGCGAGGGCGCGTGCGGGGCGGCCGGTGAGGGTGTTGAGCAGGATGCCGATGGTGAGCGCGAGGATTCGTTGGGCGATCCGGACGGCGAGTCCGGCGGGTGTCTTGGCGAGGTGGTGTTCGAGTCGCATCTGGCCTTTGAGGTTCGCGAAGACGCTTTCGATCACCAGCCGGGTCGAGGCGAGCGCGCGTTCGCGGCCGAGGTTGGCGGCGGTGCGGGTCTTGTTCGGGGTGAGCAGGCGTGGTGCCGTCGGCGGCGAGCCGGTCGTGGTAGGCGCGGCCCCAGAAGCCTTTGTCGGCGATCACGACCTCGGCTGGGGTGCCGGTCAGCAGGTCGGCGAGCGGCTCGTACTTCGTTCTCGTTGGCGGGCACGATCGTGTAGCCGAGCGGCAGCCCGCGCCTGTCGGTCAGCAGCACGAGCCGCACGCCCCAGACGAAGCGGTGATGCGAGCGTGCGTAGCCGTAGCGGGCGAAGCCGGCGAACTCGGCTCCGCTGCTGGCAGCCCGGGTAGTTAGCGACCGCGAGCTGGGTGCCGTCCGCGAGCCGGACGCCGCCGGTGTCGAGCCAGCGGGCGAGCTGCTGCTGCACGATCGAGATCAGCTCGACCAGGCCGCGCAAGCCGCCGGTTGTACTGCGACTGCTCGGGCAGATGCGGAAACCAGCCCGGCAGCACCCGCCCGACCAGGCCGAGGAACTGCCGATCCGAGCTGATCCCGATCGCCGCCTGGCAGACCGCGAGCGCGACCAGCTCCGCGTCACTGACCAACGCCGGCCGGCCGCCGCGAGCAGGGACCCGATACTCGTCAGCGAAGACATACGCTGCAACGACAAGGGCTTCCAGATCCGTCATCTCGAGCTCCTATCTCGAGGGGACACAGGTCTGGAAGCCCTTCGTCTACTCACGGCCGGGTCCCTGCGAACCCAGCCCGACTTTCACATCAAGCCTCTAGGTGATGAAGCGGTGGATGGCCTCGTTGGCGTTGTCCTGAAACGACGGGTTGGCCAGGTCGGGGAGGAAGTCGGCTTGGTTGACCATCGGGCCATTCAGCTTGTTGGCCGCGCTGGCGTAGAACGCGCCGCTGGACAGGGTCGGGTCGGTGACGCCGTCGACGAGCCGCTTCGCTCCCACGTCGAGTTTGTGGGCGAGACCTAGGGCGGGCATGACGTACTTGGCGGCTACCCGCATCGGTAGGGGAAGGTCGCTGGGGGCTTGGGTGCCGGTGGTGTTCCCGGGGCTCACGGTGATGAAGCGGCGGTCGGGGTATTGACGGGCCAGGTAGGCCATCCAGAGGGCCCCGATGTACTTGGCCTGCCCGAAAGCTAGGTTGAAGTCAGGTTTTCTGCTGGCGAAGTAGCTGCCGTCGATGACGGTGGCGAGTTCATCGGCTGAGGTTGAGACGAACGATGGCCCCTTCATCCGCAACTTCGGAACTCCGCGGACTGCTTCACTTCCGGCGAAGACCGCAACCTTGCCAAGCCGATCCTCGGCCAGGAGCCCTTCGAGGAGGACGACGTGGCCAAGGACGTTCGTCGCGAACACGGTGGTGACCCCGTCAGGAGTCAAGTCCATCGACTGCGGGCCAATGACACCAGCGTTCATGACCAGCGCGTCGACGGATCCGTCGATGGCCGCAAGGCCGACGCGCACCGAACCCAGATCGGCGACATCCATGAGAATGATGTCGAAGATGCGCCGGCCGGTCTCCGCTTCGAGCTCGGCCTTTGCCGTTGTCGCCCGCTCTTGGTTCCGGCAGGCCAGGTAGATGCGGGCGAACTCGGGACGTAACGCCAGTTGCCGGGCCACATCCTTGCCGATCCCGGAGTTGGCGCCGGTGATGAGTACTGTCTTTTCTGGGAGTGTGCTCATTGGTAGTTTGGATCCCCTATTTTTTGAAGTGCTCACTCCAGTATGTCATACTGTAATGAAGTGTCAACTTCAATTTTTGTATTAGGGCAGGTATGCGGATGTCGATGACTGGTGGCGATGCAGAGAGCTCCGATGAGCGAACGTTCACAGCCAAGGGGCTGGCCACCCGCAAACGGATCGTCGAAGTCGCGGCGGCGCTGATGTATTCGGGCGGCGTGGCAGGCACCAGCTGGGAGGACGTGCAGAATGCGGCCGGAGTCAGCGCCTCGCAGCTCTACCACTACTTCGGTGACAAGCAGGGACTGGTCCGTGCCGTGATCGCACATCAGACCCGGGCGATCCTCGAAAGCCAACAACCTCCTCTCGCAAGCCTGGACAGTTTGGAAGCCCTCCGGGCATGGCGAGATCTCTTGGTTGAGGGCCGACGTCAAATCCAATGCCAAGGTGGCTGCCCCCTGGGAAGCCTCGCCGGAGAGCTGTTCGAGGCACACCCGGAGTGTCGCGAGGATCTGGTCGACGGATTTGAGCAGTGGGAGGGCGCGATTCGAGATGGATTGCAGGCCATGTATAAGCGGGGTGACCTCCGTCGGAGCGCCGATCCCGACCGCTTGGCCACGGCTCTGTTAGCCGCCATCCAAGGCGGGCTAGTCCTTTCACAGGTCCACCGTGACGTCGACCCACTCGAGGCGGCACTGGACACCATTCTCGAACACATCGCCTCACTCACGACCAAACGTCGTTCTGAGCCTCGCCGGCTGGAGTCCCATCGCTGAGCGAATGCCGGCGAGAGCATGTGGAGATCCTGAATCAGCCTGCATACGAGTCCGCACACAGCGACTAGAGCGCGTTGTAATAAATGCAACAGAAATGGAGGCGGCGGGAATCGAACCCGCGTCCGCGGACGCACCGACCGAGCGTCTACAAGCTTAGGTCGCGATTGAAGTTTCGCCCGGACGGCTGGTTCGCGACCGACCTACCGCCGGGCTAGCCATCCTAGGTTCTCGCGCCGCCGGCGATTGGCTTTCCTTTGGCGCCAGCCCGTTTGTTGATGCCGGATCCCGAGCCACGGGCCGTGCTCGGGGCGACACGCTGCGCTAGGTGTTTAGGCTAGGCAGCGAGTGCGAGATGATTTTCCGCACTTGCGTTTGTTTTCCGGTTGTTTTACGAGGCCGACCGGAGACCTCGGCTTGCAGCTCTGCCGGAGAACCGACCACGTCGAAACCATGGCGCCCCCGTATGTGTGTTGCATGCTAGCGGTCGATTCGTATTCCCCGGCGGCCGTGAGCGATTCGCCGACGCCGGCAGGTCCCGGCCCGGTGTAATCGGCCGTCACGGCCGGCGTCACGGGTGCTGAACGCGTCGCGGAGCATCACGGCCGCTTTGGCCGACGCGCCTGACGCGTCTCGGCGCGCTTGGCCTCCTCGATCCAGCGCACGTACTCCTTCCGGTGCGTGTACGAGAGCGAGTCGAGGAACGCCCGCGGCGTCCGGGTCGAGCGACAGCTGCGAGGTCGGCAGGCACCTCGACGGTGCGCGGCTCCTCGTCGAGAACGAGGTCGACCGCGACCCGGTCGCCGGGCTGCAGACGCCTGCGCCCGCCCGCACCTCCTTGTTCAGGCCGATCAGGAACCGGCCCGACATCGACGCCGACGGTCGTCCGGAACGTGTAGCCGTTGATCGTCACGCGGACCGGCGCCCGCACCTTGCCGAACTCGGCCCTTCGGATCGAAGCGGCGAGAGTCGAACGCCGAGCGCCCGGCGCCAGGTCCGACGAGTCTCGACCTCGAACGGTCATGCGTCGCTCCGGCGCGCAGCGGCGACGAGCTTCGCGGGCGCGATCTCGGCGAAGGCGTCCTCGGCGATCCCGGCGAGCTCGTCCCAGTCGACGCCCCGGTCGAGGCGAACGCCGAGCCAGCCGCGATGGCCGACGTACGGCGGCACGAAGAACCGCTCCGGGTCGGCGTCGACGAGCATCGACTGGACGCCCTCGCCCGCCGCGCACCAGATCGCGAAGCGGCCGTCGCCGTGGTGGTCGGTCAGCACCATCACGAACGGGCGCTTGCCGCGGACGAAGAACGTCGGCGCGCCGTGGCTCAGGCGCTCCTCGACCTCGGGCAGGCCGAGGCAGATCCGCCGGAGCCGCTCGAGGACGCGCTCGCGCTCCTTCGGGCCCATCAGCGCCGCGCCTTGAGCGCGCGCTCGATCTGGCGCTTCGCGTCGCGGTCGGCGAGCGTGCGGCGCTTGTCGCGGACGTCCTTGCCGCGGGCGAGCGCGAGCTCGATCTTCACGCGGCCGTCCTTGAAGTAGAGCCGCGTCGGGACGAGCGTCAGCCCCTTCTCGCGCACCTGCGCCGTAGAGCCGGTCGATCTCGCGGCGGTGCAGCAGCAGCTTGCGCGTCCGGGTCGGCTCGTGGTTGGCGCGGTTCCCCTGGTCGTAGATCGCGATCTCGGCGCCGTGCAGCCACGCCTCGCCGTCGCGGACGTCGGCGTAGGCCTGGCCGAGCGTCGCCCTTCCCTCGCGCAGCGACTTCACCTCGGTGCCGGTCAGCACGAGGCCGGCCTCGACCCGCTCGAGCAGCTGGTAGTCGTGGCGGGCCTTGCGGTTGTCGGCGATCAGCTTCTCGGCCATCGAGATGAGTCTAGGGACGGCCGGTAGCGGAGCAGGCTAGGGCTGGCGGGCGCGCCAGAGCCGCTCGGCCACGACCGGCAGCATCGCGAGCGCGATTCTAGGCTCGTCGTCCAGCAGCTGCCTGAAGTCGCCGGCACCGATCGCGAGGCAACGGACGTCGGTTACTGCCCTTACGCGTGCCGACCTGACCGAGTCCGGCACGAGCAGCGCGAGCTCGCCGACGAACTCGCCCTGGACCGAGCTCGATCTCGATGTGGCCGCGGGCCTCGACCACAACGGAGCCCTCCTCGATCACGAACATCCCCGAGGCTGCATCGCCCGCCTGGACGAACGTCTGGCCTGCGGGAACGTCGATCTCTGCCGACAGAGCGTGGATGCGGCGCAGCGCGTCGTCACCGAGCCCCGCGAACAGCGGCAGACCGCGAAGACGTGCGAGATCGTCCGTTTCCGACACGGCCGTGTTCATATCACGCGGGCGCAAGCTCGACCTTGCCCTCGCTCTTCGCGATCGACTCGACGCGCACCGCGATCGGGTCGCCGAGCCGGTAGCGGCGCCCGCTTCGTCGGCCGACGAGCGCCGTTCCGGTCGCGTTCAGCTCGTAGAACTCGCCGTGAAGCCGTCTCGCGGGGAGCATTCCCTCGAAGACCTCGCCGAAGCGGATGAAGAGACCCGAGCCGATCGCGCCGGTGATCTCGCCCTCCCAGCGGCTCGTCCCAGCCGCGCTCCAGGAGCTGGTCCTCGAGCAGCCAGGCGAGGCAGATGTCGTCGGCGAGGTACTCGACCTGCGCCGCCTCGCGCTCACGCGCCGAGGTGTGCTCGGCGAGCGCCGACGAGGTCGTCGGGCACCGGATCGTCGCCGATGCCGAGCTCGTGCAGGAGCGCACGGTGGACGACGAGGTCGGGATAGCGACGGATCGGCGAGGTGAAATGGCAGTACGCCGGGCTCGCGAGACCCGAGTGGCCGAGGTTCTCCGGGTCGTACCGCGCCTGCTTGAGCGCACGGAGGACGAGCGTCGGGAACGCCTCCCTCCCGCGTCCGGACTGCTCGACGTACTCCGTGACCCGTCGCGAGATCGCGCCGGCGAGCTCGGCGGCCTCCTGCGGCGAGATGCGCTCCGGCACCGGCGGCGTCGGCACCTCGAGATCGGCGAGCTGCGAGAGCAGGCGCGAGACCGACTGCGGATCGGGCCGCTCGTGGACGCGGAAGAGCGCCTGGCGGCGACGGCTCGAAAGGAACTCGGCGACGTGCTCGTTGGCGCGGATCATCAGCTCCTCGACCAGCATGTGCGCGTGCGGCTCACCCTGGCGCCATGCGCTCGCGACGCGGCCGTCCGCGAACGAGAACGCGATCTCGGTCGAGTTGACCTCGAGCGCGCCGCGTGCGAAGCGTGCCGCTCGCAGCGTCGTCGCGACCTCGGTCGCGAGGTCGAGCTGCTCCAGGATCTCCGGTGCCGCGTCGCGCCGCTCCGCCTCGCCGTAGGTCAGGCGCGCGCGCGAGTTGATCACCGAGCGATAGAAGAGCGGCTCGCCGACCGGCGGCATCTCGACCGTGACGCGTGAGCCTGTCCTGAAACGGCCGCAGCGAGCAGGCCTCGTCGGCGAGACCCGGCGGCAGCATCGGCGCGACATGCGCCGGGAACGTAGGTCGAGAATGAACGCTCGGCGGCGCCCTGGTCGAGCGGCGTTCCGGCGCGGACGAACCAGGAGACGTCCGCGATGTGCACCCACGCGCGGATCCCGTCGGGCTCGCGCCTGAACGAGAGCGCGTCGTCGAAGTCCTTGGCGCCGTCGGGATCGATCGTCATCGTCGGCAGGTCGCGCAGGTCGACCCGGCCCTCGAGGGTCTCGGCCGGGAGCTCGTACGGCTCGAACGGGACGCGGGCGCCCTGCTCGACGAGTAGCGCCTCGAGCACGTTCTCGATCCGCTTCGCGCTCCCGATCCTCTGCTCGACGCGGGCCCTCCCCCGCCCCGGCAGCACCACGGCGAGATCGCCCCGCTCGAGCCCGCCAAACCCCTTCACGTCCAGGACAATCGGTGTCCCCGGCGTGAAGTACGGCTCGCCGGAGACGAGCTTGCCGCGGCGGGAGACCTCGACTACGAGGCGCTTTCTGTCGTCGACGCCGGCCACTTCGCGAGGCTACGGGTTTGCGACCCCTTGGCGGCGGGTTTCGGCAAATAAGGTAAGGCTGAGCTTCGTGCTGGCGCTTTAGACTCGCAAAAATCGCCTGAGCGTTACCCCGGAGCCGAGGGCGCCGAGGCCAAGACCGATCCCGAGCAGGATCAGAGCCGTCACCGGGAAGGCGAGGGCGTGTACGTCCGACGCGGTCGAGAGCGCGTTGTGCAGGATCGCGGGCAGCGCCACCTCCTTGCCGATGATCAGCAGCAGCACCGCTCCGAATGCACCGGCGAAACCGGTGAGGAGCCCCTCGATCATGAACGGGCCGCGGACGAACCAGTTGGTCGCACCGACGAGCTTCATCACCTCGATCTCGCGGCGGCGCGAGAAGATCGAAAGCCGAATCGTGTTCGCGATCAGGAGCGCGGCCGAGGTGAGCAGGATCGCAACAGCGATCGCGAAGATCGCCTCGACCCAGTGGGCGAAATGGAGGATCCGGTTCGAGTCCCGAGTGTCGTGGATCACCTCTTTCACGCCGGGCAGCACCGGATGGAGGCTCTTGTAGAGCCCGTTCAGGTCCTCTGCGTTCGTGGGAGTGACGATGAACGTGTCCGGGAACGGGTTGAACGGGAGCGTCTTCAGCAGCGCCCCTTCGCTCTTCAGCATCTGCTTGTAAGCCTGGGCCTTGGGGATGTACTTGAAGGATCCGACGAGCGGATTGGCCGACAAAGAACGTGCGACAGCGTTCTCCTGCGCGTGCGTCGCCTCGCCGCCCTTGTCGGAGTTCGTGTTCATGTCGATCTTCACGACGAGCTCGTGCTTCACGTGGTTCGACCACGAGACCGTCCAGGTTCCTAGGGCGATCAGCAGTCCGAGCAGGAACATGCCGATCAGCACCGTCATCACCGCTGCGAAGGTCGTCGAGACGTTGGCGCCGAGGCTGCGCCACGCCTCGGAGAAGAGCAGCCGTAGCCTCATTCGCCCGTGTAACCCCCGCGGCGCTCGTCGCGGGCGAGTCGCCCGTCTTCAAGCTGGATCACGCGCTTGCGCATCTTGTCGACCATCTCGCGGTCGTGCGTGACCATCAGGATGGTCGTGCCCGACATGTTGATCCGGTAGAGCAGCTGCATGATCCCGACTGAGGTATCCGGGTCGAGGTTGCCGGTCGGCTCGTCGCAGACGAGGAGCGGCGGGTGATTCACGAACGCGCGGGCGATCGATACCCGCTGCTGCTCGCCGCCCGAGAGCTCGCTCGGAATCGAGTTCATCCGGTGCGAGAGGCCGACCATCGAGAGCACCTCGGGCACCTTCTTGCGGATCGAGCTTCGGCTCTCGCCCTGAACCTTGAGGGCGTAGGCGACGTTCTCGGCCGCCGTGCGGGAGGGCAGCAGCTTGAAGTCCTGGAATACGCAGCCGATGTTGCGTCGGAGCATCGGCACCTTGCTTCGCTTGAGCCTCGTCAGGTCACGGCCGCCGACCACGATCTTGCCGCTCGTCGCCTCGAGCTCCTTGAGCAGCAGGCGCACGAGCGTCGACTTGCCCGAGCCAGACGCGCCGACGACGAAGACGAACTCGCCCTTGTCGATGTGGAACGTGACGTCGTTGAGCGCGACGACATCGGGCTCGTAAACCTTCGTGACGCTCTCGAACACGATCATCGAGCTTCCGCTGCCAGGCCCGCGCGACGTGTCCTGCGGGGGATCCGCTACAGCAGTCGCAGTCTCGCTGGGTATGAGGTCTCGATCGTCCAATTCGATACGAGTTGGCGCCTCACTCACCGCGGCGCCCGCTTCAAGGAGTCTCGCAAAGGGGCCTGTAAAGCATAACGGACGGCGCTACCCAAGCTGATTCGCAGCCTTCGCGAGTAGGAAGGAGTGGATGAACGGATCGAGGTTTCCATCGAGCACACCCTGCGCGTTTCCTGTCTCGTAGCCGGTTCTGGCGTCTTTGACCTGCTGGTACGGATGGAGGACATAGCTGCGGATCCACTCGCCGCCGAAGCCTGTGTCGGCAGCTCCGCCCCGTTCCTTCGCCATCTTCGCCTCGCGCTCCTCCTCGAGCTTTTCGACCAGGCGCGCCTTCAGGACGCGCATCGCGGTCTGCTTGTTGGCCGACTGCGAGCGCTCGTTTTGGCACTGAACGACAATTCCAGTGGGTAAGTGCGTGATCCGGACGGCGCTATCGGTCTTGTTCACGTGCTGGCCGCCGGCGCCCTGGGCACGGTAGGTGTCAATCTTCAGGTCGCCTTCGTCGATCTCGACGTCGGTGTCGTCGGGAAGGAGCGGCGCGACGATCACAGTCGCAAACGACGTCTGGCGGCGGTGTGCGGAGTCGAACGGCGAGAGACGCACGAGCCGGTGCTTGCCGCGCTCGGCCTTGAGCACGCCGTAGGCGTTCTCGCCCTCGATCGTGAAGGTCGAGCTCTTGAGGCCCGCCTCCTCACCGGGGCTGGCTTCGAGCAGGTCGATCTTGAATCCGCGCTCGCTGCCCCAGCGCTCGTACATCCGCAGCATCATCTCCGTCCAGTCCTGCGCGTCGGTTCCGCCGGTGCCCGACTGGAGCGTCACGACGGCGTCGCCGGTGTCGTAGTCGCCGTTGAAGAGCGCGGCCTCCTCGAGGCGTTCGAGCTCCCGGTGCAGCGGCCGGATCGCGGACTCGATCTCGCCGGACATCGACGGATCCATCTCGTAGAGATCGCGGGCGTCCTCGTACTCGCGCACGAGCTTGTCGTAGGTCTCGATGCGCCTCGACACGCGCGCATGCTCGGTGCTCGTCCTTTGGGCTCGGGCCTGGTCGTCCCAGAACCCGGGCGTGTTCATCTCGGCTTCGAGCGCGGCGCGGCGCTCCGTCAGGCGAGCCGGGTCAAAGGTAATCACGGACCCAGTCGAGCTGGGCCCTGATCCCTTCGAGCTGCTCCGAGAGCGGTATCTCCTGGTCAGCCATGGCCGCAGAATGGTACCCGGCACGCCACTCCCGGCCGGAAAGGGTGATCCTGGCACCGGTGAAAGTCTCGCTGAGCAGGGAGAAGGCGCAGCTCGTCACACTTTCGTTTCGATAACCTGGCACCGGACACGGCCGGGCGAGGCAATGACGGCTCGGGACGTGGCCGCGAAAGTTATGCGCCGTGGCAGCGCTTGTACTTCTTGCCCGAGCCGCACCAGCAGGGGTCGTTGCGGCCGATGCTCTCGTTCTCGGACTTGACCACCGGCACGGCGGGGCTGCCGCCGCCGTTCGTCGGCTCGATGTCGCCGTTCGGGGCCGGCAGGCCGTAGGCGCCCCCGGCATTCGGGTCGAACTGCTCGTAGGTTCGGTTGCCGTTCGTCTCCTGCTGCTGGGGAAGCTGGCCGTTAGCGTCTCCCGGAGTGATCTGCGCGTGGAAGAGCAGCGCAACGACCTCCTCGCGGATCGCCCGGTTCAGCTCCAGGAACATCACATGGCCCTCGTTGCGGTACTCGACGAGCGGATCCTTCTGGGCCATGCCGCGGAGGTGGATGCCCTCGCGCATGTAGTCCATGTTCTCGAGGTGCTCGCGCCAGCGGACGTCGACGACCTGGAGCACGATGAACCGCTCGAGGTCGCGCATCAGTCCCTCCTGCATGCCCTCGATCTCCTTCTCGCGCTCGACGTAGGCCTCCGAGGCGTCGTCGAGGAACTCGGTGATGATCGCCTCGCGGTCGAGCGCCCTGATCTCCTCCGCGGTCACGCCGGTGCCGTAGAGCGCCTCCATGGCGTTCACGAGCTCTCCGAGATCCCAGTCGCCCTCGACCTCGCTCTCGGTGTAGGCCCCGACAACGCCCGCGATCACCTCGGGAAGCCAGATCTCCTTGATCTCCTCGGAGAGGTCCTGACCGTCGAGGACGGCGCGGCGCTGCTCGTAGATCACCATCCGCTGGACGTTCATCACGTCGTCGTACTTGAGGACGTTCTTCCGCTGGACGAAGTTCTGCTCCTCGACCTTCTTCTGGGCGTTCTCGATCTGGTTCGTCAGGATCTTCTGATCCATGGGCTGATCGTCCGGAAGCTTGAACTTCTCCATGATGTTGAAGAGCCGGTCGCCCGCGAACAGGCGTACCAGGTCGTCCTGGCCGGAGAGGTAGAACCGGGTCTCACCGGGATCGCCCTGACGGCCGGAGCGCCCGCGGAGCTGATTGTCGATCCGGCGCGCCTCGTGCCGCTCGGTGCCGAGGACGTAGAGGCCGCCGAGGCCGCGCACCTCGTCGTCGATCTTGATGTCGACGCCGCGGCCGGCCATGTTGGTCGCGATCGTGACCGCGCCCTTGCGACCCGCGTCGATGATGATCTCGGCCTCGCGGGCGTGCTCCTTCGCGTTCAACACCTCGTGCTTGATCCCCTGGCGCTTGAGCAGCTCGGACAGAAGCTCCGAGGTCTCGACGGCGATCGTGCCGACGAGGACGGGCTGGCCGATCTCGTTGCGCTCCTTGATGTCGGCGATCACCGCGTTGAACTTGGCCTCGATCGTCTTGAAGATCAGGTCGTTCTTGTCAAGCCGCGCCACGTCGACGTTCGTTGGGATCGGCACGACGTCGAGGCCGTAGATCTCGACGAACTCCTTCTCCTCGGTCTTCGCGGTGCCGGTCATGCCGCCGAGCTTGTCGTAGAGGCGGAAGTAGTTCTGCAGGGTGATCGTGGCGAGGGTCTGGTGCTCCTCCTGGATCGGCACGTTCTCCTTGGCCTCGACGGCCTGGTGAAGCCCTTCCGACCAGCGGCGCCCCTCCATGATCCGCCCGGTGAACTCGTCGACGATCTTGACCTCGCCGTCCTGGACGACGTAGTCGACGTCGCGCTTGAAGAGCGCCTCCGCCTTGAGCGCCTGGTGAACGTGGTTGACGAGCTGGACGTTGTCGGGTGAGTAGAGGTTCTCGATCTTGAGCGCCCGCTCGACCTTCTCGATGCCCGACTCGGTCGGCGAGACGTTCTTGTGCTTCTCGTCGTAGAGGTAGTCGTACTGCTGCGACAGCTCGGCGTCCTCGACCTTGGAGCCCTTGGACTGGATTCCGCGAAGCGTGCGGGCGACGCGCGCCATGTCGTAGAAAGCCTTTGCTGCGGTCGTCGGCTCACCGGAGATGATCAGCGGCGTCCGCGCCTCGTCGATCAGGATCGAGTCGACCTCGTCGACGATCGCGTAACGGTGCCCGCGTTGAACTGTGCCCTGGAGCGAGACCGCCATGTTGTCGCGCAGGTAGTCGAAGCCGAACTCGGAGTTCGTGCCGTAGGTGATGTCGGCCTCGTACGCGAGCCGGTGCGCTTCGGGATCCATCATCGACTCGATGTGCGCGACCGTCATCCCGAGCCGCTCGTAGACGCCGCGGTTCCACTCGGCGTCTCGGCGAGCGAGATAGTCGTTGACGGTCACGAGATGGACGCCCTGACCGAGGACGCGGCCGTCGTGGGTCTCGGCCGTCGGCAGCGCGTTCAGGTACAGCGCGAGGCTCGCCACGAACGTCTTGCCCTCACCGGTCTTCATCTCGGCGACATCGCCCTCGTGGAGAACGATCCCGCCCATCATCTGGACGTCGAACATCCGCTGGTCGGACTCCCGGATCCGTGCCTCGCGGACCGCTGCGAAGGCTTCGAAGAGCAGGCTGTCCAGCTCCTCACCGTTCTGGAGCCGCTCGCGGAACTCGGCGGTCTTCTCGCGGAGCTGGTCGTCGGAGAGGTCGTGGAACTGCGGCTCGAGCGAGGTGATGTAAGCCGCCTGCTGCGCAAGCCGCTTGATCCGCCTCCCTTCGCCGCCGAAGCGGAGGAACCTGTCGAAACCGTCAGTGCCGGACATCGATGACAGGGTATCCACTGGCCCGGGCCTGACTACCGGGACGTCAGGCTCAAGCGCTCAGAGCGGGTCAACCTCGACCTCCCAGACGTCGTCGACGATCCGCCGGGCCCGGACGACGTGGTCCGGCCGCTCGAGCGCCGGAATCGAGCCGAACGCGTGCTCGCCGTCGACGACGAGCGTCCGTTCGCCTTCATGGCTCGAGAGCTCGATCTCGTCGCCGCCGACACCCGGAAGCGTCACCGTCTCGATCTTCCAGCCCCCGACCGCCCAGAGTGGGCCCTTGCGCCGCACCGCCTCGGCTCGATATGGAGGCGGAAGCTCCCGGTCGACTGCCGCGGCGAGCGGCTCGACGTCCGTGTCGCCGTCCAGGAGCACGCGCCGTCCGCCCGCTAGTGACACGAACATCGCGCGCTCACCCCCGAGCTCCGGCGCGTCGACGGTCGTCACTGCGTCCCAGCCCCGCGCGCGGTGGTTTCCGTGGATGCCCGCGGCGTCCCACGGAGGCGGAGGGGTGTCTGCGACCTCGCCGACGACGTCGAGGCCCCCCTCGCGCGCAAGCCTGACGTGCAGCGGCTCGCTTCGCCGGAATAGGCTCAAACGCCGTGGTGCTCGGCACGCCGGCGCCGTTCGAGCCGACGCTTCTCGCGGTAGGTGACGACCTGGCGCTCGATCGAGTCGACGACCTTGTCGATCGAGGCGCGCATGTCCGAGGTCGACTCGGTCGCTCGCAGCGTCGAGCCCTTCGCGAACACCGTTGCGGCCGCGGTCTGCTGCGAGTGCTTCGTCTCCTCGGCGAGCTCGAGCTCGACAGTGGTTCCCTCGGCGAGCTGCTTCGAGAGCCGCGAGAGCTTCGCCTCCGCATAGTCGCGAATCTCCGGGCTGAGATCGAAGTTCCGTGCCTTCAACTGCACGCGCACGATCCACCTCCTCGTTCGCAGAACGGTGTATTCGAACCGTATTTCGAGGTTAGCGCACGGCACGGGCGAGAGAGAGCACGTGGACACTCGAGGCTCCGGCTCGCCTCAACGCCGTCGCTGCGGCGCCGGCGGTGGCACCGGTCGTATAGACGTCGTCGACGAGCACCACCGTGCCGCGAATCGTCCGCTTCGCGGCGAATGCGCCCCGCACGTTTCGCCGTCGCTCGGCGAGCGGCAGCCCGGTCTGTCGCTCGACGTGCCTCGTCCGGGCGAGGAGGGGTGAGACCTCGATCGCCCAGTGTCTGCCAAGCCCACGGGCCAGGCCCTCGGCCGGGTGGTGGCCGCGCCTCAGACTCCGGTCGCCGTCGGGCGGGATATACGTGATGACGTCTGCCGCCGGCCGGGGCACGCGCGCGGCGACAAGCTCCGCGGCGAGGGGCGCGAGCGGGCGGAGACCGCCCTCTTTCCACCGCCGCAGAAACGGCCGCACCGGGCCTGCATAGACGTACGCCGCGCGAGCAGAGGCGAACGCGATCCGCCGGCCGGCGCACTCGCGACAGCGCTGGACAGGCCACTCCGTCGGGGCGCCGCAGCGCGCACAGAGCGGAGCCGGGATCGGCCGCAGGAGGCTCTGACAGGCGTCGCAGAAGAGCGGCCCCGGCTCGCCGCAGGAGACGCAACGCGAAGGGAAGAGAAGGTCGAGAACCCACCCGCCCTACGGTACGGCCGAAGCTGTCACGTGTCCGTGCCAACTTCGTGCCGGTTTTTCCACAACCGGAACGGTTCAGCCGTTCGGCGAGTACTCCGCGCGAGCCGGCAGCCCTGCCGCTTCCCGGTAGAGGTTGTCGGCCTCGAGCAGCTGCGCCGGGTCCCCGATGTCGAGCCACGCCTCGCTGAACCGGTAGCCGAAGACCGGCTCGCGCTCGGCGAGCCAGGTCACGAAGCGGCCGGGCGGGTCGGGAGGATTGCCCTCGTCGAAGTAGCGCGCGAGGAGGCCGAGGTGCTCCTCCGAGAAGAGGTATGTGGCCGTCGAGACGAGATCGCTGCGCGGATGCTCCGGCTTCTCTTCCATTCCGGCGATCCTGTCGTCCTTGTCGAGCTCCACGACCCCGTAGAGCGACGCCAGGCTGGGGTCGGCGAGCCTGTGCACGGCGATCGCGCTGCCACCTTTCGCCTGCCAGAACGCGATGTATTCGCGCAGGGAGAACTCGAAGAGGTTGTCGGCCGCGATCACGAGCAGGCCGTCGTCACCCAGGCCACCTTCGTGTACCGCAAACCGGATGTCACCGAGCGCGCCGAGCCGGTCGTCGTTCGAGCTCGTGCCGTCGTCGTGGACGCGTACACCGTGCTTGTCACCCCACTGGGCAAAGGCGGCGGCGTACACGGAGTTCGTGACGACGTGTATCTCGTCAACCTCGCCGGACTCTCGCACGCTGTCGAGGATCCAGTCGATCATCGGACGGCCGCCCACGGGCAGAAGCGGCTTTGCGATCTCGTCGGTCAACGGGCGCAGGCGCGTCGCGTATCCGGCGGCAAGCAGGAGCGTCTTCACGCTGCGACCACCGCGCCGGCGAGAGACGCGAGATACGGGGCCCGATGGACACCGTGCTCGGTGACGATCGCCGTGATCAGCGATGCCGGCGTAACGTCGAACGCCGGATTGCGAGCCGGGAACCTGGCGGTCACCTCGCTCGGATCACGTTCCTCGATCGGAATGCCGTCGCCGTCGGGCGCCGAATGGTCGACGGTCGAGCTCGGCGCGACGATGTAGAACGGGATCCGGTGGTATGCGGCGAGCACGGCAAGGCCGTAGGTGCCGATCTTGTTCGCGGTGTCGCCGTTGGCCGCGATCCGGTCTGCACCCGTGAAGACAACGTCCACGTCGCCGGCGGCCATGCGAGAGGCTGCTGCGGAGTCCGCGATCACAGCATGCGGGATACCCGCCGTCTCGAGTTCCCATGCCGTTAGGCGCGCTCCCTGAAGCAACGGGCGGGTCTCGTCGACCCAGACATGGACGAGCAGGTCGCGCTCCCAGGCCGTAAGCAGGGCCCCGACCGCACTCCCGTAACCGCCGGTCGCGAGACCGCCGGCGTTGCAATGCGTCAGCGCACGCGTTCCCGGCGCGAGCAGGCCGGCGGAGTGCGCAGCCATCGCTCGGCAACGGGCCACCTCATCCCGGTGGATAGCGCGTGCGTGCCCGGCGCTCGGGTCGCTCCGCATCTCGTCGAGCGCCCAGGCGAGGTTGACCGCGGTCGGCCGGGAATCGCGCAGGACGGCGTCGGCCGCTTCGAGATCCTCGCCGTGCTCGGCCGCGAGCGCGATCCCGTAGGCTGCGGCGATACCGATGGCGGGCGCACCGCGCACGACCATCGTTCGGATCGCCTCGGCGACCTCGGCCGCGGATCGGCACTCGACATCGACCTCCTCGAGCGGCAGCTTGCGCTGGTCGAGGAGGACGACGCGGTCGTCTTCCAGGCGGAGAATCCGCTCGGGCTCAAGCAAAATCGACCACGACCCGGGTCGGTAGCGGCGGAGCGAGCTCCGAACGCGGGACGGCGAGGAACCGGTACGTGGGAAAGAGCGCCTGACAGGTCATCGTGCCCGTCGCAGGCGGTCTCGGGACGAGCCGCACAGTCAGCCTCCCTCCGCGCCTCGTCACCGCCGTCGTGATCACGTTCGCGTCGTTACAACCGTACTCCCCGAAAACGGCGACGAGCAGGTTGCGGGTGAAATCGACCTTCGCCAGCTTCGCACGAGCGGCTACGGTCAGACGGCTTCCGAACGTGGCAAGCGCAGACGAACGGCTCCGTACGACATAACCCGCGGCCGTGCTCACGGTCGGACCGGCGGCTGGGCCGTCGCCGACCGTACGCCAGCTGATGGCCGCAGCCCCATTCGATGCAACTACGAGGGCCGTCACCAGGACGGCGGCGCCGATCAGGTGCCTTCGTCCCACGAGGCCAGGTACTTCGCCTGCTCCTCGGTGAGCTGGTCGATCTCGACGCCCATCGTGCCGAGCTTGAGCCGCGCGATCTCCTCGTCGATCTCCCGCGGAACGGGATAGACGCGGCGCTCGAGCGTCGCGGCGTGCTGCACCGCGTACTCGGTCGAGAGGGCCTGGTTCGCAAACGACATGTCCATGACGATCGCGGGATGGCCTTCGGCGGCGGAGATGTTGACGAGACGCCCCTCGGCGAGCAGGTAGAGACGGCGGCCGTCCCCGAGCGTGAACTCCTCGACGAAATGCCGCGCCTCACGCGTCTCGACCGCGAGCGAGCGCAGAGCCGGGATGTCGATCTCGACGTTGAAGTGGCCCGTGTTGCAGAGGATCGTGCCGTCCTTCATCGCACGCATGTGCTCCTCGGTGATCACATGCTTGTCGCCGGTCGCCGTGCAGAAGATGTCTCCGATTGCGGCGGCCTCCTCCATCGGCATCACCTCGTAGCCGTCCATCAGCGCCTCGAGCGCGCGCATCGGGTCGACCTCGGTGACGATCACGTGCGAACCCAGGCCCTTGGCGCGCATCGCGACGCCGCGCCCGACCCAGCCGTAGCCGGCAACGACGAAACGCTTGCCCGCGAGCAGCACGTTGGTGGCGCGGATGATCCCGTCAATCGTCGACTGGCCAGTGCCGTACCGGTTGTCGAAGAAATGCTTCGTACGCGCGTCGTTAACGGCGATGACCGGGAACGCGAGGGCTCCGTCGGCCTCCATCGCCTTCAGCCGGATGACGCCCGTGGTCGTCTCCTCCATCCCGGCGATGATGTCGCCGAGCTGCTCGCGGCGCGCGGTGTGGAGCACGCTGATCACGTCTGCGCCGTCGTCCATCGTCAGCTGCGGCTTGTGGTCGACTGCGGCCTCGATGTGCTGGTAGTAGGTGTCGTTGTCCTCGCCCTTGATCGCGAAGACGGAGATGTCGAACTCCGAGACGAGCGCGGCAGCAGCATCGTCCTGGGTCGAAAGCGGGTTCGACGCACACAGCACGACGTCCGCGCCGCCTGCCTTGAGGGTGCGCATCAGGTTCGCGGTCTCCGTCGTCACGTGCAGGCATGCGGAGACGCGGTAGCCGGCGAGCGGCTGCTCTGCGGCAAAGCGCTCGCGAATCGCGGTCAGCACCGGCATCTGCCGGTCCGCCCACATGATGCGCCGCAGCCCCTCGGAGGCGAGCGCGAGGTCCTTTACGTCGTAGCGTTGCGTCGTCGCCATTCGGTTCCTCCTTGGTCGGCCAGTCTAGTTGGGTCGTTCATGCGGCAATGAGCCGCTCGTGCTTGCGCTGCTCCCAATCGATCCAGGAGCCGCTGTCGTCGCCGGCTGCGAGCCAGCCGTCGACCGCCTTGCGGAGCTTGGGCTCACGCGCGAGGCGAGCTGCGAAGGCGAGCTCGTCCAGACCGACGCCGTGGGCGTCGCGAAGCTCACGGAGGCTGCAGAGACGGTTGAGCTCCGCGAGGCCGTAGACCCGGTACCCGGCGCCCGTTCGGCGGGGCACGACGAGCCGATCCTGCTCGAGGTACCGGAGCATCCGCGGCGACCAGCCGCTCCGCTTCGCCGCCTCTCCGACTGTCAGCGCATCCATGCCCGAACCTTACCACAACCCTGTCAAGGTCGTGTCGCTCCGCAGGGCTTTCCGGGAGAAAGCCGCGCGCAGCTTCGGTCCGCGCGACCTCCACACCCCCCGAGCGCGCCCCCGGAGTGGGGGTGCGAAAGCCCTTCTGGAACGGTAGCCGGGAAGGTGTGACGCGTTTGTGCCAGTTCAGGGGCTCCGCAGGTCGCGCCGCCCGACGAGTACCGCCCCCAAGCTGAGGGCCGCGGCCGACGCGGCCGCGACGACGAGGACGCCCCGGCCGTCGATGCCGTTCTCGAGCGGGGATGCTCCGAGCCACCAGAAAGCGGAAAGAAACCGGAACGGCTCGAGCCATCCAGCGAGGCTGTGCAACCCGGCAACGAGGTATCCGACAGCGGCGAAGCCGGCAGCGGCGCCGAGGGCTACTGTGCGATTCCCGGTCGCCGCTCCGGCGGCGAGAGCCACCCAGCCGTAGAAGAGGCCGACGAGGGCCAGCTCGAGGATTGCGACGGCGAGGTGACGGAACGACAGAGCAAGGCCGAAGATCGGATCGACGATCGCGATCGCCACCCCCGCCGTCACGCAGAGCGCGGCGACCTCGACCGCGACGGCGGCGCCCTTTGCGACCACCGCCGAGCTCCGGCGAACGGGGTACGAGAGCACCAGCTCGAGGCGGCCTGCATCCTCCTCGCCAGCGAACAGGCCGGCCCCGCCGGCAACCGCCATCACGAGCACGAGGATCGGGAGCATGAGGCCGAAGAGCTCCGCATCGAGAAACCCGGCGCCCGAGCTGAGCGATCCGGCGCCGGAGATCCCGAGCAGCTGCTTCAACGCGTCCGGGTAGTCCTTGAGCAGCTTGTCGAGATCGGCCGAGCCCTTCAACGACGGGAAGATCGCCGACACGACGACGATGTAGCCGGAGACTCCGGCGCACCAGAAGGCCAGTGATCGCATTCGATCGGCGACGCCGCGCCGGAACAGCTCAACCGGCATCGACGGCTCCTCGATAGGCCTCGAGGAAGATCTCCTCGAGGTCGGCAGGCGCCGAGACGAGATCGACGATCGCGAGGCCCGCAGCGGCCTTGACGACCGCATCCATCGCGCTCTCGGGCGCGGTCAACACGATCCGGCCCACGGAGTGCTCCAGGAGCCGTACGCCGTCGATCTCGGCGAACGCCGCGCCGTCACTCGTGCCGGAGAAGAGAATCATGACGTGCCGGAGCGCGCGCTCCCGCAGCTCCGCAACCCGGTCGACACCGATCAGCCGCCCCGCCCGGATGATCCCGACGCGGTCGGCCGCATGCTGCACCTCGTCGAGCGAGTGCGACGACAGGAACACCGTGCGCCCGTCGGCAGCAGTCTCGCGGACGAGCACCCGGAACTCCTCCTGCAGAAGCGGGTCGAGCCCACTCGTCGGCTCATCCAGGATCAGGAGCGGCGGCCGGTGCATGAACGCCTGCACGAGTCCGAGCTTCTGCCGGTTCCCCTTCGACAGGTCGCGGATCGGGCGGTCGAGCACCACGCCGAATCGCTCGCACAACTCGTCCCGGAACGGCATCTCACCGCCGCGCAGCCGCGCAAGCGAGTCGAGCTGCGCGCTGCCGGTGAGCCGGTCGGGCAGCCGCAAGTCACCGGGCAGGTAGCCGACCTGCGCCCGCGCTGAGACCGGGCTGGTCTGCACGTCGAGCCCGAGCAGGGCCGCCCGCCCCGATGTCGGGCGGATCAGGTCGAGCAGGAGGCGGATCGTGGTGCTCTTGCCGGCGCCGTTCGGTCCGAGAAATCCGAACACCTCGCCTCGCTCGACGCGAAGATCGAGATCCGAGAGCGCCCGAACCTTGCTCCCGTAGGTCTTTGAAAGCCCTGCCGTCTCGATCGCGGGCGTTTCGGACACGAGCTATGCAGCCGAGGTGCCTTCGCGGCCGTAGTCGTCCTGGAGCCGGACGACATCGTCCAGATGCGGCGTCGAGACCTCGAGGATGGTCGTATCCTCGACCGCTGTGATGCGGTGGACGGTGCGCGGGCGGTACCGGAAAGCAGCGCCCGGACCGATCGTCTCCGCGACCATCGGTTCGCCGACCGCGCCGAGCTCGATCTTCGCGAGGCCGGATTGGATCAGCCAGGACTCGTCCTTCTGCTCGTGGTACTGCAGCGAGAGAGAGTGGCCGGCCTTCACGAAGAGCACCTTCCCGCAGTAGACGTCGCTCAGCGCCCAGATCAGCTCGTGGCCCCACGGCTTGTCGACCCGCCGGACGTCGTAGCCCCACGGGCCGAGCGCGCCCAGGTCACTGGTCATGAGAGCCACTCCGGGTGCGCGGAAACGTGATCGCCCGCCGCCCGGAGCTCCTTCGGCGTGTTCACGGTCAGCCAGAGGCCGTCGTGGCGGTACGCGAAGAGGCGGCGCTCGGCCACGAGCTCCGGGAACGTCGTCGACTCGTGGTCGCCCTTCTCCGGGAAGCGGTCGAGCGCCTCCTCGGACAGGACATAGATGCCGCAGCTGACCCAGTACGGAATCGAGCCGCCCTCGCTGAAACCCTCGACGACATCGCCGTCGCCGAGATCCACGACGCCGAACGGCGACCTCGGGCGGGCGACTGCCACGGTTGCAGCCCCACCCGCCTGTCTGTGACGGGCGAGTAGTGCCTCGAAGTCGACCGCGACAAGCTCGTCGCCGTTCAGCGCGAAGACATCGCCGCTCGCTTCCCGGAGTGCCGCTGCGAACTTGATCCCACCCCCACGCCCGAGTCGCTCCGACTCCTCGGCCGCCACGACTTCCGGGCCGAGGCCTGCAAGCTCGCTCTCGAATGCCTCGCCCTGGCCCGCAGCGCACGAGATGATCACCCGGTCGACGCCCGCCTTGGCGAGGCGGCCAACCTGATATGCGACAAGGGGCCGGCCCGCAACGTCGACGAGCGATTTCGGCCGCCCGCCGGCGGCATCGCCGAGGCGCTCCGCCTTCCCGCCGCAGAGGATGATCGCCTCCATGTCTCAGACGCTCCCGTTTACGTCGCTCGGGCGCCCGATTCCCTCGTACGCGAACCCCGCATCGCGCACGGTCGTCGGGTCGAGCAGGTTGCGCCCGTCGATGATCAGCGGGGTCGCCATCGCCGCATGAATCTCCGCGCTGGCGAGGCCCTTCAGCTCCTTCCACTCCGTCACGATCACGGCAGCGTCGGCTCCCCGCACCGCATCGATGACCGTGGGCACGACGTCGACGCCCTGCGGCAGCGCGGCGCCGTCCGCTACCGGATCCCAGGCCCTCACCTCGGCTCCCTCGGCGAGCAGCCGGCCCGCCAGGACGATCGACGGCGCCTCACGCATGTCGTCCGTGTCCGGCTTGAACGCGAGGCCGAGCAAGGCGATCTTCTTCCCTCGGAGCGAGCCAAGATGCGCCTCGAGCTTGCCGATCACGCGGCGCTTCTGAAGCTCGTTCACCTCAATCACTGCGGAGAGCAGCTGGAAGTGGTAGCCCGAGTTCGATGCGAGCTGCTTGAGAGCGAGCGAGTCCTTGGGGAAACACGAACCACCGAAGCCAATTCCCGCGCGCAGAAAATGCGGCCCGAGGCGCTTGTCGTATCCGATCCCCTCCGCCACCTCGACGACATCCGCCCCGGTCTTCTCGCACACGTTGGCGATCTCGTTGATGAACGAGATCCGCGTCATGAGCGCGGCGTTGGACGCGAGCTTGATCATCTCCGCCGAGTTGACGCCGTACCGAAGGATCGGGCCGTCGACCTTCGCGTAGAGCTCGGCCACCGCATCGCCGTCCGCCGCCTCGAACGCGCCGATCGCGATCCGGTCCGGGTGCATGAAGTCGCGCACCGCGCTGCCTTCGGCCAGGAACTCGGGGTTCGAGACGTAACCGATGTCGTTGAGTCCGCGCTCGTCGAGGCCGTGGCGGATCTTCTCGCCGGTCCCCACCGGCACCGTCGACTTCATCACCAGGATCGCGCGGCCAGACAGCTCGGGCAGCTGATCGACGACGCTCCACACCCGCGAGAGGTCCGCGTCGCCCGACTTGGTCGGCGGCGTATCGACGCAGACGAACAGGAACCGGCAGTCGGCGAGATCCGCGGAGTCGAGCGTGAACGTCAGGCGCTCGCGGTTCGCCGCGAGCAGCTCCGGAATGTCCACCTCGTGAAAGGGCACCTCCCCGAGCTGGAGCGCCTCGATCTTCTCCGGCACGACGTCCCGGACGACAACCTCGTGGCCGAGCTCGGCGAAGCAGGCCCCGGTGACGAGGCCGACCCAGCCGGCGCCGAAGATGCCTACCCTGGCCATTTCGCGGCGGACTCTACTTGCCCGCTGCCAGCGGCTTGAGACCTTTTGCGATCGCGAGCATCGTCTCGTTCGACAGCGAGTCGAGCAACGTGTTGACCACCCAGTAACTGCGGTCATGAACACGAAGAACGACCATCTGGAGCTTCGAGCCGCTGTAGTAGAGCTGGAACTCGCGTCCCTTGATCGCGCGCTGGAAGCTCTTGTCGGCAAGGACGGGTGGGCTCGGCATGTTCGTCTCCTCGATGCCCCAGTACTCGCTCGACGCCGTCTTGAAGACGAGGCGCACAGCCTTCTGGTGATGCGCCCTGTCGATCCAGTACAGCCGCGACGCCTTGTCGCCGTACTGGTTGTCGGGGTACGAGCCGGCGTCGAGCACGGTCGGATTCTCGAGCGTGAACGGCACCTTGTGCACGAGCGGCTTCAGCAGGCCGAGACCGACCGACGGGTCGTTGCGAACGCTCGGTGCCTCGTGAGTCAAGACCGGCGCCGGAGGCGGCTGAGTCACCAACTGGTCGTGGAAGGTCTCACCTACGACGACCGTGACCATCACGCCGGGGTCGAGCGCGCGCAGCTTCGGATCCTTCGGCAGCGGATGGACATCCGACGGGACGAACAGCTTGGCGACCGAGCTCGCAGCGTCCTCGGAGCCCTTCTGCCTCTTGTCGTAGTAGACCTGCGTGTGGAAGTACCCCTGCGTCGGGGCGTTCGGCGAAAGGCTTCCCGGCGGGAGGACGGTCAGGTAGCCGCGCTGCCCGAGCTGACTCGAGGCGCTGGCCGCCGACCCGGCCACCCCGTTGCCGTTCAGGACGAGCACCGTCGTCTTCGAGGCCGGGGGCGCGATCGTCTTCTTCTTCTTCTTCTCCTTGATGTTCAGCGCTGCCGCGTTCGCAGCCTTCGAGATCGCGACGTCCGGGTGCGTGAACGAGTTGAAGGCCTGCTGCAGGTTCGCCGTCGAGGTGCTCGTCTGGCTGTCCCCGGTCACACCCGCGATCTTGTCCTGGAAGAAGTGGCCGCCGGGCAGGCCCACGGCGAATACCAGCCAGTTCAGGACCGCCTGGTCGCTGATCTTACCGCCGACCTCGACGTTCTTGGTCAGGATCGGCACCGTCGAGAGCAGCTTGCCGAAGCTCATGCTGTGCGCGAACTGCTGCTTGAGCGCGCGGACGAACTCCTGCTGGCGCGCGATCCGGTGATAGTCGTCGTCCGTGTGCCGGTAGCGCACGAAGCTCAACGCCTGCGAGCCGGTCAACAGCTGGTAGCCGGGCTGCAGGTTGATGTTCGAGTAGTTCTCCGCCGCGGTGCCGTTGTTCACGTGGAAGTAGCGCCGGTCGACGTCGAGCCACACCCCCCCGATCTTGTCGACGATCTCCTGAAAACCGTGAAAGTTGACCGTGATCAGGTAGTTGATCGGAAGCCCCGACAGATGCCTCACCGTGTCGACGGTTCCGGGCGCCTCGCAGTCTGCGTACGCCTGGTTGATCTTCTGGACACCGAGCGACACGTTGCCGTTCTTCGGGCAATAGATCGGGACGCCGAGATCGCGCGGGATCGAGAGCAGGGAGATCGTGTTCGTCGCCGGGTCGGCCCGGATCAACATCACCGTGTCCGACCGCGACACATCCGAGAATTCCTTGCCCTTGCGCACGTCGTACCCGATCACGAGCGCGATCGCCGCGTGGCCGGGCCGGCTGAGATGGAGCTGCTGCGACGCCTTCAGCACATCTGGTGAATGCGCGCGCAGCCCCGAGACCGTCTCGTGATACCAGAGCAGTCCTGCCCCGGCGGATGCGAGGCCGATCGCGAAGACGATCAACAGCACGCCGAGGAGGATCCGGGAGAACAGGCCGAGCCCCGTTCGCTTGTGCTCGGGCTGGCGGTAACGGCTGACGGAACTGACCGACGCGGGCGGAAAGACCGCGTGCCCGTTCGTGCCGTTGTTGTGGTCGGCACCGCGACCGACCCCTCGTTTGAGCGTCGTCCTCATCTCGCGAAACCGGCGCCCGGAGGCGCCAGCAACTTCAGGATAGCCGACCTACCGGCCGCGGGCCGCGAGCGTCTCGGCGATGTGGCCCTCGAGATTCGTCAGCGCGCTCCCGAGATTGGAGCGTGATCGCCCTTCGAGATCTCGATCTTCGGGTCCGTGGAATCAGCGGCCGCCGCTACGGGCGGCGACGACGAGCTCAGCCAGACAGGCCGCACCGATGCCTCTGCGCCTCACGCAGTTCCCGGCGCCGCTCGGCGAAGCAGGATCCGCGCCAGCGCAAGCTCGAATCGCGAGAGCTGATCGCGCGAGCTCGGCGGAGCGATCACGGTGAACTCGTACTCCGTACGGCCGTCGCCGAAGAAGACGTAGTCGCTCACCAACGTACCGCGCCTGGCCCCGCTGCGCACGTCGATCAGGGCTCGATAGACGGCAGTCACCGAGCCGACCGGCGGGAACGGAACGCGTGCCACGGTCGCCGATCTCACGTTCGGCATCTTCTCAAGCTGGAGAGCGAGGCACCCGGCGAGCTTCGGGGAAATCGAGCGCCTGAAATCCTCGATCACCGCCGCTGGACTGTCCATGACCAGCACGTCCTGGTCGAGCTCGACGCCCGCCTGCTGGAAGACGTAGCGCGCGTCGGCGTGCCCGCTGACGATGAAATCCGATTCCTTCGGATCGAAGCCCGGGCAATTCGGAGGAGCGATCTGAGTCGTCTTCACCGGCCCACCAGTCCAGCCCGCGCCGAAGTCGGTCCGCTGTAGCAGTGCGGCAACGGCCTTCGCCTGGTCCGCGCTCGTGATCTTGACCACAGGGGCGTCGGCGAGCGCAGAAGCAGTGAAGGTCAGACCGATCAGCGCGGCTGCTACGAGAGATTTTGCAGCAACCACTTCTCCACTTGTACCACGGACAACCCTTTACGAGCTGCGTAATCCTGCAGCTGATCCGGACCGATCCGCCCGACCGCAAAGTACCTCGAGCTCGGATGAGCGAGGTAGATGCCGCTGACGGCGGCAGCCGGCACCATCGCGTAGCTCTCGGTCAGCTCGATCCCGATTTCCGGCGCCCCGAGCAGGTCGAAGAGCTTGCCTTTCTCGCTGTGATCCGGGCATGCCGGGTACCCAAACGCGGGCCGGATGCCGCGGAACCGCTCGGAGATCCGCTCGGCCTCGGAGAGATCCTCGTCGGGTGCGTACCACTCACGCCGGGCCTGCTCGTGCAGCCATTCGGCGAAGGCCTCGGCGAACCGGTCCGCGAGCGCCTTGACGATGATCGACTTGTAGTCGTCGTGCTCGGCCTCGAAGCCCGCGGAGAGCTCCTCGGCCCCGTGGATCGCCACCGCGAAGGCACCGGCCGAATCGCCTGCACTCGCCACGTAGTCGGCGAGGCAGTGGTTCGGCCGCCCTTCGAAGACGCCCTGCTGGCGAAGGAAGATGAAGCGCGTCTCACCGACGACGACGTCGTCGCCATCGGAGCGCGCAGGCCAGAAGCCGTAGACGCCGCGAGCCTGCAGGGAGCCGTCGCGGACGATCTCGTCGAGCACGCCGATGGCGTCGTCGTAGAGCTCTCGCGCCTCCGGCCGCTCGAGGATCGCCGGGAACTTGCCCTTCAGCTCCCAGGCGTAGAAGAAGAACTGCCAGTCGATGTACGGCACGAGCGCGGCGAGCTCGGGCTCGATGATTTTCGTGCCGGTAAAGGGCGGCCTCGCGAGATCGTCGTACAGGAGCTCCGGGCGGTTGGCGCGCGCCTGTGACAGCGGGCGCAGCGGCCGGCGAAGCTTGTCGGCGTGCTGGTCGCGCAGCCGCGCCTGGAGGTCGCGGTTCTCATCGTCGAGCGCCCCACGCCGGCCCGGGTCGAGCAGGCCCGAGACGACATCGACGACCCGGCTCGCGTCGAGCACGTGCACCGTCTCGTGCGAGTACGCGGGCGCGATCTTGACGGCCGTGTGCTGGCGCGAGGTCGTGGCGCCCCCGATCAGAAGCGGCGTCGAGGTCCCTCGACGCTCCATCTCGGCGGCAACCTCGACCATCTGGTCGAGCGATGGCGTGATCAGGCCCGAGAGCCCGATGATGTCGGCTCCCTGTTCCTCGGCGGTGTCGAGGATCCGGTCGGCGGGCACCATCACGCCGAGATCGACGATCTCGTAGTTGTTGCAACCGAGCACGACTCCGACGATGTTCTTGCCGATGTCGTGGACGTCTCCCTTGACCGTGGCGAGCAGCACCTTCCCCTGGCTCGATCCGCCTGCTTTCTCCTCCTCCATGTACGGCTCGAGATAGGCGACGGCGCGCTTCATCGCGCGCGCCGACTTGACGACCTGCGGCAGGAACATCCGACCCGACCCGAACAGGTCGCCGACAATCCGCATCCCGTCCATCAGCGGCCCTTCGATCACGTCGAGAGGCCGCGCACGCGCCTGGCGTGCCTCCTCGGTGTCTACCTCGATGAAATCGACGATCCCGTGGACGAGCGCGTGCGAGAGACGGCCCTCGACCGGCGCCTCGCGCCAGGCCAGATCGCGTTCGCGTTTGACGCCGTCGCCCTTCACGCGCTCGGCGATCTCGACGAGGCGGTCCGTCGCATCGGGCCGGCGGGCAAAGACGACATCCTCGATCCGCTCGAGCAGCTCCGACTGGACGTCCTCGTAGACCGCGAGCTGGCCGGCGTTGACGATCCCCATGTCGAGGCCGGCGCGGATCGCGTGGAAGAGGAAGACGGCGTGCATGGCCTCGCGCAGCGCGTCGTTGCCGCGGAACGAGAAGCTCAGGTTCGAGATGCCGCCGCTCGTCCGTGAGCCCGGGCAGCGCTCCTTGATCCGGGGCAAGGCGTCCAGGAAGTCGCGCGCGTAGGTTTCGTGCTCCTCGATCCCGGTCGCGACGGCCAGGACATTCGGGTCGAAGATCAGGTCCTCGGGAGCAAAGCCCTCGGCCGTGAGAAGGTCGTAGGCGCGACCGCAGATCTCGACGCGGCGCGCGACGTCCGTCGCCTGGCCCTCCTCGTCGAACGCCATTACGACGACGCTTGCGCCGTAGTCACGGATCCGGCGGGCCTGCTCGAGGAACGGCTCCTCGCCCTCCTTGAGGCTGATCGAGTTGACGATCCCCTTGCCCTGGATCGACTGCAAACCGGCCTCGATCACGCTCCAGCGCGAGCTGTCGACCATCACCGGAATGCGCGCGACCTCGGGCTCGGTGGCGATCACATCGAGGAACGTGCGCATCGCCTCAACGCTCTCGAGGAGGTCGGCATCCATGTTCACGTCGAGCGCGTTCGCTCCGCCACGCACTTGCTCGAGCGCAACCTCGACCGCGCCGACCCAGTCACCCGACTCGACGAGAGCCCGGAACCGTGCCGAGCCCGTCACGTTCGTCCGCTCGCCGATCAGGACGAATCCGGTGTCCGGGCCGATCTCGAAGGTCTCGAGGCCGCTCCAGCGCGTCGCGTGCCGCGCCGGCGGGACCGGACGTGGCGGCAGGCTCCGCATCGCCGCGGCAATCGCGGCGGTGTGGTCGGGGCCGGAGCCGCAGCAGCTGCCGGCGACGTTCAGGAAGCCCGCCTCGGCGAACTCGCGCAGCAGGCTGCTCGTGATCTCTGGCGTCTCGTCGTAACCGCCGAACGCGTTCGGCAGGCCTGCGTTCGGGTGCACACTGAGCAGGCACGGCGCGACATGCGCGAGCTCGGCGACGTACGGCCGCATCTCGTGCGCTCCGAGGCTGCAGTTGACGCCAACGATCAGCGGGTCGGCATGCTCGATCGAGGCCCAGAACGCCTCGATCGTCTGGCCGGAGAGCATGCGGCCGGAGCGGTCTACGATCGTCGCGGAGATCCACAGCGGCAGATCCGGCACGCTCTCGCGGGCAGCGACGATCGCGGCCTTCGCGTTCAGCGTGTCAAAGACGGTCTCGAGCATGAGGAGATCCACCCCGCCCTCGGCCAGCGCGAGCATCTGCTCGGCATAGGCGTCCTTGATCTGGTCGAACGTGTGAGTGCGGTAGCCGGGGTCGTCGACCCGCGGACTGAGCGACAGAGTGACGTTGAGTGGACCGACCGAGCCGGCGACGAACCGGTCGCCTGCGACCTCCCGTGCGATGCGCGCACCGGCGACGTTCATCTCGTAGACGAACGGCTCGAGCGCATAGTCGGCCTGGCCGATCGAGGTCGCGGTGAAGGTGTTGGTGGTCGCGATGTCGGCGCCGGCCGCGAAGTACCGCGCGTGAACGTCGGCGACGAAATCCGGGCGAGTCAGGTTGAGGATGTCGGGATCGCGGGTGACGTCGACCGGGTGGTCGGCAAAGCGCTCGCCGCGGTAGTCCGCGGGACCGAGATCGGCGCCGTGGATCAGTGTTCCCCAGGCACCGTCGAGGACGAGGATCCGCTCCTTCGCGATCCTTCTGATCTCGGCTGCAATGTCTCGCTTCGCCATGTTTGCCTTCCGGGCCTAAAGAGATCGGCGAGCGATTTGCACGCGGCTCTTTAGGCGATGTTGGTGACCCGGTCCGCCAAGCTGCCGATTCAAATCTCCCGGGTGGAGCGAAACCAATGTACCGATTCGGATAAAAGAGTCCGCGGAGCCCGTGACGAGGCACCGCGACGAGGCTGTCGAGGTGACCCTTGCCGTGCCGTTGTCGCGAGGACCAGCGCGAGCGCCACCGCTCTCACGGCCGGTCTACCTGCCGGAGACCGCGAGCTGGTTCTCGGCGTGCTTGATGCGCTGCTCGACCTGCCAGCGGTCGCCGCTCGACTCGCCGTTGACGATCGCCTGGAGCTCGGCCTGAGCCGCTTCGAGCTGGGCGCGAGCGCGGTCGTCGTCGACGTTTGCGGCGTCGACCGCGTCGTCCACGAGCCCGATCGCGCGGTCCTCGAACATCTGGAAGAACCCGGGGCCTGTCGCGAACTCGATCACGTCAGCGCCGCCACCCGGATGGATGCGGGTCGACCCGGCCCTGAGCGTCGCGATCAGCGGCGCATGACGGGCAAGCACGCCGATGTCCCCGATCTGGCCGGGAACGATGATCATCTCGACCTTGCCCTCGAACGCCGGGCCGTCAGGCGTGACGAGCGAGAGGTCGAACTGCTTTCCGCTGCCGGGCACTCTGACCTGACCTACGCGGCCGCGAGCGCCTTACCTCGCTCGACGGCGCCCTCGATCGTCCCGACCATGTAGAAGGCCTGCTCGGGCAGGTCGTCGTGCTTGCCCTCGATGATCTCCTGGAACCCGCGCACCGTGTCCTCGAGCTTGACGTACTCGCCCGGTGTGCCGGTGAAGACCTCGGCGACGTGGAACGGCTGCGAGAGGAACCGCTGCACCTTGCGGGCACGGGCCACCGTGAGCCGGTCCTCATCGGAGAGCTCTTCGATACCGAGGATCGCAATGATGTCCTGGAGGTCCTTGTAACGCTGGAGGATCTCCTGCACGCGGGTTGCGGTGTCGTAGTGCTCGTCCGAAACGATCCCGCGACCGAGGGCGCGGGAGGTCGAGTCGAGCGGGTCGACAGCGGGATAGATCCCCTGCTCGACCAGAGCCCGCGAGAGCACGGTGGTCGAGTCGAGGTGGGCGAACGTGTTGGCCGGGGCCGGGTCGGTCAGGTCGTCGGCGGGGACGTAGATCGCCTGCACCGAGGTGACCGAGCCCTTGTTCGTCGAGGTGATGCGCTCCTGGAGCTGCCCCATCTCGGTCGCGAGCGTCGGCTGGTAGCCGACGGCGCTCGGCATGCGGCCGAGGAGCGCCGAGACCTCCGAGCCGGCCTGGACGAAGCGGAAGATGTTGTCGATGAAGAGCAGCACGTCCTGCCCCTGGTCGCGGAAGTACTCGGCCATCGTCAGGCCGGACAGGCCGACGCGGAGGCGTGCTCCCGGCGGCTCGTTCATCTGGCCGTAGCAAAGCGCGACCTTCGGGAGAACACCCGACTCCTCCATCTCCTGGAGCAGGTCGTTGCCCTCGCGCGTGCGCTCGCCGACACCAGAGAAGACCGAGACGCCGCCGTGCTCGCGGGCGAGGTTCGCGATCAGCTCCTGGATCAGCACGGTCTTGCCGACGCCGGCGCCGCCGAACAGGCCGATCTTGCCGCCGCGAACGTACGGCGCGATCAGATCGACGACCTTGATCCCGGTCTCGAAGACCTCGATCTTGGACGTCAGCTCGTCGAATGCGGGCGGGTCGCGATGGATCGGCCAGCGCTCGGCCCCGGCGGGCAGCGCTTCCTTGCCGTCGATCGCCTCGCCGAGCACGTTCCAGACCCGTCCCAGCGTCACCTCGCCGACCGGTACCGAGATCGGTGCTTCGGTATCGACGACGGCGGTGCCGCGTGCGATGCCGTCCGTCGAGTCCATTGCGACGGCGCGGACGCGATCGTCACCGAGGTGCTGCTGCACCTCTGCGATCAGCTCGCCGCCTTCGGGGCGCGTGATGCGGAGCGCCGAGTAGATCGAGGGAAGGCGGTGGGGGAACACTGCGTCGACCACGACGCCTTTGATCTCGATCAGACGGCCGACGTTCTCGCCGCCGCCGTTCTCTGGGCTGCCGTTCTTGGCCAATCTATTCTCCTGGTATCGAGGCTTGACGGCGGCGGCAAAAGGTGTTGCTGTAAGCCGTGTTGCTGTAAACCGTAACGCTGTAAAGCCGCCTGCCAGAAGGAGAGTCTATAGAAGCGCGCGCCCGGCGAACCGGGGAGCCGACACCGGCGGGGCCGCATCGTAGAAGGTCGGCTCGATCCGCAGATGCTCCCGCACGTACGCCCGTTGCTGCTGACGGTTTCCGAAGCTCAAAGAGCTCGGGGGATGGCCGCCCGAGCGGGGTACGGCGCTGAACGCGCCGAACACCCCCACGGCCGCGACAAGAGCGATCGCCATCCCACGGAGCGTCGTCCCGCGGGCCGATCTCGCCGGCGCCGGGATCGCAACCGGTCGATCGGGCTCCACCGGCGAGGCTGCGCGCATCAGCCCGGTGAACCCGTGGAACTCCGCACTCACGGCGCGACACCGGTCGCACCGCCCGAGATGGCGTGCGAGCGCGGCCTGCTCGAGCCGGCCGAGTTCGCGGTCGAGTTCGAGGGAAATCCACTGTGAGGCCCGCTCGCAGGCCGTTGTTCGCCGCCAGCGTGTCATTTATCCCTTCAGACGAGTAACGGCGCCGGTAGTTAGGGGCCGATCTACCGGAACAGGGAAATTCCGATTTCGGGGTCGAGCTGGCGAAGGGATGGGCGAGCTCCTCGGCGGTCAGCGGCCAGCGCTCGACCGGGAAGTGACAGGCGGCCTCGTGATGCGGCCCGAACGACTGCAGCTCGGGTAGGTCGACGTTGCACTTGCCGTCCTGGAACCGCGGACAGCGGGGATGGAACACGCACGCCTCGGGCGGGTTGACCGGCGACGGGACGTCGCCCGTCAGCACCACCCGGTTCTTGGCGGAGTTGCCGTCGACCGTAGGGCGCGGCACGGCCGAGAGCAGCGCGGCGGTGTAGGGATGCCTCGGATGGTCGTAGAGCAGCTCGGAGTCGGAGAGCTCGACGACGCGGCCGAGATACATGACGGCGACCCGGTCCGAGACCTGGCGGATCACCGAGAGGTCGTGCGAGATGAAGACGTAGGTGAGATCGAAGTCCCGCTGAAGACCCTTCAGCAGGTTGAGGATCTGCGCCTGCACCGAGACGTCGAGCGCCGATACCGGCTCGTCGCAGACGATCAGCTTCGGCTGCAGCGCAATCGCGCGCGCGACGCCGATCCGCTGGCGCTGGCCGCCGGAGAACTCGTGCGGGTAACGGTTGTAGTGCTCCGGGCTCAGCCCGACGCGCGCGAGCAACTCCTGAACGCGACTACGAACGTCCTTCTCCGTCTTGTGGATCGTGAACGGCTCGCCGATGATCTGGCCGACGCTCTTGCGCGGATTGAGCGACGAATAGGGATCCTGGAAGATCATCTGCATCTGGCGCCGCAGGGGCCGCATCTGACGCATCGAGTAGTTCGTGATGTCCTCACCGTCGAACTTCACCGTCCCGGAGGTCGCGTCGAGCAGCTTGACCATCAGGCGCGCAGTCGTCGACTTGCCGCATCCGGACTCACCGACGATGCCGAGCGTCTCTCCCCGGTTCACTGTCAGCGTCACGTCCTCGACCGCGTGGACGACGCCCTTGACGCTCGCGAACACGCTCTGCTTGACGGCAAACCACTTGGTCAGGTTCGTGATCTCGACGAGCGGGCCGTGCCCCGACCGGCTCTCGGGCGATGCGCTGGATGTCATACGCGCTCCTCGACCTCGCCGGCGATCCGGGTCTTCCAGACCTCGTGCTTGCGCTCCGGCGACAGCAGGCAGGCATCGAGGTGGCCGCCGGGAACCTGGACGAGCGGCGGCTTCTTCGAGTCGCAGGGCTCGAACCTGTACCTGCACCGGGGGTGGAAGGGGCATCCTGGCGGCGGGTTGAGCATCGATGGAGGCGAGCCCTCGATCGGGAGCAGCGTGTCGAGGCGCTTCTCGACTGACGGCATCGACTCGAGCAGCCCCCACGTGTACGGGTGCTGCGACATCGTGAAGATCTCCCCGGCGGTTCCGTACTCCATCACGCGGCCGGCGTACATGACCATCACGTGCGACGCGGTCTCGGCGACGACGCCGAGGTCGTGGGTGATCAGGATCACACCGACGTCGAACTCGCGCTTCACACGATCGATCAGCTCGATGATCTGCGCCTGGACGGTCACGTCGAGGGCCGTGGTCGGCTCGTCGGCGATCAGCACGTCCGGGTTGTGGACGAGCGCCATCGCGATCATCGCGCGCTGGCGCATGCCGCCCGAGAACTGATGCGGGAAGTCCTTCGCGCGGATCGCGGCGTTCGGGATCCCAACCGCGCCGAGCAGCTCGACGGAGCGGTTCCAGGCCTGTTTCTTCCCCACCTTCTCGTGGGCGAGGACGGCCTCGGCGATCTGGTCGCCGACGCGGTACATCGGATGGAGGCAGGCGAAGGGATCCTGGAAGATCATCGACACGTCGCGACCGCGGACGTGGCGCAGCTCGTTGGGCTTGAGCTTCAGGAGGTCGCGGCCCTCGAAGAGGATCTCACCGGTGATCACGGCGGTCGCCGGGTTGAGCAGGCCCATGATCGCGAGGCTCGTGACGCTCTTCCCCGACCCGGACTCGCCGACGACGCCGAGCGTCTCGCCGCGCCGGACCGTGAACGAGAGGTTCGAGACCGCCTGGACGACCCCATCTCGCGTGTTGAACCTGACCGACAGATCGCGAACGTCGAGCAGCACGCCGCTCGACGAAGTGTCCGCCACTACGTGTACCTCACCCGTGGATCGAGGAACGCATAGATGATGTCGACGAAGAGGTTCATGAATGCGACCGCGGTTGCAGTGACGACGACGACCCCGAGCACGGTCGGCAGATCCTGGGTCGTGGCGCTCGTGATCGCGAGCCACCCGAGCCCCTGGATATTGAACACGCTCTCGGTGATGATCGCGCCGCCGACCAGAAGGGCGATGTCGAGACCGAAGATCGTCACGATCGGCGTCAGACTCGCACGCAACCCGTGCTTGAGGATCACCCTGCGCTCGGTGAGCCCTTGGCGCGCGCCGTTCGGTTGTAATCCTCGCCGAGCGTCTCGAGCAGGTTGTTACGCGTCAGCCGAGCGTAGATCGCCATGTAGAGCAGGGCGAGGACGGTCCGACGGCAAGATCATGTGGCCGAACCACTGCCCCACTCCCTGATCGATCGGCGTGTAGCCGGTGCCGCCCGTGAGTCGCGGAAGCCCCGGTATGAACAGGTGCTCCTTCCAGACGACGTAGAGCGCCATCAGCCCGAGCCAGAAGACCGGCGCAGAGATCCCGAACAGGGCGAAGCCCATGGCAGCACGGTCGGTCTTGGTTCTCCTTCGGACCGCAGAGAGTACGCCGATCGTCACCCCGAAAGTGAGCCAGATGACCGCGGCCCCGAAAAACGAGTAGAAGCGTCCGCGGCGCGCGCGTCATGATCTCGCTGCGCACCGAGACGTAGTTGCTGAAGGAGTAGCCGAGGCCCGGCCAGCCGTTCGAGTCGCCCTTCACGAAGTCGCCGATGAAGTAGCCGAACTGGACGTACCACTGCCGGTCGAGATGAAGCCTGTGCCTGACCTGCTCGATCGAGTCGGGCGTCGGGGTCTTGCCTGCGAACCTCAGCGCCGGGTCGCCGTTCGGGAGCAGATAGAAGACGGCGAACGTGATCGCGAGGACAACCGTGATCACCACCAGTGTCCAGGCGAGGCGCCTGAGTATGTAGAGGATCATTTCGTTCAGTGCGGCTTGGGGAGGTTCCCGGGGCGCCCGCCAGGGCGCCCCGGGAACTCGAGCTGCTCTCTTTAGGACTTGATCGAGATGTTTGCGTACGCCGGAGTGTTCGGGAACTGGTCGAACTCCCGGGTGCGTCACGTTGGAGCTCGTGATGTGCACCGAGTCGCCCTGGAGCCACGGGATCCACGGAACGATCTGCGTAGTCAGCTTCTTGTCCAGGCTCTCATAACAATTGAGCCGGGCCTGGCCGGCGAGGACTGCGCAGTGGTCGAGATCCGAGTTGACGCTCGGCACGTTGGCGCAGTTGCCGGTGATCTTCAGCGTCTTGCACTGGGACGGCGTGATGCCGAGGAGCGAGTAGTTGACGTTGCCCTGCGGGATGATCGTGCGACCATCGAACAGCGGCGTGAAGAAGGTCAGGGCGTCGGCGTAGTCCTTGCCCCAACCAGGCCGCTCGCCCATCGGAACGTTCTTGGACGGAGTCTGGATGGTCGGGTACGCGGCGCTCGTCGAGCGGACGGTGAAGGTGATGCCGATCTTGGCGGCGTCCTGCTGGATCACGGCGACCATCTTCGGGTCGACCGAGCGGACGTCGGCGACCAGCAGCACGTTCTTGCAGGCAGAGGCGGTGCACATGCCGCTCTTCTGCGTACTTCGAGCCCTTCATCGCCGCCAGCGCCTTCGAAGCGCTGCCGTGGTCACCAGGGGTGCCGTACGGCTTGTAGTCGGCGAGCTGGTTGTTGAACACGGAATCCGGGATGTCGTGATTCGCGATCGGGCCCAGGTAGGCACCGCCCCATGCCTGCTGCAGAGCAGCCTTGTCCATCACCCAGTTCATCGCCTTGCGAACGTGAACATCGT
>CAVTLL010000010.1:0-112717 GCA_963735535.1 uncultured Actinomycetota bacterium | reverse complement strand
GTACACCTGCTGGCTGATCGGCCGCATGAAGTCGCGGCCGCCGCCCGAGGCGATGTAGTTCGAGAAGCCATTCGCCTCCAGATAGCCGAGCAACTCAACCATCGGCGCGTACGCCGTTTGGAGGTACCCACGCCCGAGGGTCGGGTGCTGCGTGTCGCGCAGGAACGAGTCCGACTGGGCCTCGAAGTCCTCGACGCTGATGCCTTCGTGCGCCGCGAGGACGCCGCTCAGGAGTGTCCGCACGTTCGTGTCGTCGCCCGCGTAGTGCTCGGCGAGGACCTTGCCGAGCCAGGCGTAGTCGCGCTCGTAGGCGGCCTTCCAGGGCTGGCGATCTCGAAGCCCCGAATCGGCTTCTGCCATCTCGGCCAGTCGCCGAAGAATGAAGTCGGCCTGGATCGGCATCGGCTTCTCACACCAGAGCGTGCCGTCGTTGTCGAAGACCGCGACCCGCTCTTCGACCGGAACGGCGTCGGCGATTCTCTGCTCGACGAACTCGACAATCGCTCTCCTCGCGTCCCCGTCATTCCAGGTCGCCAGTACCCTCGACTCGCCGCTGGGCTCGTCGCCCGCCCTGACTGTCACCACCTGACACCCCTCCGATCGCTGGGCTTCATGACCGAGCCGTTTGTCAGCTATTCGCGCAGCAGCATCGCGGCGGCTTCGCGCTCGAGGTCGACGTAGGGCTCGCCGCTGACGTCGACGGCAACGCGCCGGATCGTGCCGCCTGTGAAGGTGAACGGCTCCGTGCCTGGATAGTCCAGCGTGACTCCCGAGCCGCTGTCGCGGCCGATGCAAAGCCCTTCGCCCGCGATCATGAACTTCGCCGGCTGGGTCTTGATCTTTGCCTCGCCGACCTTCTTCTCGCCGTGGTAGAGGGAGAGCGTCCCGGCGGCGACGTGGGGCGGGTCTTCGCCCGTCTTGTCGAACGACGCGGAGAGGATCAGGTTCTCGCCGGTGGGAAGGTCTTCCGAGGCTACGACCTTCTGCTCGAACATGCCGACGAAGTTGTAGACGTAGTGCAGGCGGTTTTCCTTGACATAGAGCGCGTGCCCGCCGAACAGCGAGCCATGCGCGAAGAGCACGCCTTCTGCTCCGGGTGCAGGGATGTCGACCAGCGCGCCGATCGAGAACGAGCGGTTGCGGAGGTTCACAGCCTGGGACTCGGGCACCTCGGCCGTGTCCGGGAAGTAGATGTAGCGATTCCGGGGCGGTGAGAGCACCGGCCGCGGGGTGATGAAGATCTCCAGCGCCGAGCGGTCGTCGAGCGGGAATGCACCGTTGGCGCCTGCCTCGGCGTACCAGAGGTTCTGGAGCTCGCGTAGCTTCGCCGGGTTCTCCGAGGCGAGATCGTGGAGTTCGGAGCGGTCTACGTCGGTGTGATACAGCTCCCACTCGTCGTCGTCGAAGTGGCCCCAGCCGGCGATCGTCGGATGGTTGGTGACCGCCTTCCAGCCCTCGTGCCAGATCGCCCGGGAGCCGAGCATGGCGTAGAACTGGGTCGACCTCGTCGACGGCTCGTCGGCGTTGTCGAAGCTCGAGCGCATGCTGGCGCCGTCGAAGCGGCTTTGGACATGGCCCTTGATCGTCCCGGGCGCCTCGACCCCGAGCGCGTCGAGGACCGTCGGCACCACGTCGATCGCGTGGTGATACTGGTGCCGGAGCTCACCCTTCGATTTGATCCCGGCGGGCCAGGAGACGATGCACGCGTCGCTGGTGCCGCCGTTGAACTCGTAGCGCTTCCACATCTTGAACGGCGTGTTGAACGCCATCGCCCAGCCGTTTGGATAGTGGTTGTACGTCTTCGTGCCGCCGAGCTCGTCGAGGAGCGGCAGGTTTGCCTCGATCGTGTCGGGGATGCCGTTCGCGAACTTCATCTCGTTCACGGACCCGTTCGGGCCGCCTTCGCCGGAGGCGCCGTTGTCCGAGACGAGCACCACGAGGGTGTTCTCGCGCCAGCCGAACTCCTCGAGGAAACCAAGCAGACGTCCGATCTGCTCGTCGGCGTGCCCGAGGAAGCCGGCGTAGACCTCGGCCATGCGGGAAAAGAGCTTCTTCTCGTCGTCGGAGAGCGAGTCCCACGGGCGCGTGACGTCGAGCGCCGGGAAGGGTGTCCCGTCGGGCCCCGTACGGGTCTCGGTCCCGATCGGGTTGATCGGCGGCAGCTCGGTTTCCTTCGGGACGATCCCGAGCTCCTTCTGGCGGGCGAGCGTCTGCTCACGAATCGCCTCGTAGCCCATGTCGAACTGCCCTTTGAACTTGTCGATCCACTCCTTCGGCGCGTGGTGTGGGGCGTGGCAGGCGCCGAGCGAGTAGTAGAGAAAGAACGGCTTCTCGGGTGCGATCGACTTCGAGTCCATGATGAACTCGATCGCCTTGTCCGTCAGATCGACGCTCAGGTGGTAGCCCTCCTCCGGCGACTTCGGCTGGTCGACGAGGTGGTTGTCGTAGACGAGGTCCGGGAACCACTGGCTCGTCTCGGCGCCGAGGAACCCGTACCAGCGCTCGAACCCGCGACCACTCGGCCAGTTGCGCCGCGTCGAGGCGAGATTCATCTCGTCCTCGGGACACAGGTGCCACTTGCCGACCATGTAGGTGTTCCAGCCGCGCTCGCCGAGGATCTCCGACAGCATTCCGTTCTCGGGCGGGATCGTGCCGCTCCCGTTCGGGAAACCGATCGCACCCTCCGTAATGCAGGCCATGCTGTTGCGGGTGTGGTTGCGCCCTGTCAGCAGGCAAGAGCGGGTCGGCGAGCAGAGCGCCGTCGTGTGCCACTGCGTGTACCGAACGCCTTCAGCCGCGATCTTGTCGATGTTCGGCGTCGCGATCGGACCGCCGTAGCAGCTCATCGCCGCAAAGCCGACATCGTCGAGTACGACGTAAACCACGCTCGGTGCCCCGTCCGGCGCCTTCGGCGGCTCGAACGGATCCCAGTCTGGGACTGAGTCGCGAATGTCGACGTTGATCGTTCCCTGGAAGGCCTTCGGCATTGCTGGCTCCTTGTTCCTCGTTGATGGGCGCGGTAGTCGCAGACTCTTCAGAGCCGCAGAGCAACGCGCTCCTAACCCAGAAGCCGTGGTCTATCAGACCGGCATCGGCGTTGCCACGTCTCGCACCGGATTGACACATCTCACGCGCTACGCTCGCGGCGCACGGCGAGCGCCGGCCCGAGCGCGGCCGACCACACGATGATCGACGAGCCGAGGCCGATCCAGAAGAAGATCGCCCTCACGACGCCGAAGCCGCGTAGTCACGGGCATAGAAGTTGAGCCAATGCTCCATCACGAAGCTCGAGATCAGCATGAGCAAGACGAGCCCGAAGGCCGTGAGCGCCGCGCCGGGGACGAGCTCACGCCAGGCGAGCTGCCGTTGGGTGAGGATCCACGGCGCCCACGCGAAGTACGCGACCAGCAATCCGACCCGCGCCGGGGAGAGCGCCCAGCTCAGCCGGGGGAGGCGGCCCGCCAGGCTGGTCTCCTGCACGAACAGGAGCAGGAACAGACCGTAGAGCGCAAGCAGCACGAACGCGTACCGGGTTTGGTCGCCGCTCATCCTCGTGCGTTCCATGTCCCACGCCCGCAGATGGACGAGCTGCAGGACCTTGCCGAAGTTCAGCCCGACGGCGAGCGCTCCGACGATCGCGATCGCGGCGGAGCTGAACTTGTGCGAGGAGTCCTCGATCAACACGCTGCGCACGAGGGTCGCCGTCTGAGCCGAGAGGTCGTAGTCCTGGACGAGATGGCGGGCGAGCGCGGCGGGTTGCCGTTCGACGTAACCGACCATGACGAGCAACGCCGGAATGACGGCGATCAGGATGTAGGTGGTCAGCAGGAGCGACTGAAGCGGGCCGTCGACTGCCTGGTAGCGCCGCCAGGCGCCGATCGCGACCCCCGTCCGGGAGTGCTCTTCCTGGCGAGCTACCCAGTGGCCCCGCGGCTCTTGACTCCCGTCGCGCGACTCCAGGCGCGGGAGGCCGCGCCGAGCTCACACTCCGGCGGCTCGGTCAACCGAAGCCGTGGTGCTCGCGCTCGTCCTGGAGAAGGGCGAGAACCGCGTTCGCCCAGTCGGCGACGTCGTCGAGATGCTCGGTGTCGCGAATGGTCATGAAGCCGGTGGTCAGTGCATCGATCTCGGCCTCGGTCAGCATCTGTCCCGGCTCGACCTCGAGCGGTGCGAGGGCGTGCGCGTCGGCCTCGGCTTCGCGGGCCATCGCGAACTTGACCAGCCACTCGTCGTGCCCGGCCGACTGTGCGAGCTGGGCAAGGATCGCGTCGACCCGCGCGTTGCCCTCGGGAGTCAGCGCGGCGACGGTGCGGGCGAGGTACTCGCTGTGGTGGTCGTCGCCCGCCATGCTCAGGCGTGCGCCGCTCGCGTGACTGCCGACACCGCCTCGCCCGGTGTCAGCCGGTCGGTGTTCAAGACGAGGTCGTACTGGGTGGGAGACTCGCTCTTGGTTCCGTAGAAGCGCTTCAAATAGTCGGCCCGGGCGGAGTCGGAAGCATCGACGGCGCGAGCCGCGTCCTTCTCGCTCAGCTTCTCGTCCAAGGCGACGCGCGCGCGGCGTGTCTCGTCCGAGGCGGTCACGAGCACCCGCAGCACATCCGAGCGTGCGGCGAGCGCGTGGGAGGCAGCGTGGGCGACGATCACGACCTGACCGGCGTCGGCGATCTCCTCGATCGCGCTGCGGATCAGCTCGCGGAGCTCCGCGCTCAGGTGGGCCGGGTTGGGGTCCGTTCCGCCCGGGACTCCGAACATGCTCGTGTCGCCCGAGGCTACCCCGTCGAGCATGCGCGCCATGAACGAGCGGCGGCGCTCGGCGTCGGAGATCACACCCGGCTCGACGCCCGCACCGGCGGCGGCGCGAAGGATGATCTCCTCGTCGACGAGCTTGAAGCCGAGGCCGTCGGCGACATCCCGCGCGATTTCGCGCATGTGCGCTCCGTCCGGCCCAGACACGCATACGACTCGGCAATCCACGCCGGGACGCTAGCGCACGCGGCGGGCCAAGCCCGCAACGTGTTAAGCACCGGCAATGATCCGGTTCTCATGAAGGCTTCGCTAGGTTGGAGCCTTGACCGCAGAGAACCGAGCAAGTGCGACGGAGTCGTGGATCGACCTGCCGGCGTACATCGAGACGCCGCTCGAGGTGTACGTGAACGGCATCGCCCAGCAGCCTGGAACCGACTTCGAGCTCGTCGAGCGGGCGCTCATCTTCCCACGCGAGCTCATTCCCGAGGTCAAGATGAGCCGCAGGCAATGGGCGCTCGTGACGTTCGGGATCGGCAACTACAAGAAGCACGACAGCGTCGATGTGATCTACGAGAAGGACGGCCGGCGCCTGGTCGCAACGGGCCTGCGACCACGCTGAGCTCGTAACGATGGGAAACGTCCTCCTCTTCGCGGCCGCGTTCCTGGCGTGCGCTGTGGAGATGGTCGAGGCCCTGACGATCGTGCTCGCCGTGGGCGTGACGCGCGACTGGCGCTCGACCCTCATCGGCGTCGGCGTCGCAGCTGTAGCCCTCGCGGTGATCGTCGCTGCCCTCGGGCCGGCGCTTACATTGATTCCGATCCAGACCCTCCGCCTGATCGTCGGTGCGCTGCTCCTCGTGTTCGGGCTGCAGTGGCTACGCAAGGCGATCCTTCGTGCGGGCGGCTACAAGGCGATGCACGACGAGGCTGCGATCTTCGAGCGGGAGAGCGCGGACGCGCTGGAGGCGCCCGCGGAGACCCGGGCGGGACTTGACTGGTACGCGTTCACCGTGGCGTTCAAGGGAGTGCTCCTCGAAGGGCTCGAGGTCGCGTTCATCGTGGTCACGTTCGGGAGCAGCCAGGGCGACGTGCCGCTCGCCGCGGCGGCGGCGGTGTCGGCATTCGTGATCGTCGCGACCGTCGGCGTGCTCGTTCGTGCGCCCTTGAGCCGCGTGCCGGAGAACACGATCAAGTTCGTCGTCGGCGTGCTGCTGACGAGCTTCGGGATCTTCTGGGCCGGCGAAGGGATCGGAGTCGATTGGCCGGGCGGGGACGTCGCACTGCTCGGGGTCCTCGCGTTCGTGTCGATCTCGTCCTTCGTGCTCGTGCGCGTCCTCCGCCACGAGCACGGCGGCGCTGCCGGCGGTAGGAGTCGATTGACGCACCGGCTCACGGCGTTCGGCCTGTTCTGGTACGACTTCGTCGTCGGTGACGACTGGCGGATCGCGGTCGGGCTGGTCGGTGCCCTCGGTCTGACGGCCGTCCTCACGAGCCTCTCGATCGCCGCCTGGTGGCTCTTGCCACTCGCTGTGATTGCGCTACTCGCAGAGTCGGTCCTGCGAGCGGCACGAGGGTCCTGAACCGCCTTAACCAGCGCTTCACCCCGATCTCATCCGGCGTTCGCGATCATCGGGCCCGTCCGGTCGGCTCTATCTTTCGGGGGAATCTTGCCTGCGCCTGCTCGTTCGATCGTCGTCAAGGTGCCCGAGGTCGCGGCGCTCTTCTGGATCATCAAGATCCTCACGACCGCCATGGGCGAGGCCACCTCGGACTACCTGGTGCATGGCTACAACCCGTACATCGCAGTGGCAGGAGGGTTTCTGGCCTTCGTAGTCGCGATGGCGATTCAGCTTCGGATGCCCGAGTACGTGCCGTGGGCGTACTGGCTCGCGGTGTTGATGGTTGCCGTGTTCGGGACGATGGCGGCAGACGTCCTCCATGTCGAGTTCCACGTTCCCTACATCGTCTCGACGATCTTCTTCGCGGTCGCGCTCACGATTGTGTTCGCAACGTGGTATCGGAGCGAAGGAACGCTCTCGATCCACAGCATCTCCACGCGCAGGCGCGAGCTCTTCTACTGGGCCGCGGTGCTCGCGACATTCGCGATGGGTACGGCCGCCGGCGATCTGGCCGCCTACACCGCGCGGATGGGCTTTCTGTCGGCAGGCGTGATGTTCGCGGTCGTGTTCGCGCTGCCCGGGATCGCGTACCGCTTCTTCAACCTCAACGCGATCATCGCGTTCTGGTTCGCCTACGTGATGACCCGGCCGCTTGGAGCGTCGTTCGCGGACTGGATGGGCAAGTCGCGCCCTGCGGGCGGGCTGGGGCTCGGCGACGGCCCGGTCGCGCTCGTGCTCGGCCTGATGATCGTGGCACTCGTTGGCTACCTCACGGTCACCGGTGCAGAACGTCAATCGTCGGTTGCGCGACCGTGGGTCGGCGTCGCCGAGGCCGTGAGCGAGGACTCGAGCTCGTAGATGTCCTCTTAAGCCCGAAATGCCCGTGCGACGCGAGGCGTCGCACGGGCATGAGGTTCGGGTCGCGTGCTTAGGCGACGCGGTTGATCTGTCCGCGGATCTCTCCGAGGCTGTTTCTTTTCGTATGGATGTTCACGTAGGTCCGTCCGCGTACCAGCGCGTCACGCTGCGACGCGGTCAGGGTCAACGTCCCATTCGAGGGGGAGTAGCAGTTGCGGCAAAGCGTCTTGAACGCAACGCCGTTCATGCCACGCAGGCCTCTGTTCAGCCCGGTTACGGTGGGCCTGCCGGTGAGTTGCGTAAACGTGAGCGTCCAGCGGAGCGTGTTCCCCGTGAGCTTCGCAGTGAAGTGTCCTGCAGCGCCGGAGTGTGTCCCGTGTGGACGGGGGACTTCCTGACCGGTGCGAAGCGTCGCAGTGAAGCTGGCCCTGAGAACGAAGGTCGCCGTGACGGTCGACGCGGCCGAGGTTGCGCTACCCGAGCCGGTCGAGTCCGTGGCTGTGACGTTGACACGGAGTGCGTTGCCCGCGTCGACCGTGCCGATCCCGTAGCTCTGACCGGTCGCGCCGGAGATGTTGGCACAGCTCGTCCCGTTCGTGTTGCAGCGGCTCCACTGGTAGCCGAACGTGGTCGTGAGCCCCGTCCAGGAGCCTGTCGAGGACTGGACCGTGTGCCCGACGAGCGTCGAGCCGGAGATCACGGGCAGCGTCGTGTTGACCGGCGAGCCCGTGGTCTTGGCGATGACCGCGACAGTCAGGTTTGAGGAAGCGGAGGCCTTGCCGGCGGCGTTGGTCGCCGTGACTATGGCGCGGAGCTTCGAGCCGACCTGGCTCGCGGTGACGAGGAAGCTCCCAGTCGTCGCACCGGCGATATCGGTGCAGACCGAGGCGGCGTTGCAGCTCTGCCACTGATAGCTGAACTTGATCGGCTTCTGACCGTTCCAGCTGCCCGGGTCGACGGTGACCTTCTGGCCGTCCTCCGCCTTGCCCGAGGGGTCGGGCTGCTTCGTATTGGCCGGAACGGCGCCGGCGTCGACGATCGTGCCGGTTGCGCCCGAGAGCGCCTGGTTCGAGCCGTCGGTGTTGGATGCAGTCACCTGAACCCGGATCGTCCTTCCGGTATCACCGTTCGAGACCACGTAGTTCTGATTCGTCGCGCTCGAGATCGTGCCACAGCTGCTTCCTGAGGAGTTGCACCGCTGCCACTGGTAGGCGTAGCTGATCGGCGTCGCACCGTTCCAGGCTCCACTCGTCGCGCTGAGCGTTGCGCCCGTGGCAGCGGTTCCGGTGATCGTGGGAGCCGAGGTGTTGGTCGGGCTTGCGGCTGCGTGTCGGGCCGACGCGAGCGCCGATCCGGACACGATCATGAGGAAGCTGATCAGCGCGACCAGCAGGAGCGGAATGCGTTTCATCGAGTGCCTTTCTGTGTGGAATGCGAAACGTTCTCTAAGTTGCATGCCTCGCTACCCGCTGATGGGCCTCGAGGAAAAGCTGGGGTGGGGGCTCGACGTGCGAGCGGAGGGGCGCCCCTCAGACGTAGGAGTCGGAGGCGGGTGCCGACGGCGCGGCCACCGCAAGAGGTACGACAGTTTCGGTGTCCAGCGCCTCGTCAGGAGACTGGTGCCGGGTTCGGAGCTCGACGAGTTCGTCGAGCCGTGCGAGCCTTGCCCGCCGCCGGCGGCGCCAGATCAGCCCGCCGACCTCGTCGAGCAGGATCGCAGCGAGCGCGGTCGTGAGCACGACCACGATCAGCGAGACGCTGGACTGCCAGACGATGTAGTGGACGCGAACCGGGTGGCTGTTCTGAGCGATCGCGACGATGACGACGCCAACGAGCACCAGCGCTGCGGCAAACGTCCACCACCACCCGAGCCGGTGAAGGCCGGCTCTCCGGCGACGGCTCGGCTTGGTCGTCGGCATCGCGGGCTCGCCGCGAGCGGCGATCTAGCTCCCCGCGATCGTCGAGGGTGCCCGTGTCTCCACCTCGACCAAAGGCCTAGCCGGCTCCTGAACGGGTTCGGAAGAAGGCGTCGGGGCGGGCACGTCGGCCGAGTTGGACGCGTTCGTCGTGCCGAATCCGAGCCATCCGGTGAGTCTCGTGAAGTAGCTCATTCCTTCGTCTCCTCTGTGGGGTCGAGACCGTTCGTGGCCGGATTGACCGCGCACAGGTTGTCGATACGGTCACCATAACATACGAAACAGAGATTCGTGTTATTATTTATCGCGAAATCTGATGTCGTATATCCAATCACCTGCGGCGGAGACTCCTCGCACTGCGCCGGAGTTCGGATTCTTGACCAGCCATGGCAAGACGTTGCTCCTGATCGCAGACGATCCGCGGATCCGCATGCGAGACATCGCAGGCCTCTTGAACGTCACCGAGCGCGCGACGCAGCGCATCGTCGCCGACCTTGCGCGGGCCGGGTACATCGATCGGCAACGAGAAGGCCGGCGTAACGTCTACACGGTGCGCACCGACCTGCCGCTCGGGCTCCCGCTTCAGCGCGATGTCGACATCGGCGCGCTCGTGGGCGTCCTGGGCCCGAGGGGCTAGCGACGGTCGATGCGCTCGAGATCGCGCAACGACAGATAGTCGGAAGGAGCGATCGCCGCTCGGTTGGCGAAGACCGTCATCGGCGCTCCCGGGTCACCCAGATCCGAGAGCATGAGCGCCACCTCCAAGAAGTTCCTCGCTCTCCGCGTACGAGCTCACGGTGATGACGGTGGGCAGCCCGGCAGCGCGGGCAGCGAGGAGCCCGTTGTGCCGTGCCGGTGCTTGATCCGGAGGTGATCGGGTTTGTACACGGCGACGTCCGACCGCAGCTTCCCGAATCGGCGCGGATGGGGCGATTGCCTCATTGCCGGAGAGCCGGCGGATCCGTAGATTGGAACGACCGCGACGGGCAACGAAACGAGGGAGCCATGAGTCTGCGAGGCCGGTTCTTCGCGCTGACCTACGACCGCATGAGCGCCAAGATCGAGCGCGCGGGACTGCGGGCCGAACGGGAAGGGCTGCTCGCGGGTGCGAGCGGGCAGGTGCTCGAGATCGGCGCCGGTACGGGGGCGAACCTCGACTTCTACAGTTCGGAGCTCGAGTCGCTGACGGTGACCGACCCAGAGTCGCCGATGCTGAAGCGGCTGCAGCATCGGGTGGGAGAGCAGGCGCCGCTTGCGACGGTGCTGCGCGCTTCGGCAGAGGATCTGCCTTTCGAAGACGACACCTTCGACACGGCCGTCTCGACTCTCGTGCTCTGTGGCGTGAGCGATCAGCTGCGCGCCCTGCGCGAACTGCACCGGGTGCTGCGGCCGGGCGGCAGGCTGCTATTCATCGAGCACGTGCGCTCGGACGAGCCCGGCCTCGCGCGGAGGCAGGACCGGATGAACGGCCTCAATCACTTCCTGGTCGGCTGTGACTGCAACCGGGCGACGCTCGACTCGATCAGGGCGGCCGGCTTCGAGGTCACGGAGCTCGAGCACACGACGCTTAGAGAAGCGCCCGCCCACGTCAGTCCGCTGGTCGTGGGAGCTGCGACGGCCGGATCCGTAGGGGCTAGCTCACTTCGCGGGGGCGTGCCCGTCGAGTGAGGTGGAGCCGATGCCGCGAGCCTGGGTGTCACCGCCGGCGCTCGTGAAGTTGCCTCCGAGGTAGAGCTTCTGGTTGGAGGTTGCGAGCGCCAGCCCGTTCCCGATGAACGGGCCGTTTCCGCTTCCGTTCGAGCCGAGGGCGTGCCAGGCAACCCCGTCGAAGTAGGCGATCTGGTCGGCCCTAGGGTCGCCGTTCGCGTTCTGGAACGACCCTGCCGCAAAGACGCGAGGGCCGGAGGTCGTCAGCGCGTAGATGAAGCCGGTGGCCGGGAACCAGCCGTCCTTGCCGTTCTTGTTCGAGCCGACTGCGCTCCAGGCCGAGCCGTTCCACCTGGCGACGTGATCGGCCTGTGCGACCCCTCCGACGTTCTTCGAGTCCGTTCCGACGTACACGTTGGTTCCGGAGGCGGTGAGGCTGCGCACGAAGTCGTCGATCGGCCCTCCACCGGGGCTGGGCCCCGAGCCGAGCGCGTGCCACGAGCCGCCAGAGTACGCGGCGATGTTGTCGGCGGCAGCGATCCCGGAGACGTTGCTGAACCCGCCGCCGGCGTAGAGCGTGCCGTGGCTGTCGGCTGTGAGGGCATAGACGCCGCCGGCGAAGTCGCCATCCTTGAGGACGGTCGAGCTCGCGACGCCGGTGTTAAGGTTGCAGGCGAGGATGAAGTCGGCGGAGGCTATTCCGGCCCCGTTCGCGAACGACCCGCCGACGTAAAGCGTCGAGCCGATGATCTGCAGCGCGTTCACGTTGGCGGTGACGAGCGGGCCCTGGGAGTTACACACGGGGCTCCATTTGACGCCGTTCCACTGGGCGACGAAGTCGAGGTTCTGGTCGCCGCCCGCGTTCGTGAAGACGCCGCCGACGATGACCTTCCCCGCCTTGTATGCGATCGCATGGACGTCGCCGTTGAGCGTTGGCCCCACGGCGCTCCAGGCGGAGCCGTTCCACCTCGCGAGATGCGCCGCCTTGGGGTTGCCGCCGGCGCTCGTGAAGCTTCCGCCGGCGAAGAGCACTCCGGGGTCGTCGGCGTTCAGCGCGTAGACCGCGCCGTCGAGCGAGGGCACGCCGACCTTGCCTCCGGTTCCGACGTGCGACCAGGCGCCCGCGAGCGGAGCGCTCGCGCTGGCCGGCGGCACCGGGGTCGTCGTCGCCGGGAGCGTCTTGGTCGGCGTCGTCTTGCCGGGTGTGGTGCCTGCGGGCGTGGTCGTTGTCGTCGTGGGAGCGGAGAGGTCGATCGGGATGCATTGCTTGTCCTTGTTCGACCAGTACCGCAGGACGGAGAGGCCGTTGCTGCGGAGGCGCACAGGACTGGTGGCGATGCCGGGGACACCGCTGTACGCGTTGCCCTCGCAGATGTCGCCGGGCTCTCCCTTGGATGTCCAGTTGGCGATGTCCGGGGCCCACTTGTTGTCGATCCAGCCGGTCGGGGCGACCGGGTCGAGCGCGGCTTCGACGAGTTCGTGCGCGAACACCTCGCTGAAGTGGTCCTTGGTGGCGGCGGGAGTGGATCCGAGCATGCACTCGGCCGGCATGACGATCACCGGGAAGGCGACGAGCTTGAGGACGATGCCAAGGAGCAGGTCGGGATCCCCGTTGGGGAGGAGCACCGCCGCGGTCATGTGGAAGGCGTCGACGGTATGGCAGTCCGCTCCGGGCGACCCCGTGATCGTCACCCCCTCGGGTAGGAAGACCGAGTAGATGGTGTTGTTGTCCGGAAGCGGCACGCCGGTGCCGACCGAGCCCTGAATCTCGCAGGTCACCCACCCGAGCAGCGCGCTGAGGTTCATCGTCCCGGGGTTCGTATGGGAGGCGGCGCTCCCGTTGTGTGCCGTCGGGCGCATCGTTTGACAGAGCGTCGAGGACGCGTGCGCTCCGACGAAGTTTCCACGGTGGACTCCGTATTGATTCGCCCCGTCGAGGTACTCGCTCGATGCGAGGAGTTGAACGGTCGCGTTCGTCTGCGCCTTCGTCAGCGAGCCCGGATTATGTGCGTCCCAGTTGTCGTCCCAGTAGAGGTTGACGATCTTCGCGTTTGACACGACGCGACCCCCGGCCTGCACTTTGCAGTGGATCGGGGGGCAGGCGAACGGCGCCAGGAGGTGGGCGACGGCGGAGAGGGCGACGCTGTAGCTCCCTCCCGTGTTGTTGTCGAGCAGGTTCGGCCAGGGGCCCGCCACCGAGTTGCCGGGGATCGAGACAGCCAGGCTGACGACGAACAGCAGTGCGGCAAGGCGCTTTGCCGTCCGGAGCCCAGCGCGATGGCGTATTCCCGGCATCGAAGCCTCCCGTTCATGTGAACGGCAGCGCCGGAATGGCGGCACCGCGCTTGCCTGCACGAAGGCCCGTAAGGGGTCGGGGAAACGATTGAGCTTTCCCGCGCCGGCGCCGGGTCTGCGCTCGCGGCGAGCGTAGCTGCCGTTCCCGAATGTCGCCAGTTCGCCCCGGGGAACCCAGACGCTGGGGAAGCTGCTCGTTAGGTACAACTCGCGGCAGATGAGCATCGAGTTCGACCGCGTCGCCTTGCTGTTCGGTGACTCGCCGGTGCATCCACTGCGGCGGCTGAGTGAGCATCTTGGCGGCGCAGTCGAGATCTGGGCAAAGCGGGACGACTGTAACTCGGGCCTCGCCTACGGCGGCAACAAGATGCGCAAGCTCGAGTATCTCGCCGCCGACGCGCTCGCTCAGGGCTGTGACACGCTCGTCTCGATCGGCGGAGTTCAGTCGAACCACACGCGGCAGGTGGCGGCAGTCGCTGCGCGTGCTCGGTCTCGCGCTGCGTGCTCGTGCAGGAGGCACTGGATCGACTGGCCGGACAGCGTCTACGACAAGGTCGGCAATATCCTGCTCTCCCGGATGCTGGGCGCGGACGTGCGGCTCAGCGCGGCTGGGTTCGACATCGGCTTTCGGCCGAGCTGGGAGCAGGCGCTCGCGGACGTCGAGGCCCGCGGCGGGAAGCCGTACGCGATCCCGGCCGGGGCGTCGGATCATCCGCTCGGCGGCGTTGGGCTTCGCTCGCTGGGCCGGCGAAGTCGCAGGCAGGAGCAAGAGCACGGACATCTTCTTCGACACGATCATCGTCTGCTCGGTGACTGGCTCGACGCAGGCAGGAATGATCGCCGGCTTCGCAGCGCAGGACCAGACGCGGCGCGTGCTCGGCATCGACGGATCGGCGACGGTCGAGCAGACCTGGGCGCAGATCGCGCGCATCGCACGCCAGACCGCGGACGCGATCGGGTTGGGACGTGAGCTGGTCGACGACGAGATCGTGCTTCTCGACGAATGGCACGCCGGTATCTACGGCATCCCCGACGCCAAGACAATCGAGGCGATCCGGCTGTGCGCCCGCCTCGAGGGTGTGCTGACGGATCCGGTCTACGAGGGAAAGTCGATGGCGGCGCTGATCGACCTAGTCCGTGACGGCCGCATCGAGCCCGGCTCGCGCGTGCTGTACGCACACCTCGGCGGTCAGCCGGCGCTGAACGGGTACGCGGGCACTTTCTGAGGCCTCGACCGGCGGCCTTCGGCTGGAGAACATTGCGTTCATCGAACCGCGATGCTTTCATCCCCCAGCATGGGGAGGGTAGGCGTTCTCGTTGGTGCGGTCTTTGCACTGGTCGCGTTCGCATCCTCGGCCGCGGCTCGAAGCCCAAGGCTCGAGCGTCTCTCCCCGACCCCCGCCGATACGCGACTTGCGAAGGCGGCGCTTCTCCGGAAGGACGATCTCTCGAACGTGGCGCCCGGCTGGCTTCCGCTTTCGACCATCCCCGACAACTCGGCGCCGGTCTGCCCGTGGCAGGACTACTCTCGTTTCACGCTGACGGGGCGTGGCGAGGCGGATTTCCAGCCGACGAAGGTCGGGCGGGCGGGGTTCATCGGTTCGAGCGTCGATATCTACTCCACCTCGTCGGATGCGCTCGGGAAGTTCACGGTCGACATCCATCCGGGAACTGCCGCCTGTGAGGCCGAAGCGCTCAGGAAGGCTTTGGGGCCCAACCTGAAGACGACCTCGTCACGCCGGTTCACGATCACGAGCGTGGGTGATCGCGCCGTCGGATACGAGTTCGTCTACGAGCAGCCCAAGGGGACCCCGAAGCGGATCTACATCCACATCCTCGAGTTCGCTCGCGGGCGGGGTGTCGCCGTGCTCGACACCACCGACTTCGACGCCCCAGGAAGTACGGCCACGCGCCTGGCGCTGGCTCGCCTGATCGACGCGCGACTGGAATGAAGGCTCCTCCCGCTGGTCTCAGGCCGTCGTGGGCGGACGCCCACGATGCGTCGCCGTTTCCTCGCTCGAGAGCGTCGGTCAGGTCACCTTCAGGATGCCCTTCATCCCGTTTGCAGCGTGACCGGGAACGGTGCACAGGTACTCGTAGCTGCCCTTGGTCTTGAGGGTGACACTCAAGCTGGCCGAGGCTCCGGGCGCGATCGTCGGCGTGCCTTTCCCGGCGCAAGAATTAGCGCTGCCGCCCCTGGGGCTCGAGCACAGCTTGAACGAGTGGGGAAACCCCCCGGCGTTCTTCACCTTGAACGTGATCGTCCCGTGAGGCACGCTCGACTTCGAGAGCGCGAAGCTGAACCCGGATTTACCGGCAGTAACGTTCACGACCGTCGCGGAGGTCCGGGCGCCGGCGGGAAGCACCCAGCACAGAATCACTGCTGAAACGACGACGACCGCCGAGAACATCCGAAACCGTGTCATACGCACCTCCGGGTCAGGTGACCGAGCTCTGCATGAACTCTGTCCTGCTCCGAGGTACGGGCTCCGCGGACGGATCGGATTTCTGTACCGGTGGGGCTAGGTTCGATGGGCGTGCAGTTGGCAAGGATCAACGTCTCCCCGGTGAAATCTCTCGGCGGGACTCACCCCAGCATGCGGAGTTGAAACCGTGGGGCTGCGGGAGTTCCGCTTTGCCGAGCATTGCGACCGTTGCGTTCTCACCACGATCGATCCCACGACGCTTGTCCGGGGAAAGGAGCCGCTCCGCGCACGTGCTGGGTATCGGCAATCGGACCACAAGACATTCCTTGGGATTCGGCTCATCCCGCTGTCGTTCGGCACCAACCGGGTCGGCGATCCAGTCACCGCCCAACAAGAGCGACGAGACTCTTAGACTGCTCACTTTGACAACGACCCAGGGAGAACGAACGACATGCGGACACTCAAGGCGGCACTCGCTGCGGCCACTCTCGGAGCCCTTCTACTCGTCGCAGCAGGCTCTGCAGGCGCCGCGGCCGGCGGGAAGATCTTCATCTACGTGACGGGCGTCAAGAGTACTCGTCAGCCGATTCTGATCGCGGGTGCGATCGGCGACTACGGCATCGCAACGAGCGAAACGAAGGCCGGCAAGGTCGACCAGAACGGCAATTACGTCCACATCGCCCTCAAGAAGGGAACCTTCTTCGTCGACGCGACGAAGCTGAACGGAAGCAAGAACGGGAAGGCCCTGGTCGACAACAAGACCAGCTGTTCGTTCGCCTTCAGGGTCACCGGACCGATAACGATCTCCGACGGCACCGGCGCCTACCAGGGAATCAGCGGCACGGCAAACATGACGATCATCTTCGGGGGAGTCGGCCCCTACTACGCATCCGGTGCGAAAAAAGGCCAATGCAACACGAGCCAGAACGCGACCCCTTCCGGCCTGTACCAATCGATCACTGGCACGGGCACGGTCGAGTACAGCTGAAAACCTGGGCGTTGGCTCGAAGGCGTCTCGGCACGCCTCGGCCCAGGTGAAAGACATCGGGTCCCGGGGACGGCGCCATATCGGGTCACCGGGGCCGGGCGCCTTCGCTAGGCGGCAGCAGAGGAGTCTGAGCTGTGCGAGGGCCCCGTCGAGAGGTGCGCCGACGAGTTGGGTGACCTCTGTCGTTGGCGTCAAGGGAAACAAGAAACTCCGCCTGAACAGGGTTTTCTGAATGGAGCAAGGCGGGCTCGAACCGCCGACCTCCTGGGTGCGATGGATGAGCAGGGTGGGGAACGACCACTCGTCTAAAGCCCGAGCCGGGGCAGGACCTCGGCGGCGAGCAGCTCGACGCCCGCCGATTCGTCGAGCCCATGCGGCGTGCCGAACTCCACCCGCCGGGCTCCCGCGTCGTAGAGCGCCAGGGCCTGGCTCGCGATCCGGTCGGGCGTTCCCGAGAACGCGAACAGATCGAGTACCTCGTCGGAGATGAGGCCTGCCGCGCCGCCCACGTCACCGGCAGCGAGCTGCTCAGCGACGGCAGCGATGAGATCGGCAGCGACTCCGGCCGCTGAGTCCAGGCCGGCCACGACTGCGAGATACATCGCGACCTGGTGCCGCGCGTGCTCCCGGGCACGCCTGTCGTCGGTGTCGACGACCGTTACCGCTCCCGCGACTACGCCGACGTCCGCGGCCCCGAGGCGCTCGCGGGCGAGTCGCACCATCGCCGGGTTTGCGCTCCCGCCGATCTTGAGCTCCGCGGCGTGCCCGGCTGCGAACGACGTGAGGCGCGGGGACCAGCTTCCGATCAGGAGCGGCACCCGGTCGCGCTCGCGCGGGTACGCGAGGCCGACGCCCGGCGCAAGCCGGAAGATCTCGCCTTCGAACCCGGAACGATCGCCGGAGAGCAGGCGTGACACGATCTCCCATGCCTCGGCGATCGTCTCGACCGGCCGCCGCTGGTCGAGGCCCAGATCGGCGAGCCATGCGCCCGCGGCCAGCCCGAGGAAGGCGCGGCCGCCGGAGGCGAGGTCGAGGGCGGCGGTCTGGCCGGCCAGCTCGACCGGGTGAACCGAGTAGGGGTTCAGGCAGGACGGCCCGACCCTGACTCGCTCGGTCGCGGCGGCGATCTCGAGCAGGGCGGGCAATGCCGGCTGGTACCAGAGGTCGTTGAACGTGGTGACGACATCGAAGCCGCCCCGTTCGGCGATCAGCGCCAGCGCGGCATACTCGCCCGGCCGCTTGTTGGTCTGGAGGCCGAGCCCGACCTCCCGCGGCTCATCCGTCACGTCAGGTCGGAGGTGAGCAGCCGGCTGCGGCCGATCCGTTCGATGCGCATGATCAAGCGCTCCTCCGGGTCCGGGCAGCAGACCAGGGAGTCCTGTGCGAGCCAGTCGCCGTCGGCCAGGTCCCGTTGCTTGGCCGGGAGCAGCGGCATCACCGCCTGCAGGGCGTACATGCAGAAGTGCTTTCCGGGCGGGATCGTGATCCGGCTCGATTCGGTGACGTCGAAGTAGTCGCCCACCGCGAGACCGCAGACCGAGCGCCCCTCGATCCGGTCGACCGTCACACGAAGATCGAAGAGCTCGGTGTACTCGCTCAAGGGTCGAGCGTCGCGCCGGCGGCGAAGTTCCTGCGGGCTGCGTCGAGCGTCACGTTGAGAGCGTCCGTCGGCGTGAACTCGAGTGCTTCGCAGTCCGTCTCGAACGTGATCTTGTGGCCCGGCGGGACGTAGTAGGCCTGGCCGCCCTCGATGGTCTCCTGCCGGTCGCCGTAGTCGACGACCATCGTCCCGGAGAAGAGGTAGCCCCAGTGCGGCGCCTGGCACCGGTCGTCCGGAAGTCCCTTGACCATGCTCGAGGCGTCCTGCCCCTTTTCGGCCCGCTCGAACGCCACGGTGATCCCGCCCCAGTCGGCCATGCGGCTCGAGTAACCAGGCACGATCTCGACCAGAGGCAGGTCGTCGCGGGATCCGCTCGGCATGCGCCGATCCTAGACGATCGGGCCCGCCGAAACTCGGGCGCCCAGGTGCCACCATCCGGAGGCCCATACGAGCGTCTCAATACCGGCATGCCAGTCGCGACCCCCTGCCCACTGACGACGAGCGAGCCGGCGGTTGGTGCGCCGATCCCACAGATCGGTGTACTAGCGTGCTGCCGTATGACTCGTCCTTCGGTCCGCCTGCTCGCACGAGCCGGAGTGGACGAGGGCGGATGACGGCCACCCCGGAAACGGACACGGTCCTGCCGGCCTCGCGTCGTAGCCGCCTCCGCCCGACGGGATCGTTCCTGCTCTTCTTCCTGCGCAGGCTCGCCTCGCTGCTCCTGCTCCTGCTCGGGATCACCCTTGTCGCCTTCGTCCTGACGGAGCTCGTTCCCAGCAACGCCGCGGCCACGAACCTGGGCGAACAGGCCGCCGCCGACCCTGCTGCCGTCAAGGCGTTCGATCAGCATTACGGGCTCGACAAGCCGTTTCCGCTCCGCTACCTGATCTACCTGAAGCACCTCGTGCAGGGTGACCTCGGCCAGTCGTCGCTGACCCACGACTCGGTCACGCACGACCTCGGGCAGTTCATCCCGGCCACGGCGGAGCTCGCGATCTTCTCGATCTTCTTCGCAGCGATAGTCGGCATCACGTTCGGCGTCATCGCGGGTCTCCGGCGAAACCGGCCGACCGACCACGCGCTCCGCGTGACGTCGCTCGCAGGGATCTCGATGCCGACGTTCTGGATCGCGCTGATCGCGCTCTACGTCGGCTTCTACCGCCTCGGCTGGTTTCCCGGCGGGGGCCGGCTCGATCCTGGCACGAACCCCCCGTCGAGCATCACCGGGATGTACACGTTCGATGCCCTGCTTCACGGCCAGCTCGGCCTGTTCGGGACCGCGTTCCATCATCTGCTTCTGCCAGCGCTCGTGCTGGCGGCGTTCAACGTCAGCCTGCTCACCCGCTTCACCCGCTCCGCCGTCCTCGAGGTGGTCGGCAACGACTACGTCCGCGCTGCGCGCGCGAAGGGCATGCCCGAGCGGGTCGTCGTCGTCAGCTACATCCTCCGTGCCGCGCTGCCGTCCGTGGTCACCGTGCTCGGCCTCGTGTTCGCGAACGTGCTGACCGGCGCCGTGCTCATCGAGAAGATCTTCTCGTGGCCGGGGGTCGGGCAGTACGCATATGAGTCCGCGGTGAACGTCGACGTCCCGGCTATCGCCGGCGTCAGCCTCTTCGTCGCCGCCGTCTACGTGACCGTGAACTTCGTCGTCGACATCCTCTACGGCGTCATCGATCCGCGGATCCGCGTCACATGACAGCCGTCGCGCTCAGAAGACGAGCGTCGAGACGTGTTCGGCGCATCAACCCGGGTCTCAAGCAGCCGCTCGCCGTCGCCGGCGCCGTGATCGCTCTTACGTGGGTCGTGATCGCGATCTTCGCGCCGCTGATTGCGCCTTCCAGCCCACTGGCGCAGAACTTTCCGCCCTCGGCCGGCCCGTCGTGGCAGCACCTCTTCGGGACCGACGAGCTGGGCCGAGACGTCCTCAGCCGCGTCATCTACGGCGCGCGCGTGACGCTACCGATCGGTCTCGCGATCGTCCTTCTGGCCGCAACGGTCGGCGCCACCATCGGGGCGATCTCGGGATACTTCCGCGGGCCGCTCGACGGGCTCTTCATGCGAGGAACCGACCTGGTGTTCGCGTTTCCGCCGATCATCCTTGCGATGGTCGTGGCCGCCGTCCTCGGCCGCAGCCTTGCGAACGCGGCGTTCGCGATCGTCATCGTGGCGTGGCCGCCGTATGCCCGGATCGTCCGCGGCCTCGTGATGAACGAGGGGGACACCGAGTACGTCCAATCCGCACGGCTCCTCGGAGCGAGCGCCCGGCGCGCGCTCGTCAAGGACGTGCTCCCGAACGTCGCCGGGCCTGTGCTCGTCCTGATGACGCTCGACCTCGCGACGGCGATCCTGCTTCTCTCCGGCCTGTCCTTCCTCGGCCTCGGCGCCCAGCCGCCGCAGGCGGAGTGGGGATCGATGGTCTCCGACGGGACGCAGTACTTCCAGTGGTGGTGGATGGGGACCTTCCCGGGCCTCGCCATCTTCACGGTCGTCCTCGCCTTCAACTTCCTCGGCGACAGCCTGCGGGACGTCTTCGACCCGCGCACCGGCTGGCGGCGCGAGGAGGGCGCTTGAGCCTGCTCGAGGTGGAGGGGCTGCGGGTGAGCCTGCGGGCCGCTAGCGGGATGGTCACCGTCGTCGACGGAGTCGACTACCACGTCGAGGAGGGCGAGGTGTTCGGAGTCGCCGGCGAGAGTGGGAGCGGGAAGACCATCTCGATGCTCGCGCTGCTCGGCCTGCTTCCCGAGGGAGCCGACGGTCGAAGGGCGCGTCCGGTTCGACGGACGAGACCTGCTCGGGCTGTCGACCGCGCGCCTGCGTGAGATCTCCGGCCGTGACCTCGCGATGGTCTTCCAGGATCCCCTGACCTCGCTCCACCCGATGCTCTCGGTCGGTCGCCAGCTCACCGAGCACGTCAAGATCCATCTCGGCCTCGACCGCCGAGCCGCCAACCGGCGGGCGCTCGAGCTGCTCGAGCAGGTGCGAATTCCGGATGGCGAAGCAGCCCTCAAGGCGTATCCGCACCAGTTCTCCGGCGGGATGCGGCAACGGATCGCGATCGCGATCGCCCTCGCCTGCAGGCCGAAGCTCCTGATCGCCGACGAGCCGACCACGGCGCTCGACGTCACGGTGCAGGCCGGGATCCTGCGGCTGCTCGACCGTCTGCGGCGTGAGAACGACCTGGCCGTCGTGCTGATCACCCACGACCTCGGCGTGATGTCGGCGATCGCAGACCGCGTCTCGATCTTCTACGCGGGCCGCGTCGTCGAATCGGGAACCCGGGTCGAGGTGCTCCAGAAGCCCCGGCATCCGTACACCCAGGCTCTCCTCGACGCGCTTCCGCATCCGGAGGCCGCTCGCGACCAGCAGCTCGTCGCCGTTCCCGGCGCGCCACCGAGCCCCGGGCACGTCCCGCCGGGATGCGCGTTCAACCCGCGCTGCTCGTTCACCCGTGAGACCTGTCGCGCCGAGGTGCCACCCCTTGTCTCCGCAGGAGATCGTCTGCTCGCCTGCCCCGTCGACCCGTTCGCGGCCGATGAGCCTGCTCGAGCTCCGTGACGTCGTCGTCGACTACGAGCGCCGTGGCGGCGGCCGCGTCAGAGCGGTCGCCGGTGCGAGCATCGGCGTCGAGCCCGGCCAGATCGTCGGGCTCGTGGGCGAGTCGGGCTGTGGAAAGTCCACCCTCGCCCGCGCGGCGGTCGGTCTCGTGAAGCCGGTCTCGGGATCGGTCGTCTTCGACGGGAAGGACGTCACGCCCCTCAGCCGCCGCGGCCGCGAGCGCGACCTCGCGCGGCTCCAGCTCGTCTTCCAGAACCCCTACTCGTCGCTCAACCCGCGCCGGAAGATCGGCTCCCAGCTCGCGGACGCGCTCGTGACGCTGGGGATCGTGCCGGCTGCCGGACGTGCCCAGCGCGTGCGCGAGCTGTGCGAGCTCGTCGGGCTTCCGGCGGGCGCGGTCGATCGGTTCCCGCACGAGTTCTCGGGCGGCCAGCGCCAACGAATCGCCGTGGCCCGCACCCTCGCCGCGGAGCCGTCCGTGATCGTCCTCGACGAGCCGCTCGCCTCGCTGGACGCCTCGGCGCAGGCCCAGCTCGCGAACCTCCTGGTTCAGCTCTCGCGCGACCTCGATCTCGGGCTGCTGCTGATCTCGCACGACCTCGCGATCGTCCGACACGTCGCCGACGAGGTCTCGGTGATGTACCTCGGGAAGATGGTCGAGGCAGGGGACACGCGCCGGCTCTGGGATCGTCCGCTCCATCCCTACAGCGAGGCGCTGATCAAGGCGATCCCGCACCCCGACGGTAACGGCTTTCTCCCGGAATCGTTGCCCGGCGAGGTGCCCGACCCGGCGCATCCTCCGAACGGATGCCGCTTCCATCCGCGCTGCCCGTACGTGTTCGACCGCTGCCGGGCCGAGGAGCCGCCTCTCGTCGCCGCTCGCCGACGAGCGCTTCGCAGCCTGCTGGCTCCAGCCCGAAGGGGCCGTCGAGCATGCCGCTGTCCGAACGGGTCAAACTTGTCGGCAACCCCGGCGTCCAATAGCTTCGTACATCCCCGTACGTTCTCATCACCAGTAGGAGGGTGAGCTTTGAAGATTTCCTTGACCAGAAAGGCAGCGCTGATCGGGTCGCTCGCGGCCTCGATCGTCGCCGCGTCACTGCTCGTCGCAGGCGCGAGCGCCCATCGTTCGTCGGCGCCGACCCTCGTGATCGACAACTCGTTCACGATCAAGACCTCCGACCCGGGCCGGGCCTTCGATCCGACCGCCTCGATGGTCGACCGCGCGATGTACGACACCCTGTTCACCTACAAGGGCGACAACCTCGCCACTCCGATCCCGCTGCTCGTCTCGTCCTGGAAGGCGAGCTCGAACGCCAAGACGTTCACCTTCCAGCTCAAGCACAACGTCCACTTCGCAGACGGGACGCCCCTGACCTCGGCCGATGTCGTCTGGTCGCTGAAGCGCCTCGTCAACCTGAAGGGGAACCCGTCGTTCCTGCTCGCGGGCGTGACCGTCTCGGCGGCCGGCAAGTACGCGGTCGTCATGCGCTCGAAGACGCCGGACACCGAGCTTCCGGTCATCCTCGCGAACCCGTCGACCGGCATTCTCAACTCCGCGCTCGTGATGAAGAACGGCGGCTCCGACGCCGCGAACGCCGCGAAGGCGGACACGGCCGAGAACTGGCTCAACTCGAGCGCATCGGCCGGCGCCGGTAGCGGGCCGTACACGCTCAGCTCGTACAGCACGACGTCGCAGATCTCGCTCGTGCCGAGCACGAGCTACTGGGGCACGAAGAAGTCGCCAGTGGTCGTCCGTCGTCGTCCGGAACATGATCGCTCCGACGCAGCTTCTGAACGTCGCGCGCGGCTCGCACGAGATCGCGATCGATCTCTCGGCCGATCAGGCCGCAGACGCTCAAGAGCAACAAGAACGTCAACGTCTCGCTCCAGCCTTCGACCTGGATCTTCTTCCTGATGGCGAACAACAACCCGAAGGTCTCGACGGTGACGTCGAACGCGAACTACCAGACGCGCGCTTCGCTACGCGCTCGACTACTCCGCGCTCGTCTCGCTCGCCGGGCAGGGCGCGATCCAGGCGCCGGGAGTCATCCCGTCGATGTTCCTCGGCGCGCTCCCGCAGAGCGCCAAGATCAAGCAGGATCTCGCGAAGGCCAAGGCCGCCCTGGCCGCGTCCGGCGTCGGGAGCCAGCAGGTGACGCTCCAGTACCCGAGCGACCTGACGATCAACGGCGTGCCGTTCACCTCGATGGCCCAGAAGATCCAGTCGAGCCTGCAGGCTGCCGGCTTCAACATCACGCTCTCGGGATCGCCGACCACCGACTGGCTGAACGTCTACCGGTCGGGAAAGATGGCTCTCGGCCTCTCGCTCTGGGGCCCCGACTATCCGGATCCCGCCGACTACCTCGCGTTCACGCCGGGGAACCTCGTCGGCCTCCGCGCCGGCTGGCCCACGGGGTCTGATGCGTCGCTCGAGAAGCTCGCCACCACGGCAACGGTGACGACGGCTCCCGGCGCACGGAAGGCGGTCTACCAGAAGATCCAGCGGATGCTCAACGCCAACAGCCCGTTCTTCCCGCTGATCCAGCCGACGCAGGTCTTCGTGTCGACCAAGGATCTGAAGGGCGCGGTCTACAACGCCGTGTACGACGTCGACGTCACGCAGGTCTCGCCCGCGTAGAGCTCGACCGAGTCAGACGTTCGCGACGAGGGCGGCCGGGTAGGAGTTGAGCTTCCGCCCGCCGCCCTCCTCGCACACGACGATGTCCTCGATGCGGAGGCTGTAGCGCCCGGGGATGATGATCGAGGGCTCGTCGGTGAAGGTCATGCCGGCGCGGAGCGGCGTCGTGTCCTCGGTCGAGATGAACGGCCGCTCGTGCACGTCCATGCCGATGCCGTGGCCCATGCGATGGCGGAAGTGCTCGCCGAGGCCCGCCTCTTCGATCGGCCGCCTGCAGGCGGCGTTCACCTCGAAGGCCGGCGTTCCGGCCGAGGCGGCTGCGCGACCGGCCTCCTGCGCGGCGAGCATCACCTCGTAGGCGTCCAGGTAGTCCTGGGGCGGCTCGCCGCAGTAGATCGTCCGGCCGAAGTCCGAGCAGTAGCCGTCGACGACGCCGCCGAAGTCGAACATCACCGACGTGCCCTCGGGGATCGGGAGCCGCGCCGTCGCCTCGCCGGAGTCGAAATCCTCGGCGCCGAGGCCCGGTGAAGATATGCGTCGTGAACGAGGGGCAGCGCGAGCCGGCCAGTCGCAGCTCGTGCTCGACCGCCTCGGCGAGATCGGCCATCGACACGCCCGGGACGACGAGCGGCGCGGTCGCAGCCATCGCCTTCTCGACGGTGAGGATGGCCCGTCCCATCGCCTCGATCTCCTCGGCCGTCTTCACCCGGCGGAGCTCGTTGACGAGCGCCGTGCCGGTCCGCAGCCGCTCGGAGCCGAGGATCCGCCCGAGATTCAGCGTCGTCTCGGCCCAGACGCGATCGCCGACCGCGACCGCTCCGGAGCCTGCGAAGCCCCTCGCGATGCGCTCGAAGATGCGCGTAGCCGTCGTCGGTCTCGTTGACGACGACGACCTCGCCCTCCGGCTGCTCGCGCAGGTCGAAGGCGGCGAACATCCGCGGCAGGACGAAGACCGGATCCGACGCCGGGCCGGAAGAAGGCTCCGGTCACCCAGCCGTGCGCGTAGGACGCCTCCCCGAAGTTGGGAACCTGCCGCTCGACCCCGGTCAGGTACTCGAGATCTGCGGACGGCGCCAGGAAGAGAACGTCGACGCCCTCTGCCTCGAGCTTCTCGGCCAGGCGTGACCTGCGAGCTGCGTAATCGAACACCGTCCGAGTCTAGACGGCAAGCGCGCCGGGCGACCGGCAAGCTGGACACCGTCGCTACGTGCGCTCGAGCACGACGACCGGAATCTCGCGCGGGGTCATCAAGGCGTACTCGTCGTAGTGACGCCAGACCTCGTTTACCTTCCGCCAGAGCCGTTCGCGCTCCTCGCCGGACGCCGTGCGGGCGCGGGCCGGAAAGACCTCGGACTCGACCCGTACCTCGACCTCGGGTGTGTACTCGAGGTTTCGGTACCAGCCGGGATGGTCGGGCGCCCCGCCTTTGGAGGCGACGATGACGAAGCGATCTCCGTCGCGCGCGTAGATGAGCGGCACGGTCCGCGGCTTTCCGCTCCGGCGGCCACTGGTCGTCAGGAGCAAGACGGTCGATGCCTCCTTCCAGATGTGACCGACAGCGCCGTTCGTCTCGCGATAGAGACGGACGTGCTCGTCGCCGAATGGATACGTTGCCTCGCTGATGGTTGCCACCTCTCGCCGACCATTGTTGCGACAGGGGCGATTCCGCCCGCGAGGGACCTGACCACCGAACCAGGCGCTTCGACCGCGGCGTTTAGCATGTGACAGTGCGCAGCGTCTATCGGACAGGCGGTTTCGAGGAGTTTGCGGGCTACTCGAGAGCAGTTCGATCGGGTGACGCAATCGTCGTCGCGGGAACCGCGGGTGTGGGCGCTGACGGACGCGTGGTCTCCGCTGATCTGTACGAGCAGACGCGGCATGCGTTCGCGATCGGAATCGCCGCCGTCGAGCAGCTCGGCGGCCGGGCGGCCGACGTGACTCGAACCCGGATCTACCTCGTGCCCGGCTCCGACTGGAAACAGGCGATCGAGGCGCATCGCGAGCTCTTTGCCGACATCACGCCCGTGAATACGACGCTCTACGTGTCCAAGTTGATCCCGGATGGAGCGCTGGTCGAGATCGAGCTCGACGCGGTTGTGACCTCGGAGCGCGATTGAGCGTGTGACTGATCAGACGACGGCCGTCTCGGCCTCTAGTGTGCCTCTGGCGAAGCGATCGAGATGGAGCTGCCCGAGTAGCGGGTCGAAGTGGCTCTCGACGATCGCCTCGGCGACCATGCGCCCAATCGCCGGCGCCATCATGAACCCGTGTCCGCTGAAGCCGGCGGCGACCCAGAGGCCGGAGTGTTCGCCCACCTCGCAGACAATCGGCTGATGGTCTGGCGTCATGTCGTACGAGCCCTCGACGATGACGCTGAACGAGACGTAGGTGAGCACCGGCAGAACGCGCTCGATGCAGGACCGGATGTGCGCACGCCATGCCTGGACGTTGGTTTCGGCCGCGCCGCTTGCTGCGAGGTCGCTCGCCAGCACCCGCCCGCTGGCCAAGTGCTTCGCGGCGAAATGCCGGTCGGCGAGAACTACGAGCGGTTCGAGTAGACGCTCTGCGATCGGCTCGCTCAGAAAGAGGTGCTTTGCCTGGGCATCGATCGGAAGTTCGATCCCGAGCGGCGTAAGCAACCCCGTGCTCTCGTGGCCGGCTGCGACGACAACCGTGTCGGCCGCTGCGCGCGACCCGTCCGTCAGCTCGAGGGCCCACGTATCGCCGTTGCGTTGAAGTTGCACCAGGCCGAGCTGCTCGATCAGAACGCCACTGCGTGCAGCGGCCTGTGCGAAGCAATCGACGACGCTTTGCGGACGGTCGAAGTAGGCGTCATCGCGGCAGAATGCAGCCCCGATCGCACCATCGATCTGGAAGCCGGGCACCACGCCGGGTAGGTCTGTGGCGTCGAGGATCTCGGATGGGATTCCAAGGCTCCGCTGCAGCTCCACGTCGCGGTGCATGCGCTCGAGCGTTGCTTCGGTGTCGGCGACAAAGAGGTAACCGCACCGCTCGAGGAGCGGTGCTCCGGCGATCCCGAGTTCGTCGCCGAGTCTCTCGAAGAAGTCGAACGACTCGATGCTCAACAAGCAGTTGAGGCGGGTGCCCCACTGGCGGCGGACGCCGCCCGGTTGCACCCCTGACGCGCCGGCGCCTATCCCGGCTTTGTCGAAGACGGCGACGTTCTCGACTCCGCGACGGCCGAGATTCAATGCGATCGAGAGACCGGTGATACCGGCACCGATGATCGCGACTTCGAAGGACCGACCAGGTTGCTGCATAGGCGTCTTTCCGTAGCCTCTTGAGGAAACCACCGCCGGCTTCTATGTGAGAGGTTGCGCTGTACCGATGGAGTTCGAAAACCGTCGGGGCGTGGCGCGTCTCTTGGCATTGAGCAACGATACAGCCGTACCGGCCGACGGAGATCCCCATGCGCGGATCCCGCGACACGTCTTGGCGGGCGGGACTCGGATGGAGGCGTCGGTGCGACGCGGGCTCCGCCACCGTCGCTCGCCCTCTTCGCGGTTCGACGGAACTCGCCCAATTGGGCCGCAGTTGCCGCTTCCAGCGCATGAAAGAGAAAAGGCCCGCATTTGCAGGCCTTTTCGGAGTGGAGCTAGGCGGGCTCGAACCGCCGACCTCCTGGGTGCGATCCAGGCGCTCTCCCAGCTGAGCTATAGCCCCGCGGAGACCAAAGTGTAGCGAGGGTCAGGCCGTGAAGAGGGTGAGCTCGGGCTCGCGCTCGCCACGGAGGACGGCCAGGTCGACCTCCGCGCAGCGGATGCCGCGGGACTCGGCCAGCGTGACCGCCTGGGGCTTGAACTGCTGGGCGGCGAGGATTCCCGAGCACTCGGCCTTCGCAGGGTCGAGGCGGATCCGCTCCAGGTATCGGGCGAGCTGCTCGACGGCGTCGATCGTGCCGACGCGCTTGATCTCGACGGCGACCCAGCCGTCGTCCTCGTCCCGGCACATGAGATCAACCGGGCCGATATCCGTCGGCCACTCGCGCCGGACGACGCGCAGGCCGTCGGCGACGGCCTCGGGCGAGGCGGCTAGCGCCTCCTGAAGGTCACGCTCGACGCCGTCCTTTTCGAGGCCGGCGGCCTCGCCCATCTCGTGTTCGACGTCGGACAGAACCTCGAGCAACCTGATCTCGAGCCGGTCCTCGCTGCGGCCGGCGCGCTTGCGGACGACGAGCAACCCGTCGTCCTCCTCGAGCACCACCGGCGGAGTCATCCAGTTCAAAGGCTTGAAGCCCCCGGCGTCGGCGTGGACGAGAACCGAACCGTCCGCCTTGATCATCACGAGCCTCGTCGACTCGGGCAAGAAGGCAGTACAGGCGGCCGGTGTAGGTGACCTCGCAGCGGGCGACGATCAGGCGCACGTGGGCACGGTACTGTCCCGTTCGGACAGGCTGTCGGTTGGCATCCGGTCCGGACTATTCGTCCTCGCAATCGCTAGGCTCCTCGCCGTGCAGCCCGACGGTTCCCGGACAGCGACGCTCAGCCTGGCGTCGGGCGGCGGAATCTACAACTGTGACCGAACGTGGACTTGGCACCACGTGTTCAACTCGGACTTCCGCCGCAACTACGCCTCGGCCATGCACACCTCGGCCGAGGTCAGTGTCTGGTCAGCGCGAGACGGCGGAGCCGCCGACGATCGCGTCGGTGCCGTCGTCGTAGCGCACCCACGCCTTGCCCTTGCCGTCGTAGTCCGGGCTCCAGACGATCAGCGTCGCCGGGCGCCCGCGCACCATCACGCGCTCGGTGCCCTCTGGCTCGGCGCCGCGCCAGACGACGACGAACGGGTTCTCCTCCCACTCGCGGCCGATCGTCGACTCGTCGGTGTGGCCGGGCAGTAGCCGGCGCTCGTGCGGCATCGCCATGTAGACGTCCATCACCGAGCTCTTGACGACGCTCGAAGTCGCCGCCGCCGACCGAGTCCTTGAACAGCGTGTCGCCCGAGAAGACGAGCTCCTCGCCAGAGCCGTCCGAGACGACGAAGCAGATCATGTCGTCGGAGTGGCCGGGTGTCGGGATCGCCTCGACCGTCAGCCCGCCCGTCTCGAGCGCGCCGGTGACGACGGGCAGCCCGAGCTCGCCCTCGTGCGACGACGTGGTCGCGATGCGAGTGCGTGCGCAGGACGTGCGTCGGGGTCAGCCCGTGCTCGCGTGCGAAGCGCGAGCAGCGGCTCGATCGGCGCGCCCGAGTCGACGAAGACGGCCGTGCCGCCCTCGTCGTCGCCGACGACGTAGGCGTTCGAGAGGTACTGGCTGTCGAGGCTGCGAGCGACGAGCATCACTGCAGCCTACCGTCCCGGCGGAGCCTGTCCCGCGGCGCCGTGTTCGGGGACAGTCCCCGTGACGAAACCGCTGTGGCACGGAGAACGCCGTTCGAACCTGCTGCAAATCGGGCCGACAGTTTGGACATGTCCGGGGACAGTCACCGTCACGGAAGTGTCACGCGCGCCGACCCGAAGGATTCCCCAAGCCGGCGTGGAGAGATAGGCTTGAACCCTCACCAAACGCCCGGGAGGACATATGCCAGGCCTGATCGCGCGCACGATGACGATCATCAAGGCGAAGTACTCGAAGCTCCTCGACAAGACCGAGAACCCGAACGAGATGCTCGACTACTCCTACGAGCAGCAGCTGCAGCAGCTCCAGAACGTCAAGCGCGGGATCGCCGACGTCGCGACCGCCAAGAAGCGGCTCGAGATGCAGTACACGACGATGCAGCAGCAGGCCGACAAGCTCGACGGCCAGGCGAAGGCGGCGCTCGCAGGCGAACCGCGAGGACCTCGCGCGCGAGGCGCTCACCCGGAAGGCGGCGATCCAGGGCCAGCTCGAGGGGATCATGGAGTCAGGGCCAGCAGCTCGAGGCGCAGCAGCAGAAGCTCGTCGAGAGCGAGAAGGCGCTCGTCGGCGAAGATCGAGCAGTTCCGCACGCAGAAGGAAGTGATCAAGGCGCAGTACTCGGCCGCCGAGGCGCAGGTGCGGATCGGCGAGGCCGCGACCGGGATCTCGAACCAGATGTCCGACGTCGGGCTCGCGGTCCAGCGCGCGAAGGACAAGACCGAGTCGATGCAGGCCCGTGCCGATGCGATCGACGAGCTGACAGCGGCCGGCGCGCTCGAGGACTTCACCTCGCCCGGCGACGACATCGACCGCCAGCTCAAGGAGATCCAGCAGAGCGGCCAGGTCGACGACGAGCTCGCGAAGCTGAAGGCCGAGATCGGGGCGCCCGCAGGAGCCGGCCGCGGTCGACGCTGCGGAGCCCGCGCCGGCACTCGAGCCCGCCGCGGAGCCCGCCGCCGCGGACGACGCGGCCGCCACGCCTGCGCCGCGCAAGCGCGCACCGAAGAAGACGACCTAGCCCGGGCTCAGATCGGCGCGTCGAACAGCGCGAGCCAGCGCGTCAGATCCTGCTCGACCGGAAGCTCCTGCTCGAGCTTCGCCTTCAGCTCGAGCTCGGTCGCGTTGTCGCGCTCCTGGCCCTCGCCGGTCGGGATGAACGGCCAGAACGCGCCGCGCTTGAAGCCGTAGATCCAGTAGACCGGGTGCTGGCCGCCCTTGAACCGGAACGGCGCGGCGAGCAGCTGCGCGCCGAAGCCCTGGTCGGTCAGCTCCTGGGCCACCGCGTGCACCGAGGTGATCTGGTCCTCGAGGTCGGGGTCGTGGACGATCAGCCACTCGAAGCCGTAGGTGTCGGTCTTCCGCTCGACCTCGCGAGCCGGCCGAGCGGCCCGCGGCCTTGATCAGCGACTCGATGTCGTTGTCGACCCGGGTGAAGTCGCCCGACGAGAGCGGCTTGAACGTGACGGCGCCCACCCCTGCGGTCTTCAGGCCGAGCTCGGTCTCGAGTGTCACCGCCGCCGTCGCGAGCGCGAACAGCCGGTCGTCACGCGGACCCGACAGCTGCTTGCGCCCGAAGAGGACGTCGCGCAGCCCAAGCTCAGGCGACCGGGCGACCCATCTCGCGCGCGATCTCGGCGAGCGCGGCGAGGCGCTTCTCGATCGGCGGGTGATCCATGAAGAGCTCGCGCCATGAGTCCCTTCGTGCGCGCCGGGATGATGAAGAACGCGTTCATGCCCTCGACCTGGCGCAGATCCTGCTGCGGGATCAGCGTCATCTGCGACGAGATCTTCTGCAGCGCGCTCATCAGGTACTCGGGTGCGCCCGTGATCAGCGCCGAGCCGCGGTCGGCTGCGTACTCGCGGTAGCGCGAGAGCGTCCGGATCAGGACGAAGCTGATCGCGTAGACGGCCATCGAGACGAAGAGCACGATCAGCCAGACGGGCAGGCCGTTCTGGTTGTCGCGGTTGTCCGCCGAAGCCGCCGAACATGCCCGAGTACAGCCCGATGCGCGTGAGCAGCGCGGCGAGCATTGCGAAGAAGCTCGCGATCGTCATGATCAGCACGTCGCGGTTCGCGATGTGCGAGAGCTCGTGGGCGAGCACGCCCTCGAGCTCCTTCTGGTCGAGGCGCTGCCAGAGGCCGGTCGTCACGCAGACGGCGGCATGCTTCGGCGAGCGGCCGGTCGCGAACGCGTTCGGCACCGGCGTGTCCATGACGGCGATCTTCGGCTTCGGCAGGTCTGCCATCGCGCACAGGCGCTCGACGATGTCGTGCAGCTCGGGCGCCTCGTCGCGGGTGACGACCTTCGCGCCGGCGGCGGCGAGGGCGAGCTTGTCGGAGGTGTAGTACTGGACGAACGCGAGCACGCCGATGATCAGGAGCATCGGAGCGATCCCGACGTTGAGGACGCTGAAGAGGACGACCGCGAAGACGACGTACAGCAGGCCGAGCAGCGCTGTGGTGGTGAGCATCCGCAGCGTGAGCCCCGTGTCCCGGCCGTACGAGCGACGTTTCATGGAATCATCGTACAGCGGGTATCTCGGCAGCCAGAGCGGCGTTAAGGCTGCTCTAAGCTCCGTTCGTCTCGTTGGAGGCCCGTAATCCGGCGTCGCGGTCGGCAACCGTCGAAGGGCTGCTCCGGTGCCGATAAACTCGCGGCCGTGCGCCGCTTCGCCCCTATTGCAGTGCTCGCGTCTGCTGCTCGCCGGCTGCGGCTCGGGTGTCCCCGGGAGGGGACATGTCACGACGCCGACGCCCGTGACGGTCGTCGGGAAGCTGCCGAAGCCGGTCACGATCGTCGGTGACCCGGTAGCAGGCAAGGCGGTCTTCGTCTCAACCGGGTGCGGCGCTTGCCATACCTTCACGCCTGCCGGGACCACCGGCAAGGTCGGGCCGGACCTCGACCATCTCGCGGCGTACGCCAAGGCGGCAAATCAGGAGCTGGTCGCGTTCACGAAGACGTCGATCGTCGACCCGAACGCCTACATCGCGCCGGGCTACCGCGCGAACATCATGCCGGCAACTTCGGCACGACCCTGACGCCGCAAGCAGCTCGCAGACCTCGTCGCATTCCTGGTCAAGGGCCCCTGAGCCTCGCGCTGCCGCCCGGGTTCCCCGGCGACGTCGAGGTCATCGCGACCGACCTCGACCGGACGCTGATCTGGGACGACTACGAGCTCCGCCCGCGGACGCTCGCGGCGCTCGCCCGCGCCCGCGACGACGGGCTGCGGGTGATCGCCGTCACCGGCCGGATGGTTCAGTCGGCGCGCCGCGTGCTCGAGCCGGCCGACTCCGCCGATCCGCTCGTCTGCTACCAGGGCGCTGCCGTGGTCGCCGGCGACGGCGAGTGGCTGCGGCACGAGCCGATCCCGCTGGCGCTCGCCCGCGAGGCGATCGCCGCCGTCCAAACCGAGGGCTACGGGCTCAACGTCTACGTCGACGACGAGCTGTACGTGTCGGAGGTGACACCCGAGGCCGAGCGGTACGCGACCTTCCAGCAGATCGACCTGCACACGGTCGGTTCCATGCTCGACTGGCTCGAGCGGCCCCCGACGAAGCTCGTCGTGATCGGCGACCCCGACGCGCTCGACGTGCTTGGCGGGCGGATGCGGGAGCTGTTCGACGGCCGCCTCTGGGTCGACCAAGTCGCTGCCGTTCTTCCTCGAGTTCGCGGACGAGGGGGTCTCCAAGGCCTCGGGGATGGAGTTCCTGGCCGAGCAGCTCGGTTTCTCCCGTGAGCGCACGGTTGCGTTCGGTGACGGCGAGAACGATCTCGACCTGGTGAAGTGGGGCGGGTTCGGCGTGGCGGTCGAGAACGCCGATCCGCGGGTCAAGGCGATCGCCGATTGGGTCTGCCCGCCCGCGGCGGACGAGGGCGTCGCTCAGGTGATCGAAGCGGTTCTAGACTCAAGAGCATGATCGACCTCCGTGCGGCACGCGAAGATCCCGACCGTTTCCGCGCGGCGCTTGCGCGCAAGGGCGCGGCAGACCGGTTCGACGCGCTGCTCGCCGCCGACCAGCGCTGGCGCGAGGTCCTGCCGCGCGTCGAGGAGCTCCGTACGAAGCTGAAGCTGAAGGGTAAGCCGACCCCCGAGCAGCTCGCCGAGCTGAACCAGGTGAAGGAGCAGCTTCGCGTCGCCGAGGTCGAGCTGGCGACGGTCGAGGCCGAGCGGGACGCGCTCCTCGACCAGGTCCCGAACCCGCCCGACCCGACGGCGCCGGACGGGACGACCGACGAGGACGCCGAGGAGATCCGCCGGGTCGGCGAGCCGGGCCCGCCCGGCCCCGAGCACACTGAAATCGGCCGGTTCGAGATGGAGCGTGCAGCACGGCTCTCGGGCGCGCGCTTCGGCTACATCGCCGGAGATTCGGCGCTCGTTGCGATGGCGCTCTACCGCCTCGCAATCGAACGTGCCGCCGAGCACGGCCACACACCGCTCATCCCGCCGGTGCTCGTCCGCGAGCAGGCGATGTACGGCACGGGGTTCTTCCCGACCGAGCGGTCGAACATCTACGCCCTCGAGGCGGACGATCTCTACCTGACGGGCACATCGGAGGTCGCGCTCGCGGGCTTCCACATGGACGAGATCATCGAAGAGCTGCCTCAGCGCTACAGCGCCTTTTCGACCTGTTTTCGGCGTGAGTCCGGTGCCGCCGGTAAGGACACGCGCGGGATGTTCCGCGTCCACCAGTTCAACAAGGTCGAGCTGTTCGTCTACTGCGAGCCGCAGGGTTCGGGCGAGGAGCACGACCGGCTGCTCGCGATCGAAGAGGAGCTCGTGCAGTCGCTCGGGCTGCCTTACCGGGTGGTCAACGTCGCTGCGGGCGATCTCGGCGACCCGGCCGCCAAGAAGTACGACATCGAGGCTTGGTTCCCGCACCAGCAGCGCTATCGCGAGATCACCTCGACCTCGAACACGACCGATTTCCAGGCCCGGCGGCTCAAGATCCGCTACCGCGCCGGCGACAAGCGGGTCGAGACGCCGCACACCCTGAACGGCACGGCTGTGACCGACCGCTGGCTGCTTGCGATCCTCGAGAACTTCGGGGGCGAGGTTCCGGACGTGCTGCAAGCGCTCGGCGCCCCTGCCCGGGTCAAGAACTAAGTCGTACTGACCCGCGACCGAACCGCGCTGGAGAGCGGCTAGCCTGAACTGCGTGAACCGCGGCAGGGCAGTCGCAGTCGGAATATTCCTGTCTCTCGGGGCGCTGCTTGCCTCGTCGGCGCTCGCGGCATCGATGCCGGATCGCACCAGCTGAGCGCGCTCTACGCGGCCGAGCATCACGGCACCCCGCCCAAGAGCGGCGCCGAGCTGCTGCCGTACTCGAGCTCGTTCGAGCACATCTACTCGTCGTGCCTGATCAGCATCGACGACCTCCCGACCCAGGTGATCTCGCTTTCGGAGATGGCGTCCGAGCTCGGCGGCCGCTACGTCGCGGCGCTCGGGATGATGAAGGCGATCGAACGGCGGATCGTGTGGAAGGGACGCCAAGACTGCGCGCCGTGTTCGAGAACGCGGAGGCGCATATGGAGTCCGGCGGGCCGTAGAGCGACGGCGGCCGCCTGGCAGCCGAGACGCCCATTTCTGTTAGATAGGAACCCGCGGCGGGGTGCCGGAGCGGTCGAACGGGGCGGTCTTGAAAACCGCTGGGCGTGAAAGCGTCCCCTGGGTTCAAATCCCAGCCCCGCCGCTCAAGAACAGCTTCAGGCACTCGACTTCTTCGTGCCCTTTCGCTTCCCACGCACGCGAAGCGCGTCAGACACGGGATGGAGGCTGCCTGCTTCTAAACGGTCGCCAACGCTGGCAGATCGCCGTCATTCTCGGCGGCGAATGTCCGGAGGAGCGACTGAAGCGATGAGCGCATCTGGTCGCACAGCTCGGATCGGAGGGCCTTGATCTCCTCGAGCTCGGCCACGGATGTGTCCAGCTCGCGCTCGATCCGGTCGGCCTGCACCCGTGCCTTCTTCAACATAAGCTCGCATTCCTCGCGTGTCGATTCGCGAAGCTCTCGGGCTACCTCCTGTGCAAGCGAAAGCACGATCACAGAAATGTCTTCAGGGTCGTGCGAAGGCATGGCCTGGGAACTAGCGGGCTTTGGAGTGCGCGTGTCGTGATCGGGCGTCGTGCTGTTGTCGGCGCTCGCGCTCCGTGCCGCCTGCGGCGGCGCCGGGCTGGGTGCAGGCGCCCCAGGCGCGGTCACTGACCCCGCGTCACGCAGAGACTCCCTCGCTCGGTGTTCAAACCCTTCCAACGTCTGCCAGAGCCTGGCATTTTCCTGCTCGAGGTGACGGTAATCGCGAGCGATCTGGCGGAGCAGATCCTCGACCGCGTCTCGCTTGATACCGCCAACCAACGCGCGCGGTAGCCCCACATTGATGTCCTGCTCGCTGATCCCCAACCACCCCCAACCGCGTCTTCCCCCCATGTTACGCGGAGTTAGGACCCATCAGACAAGATTCCGGAAGTCCCGACCCATTGGAATGTAGTTGTCGGGCGGTCTTGGCAGGGTCCTGCGCCGCTCGATCGGTGGTTTCCTGATTCGCTCTACCCGGGCTCAGTGGTGCTCGGATCGGTGGTTCCGTCCGCGGCCAGGCCGAGCGCCGCCGCTCTGTGGAGAACGAGAAGTTGCTGGACACGGCCGATGCCCGTTCCGGTTCTCAGGGACGTCGATGGGATGACCCGTTTCCGACGTCAGCCGGAGCGGGTCGGAGTTCCGAGCTAGTTGAAGGCTCCTACTGTCCAGCTTCCTGTAGTCGGGCGCAGGGCTCCGTTGTAGTCAGTGCAGAGCGACGCGAGGATGCCGGTACAGAGCGCACTGAGGTTCGTCCCGGCTCCGAAAACCGGTGACCCGGCCTGAGGAGTCCCGTCGTGATCCGACATTCGGGTTCGCCGTGTATGACGAGTGAGCGTCGCCGCCGCTTCCGATGCACGCCTGCCAGCCTGCGATCGCGTAGTAGAAGTGGTTGCCGCCACTGTCGGTGCACACGAATGCGTTGCCGCCTCCGTTGGCGTAGACGTTGTAATCGGGGCTACCGCTCGCGAACTCCGCCGTTGCTGTCCGTTGACGAGTTGGTCTGCCGGTCGAGACCACGTTGTTCTTCAGTCTCGTCTGTGCCGCTACCGAAGATGCGCGCCACGGCCGGGCCGCCGCCGGCGTTCGACGACCCGATCATGGTGTTGTTGAAGACATGGTTGCGTCCTGCGTAGACGCCCATGACCCCGTTGCTGATGCTGCCGCTCGTGTGATCGATCAGGACGTTGTTGAACAGGTAGTTGTCCGAGGTCGCGTCGTCGCACGGTGTCGCGCCGGCGCCGAGCCGCCCTCGATGTAGAAGAACGATGTGAACACCGAGCCGAGCCCTGACGGCGCGATGAACGTGTTGTCGTAGTAGTAGTTCCCGGCCGAGTGGACGGGGATCCCGCTTCCGTCCGACGTGTAGCAGTGGACGCCGTCGTGGTGGTAGGAGTCCGACGTGGTATCCCAGTTCTCGAAGTCGTGCACGTAGTTGTGGTCGAACTGGAACGGCCCGACGGTCCCGGCGTGGAAGTAGTACGTCTGGTTGAGCGGGTTGTCGATGTTGTAGAACTCGTTGTGGTCGACCTCGTTGTTGATCCCGTAGCCGCTGTCGGTGCGGTAATACACACCGACCTGCGTGTCGTGGATCGTGTTCCCGCTGATCTCGTTGTTGTTGCCGTTGTAGTCCTCGATCGCGTACTGCGACTTCGAGGTGAAGGCCGTGTCGAGCTCGGACTCGAGTGGACATAGAGGTTCTGGATCGTCAGGTTCTCGATCACGACATGCGACGTGTTCTCGAGGTAGATCCCGAGATCAGGCTGCTGGTTCGCGAGCCCGGTCCCGTTCGCAGTCGCCTCGATCACCCCGGTGTGGTTCCCGTCGACAGTGACGTAGCTCTGCCCCGTAATCGACAGACAGCCAGTCGTTCACAGAACGGCTCACTCAGCTTCGCGCCCGACTGGAACTGCACCGTAATCGGATGGCCCGCCGTCCCGGATCCCATCACCACCAGCGGAGACGTGATCGTTCCGCACAGCCCGACGACCGAATCCGGCGCGATTAGCTTCCCGGCGCCCCAGCTCGTAGCGTTGTCGAAAGCAGCCGCCGAGTAGGCATTCGCACAACTGGATCCGTTGCCGACACCTACGGCCGACTGAGCGAAGAAGACCGTCGCTATACCGCCGGCGGTATGCCGGTGCCGTGCCCGGTGCGTGCCCGTCGTGCCGGTGGTGCCGGTGGTGCCGGTCGCGCCGGTGGTGCCGGTCGTTCCTGGTGGTGCCGGTGCCGTTGGTCCGGGGCCGCTCGTCCCACCGGTACCGGTCGTGCCGGTGGTGCCGGTGGTGCCGGTCGTGCCGGTGGTGCCGGTCGTTCCGTGGTGCCGGTGCCGTTGGTCACGGGGCCGCTCGCCCCACCGGTACCGGTCGTGCCGGTGGTGCCGGTGGTGCCGGTCGGTGCCGGTCGTGCCGGTCGTTTCTGTGGTGCCGGTGGTGCCGGTGCCGTTGGTCACGGGGCCGCTCGCCCCACCGGTATCGGTGGTGCCGGTGGGGCCCGTGGTGGTGTCGGTGGTGCTCGACTCACCGCCGACGGGATCCACCGGTGCGACGGGCGTCGTCGGTGTTGGGCGGTTGTGGTGGTGGTGAGTTGAGCTATCCCAGCGCCATGACCGTCGCGGCCGCTCCAGGCGAGTGAACGCCAGCGGAGCCGAGCCGATCGGGTCTTCGAACGACGGAGATCGCAGATCAGGTCCCGCCGAAGTTGAATGCCCCAAGGCTCGGTGCGCCAGAGTCGCGCGTTGCGGTTCAGCCGCCTCGGCCCCCGTCTTCAGCACAGGGCCAGGTGCGGCAGCAGCGAGCGACGTGCCGAGTCCCGGCGCTACTGCCTTCACGCTCGGTGCGCGGTGGTGCGCTGCTCCCGTTGGGTGTGGCGTCGCGACCGATCCGGCTCCCCCGGCATCGTCGGCGCGATTGGCCGAGGTCTTCACGGCCACGGCCTTCAACGCCGTCGTCCCGGCGGCCGTTCGCGCAGCCGTTCGGACGTTGTTACGAGCAGCCATCTCCGTCTCCACCGCGAGCGCCGTTTGCCGGACGCCCGCAAACCTGGGCTCGGCAACGAGCCCGGAGCGGACTGGAAGGCGCTCTGTCGCAGGTACCGAACCAGATCCGTGCCCCGCGAGCCATCCCGTTGCGAGGGCGCCGCTTGAGAGCCCCGCTGCCACCAGGATCGCGGGCGAGACTGCGGCGATCCGGCCAACTCCCGGCATTGCTCGCGACTCGACGGTGATCCGGAAATCTCCGATCCGGATCGGTCCGTGGCTGCGCCCGGGTGACTCGAACCATAGTGGCTCGGTCGAGAGTGATTCGTGGTCTGTCGCCGCTGAGCTCATTGTGTTGAACGCCGCTCGGACTTCCCGAACCCGCGAGTTCCTCGCAAGCCCGGTACCTCCGCACGCCATGCCGCAATACGATGTTCAACTTCCCCAACGCTCACCAGCCGAAACGCACCGCTCGGCCACAACGAGCGCGAACTACCCAGCCGAAAAGGCTAGCCGCCCCGGCCGAAAACGCAATCCACCGGCGACGCAACAGTTCGCTAAATGCGGGAGTCTTGTGACATCTCGATTGTCGAGTTCCAGGTCCGCCGCCTCCGCGAGAAGATCCTCACCTCCGGCCAGGGCAAGAACGGCGGCCCTGTCTGGCAGCCGTGACCGCCGCTTCTGTTAAATAGAGGGCCGCGGCGGGGTGCCGGAGCGGTCGAACGGGTCGGTCTTGAAAACCGCTGATCGTGAAAGCGTCCCTGGGTTCAAATCCCAGCCCCGCCGCTCATCTGTCTTCGTCGAACTTTCCGCTCGACGCGGCGTCTCTAAGTCCGAGTCGAGGGTGCCGCGCTTGACAAACGGCCAACTCTCGGGCATAAACACGACACCTGAATCACCTCTCATGTTCGCGTTGCCAGAGGTGCCCACCGTTGTACGAACGGAAGGATTGAACACATGCGTCATCGTCTCTTGAAAGCACTCGTCGCCGTGGGGGCGGTGACCCTCGTCCTCGGCGCCGCAACCGTCGCTGCGGCGACCACGCACCACGCTTCTAAGTCTTCGGCGACTGCTTCATCGGGCTACAACGTCGGCATCGTCTACTCGCGCACCGGGCTCCTCGCGGCGTACGGCGCGGAGTACGTCGAGGGCCTCAAGTACGGAATCCAGTACGCGACCAACGGAACGGGCATGGTGAACGGGAAGAAGATCAACCTCTCCTTCGCCGACGATGCAACCGATCCCGCCACAGGCGTGTCGCAGGTGAAGAACTTCATCGGCCAGGGCGATACGATCATCGCCGGGGCGACTTCGTCGGGCGTCGCGCTCCAGGAGGCCCCGATCGCGGCCCAGAACCACGTTCTCTTCATCTCGGGGCCCGCAGCCTCGGACGCGATCACGGGATTGAACAAGTACACGTTCCGCTCGGGTCGCCAGACCTACCAGGACGTCGCGGACGCGTCGACCTACCTAACCGGCAGCGGCAAGAACGTCGTTGTCTTCACGCAGGACTCGGCCTTCGGACAGGGCAACTACGCCGCGGTGAAGGCGATCATCGGCTCTAAGGGCCACACGGTGACCCCGGTCTACGTGCCGCTCTCGGCGACCGACCTGACGCCGTTTGCCCAGCAGGTGAAGCAGGCGAAGCCGGATCTGCTCTACGTCGCCTGGGCGGGCTCGACCGCCCCGGCCATGTGGTCGGCTCTCGACCAGCAGGGCGTCTTCTCGAGCGTCCAATCGATCGTCACCGGGCTCGCCGAGCGGGCGACCTATCCGAGCTACGGCCCGGCCGTCGGGAAGATCCAGTTCATCTCGCACTACCTCTACCAGGCGCCGTCGAACAAGGTCAACACGTGGCTCGTCACCCAGATGCGCAAGAAGAGCCAGTTCCCCGACCTGTTCACTCCGGACGGCTTCGTTGCCGGCCAGATGATCGTGCACGCGCTCCAGGTCGGTGACGGGAACGTCGACAAGATGATCCCGGCGCTCGAGGGCTGGAAGTTCCTGGCCCCGAAGGGTTGGCAGGCCATCCGGCCGCAGGATCACGCGATGCTGCAGCCGATGTTCCGCGTCTCGCTGAGCCAGGTCGGCAAAGTCTGGACGGCGAAGGTGCTCGGGACGGCCAACGCCTACCAGACCGCCCCGCCAATCACGACCGTCCTCCAGGGCTAAGAGAAAGCGCGGACGGCGATAGTTAGTGGATCGTGAGCACTACTCCGATCCTCGGTACGGAGGAGCTCGGGCTTGACATCGGCGGCGCAGTCATCGTCGCCGATGTCTCGCTCGAGATCGCCCAGGGCGAATTCGTCGGCGTCATAGGCCCGAACGGCGCCGGCAAGACATCCCTGTTCAACCTGATCTCGGGGCTCCGCCGTGCCAGCTCGGGACGGGTCCGGCTCGACGGGGAGGACATCACGACCCGCGCCGCCTATGCCCGCACCCGGCTCGGCCTGGGCCGCACCTTCCAGGTCTCGAACGTGTTCCCGCTCCTGCCGGTGCGGGAGAACGTGCGGCTCGCCGCCCAGGCGCGCCTCGGCGGCACTCTGCGCCTGTGGCGGCGGGCGAGCTCGGTCAAGGAGGCGGTCGAGAAGGCCGAGTGGGCGCTCGAGCGAGTCGGGCTCGCGGGCCGGTCGGGCACGGCTGCGGGATCCCTCTCGCACGGCGACAAACGGCGTCTCGAGCTCGCGATGGTGCTTGCCGGCGAGCCCATGGTGATCCTGCTCGACGAGCCGATGGCCGGCGTCTCGGTCGAGAACGTCCACGAGCTCGTCGAGCTGATTCGCACGGTGCACGTCGAGGAGAAGAAGACCGTGCTGATGGTCGAGCACCACATCGAGGTCGTCACCGGCCTCGCCGACCGGATCGCGGTCATGCACCACGGCCGCCTGCTCGCCTGCGACACGCCGGCGGCGATCATGCAGAACGCGGCGGTGCAGGAGGCGTACGTGGGAGAGCTCCTGTGACCGCCTTGCTCGAGGTTCGTGACCTGCACGTCCGGCTCGCCGGGTCGCACATCCTCCAGGGCGTCAGCTTCGACGTGCCCGAGGGAACGGTCACGGCGCTGCTCGGACGCAACGGGGTCGGCAAGACGACGACGCTGCGGGCGCTGCTCGGCCTCGTCCCCCGCGAGGGGCGGGTCGTCCTCGGCGGCGCCGACATCACGCGGGAGGAGACCTACAAGATCGTCCGTAGAGGCGTCGGTTACGTCCCCGAGGACCGGGACGTCTTCGCTGCGCTCACGGTGACCGAGAACCTGCAACTTGCGGTTCGCAACGGTTCGAGCCGGCTCGGCCTCGTTCACGAGCTCTTTCCGGAGCTCGAGACGCGTGCCGAGCAGCGGGCCGGGACTCTGTCGGGCGGGCAGCAGCAGATGGTCGCGATCGCTCGGGCGCTGCTGAACGAGAACCGCATCCTGCTCGTCGACGAGCCCACCAAGGGGCTCGCCCCCATGGTGGTCAACGAGGTCGCGGCTGCGCTCGAGCAGGCCTGTCGGGAAAGCACCGTGCTGCTCGTCGAGCAGAACCTCGCAGTCGTCCGCCGCTTGGCCGAGCACGTCGTCGTGCTCGATTCGGGGCGTGTCGTCTACACGGGCCTCGCCCGCGACCTGCTCGACGACCGCGACCGCGTCCATTCGCTGCTGGGGGTTGCGTGAGCACCGTCGTTCTGCTCGCGATCACAGGCCTCGGGCTCGGGGCGATGTACTTCCTGATCGCGTCCGGCCTGTCGCTGATCTACGGCCTGATGGGCGTCCTGAACTTCGCGCACGGTGCCTTTCTCACGGTTGGTGCGTACGCCATGTGGTACTCGGAGACGAAGCTCGATGCCGTCCCGGTCCTGCCGCGCTTCATCCTCGCTGCGCTGGTCGGGTTGGTCGTCGGGACGATCGTTGCGGCGCTCGTCGAGTTCGTGCTGATCCGACCGCTGTACGGTCGCCACATCGAGCAGGTGCTCGTCACCGTCGGGCTCGGCCTCTGCATCACCGCCCTGATCCGGTCGATCTGGGGCCCCGATCCGAAGTTCGTCGCGTTGCCGCCGTGGACGCGCGAGACGACGAGCGTCCTCGGCGCCTCGATCCCGAACGACCGTTGGGTCGAGATCATCACGGCCGCCCTCGTGCTGGTCGCCCTCAATCTCTTCCTGCGTCGCACCCGGTACGGGTTGATCGTCCGGGCCGGAGTCGAGAACCGGTCGATGGTGACGGCGCTCGGGATCGATGTCCGGCGGGCCTTCACGCTCGTGTTCGCGATCGGCGGGGTCGCCGCCGCCCTCGCGGCGCGTCCTGTCGGCGCTCTACTTCGGGACGGTCGATCCCGAGCGGGCAACGAGCCTGCTGATCTTCGCGTTCATCGTCGTCGTCATCGGCGGCCTCGGCTCGATCGGCGGAACCGCCGCAGCTGCAGTCCTGGTAGCGCTCGTCCAGCAGTTCGCGAACTACTACGCCTCGTCCGGGATCGGCGATCTGTCGGTCGTTCTCTTGCTCGCGATCGTGCTCCTCGCCCGCCCCGGCGGGCTGACCCCGACGGCGCCGGCATGACGCGGGCACAGGTTCGCGCCGTAGCCGTGCCGGTCGTGATCTTCGCACTGCTCGCGATCGTGCCGAAGGTCGGCGTCGACATTCCAGTGCTCTTCCCCGGCAGCTTCGACAGCCCCGGGACGCTCCAGCTGCTCGCGCTGATGCTGACCTTCGCCGGGCTTGCTCTCACCTACGACCTGCTCTTCGGCTTCACCGGCCTGATGTCGTTCGGCCACGCCCTCTATTTCGCAGTCGGCGTCTACGTCGCGGCGGTGGCGATGACGAAATGGCACTGGGGCTTCTGGCCCTCGATTCTCTTCACCTGTGCGGTCGGGCTCATTCTGCCGCTCGTGCTCGCGACGATCAGCCTGCGGGTCACGGGGATCGCGTTCGCGATGGTCACGCTCGCCTTCGCTCAGGCCGGCTCGGTACTCGCGTTCAAGAACCCCGGTGGGCTTACGGGGGGCGAGGACGGCTTTGGCGTCGACTACACGAAGCTGCCTCCCGAGTTCGTCGGCATCTTCAACACGAAGAACCTCTACTGGCTCGCACTCGTGTACGCGGCCGTCGTGTTCGTCGTGGGACGCTGGGCGATCAACTCGTCGCCGGGACGGGTGTGGCAGGCGATCCGCGAGAACGAGCTGCGGGTCGAGGTCCTCGGCATGCGCCCGTTCGACTACAAGCTGATGTCCTGCGTGCTGGCGTCGTTTCTCGCCACGCTCGGAGGGATCGTCTACCTGATGCTGATCAGCGGCGCGAGCCCGGATGTGACGACGCCGCCGTTCACGCTCGCGCTGCTGATCATGGTCGTGATCGGCGGGACCGGATCGCGCTGGGGTGCGCTGATCGGCGGGGTCGTCTACACCTACCTCGACCACCGCCTGGCAGATCTCTCCGGCTCGAGTGCGGTCTCGTCGCTCCCGTCCGTGCTGCGCGTTCCGCTGCGTGAGCCGACGTTCGTCCTGGGGCTGCTGTTCATCCTGGTCGTCTACTTCGCTCCCGGCGGTCTCGCCCGGCTCGGGCACATCCGCCGCCGCCCTCGCGCCCTCGAGGAGGCGCTGTGAAGCTCGCCTGGGACTCGCAAGGTGACGGCGTGCCCGTGCTGCTGATTCACGGGCTCGGCTACACGCGGCAGGGCTGGGGGCCGCTGCGCGAGCGGCTCGCCCGCCGGTACCGGGTGATCTCGTTCGACAACCGGGGGATCGGCGAGAGCGAGATTCCGCCGGGGCCCTACAGCGTCGGGCAGCTTGCTGGCGATGCCGTGCAGGTGCTCGACGAGGCCGGGGTCGAGCGCGCACATGTTCTGGGGGCGAGCCTCGGCGGCTTCGTTGCCCAGGTGGTCGCCGCAGACCGGGCAGACCGGGTCGAGCGGCTCGTCCTTGCCTGTACCTCGCCGGGCGGGGTGGACTCGTATCCGTTGCCCGAGCAGACCATGCGGCTGATGGGTGAGGCCCCGTCGCTTGCGCCTGAGGTGGCGTTGCGCCGTTTCGTCGAGAACGCAGTCGCTACCGGGGCCTCGCCGGAGCTGATCGACGAGATCTACTCCTACAGGCAGCAGCATTCCCCCGATCCCGGCGGCTGGGCGGCGCAGGCCGGTGCGGGTGCGGCCTGGGATGCCGGCGATCGGTTCGAACGGATCGCAGCACCGACGCTCGTCGTTGCGGGCACGGCCGACAACGTCGTCGACCCGCGTAACTCGGATCTGCTCGCCGAGCGGATTCCGGGAGCGCAGCTCGAGTGGATCGAGGGCGCGGGGCACATGCTCTTCTGGGAGCGGGCCGAGGAGTTCGCAGGGATCGTCGAGAGGTTCCTTGGATGACGCCTGTGACGATCGACCTGATCCTGCGCGACCGTGCCCGTGCGACACCGGACCGCGTGGCGATCGATGCGTCCGGCGATGCCTGGACATACGCCGAGCTCGAGCGTCGCTCGGATGAGCTTGCAGCCGGCTTCGAGCAGGGAAGCCGGATCTCGACGCTCACGGGTAACACCGCCGAGCACGTAGCGGTGTTCTTCGCGTGCGCGAAAGCGGGCGCGATCCTCCATCCGATCTCCTGGCGGCTCGCGCCTGCCGAGATCGCTTTCCAGCTCGACGATGCGGAGCCCGCTGTGCTGCTCGTGGAGGACGAGCTGCGCCCGCTGGCCGACGCGGCTCTGGAGCTCGCGCGCGTCCGGCCGTCCTTCGAGCCTGGCCGGGCCCGCGGGCTCGGCGCGTCCGCCGCAAGCGGACGACGGTCTCCTCCTGATCTACACAAGCGGAACGACCGGCAAGCCGAAAGGCGCGCTGCTGACCCACGCCAACTGCTTCTGGACGAACCTCTCGTTCGACCTCGCGACCGGGCTCGGGCCACACGACGTGGTACTGCAGGTGCTGCCGCAGTTCCACGTCGGTGGCTGGAACGTTCAGTCGCTGCTCGCCTGGTGGAAAGGCGCACGTGTCGTGCTCGAGCGTGGCTTCGACGCCGCCCGGGCGCTCGACCTGATCGAGCGCGAGCGCGTGACGACGATGATGGGCGTTCCGGCCAACTACCTCTTCATGTCCGAGGAGCCCCGATTCGCCGACGCGGATCTCTCGTCTCTCCGGCTTGCGGTCGTCGGCGGAGCGCCGATGCCGGTGGCGCTGCTCGACGTCTGGGCCGACCGCGGCGTCGAGATCGTACAAGGCTACGGGCTCACCGAGGCGGCGCCGAACGTCCTCTGTCTGCAGTCCGAAGATGCCCGTCGCAAGGCGGGCTCGGCGGGCAGGCCGTATCCCTATGTCGAATGCCGGCTGTCGGCAGAAGGCGAGCTGCTCGTTCGCGGACCGAACGTCTTCCCGGCTACTGGCGTAACCCGGACGCGACTGCTGCGGCTTTCCGCGACGGCTGGCTCCTGACCGGCGATGTCGCCGAGTGCGACGACGACGGCGACTACTGGATTCGCGGCCGCCTGAAGGAAATGGTTGTCTCCGGCGGTGAGAATGTCTACCCGGCCGAGATCGAAGCGGTCCTGCATCAGCACGACGCAGTCGTCGAGGCTGCGGTGGTCGGAGTTCCCGACGAGCGTTGGGGCGAGGCGTGCGCTGCGTTCATCGTCTGCCGGGCCCCTGTGTCCGATGACGAGCTGCGCGAGCTCTGCAGGTCACGCCTCGCGCGCTTCAAGGTGCCGAAGTCGTTCCACCGGGTCGACGCCCTTCCGCGCAATGCGCTTGGCAAGGTCGTCAAGGACGAGCTCGTGCGGACGGCGGTGAACGCATGACCGAGATCGTCACCAGCGCGGCCGGTAGGCCGCTCTCCCAGCGCGGGCTCGACACGCGGCGGCGCCTACTCGACGCGGCGGAGCAGGTCTTCGGCGAGTTCGGATATCACGACGCCTCGATCGTCAAGCTCACGGAGATTGCCGGCGTTGCGCAGGGCACGTTCTACCTCTACTTCGACTCGAAGAAGACGATCTTCGACGAGCTCGTGCGCGATTTGAACAGCCGGGTTCGCCACGCGATGAAGGAGGGTTCCTCGCGCGGCGGGACCCGTGTCGAGCAAGAGCTCCTCGGGTTTCGGGAGTTCTTCCGCTTCACAGCGCAGCACCCGGCGCTCTACCGGATCATCCGCCAGGCCGAGTTCGTCTCGCCCGAGATGCTCCAGTACCACTACGAACGGCTCAGCCAGGGCTACATCGACGCGTTGAAAGGCGCCGTCGACTCCGGCGAGATCGGGGCGCTCGATCCGGAAGTGACGGCGTGGGCCCTGATGGGCCTCGGCGAGCTGATCGGGTTGCGCTGGATCCTCTGGAACGGCGGGACCGCCGTGCCGGACGACGTCTTCGACGAGCTCGGGCGCATCGTCAGCTCAATCCTCAGGCCGACGGAGTGAGACGGGTCGGACTTCAGGCGACCGCTTCGTACCTTCCGGAGCGGTGGCTCAGCGCTGCCGAGATCAGCGAGCGGGCCGGGATCCCCGAGGCCGTGCTGATCGAGAAGTTCGGCCTACGCGGCAAGCATGTGGCCGCTGAGGACGAGCACGTGAGCGATCTCGCCGTGCGGGCAGCCGAGCGGCTGTTCGAGGAGAGCGGCGTCGACCCGAAGTCGATCGACGCCGTCGTCTACTTCGGATCGATGTGGAAGGACTGGGGGGTATGGCAGGCGGCGCCCTGGATCGCTCACCGCCTCGGCTGTTCGCGCGCCTTCGCGCTCGAGTACGACAATGTCTCGCATGGAAGCCCGATCGCGCTTCGCGTCGTGCGCGACGTTCTGCGGGCGGAGCCGGAGCTCGGACGTGTGTTGATGGTTGCGGCCTGCCGGGAGTCGTATCTGCTCGACTACGGCAACCCGCGATCGCGGTTCATGTTCAACTTCGGGGATGGTGCGGTCGCAGCACTCGTCGTCGGGGAGCCGCAGCGGAACGAACTGCTCGGTGCGTATGCGATCACGGATGGGTCGCTCTCGCTTGACGTGAAGATCGCGCGAGGAGGGTCGGTCGATCCGGACGGGTATCCGTTCCTCGACGTTACGAACCCGGAAGCCATGAAGGCCAGGCTCGACGACGTGTCGCTCCCGAACTTCGTCGCCGTGGCCCGGGGCGCGGTCGAGCGGTCCGGAACTACGCTGGGCGAGCTGAGATTCGTCTGCCCGCTGCACATGAAGCGCTCGATGTACCTGATGCTGCTCGAGCGGCTCGGGCTGGGCGCCGACCAGGCTGTCTACCTCGACGACACCGGCCATATGAGCGGCGTCGACTCGCTCTTCGGCCTCGATCGTGCTGCTCGAGAGGGACGGCTCGCCGACGGGGATCTGGTGCTTCTGATCTCGGCGGGTACCGGCTACACATGGGCCGCGTCCGTCATTCGGTGGGGGCCGGTTCGATGAAGATCGAGGAGCTGCAGGCAGGCCTCGAGGTGGGTCCGACGTCGTGGTTCGAGATTCCGCAGTCGCGGATCGACACGTTCGCGGAGGCGACGGGTGACCGGCAGTCGATCCACCTCGACCATGAGCTGGCGGCCGCGGGCCCTTTCGGTGTGACCGTTGCCCACGGGTTCCTGACGCTTTCGCTGATTCCCGCCGCCGCGTACGAGATCCTGCCGGTCGTGGGTGCGGTCGCGATCAACTACGGCCTGAACCGGGTGCGCTTCCCGGCACCCGTCCCCGCTGGATCCCGGGTGCGTGCGACGATCCGGGTCGACACTGTCGAACCGATCCGGGGTGGTGTGCAGGTGACGATGACCGCGACCTTCGAGCGTGACGGCGGCGAGAAGCCCGTATGCGTGGCGGAGCAGGTGTTCCGCTTCCTCGCCTGATGCGTGTCGCACTCGTGACCGGGGCCGCGGGCGGGATCGGCACCGCAATCGCCTCGCGGCTTGCGGAGGACGGCTGGTCCGTGCACGGTGTCGATCTGGCCGATGCCGACCTGACGACGGTCGAGGGCAACCGCGCGGTGGTCGAGGCGGCGCTTGCGCATTACGGCCGGCTCGACGCGGTGGTTGCGAACGCCGGCTTCCAGCATGTCGAATCGATCCGCGACTTCCCGGAGGAGCGGTGGGACGCCTTGATCGCCCTGATGTTGACGAGCCCGTTCCTGCTTGCGAAATACGCCTGGGACGCCCTGGCCGCATCGGGTGACGGGCGCTTCTGCGCGGTCGCGTCCGTCCACGGCCTGGTCGCATCGCCGTTCAAGGCGGGGTACGTGTCCGCCAAGCATGGGGTTCTCGGGCTTGTGAAGACGATCGCCCTCGAGGGCGCGGCCGTCGGGATCACAGCCACGGCGATCTGCCCCGGGTACGTCCGAACGCCGCTCGTCGAGGAGCAACTCACCGACCAGGCCCGGGTCTACGGGATGTCCGAGGACCAGGTGCTGGAAGAGGTGATCCTGGCGCCTCAGGCGGTGAAGCGGATGCTCGAGCCGGGAGAGGTCGCGGATGTCGCCGCCTTCCTGCTCGGCCCGTCCGGAAGAGCGTTCAGCGGCGCGCCGACCGTGCTCGATCTCGGCTGGACTGCGCGTTAGCGACGCTGGACTGCCTCGTTCGCGGCCCGGCGCCCTAGTACTCGATTTAGGCGCCTCGTAACCAGGCGGCCCTAGGCACTTGCGACCCCCCGCGCTACCTGTCCAGGTGGAATCGGGGGATGCCACGTTCGCTTCCAGCGTCCGCTTTGCGGGTAGGACGCGAAGAATCATGCGCGCCGGCTTCGCCTGCACCCTCCTGACAGGGTTGCGCTTAAGCGGCCCCTGCCGCGTAGAGTCAGAGCAACGTCGTGCTGTTCCTCAACGTGAACTTCTTCGCCAACGGCGAGGTTCGGTCTTCACGTTCGTGACGAACGCCAGGTGCTCGGAACGACGCCCGTGGCACCCGATTCCGGGAAGCACGGCACCGCAACGACCACCGACCTCCTCGGCTCGGCCCGCGCGACGATCCGCGGCACCGTGGCGGGAGTGGTGAGCGCCTCCGGCAAGCTCACGTTTGCCTTCAAGGGCAAGAGCGTCAACTGGTCGAGGCCGCGAGACTGCCGGACGATCTACAGCATCGCCGAGGCCCGTGCCGAGAACGGCGACAAGTAGGCTCCGGCCGGTTGCGTTCCGAGATCACGATCGACTGCGGCGCCCTGCGGGCGAACCTGCGCCGGCTCACCGACGCGCTCGGCAGTGCCGAGCTGTGGGCGGTTGTCAAGGCCGACGCCTACGGCCACGGGGCCGCGACGATCTCCGAGACGGCGATCGAAGAGGGCGCGAAGGCACTCTGCGTCGCGACGGTGGGGGAGGGGCTCGAGTTGCGCGCTCTGTTCGAGGCTGCGCGAATCGTCGTCCTCAGCCCGACGGAGGACGCCGACTATCGAGCCGCGCGCGCAGCCGGCCTCGAGCTCGTCGTCACCGAGCCGCCCTGGCCGGAGGGGATTCCGCTGCACGTCAAGCTGGACACCGGGATGGGGCGGTGGGGCATCTCCGATCTGGTCGATGCCTCCCCGGACGTCGTCGGCCTGCTGAGCCACCTCGCCTCGGCCGATATCGACCCCGAGTTCACGACGAAGCAGATCGCGCGCTTCGGTGAGATCGCCGCCCGCCATCCCGGCCTGACGTCCCATCTCGCAAACAGCGCGGGGATCCTGCGGTTTCCGGGTGCACATTTCGACGCTGCACGCGCGGGGCTCGCGCTCTACGGGCTGTCGCCTTTCGGCGCAGATCCGGCAGATGACGGGTTGCGGCCGGTGCTCTCCTGGCGGAGCCGCATCGCTCAGGTCAAGCAGCTCGAGCTCGGTGCGAGCACCGGCTACCACCGTCAGTTCGTCGCGTTCGGGCCGACCTCGATCGGGATCGTCCCGGTCGGCTACGCGGACGGGTGGCGGCGCCAACTGACCGGAGCCGACGTTCTCGTCGACGGGGTCCGAAGGCCGGTGGTCGGAACGGTCTCGATGGACTCCTTCGCAGTGGCGCTCGGTGACGGTTCGGAGCCCGGTGGCGCCGTGGAGCCCGGGACGCCTGTCACGTTGATCGGCGACGGCCTGCTCGCAGAAGAGCAGGCCACCGCCGCCGGAACGATCACCTACGAGCTCGTCAGCCGGCTGAACAGCTCGCCCGCGCGTGCCCGGCGGGTCGTTACGCCCTGACCAGGAACCCGTGCTCGAACATCTGCCTGACCACGGGAATCGCCTTTGTCGCAAAGGCGGCCGGCTCTTCGGCTTCGCGGTCGGCGAGCTCCGTCGCGATCTCGGCCAGTGTTCGCTTCCCGTCGAGTCCCGCGACCAGATGCGCGATCAGCGGGTCGATGCCCGCGGTGAACCCAAGTCCGTCCTCGAGCTTCAGCTCGATCCGGTCGATCGTCCATTCATGGTCTTCGAGCCGGACTCGCTGCTCGACGCTGACGCCGGGCGCCAGCTCGAACCGGTCGGCCAGCAACTCGGCGTTGCCCTGGAGACCACCGAGGTAGTCCTGGGCCTCGAAGAGCCGGAGGAGATGGTCGCTCGACGGCCGTAGCCCGGCCGAGGGGAGCTCGTGTGACCGAACCCAGTTGGCGGCGGCGGCGCGGCGTCGAAGCACAACGGCGCCGTAGCCGATCGACTCGATCCCGAGGCGATCGAGGTAGGCCAGCCACCGGTCGATCGTCTCGTCCATCTCGGTCGGGTCGGAGTTCGGGTCAGCTGTCCAGTTGCCGATGTGGGTCAGCGGATCCTGCGTCCCGTAGTGCAGTAGCACTGCGTCGCAGCCGCTACCGTCGAGCCATTCCTCGAGACGGGCTGCGCGATCCTCGCCCGGCTTGTGCACCCAGGAAACGAGCAGGCTCCCATAGCCGCCCTCCTCGAGGGCGCTCGGCGCGGTCGTGACCAGGTCGCATGAGACCGCGTCTCCCTGGAGGCCGCTATCGCGGAAGAGGTAGGCAGACTCCGGCGAGATCACATACGGCGGGTTGCAGACCACGAGGCCCGCCCGCTCGCCGGCGACCGGATCGAAATAGCTTCCCCGGCGGAGCTCGACGTTCTGTGCGGCGTTCAGCATCAGGTTGAAGGCGGTGAAGTTGAGCGCGCGGTCGGCAATGTCCGTAGCGATCACGCGGCCCGCGTGACGGGAGGCGAGGATCGCCTGGATCCCGGCGCCGGTGCCGATGTCGAGCGCCGTGTCGACCGGCCGCCGGATCGTCAGGTGCGAGATCGTGACCGACGGGTTGTGAACGCCCGCGACGTGATCCGGCCGGTTGGCCTCACGAACGCCGGTCAGATCGGAGGTGACGAGCACGTCTCCATGCGGGACGATCTGCGCGCACGCCCAGACTCCGCCGCCTCCCGACTCGAGCAGCCCTAGTGCCTCGGCGCGCGCGATCGAGAGCGGCGCGAGCGCCTTCCCCGCATCAGCCTCCGGCACCGGCACGCCGAGCACGAACAGGGCGGTCAGCGTTCCGAAGGTGTCGAGCTCCGCGAGCCGTCGCCTCAGGAGCGGGATCTCGCCGGGCCTCGCGAGGATCGGCCCTTCGACTCCGAACGCCTTGCGAACGGCCTTCCCGTCGAACCCGGCTGCGACGAGCACCTCGCGCAGCTCCGCGATCGGGGCAGGATCATCGACTCTCAGCGGCCCCGCCATCGGGTCAGGATTCGTCCGAGCTCTCCTCGACCGCACGGGTGCGGAGCTCGTCGACGACGGCCGAGTCGGCGAGCGTGGTTGTGTCGCCGAGCGGCCGGTTCTCGGCCACGTCGCGTAGAAGTCGGCGCATGATCTTGCCACTGCGGGTCTTCGGCAGCTCCGGTGTGAAGACGATGTTGGCCGGCTTCGCGATCGGGCCGATCTTGTCGGCCACATGGTTCCTGAGCTCCTCGAGCTTCTCGACCGAGCCGTCGGCGCCGCCCTTGAGCGTGACGAACGCGACGATTGCCTGGCCGGTCATCGCGTCGTTGCGGGCAGCGACGGCCGCTTCGGCGACCTCGCGGTGGTCGACGAGGGCCGATTCGACCTCGATCGTCGAGATTCGATGCCCGGAGACGTTCATCACGTCGTCGACCCGTCCGAGCAGCCAGAAGTAGCCGTCGGAGTCGATCCGCGCGCCGTCGCCTGCGAAGTAGACGTCTCCGTACTTCGACCAGTACGTCTCCCGGTAGCGCGCGTCCTCCCCGTAGAGGCCGCGCAGCATCGCTGGCCACGGCCGCTTGAGCACGAGATAGCCGCCGCCTCCCGGCCCGACCTCCTCGCCGGCCTCGTTGTAGATCGCCGCCTCGATCCCGGGGAAGGGTCTCGTCGCGGAGCCGGGCTTCGTCGTCGTGATCCCCGGGAGCGGCGTGATCAGGATCATCCCGGTCTCCGTCTGCCACCAGGTGTCGACGATCGGGCAGCGGCCGCCGCCGATGTGCTCGTGGTACCAGACCCAGGCCTCGGGGTTGATCGGCTCGCCGACCGAGCCCAGCAGCCGCAGGCTCGAGAGATCGTGCCGCTGTGCATGTTCGGGGCCCCATTTCATGTGGGTGCGGATCGCCGTCGGCGCGGTGTAGAGGATGTCGGCCTTGTAGCGCTCGACGATCTCCCACCAGCGGTCGCGGTCGGGGAAATCGGGGGTCCCCTCGTACATCACCCCGGTCGTGCCGTTGCAGAGTGGGCCGTAGACGATGTAGCTATGGCCGGTGACCCAGCCGACATCGGCTGCGCACCAGTAGACGGAGTCCGGCTTCACGTCGAAGACGTAGTAGTGCGTCGTCGCGACGCCGACGAGGTAACCGCCGGTCGTGTGGGCGATTCCCTTCGGCTTTGCGGTCGTGCCGGAGGTGTAGAGGAGATAGAGCAGATCCTCGGCGTCCATCGGTTCGCAAGGGCATGCCGACTCATCGGTCGCAAGCTCGTGCCACCAGTGATCGCGACCGCCCGTCATCGGTACCTCGCCGCCCGTGCGGCGCAGGACGATGCAGCTCTTCACGCCGGGAGCCGCGGCCATTGCCTCGTCGGCGGTCTTCTTCAGCGGCACCGTGGCGCCGCGGCGCCACGCCTCGTCCTGGGTGATCAACACCTCGCAGCCCATGTCCTCGAGTCGCCCGCCGAGCGAGTCGGCCGAGAACCCGCCGAAGACGACGGTGTGGGGGGCGCCGATGCGCGCGCAGGCGAGCATCGCGACGGCGGTCTCGGGAACCATCCCCATGTAGATCCCTACCGGGGTGCCCTTCTTCACGCCGAGCGCCTTGAGTGCGTTCGCGAGCCTGGTCGTCTCGCGCTGTAGATCCGCGAACGTGATCTCGCGGCGGTCGTCGACCGGCTCGCCCTCCCAGTAGTAGGCGACCCGGTTGCCGTTCCCCGCCTCGACATGGCGGTCGACGCAGTTGTAGGTGACGTTCAGCTTCCCGCCGACGAACCACTTCGCGTAGGGGAGCTCCCATTCGCAGACGGTCTCGAACGGCTCGAACCACGAGACGCGCTTTCGGGCTTCGTCGGCCCAGAACTCGATCGGGTCGCGGTCGTAGATGTCCGGCTGGGCGTTCGCGGCCGCGGCGAACCCGGGCGGCGGTGCATACCGCCGCTCCTCGAGGAGCATCGTCTCGATCGCGCTCTGTGGCGTTTCAGCCAAGGCGCGCTGACGCTAGCGGTCCGGCGCCCCGGCGACCAGGTCCACGACGCGGATGCGCATCCGCTCGAGCTGTGACTCGTCGGGATCGAAGCGGGCCTCGGCACGATCGAGCTTCGTCTCGCCCGTGTAGAACAGTTGTGCCCAGATCGATCCCGGACGGGCCAGACGGAACGCCGTGACGAGCCCGATGGGCGGCACGAAGATGCTCAGCAGGCCGAGCGTCAGCTTCCCCTTGAGGCAGGTCACGAGCGAGAGAACGATGCTGACGGCGATCACGCCGAACCCGATCGCGCGTGGAAGCTCTGTCTTGTCGTGCACGCCGAACGGAGAGATCCCGACGAGGAGCAATGCCCCGAGCAGCAGCCACATGATGCAGGCGTCGATCGACCGCCTTCCTTCCGGTGTCCAGTAGACGTCGCGTAGGTGGAAGGTGAGAGCGAACTCGTCGAGGATGAACGCGCCGCCGACCCCGAACGAGACAGCGAGTGCCCGCCGGGTCATGTTGTCGCCTGGGTCGAAGGCGATGTCGATCATGCCCGTCGTGAGCACGATCACGACGCCGATGACCATGTGGTGGACGTGCACGTCACCGATCCGCCCGCTCGGCCAGCGGTGCCGGCGCTGAAGGCGCGTGTACAGGCGCACGAGAGCGAACGTCAGCAGCGACGCGCCGAGCATCAGGATCAGTGCTTCGCGACCAGCGAGTCCGTAACGGTGGATCTCGACGGGGTCGTGCAGCACCTGCCTCAGGTGATGAAGGTGGTGCAGAGGGGGCACGCACCTGAACTCTAGGGCGCCGGACGGCCGTGTGCGGTGTCGAAGCGTTGCGATTCGGTTACGAGCGGGTCGCCCTTGCCGCCGCCGCTAGGGTCCGCCGGTGGCGCTTCGCGAACGAGTGCTTGCCGCTGCGCCCTCCCGCAACACCGCGCTTGTGCTTGCCGGGCTCGTGCTGGCGCTCGGGTTGCTGACCGCGCTCGTCGCGGCGGGTTCGCTGACGCGGGTTGATCAGTTCTCCGTCGATCACCTCATGCCCTGGCTGCAGCCGGGGCGGCCTGCGCCGGACGGAGCGGTGGGCTTCTATCGGCCGTTTGCCCTGCACACGACGACGTGGTCGAAGCTGTTCGACTTCTTGGACCTACCCGTGCTCGATCCTGATCTCCGCGCTCGTCGTGATCTCCGCCGCAGTCGTCCTGTGGCGGCGCTACGGCCCCGTTGTCGCGCTTGCGCCCGCCGCGGCGTGGATGATCGGCAACGCAATCGAGGTGATCGGTAAGGGGACGATCACCCGGCCGCCGCTGTACGGCGAGGCTTACGGGGCTCCCGTGCACATCGAGGCGTTCGACGACTCGTTTCCGAGCGGCCACATGATGCGGGGTGTGATCGTTGCATTTACGATCGGGCTCATCTTTACTCGCTCGTGGAAATGGGCAGCCGTCTGGGCCGCGCTGGTGGGGCCCGCGCTCGTGCTGCAGGCGGCGCACACGACCACGGACGTCATCGGCGGGGCGCTAGTGGGCCTGATCCTGCTGGTGGCGATGCTGTCGCTCCTCCGGACCGAGTCGCGCGTTGAACGCTGAGCTCGCCGTGCTCGGGGCCGTCGACACCGGTGAGCTCGGCGACTCGCTCGCCGTCGTCGCCTACCTTGCGGGCCAGCGCGTCGAACTGGCGGAGCGCGACCTGAACGAGGGCCGCCGCCGGTCGATGCTGCTACTGGCGGCCGGTGGCGATCCACACCGGGAGCTCGGCGTCGACGACCGTGCGGTCAAGGCTCTCGCGGCCGACGTGCACACCGAAGAAAGGCAGCAGCAGTTGGCGGCAGGTCTCGATGAGCTCGCGGTACTCGCGCGCGACTTCCCGAGGGCTCGCGAAGCCGTTCTCTTCCTCGCGAAGGACGTCGATCTCGCGTGGCGGCTCTTCGCGCTCGGGTTGCTCGCCGAGGAGCTTGGGGACCCTGCCTCGGAAGGGTGACACCAGACGAGTGATTCCGTTTCAGCGTCGGAAAAGGAGCGCCGATGAGCCGGGTATGAAGCGCCTCGTCGTCGCTCTCAGTGCCCTTGCCGCCTGCGCCGTGTTCGTCTCGGCCGCCGGCGCCTCTCAGATCATCTCGACGAGCTCGGTCAGCGGGCTCAGGCTGCAGCTGAACGCCAAGGGTGAAGCGCTCCTGACGTACACCGCGTCCGGAAAGCACGTCCACGTACTCGTCTGGGGCGCGGTCAACGCGAACCCGACGAAGCCGGGTATGGCGCAGGTCGCCTTCAAGCTGGACTACTCGGGTGGGTATCAGAAGTACTTCCAGCAGAACCCGACGGCACGGGCGCTCGTACGCCAGTACCACAAGATCAAAGGCACCCCCGGCTACCTGGCCAACCCGGTGATCAAGAAGCTCCGGCAGGTGCAGCTCACCGCCGACAACTACTGGAAGACGGCATTCCATGGCGGCTGCGGCAAGTACGACGGGCCGAAGCTCGCGTGGGGCGTCGTTGCGTGCAAGGCGTCTGACGGCAGCTACTGGGCCATCCAGGAGTGGCAGCGAAAGCTTCCCGACTACGGTGTCAACGGGAAGGGAATCGACGCCGCGTTCGAGGTCCACCTCTCCCACTGGTCAGGCCCCCTGCCGGTGCTGACCGTCAACACCGACTGGTCGTGGCACCAGTGGAACCACCTCTACGGCACGTTCACCTACAACGGAGTCCCCGTCTTCGGGCTCGCATCGACGTCGAGTGGGCAGCCTCTCGATACCTTCGGTCGCAACCTGTACCTCGACACGTTCGATTCGGCATACGGCACCGGTTGGAAGCGCGAGAACAGCTTCCTGACGCACAAAGGCGACGGGGTGTTCTGCTACAGCGTGAACCCGCACCCGGGCCACCCCGCGGGTACGGGCAAGGAGTACCGGGCGACGATCATGGGCCCCGGCGTCACCCCCGACGTGATGTGGACGGGCCAGGCGCCCGGCACCTACGACAGGTCGACTGACGCCCAGCGCAACATCGCGATCGCGGGCCTGCACGACACCCTCTGCAAGCCGAACTGAGCTTGTGCTCCAAGTTGCAAGCCTTGTGACTTGCACCACTTGAGCTCGAACCGCCGAGACCCGCGCGTCTCGGGAGCTTGTGACTTGCACCACTTGCCGCTGTAGCCGCCGGGCTAGGGTTGGGTGGTGAATGGGGACGCGGACGCACAGCGTGCGCTCTTCCGGCGCTGGCCGGCGGGCGTGTCGGTTGTCGTCGCCGAGTCGGGTGGCCGGAAGGCCGGGCTAACGGTGTCGTCGCTCGTCTCGGTATCGCTCGTCCCGCCGCTCGTCTCGATCTCCCTCGGCCGGTCCGCATCGCTCTTCGAGGTGCTGGACGAAGCCGACGACTGGTGCGTCTCGATCCTCGGGCGCGACCAGGACGACCTCGCGCAGCATTTCTCGCGGAGCGTGCCGCCGCTCGTGCAGTGGGACGGGATTCTGGTTCGCGCCGATGAGCCTCGACTGCTCGAAGGGGCCGTGGGCTGGATTCGCGCGCGAACGCTGGCCCGGCATCCGGCCGGCGATCACGTGATCTACGTCGCCGCGATCGAGCTGCTCGAGTCGGGGCCCGGTCAGGGTGGCCTCGTCTACGTCGATCGCAGGTACATCGCGCTGTGACCGACGCCGTCGTGTTCGACATGGACGGCGTGCTCGTCGACTCCGAACAGGTCTGGGACGAGGTACGGGAGGAGCTCGCCGCGGAGGGAGACGGTCACTGGCACGACGGCGCGCAGCGCGACATGATGGGCATGAGCTCGCCCGAATGGTCGCGCTACATGCACGACCGGATCGGCCTCGCCGAGTCGCCGGAGCAGATCAACCGGATCGTGGTCGACCGGATGCTCGAGCGCTACGCGTCCGGGCCGCCGTGGATTCCCGGCGCTCTCGACGCGGTAGGCCGCATCGCGGAGACCTTCGCGCTCGGGCTCGCCTCGTCGTCCAACCGTGAGCTGATCGACGTCGTGCTCGGCGCCGGTGCGATCACGGGCTTTTTTGCCGCCACCGTGTCCTCGGAGGAGGTCGCACGCGGGAAGCCCGCTCCCGACGTCTATCTCGAGGCCGCGCGGCGGCTCGGCGTCGATCCGATCGCCTGCGTGGCGATCGAGGACTCCCACAACGGCATCCGCTCGGCCAAAGCCGCCGGGATGGGGTGCATCGCGATCCCGAACGCGCTCTTCCCGCCCGGCGACGCCCTCACCGAGGCCGACCTGGTTCTCGGAAGCATCGCCGAGCTGACAGCCGCGACCGTTAGCCTGCAGCCATGAAGGTCGAAGCGATCACGATCGGCGAGTCCGACCGGCTCCACTCGGTCGAGTCGGTGAGCGCAGTCGCCGGAAACGGGCTCGAGGGCGACCGGCACTACCGTGAGGACGGCCAGCGGGCGGGCGGCGCGATCACACTGGTCGAGGCCGAGGTGCTCGAGGACGTCGGCGTGAGCGGCCCGGACTCGCGTCGTCAGCTAGTCGTTCGCGGCGTGCGCCTGAACGAGTTGATCGGCCGCACGTTCAAGGTCGGCGAGGTCGAGTGCCTCGGCGTCGAGATCTGCGAGCCGTGCCTGCACCTGCAGTCGCTCACGCGCCCCGGAATCATCGACGACCTGCTCCACCGAGGCGGTCTGAACGCCGACATCCTGAGCTCCGGGACGATCTCGGTCGGCGACGTCGTCGAGCTGGACGCCTAGCCGGCGATCGGGATCCGGAAAGTCGCGCTGGCCTTGGTCGCGCCCTGGGCAGGCCCGATCACGCTCCCGTGCAGCTCCTTCCCGGCCGACCATTCTTGCGGCGTGAAGGACCGACGGCCTGCCACCACGACGAGTTGCATCCCGGGAAGCCAATCCACGACCCGAAGGCCCTCTTGGGCAGCCAGAGCACGGCCGTCGACACCCGCCTCGACTCCCACGTCCGATTGTCCGGCGCCGAACGCCGTGGCGTTCGGCGCCGCGCCGGCCCTCGACCAGTGCATGCCGCCCGGAAGTGGCGTCGGCGGGAGCACCGACGGAAGCGGCGCGAGCGCCTAGCGTCGCACGCCACCCGCGAGCCCGACCGGGGCGGCGAAGAGCGCAAGCGGGAGTGGAACCAGCAACACGCCCCGGAGCCTCCGTGCGGTCATCGCACGGTCAATCCAACCGCGCTAATCACGCGCCGCGAGAGTCTCAGGCGAGGACGCTGCCGCGGGCGATCGTCTCGATGCGCGCACCGCGTGCCGCGACCTTGACCTCGATCAGCTGAGCGGCGATCGTCACCGCGACCTCCTCGGGCGTACGAGCACCGATCTGGATGCCGATCGGTGCGTGGAGTCGGGCGAGGTCCGCGTCCGGGACACCTGCCTCGCGAAGCCGGGCGGTCCGGTTGGCACGCGGCTTCTCGCTTCCCATCGCGCCGATGAAGCCGGCATTCGAGCTCAACGCGAGCTGGAGTGCGGGGATGTCGAACTTGAGGTCGTGCGTCATCAGGCAGATCGCCGTCCGCGGGTCGATCGGGGCGCGGGCCAGGAACTCGTCGGGCCACTCGTCGGACAGTTCGTCTGCAGCGGGGAAGCGCGCGCGTGTCAGGAACACCTTTCGCGGATCGCAGACCGTGACGCGGTAGCCGAGCTGCTTGCCGACCGGGACGAGCGCGGAGACGTGGTCGCTGGCGCCGAAGAGATAGAGGTTCGGCCGGGGCGCGTACGACTCGACGAAGATCATCTCGCCGCCTGCGTCTTCGACGATCGCGCTTTCGCCGATCTCGAGCAGTGAGCGGGTCGCGGCGGACAGAGCGTCGCCGTTAGAGCTCTCGGGTGCGAAGATCGCCTGCTCGCCGAAGTGGTTTTCGCCGAGGCTCAGGGTGACCGCGATCGGACGGTCACTGCGGACGGCGTCTGCGATCTCAGGAACGAGCTCCGGGTCGAGCGCGTACACGGCCACGGCGATCTTGCCGCCGCAGGTGAGGCCGACGTCGAACCCGTCCTTGTCGTCGAGACCGTAATGGACGAGGCGTCCGCGCGAGCCGCTCAGCACCTCGTTCGCCTCCCGGATCACCGCGGGCTCGACGCAACCGCCGGTGACGCCGCCCGCGATCTCGCGTCTCGACGAGACGGCCAGCGCCGCTCCCGGATCGCGTGGGGCCGAGCCGACTCGCTCCACGACGGAGCCAAGCGCGACGGAGGCGCCTTCGTCCGTCCAGCGTTCCAGGGTCTCGATGATGTCCCGCATCGGTAATTTTGCTTGTGGCTGCAACAAGAGAATAGCGCTCGCCGCCTACGCTCCCGTGCGCGGGCCTGCCTCCAAAGTTCGGTTGTCCCGCAGCGATCGGATTGACTGCAACCGAATTCCGTCCCCACAGGTCTAATGCCTCGATGCCCGACCAGACCATGACGCTCAGGCTTGCCGTCTTTCCGCGCTCCGGGTTGCTGACGGATGCGTTGCTCGTTCTCGGTGGCGCCGGGTTCGTGGGGTTGATGGCCCAGATCTCCGTTCGGCTCGGCTTCACACCGGTCCCGATCACGGGGCAGACGTTCGCCGTGCTCCTCGTGGGCGCCGCATACGGCTCGGCGCTGGGCGCGGCCAGCATGGGCGCCTACCTGGTGCTGGGCGTGATCGGCGTGCCGCTGTACGCCGACCACAAGCACGGCTGGGATGTCTTCAGCGGCGCGACCGGCGGGTACATCGTCGGTTTCATCGTCGCGGCCGCGGTGACCGGCGCTCTCGCGGAGCGCGGGTGGGACAAGAAGTTCTCGTCGTCGATCGCCGCGATGCTGACCGGGAGCGTGATCATCTACGCCTGCGGCTCGATCTGGCTGCACCACTATCTGCATGTGAGCTGGAACACGACCTTCGTTGACGGCGTGTACCCGTTCATTCCGGGCGATCTCGTGAAGCTGTACCTCGCCGCCGCAGCGCTGCCCGGAGCCTGGAGCCTCGTGCGCAGGCTTCGCTCTAGGCCGTAGGCGGCCGCAGCACCGCGAACTGATCTGTGATCTCGAGCACCCGCGTCCGGAAGCCGTAGAGCTCGGCGGGGCGGCCGCCGGCAGGGCCGGGCTCGCGCCGGGTTCCCGTTCCGACGAGCAGGTGCCGGCGGACGAGCACGCGCTGGAGGTTCGTTGCGGAGACGTCGTGAGCGAGCGCCGCGCGGTAGAGGTTGCGGAGCTCGGAGATGGTGAAACTCGCCGGCGCGAGCGCGAAGCCGACGTTCGTGTACGAGAGCTTTGCCCGTAGCCGGTCACGTCCCGCGAGCACGATCCGCTCGTGGTCGAACGCGAGCTCCGGAAGGCCGTCCACCGGCTGCCAGCGCGTGTCGGCGGGGAGCGCGGGGTCGACGTCGCTCGGAACTAGCCCGAGGTAGGCGGTCGCCAACTCCCAGCGCAGGGGGTTGCGGTCGGGGTCGCTCAGGGTCTCGAGCTGCTCGAGGTGTGCCAGCTCGCGCACGTCGACCTTGGCGGCGAGGTGGCGGCGGATCGACCGCTCGAGCGTCTCGCCGCTTGTGAGCTCACCGCCCGGCAGGGACCAGGCACCCGAGTACGGCTCGAGCGCGCGCTCCCAGAGGAGCACCTGGAGCCGCCCCTCACGAACCTGAAGGACGACCGCGACGACGGTCTGGGCGGGGCTCATTGTTTTCGCCCAGGGATCGGAAACCATGCTAGACTCTGCACCAGGTTATCGACTGTGAGGATAAAACCGGCAGATGCGCGCCACATGAGCGAGCGTAGACCGTACGGCCTGATCGTGGTCGGCGGGGGCGTCGCCGGATTGACTGCCGCGCTCGAAGCGGCAGTCGAGACAGACGTGCTGCTGCTCGCCAAGGCGCCGGTCGCCGCGTCGAACAGCTGGAACGCGCAGGGAGGGGTAGCCGCTGCGATCGGGGAGGGTGATTCCCCGGCGCTGCACGCCGTCGACACATTCCGGGCAGGGCGGGGCCTCTGCCGCGAGAGCGCGGTCACCGCGCTCACCGAGGAGGCGCCGGCGCGGATCGGCGAGCTCGTCGCGCGCGGGGTCGAGTTCGACGACGACCTCGGCCGCGAGGGCGGTCATTCGATGCGCCGGATCGTCCACGCGGGCGGGGCGGAAACCGGGAAGGCAATCTCCGAGGTTCTCGCAGACCACGTCTGGAACCACCCGCGGATCGATGTCGCAGACGAGGTGAAGGTGCTCTCGCTCTGGCAGGAGGGTGGGCGCTGCGTCGGCATCGTCACCGACCACGGCACGTTCACTGCCCCCGCGACGCTGCTGTCGACGGGCGGCTATGCCGCGCTCTGGGCTCGGACCACGAATCCCAGGGGCGCGGTCGGTGAAGGGCTCGCGCTCGCGTACAACGCCGGCGCCGCGCTCGCCGACCTCGAGTTCGTCCAGTTCCATCCGACCGCACTGCTCGACGACGGCTTCCTGCTCTCGGAGGCGCTCCGTGGTGAGGGCGCCGTGCTCGTCGACGGGCACGGTGACCGCTTCACCGACGAGCTCGCCCCGCGAGATGTCGTCGCGCGAGCGATCGCCGAGCGCGGCCACGCCGGCCTCGACCTCCGCGCGATCGAGCGCGGACGCTTTCCCGGGCTGATGGCAACCCTGGCCCGGGCCGGCTACGACCCCGCGGTCGAGCCGATCCCGGTCTCGCCGGCCGCGCACTACACCGTCGGCGGGATCGTCACCGATCTGCACGGCGCAACGAGCGTCCCCGGCCTGTTTGCGGCGGGCGAGTGCGCGGCGACCGGTGTTCACGGAGCGAATCGGCTGGCTTCGAACTCGCTGCTCGAGTGCCTCGTCTTCGGACGCAGGGCGGGGCTCGCGGCCCTCCGCGCCGATCCGGTGTCGGTCTCCGGGCCGCCTCCCGTTACTGCGGCGGAGCCTCCTGTGAGCGCGGCGCTCGAGCGCGCCCTCTGGGAGGACGCCGGGGTGATCCGCAACGCCGAGGGGCTCGAACGCCTCCGGAAGGCTCCGGGGCTGCTACCGCGGCTGATCGCCGAGAGCGCACTCGCCCGCGAGGAGAGCCGCGGCGCGCACTTCCGCTCCGACTTTCCGATCGAAGACGACGCGTTTCGCTCCCATGTGGTGCTCCGGAAGGGCCACGAGCCGGTCCTCGAGCCATGGAGCTGACCGTCGAGGACATCGACCTTGTCGTCTCCTCGGCGCTCGCCGAGGATGTCGGCGACGGCGACCTGACGACCGAGGGTGTTGTTCCCGCCGCCACGCGGTGCCACGCCGAGCTCGTGCTCGAGGAAGCGGGCAGCGTGTGTGGCGTCGAGGCCGCGGTGCGGGTCTTCCAGGTGCTCGACCCGGCCGTAGAGGCCGAGATTCTCGCAGGCGACGGCACCCGCGTCGAGGGCCCGACCACGCTCGCCCGGCTCGAGGGCCCGGCGCGCGCGATCCTCACCGGCGAACGCACCGCGCTGAATCTGCTCGGCCGGCTCTGCGGCGTGGCGACGCAGACCGCCCGGTACGTCGACGCGGTCGCCGGCACCGGCGCGACGATCCTCGACACGCGCAAAACCACGCCGGGCCTGCGCTCGCTCGAGAAGTACGCCGTTCGCTGCGGCGGCGGCACCAACCACCGCTCGGGGCTGTACGACGCGATCCTGCTCAAGGAGAACCATCTGCGGATCGCCGGCGGGATCGCCGCCGCGATCGGTGCGCTCGGCAACCGGAACGGCACGCCGGTCGAGGTCGAGGCGGAGACGCTCGAGGAGGTCGCCGAGGCGATCGAAGCGGGCGCCGACCGGATCCTGCTCGACAACATGAGCCCGGCCGAGGTCACCCGCGCGGTCGAGGTCGTTGGGGGCCGGGTGGCGCTCGAGGCCTCCGGCGGGGTGAATCTCGCAACCGTTCGCGCCTACGCCGAGACGGGAGTCGACTTCGTCTCCGTCGGCGCGCTGACGCATTCGGCTCGCTCGCTCGCCGTCTCGCTCGACGTCGATACCCCGTGACCGCGGTCGAGCACAGCACTCTTGCCGAGGAAGTTCGCGCGCTTGCCAGGGAGCGCGACGCGGTCATCCTGGCGCACAACTACCAGCTTCCCGAGGTGCAGGACGTCGCGGACTACGTGGGCGACTCGCTCGGCCTCTCCCGGCAGGCGGCGGCAGCGGACGCCTCCACGATTCTCTTCTGCGGCGTGCATTTCATGGCCGAGACGGCGGCGATCCTCAGCCCGGAGAAGACGGTACTGATCCCCGACCTCAAGGCCGGCTGCTCCCTGGCGTCGTCGATCGACGCCGACCAGCTCCGCAGCTGGAAGTCGCAGCATCCCGGCGGCGTGGTCGTCTCGTACGTGAACACGACCGCGGAGGTAAAGGCCGAGAGCGACTACTGCTGCACGTCCGGGAACGCGCGCGCGGTGATCGAGGCGATTCCGGACGACCGTGAGATCCTGTTTCTCCCCGACATGTTCCTCGGCCTCTGGCTCGAGCGAGTGACCGGCCGCAAGCTGAAGATCTGGCTCGGCGAGTGCCACGTGCACGCGGGGATCCGGCCCGCCGACATCGAGCGCTGGCAGGCCGATGCCCCGGACGCCGAGCTGCTCGTCCATCCGGAGTGCGGCTGCGCGAGCCAGGCGATGGCGTTTGCGAACGACCGCACGCACATCCTCTCGACGGAGGGTATGGTCGATTTCGCCCGCCGCTCTCCCAAGAAGCGCTTCGTCATCGCGACGGAGACCGGGATCATCCACCGCCTGAACAAGGAGGTGCCGGAGAAGGAGTTCCTGGCCGCTCGGGAGGCCGCCGTGTGCAAGTTCATGAAGATGATCACGCTCGAGAAGGCCCGCGACTCTCTTCGTGACTTGAAGCACAAGGTGACGGTCGAGCCCGAGTTGGCGGCACGCGCCCGGGGAGCGATCGACCGCATGGTCGCGATCGGCTGACCTTGTGCTCCAAGTTGCAAGCTGAGCGCACCTGGTGACTTGCACCACACGAGCCATGATGTAGGGGTGACGAATCGCAGGAGCCCTGCTGTCGGTGTCTTGGCGAGCGTCGTCGCGGTCGCCGCCGTCACGGCAGTGATCTACCTGCTCGAGCGCTGGATCCCCGTCCTGAGCCTCGGGATCCTCTACATCTTCGCCGTCCTCCCGGTGGCGGCCGTCTGGGGGCTGGCGTACGCCGTCGTCGTGTCGGTCGCGAGCATGCTCGCGTTCAACTTCTTCTTCCTCGAGCCGGTACATACGCTCACGCTCGCCGATTCGCGCAACTGGTTTGCGCTGGTCGTCTTCGTCGTCACCTCGATCGTCGTCTCGGAGCTCGCCGCCAGGTCGCGGCGGCGGGCGCGCGAGGCCTCGCTGCTTGCCGAGGTCGCGACCGCGCTGCTCGAGCACGGGACCGTCGAGGCCGACCTCGAGCAGATCTCGGCCGACGCAGCGCGCGCGTTGCATGCCACCCGCGCAGAGATCACGCTTGGCGACGACGCTCGCGACGGGTTCGCGCTCACGGCCGGCGGGCGACGCGTCGGCACGATCACGCTGGAGGGTGGAAGCTCCTCCGATGTGAGCACACGCCGCCGCCTCGTGCCGGCGCTTGCCTCGCTGCTCGGCGTCGCGATCGACCGCGAGCGGCTAGCCCGTGAGGCGTACGAGGCCGAGGCTCTTCGCCGTGCCGACGTGATCAAGACCGCGCTTCTCCGGTCAGTGAGTCACGATCTGCGGACACCGTTGATGGCGATCTCGACGTCGGCAGGCGCTCTCGCGAGTACCGAGCTCGCGATCGACGAGGCAGACCGGCACGAGCTGCTCGCGACGATACTGTCCGCTTCGGACCGGCTCGATCACCTGGTCGGAAACCTCCTCGATCTGAGCCGCCTGCAGGCCGGCGCCGCCGAGCCGCAGCGGGCGCTGGTCGAGCTCGACGAGATTGTAGTCGGGGCGCTCGACGAGCTCGGGGCAGAGGCCGGAAGGGTCGACGTGTCGCTTCCGGATGATCCGCCCGCCGTCTCGGTCGACCCGCACCAGATCCAGCGCGTGCTCGTGAACCTGATCGAAAACGCTCTCAAGTACTCGCCCTCCGAGGAGCACATCCGCGTGCAGGTTGCCGCGACCGGGTCGGAGGCCCTGATCCGGGTGGTCGACCACGGGCCGGGCGTACCGCAGGGCGAACACGAGCGAATCTTCGAGCCGTTCCAGCGGGCCGAAAGTTCGGGGGAGTCCCCCGGCGCCGGGCTCGGGCTGGCGATCGCGCGTGGGTTCGCCGAGGCCAACGGCGGCCGGCTCACCGTGGAGTCCCGCCTCGGCCAGGGTGCAGCATTCGTCCTCTCCTTCTCCCGGGTCCCCGAACGACCCCGGTCGGAACCGCCGGATGAATGCCGCCGCTCGCGTGCTCGTCGTCGACGACGAGCCGCAGATACTCCGGGCGCTCCGGACCAGCCTGCGCGGCGCCGGGTACGAGGTCGAGACAGCCGAGACGGCCGAGGCGGCACTCGCCTCCGCGGCGATGAGACCGCCCGAGGCCGTGATCCTCGATCTCGTCCTTCCCGACGGCAGCGGGATCGAGGTCTGCCGCGAGCTGCGGAAGTGGAGCTCGGCGCCGGTGATCCTGCTCTCGGCGGTCGGGGAGGAGCGCGAGAAGATCGCCGCTCTCGATGCCGGAGCCGACGACTACGTCACGAAGCCAGTCGGCATCGACGAGCTGCTCGCACGGCTGCGGGCCGTCCTTCGCCGGGCAGCGCCTTCGGGCGAGCCGGTGATCGAGGTCGGCGAGCTGAGCATCGACATCGACCGCCATACAGTCTCGATGGCCGGCGAGCCTGTTCATCTCACCCCGCACCAGTTCGAACTGCTCCGCGTGCTTGCGGTCAACGAGGGCAAGCTGATGACCCAGCGTGCGCTGCTGCGTGAGGTCTGGGGCCCGGGTTACGGAACCGAGGCGAACCTTCTGCACGTGAATGTCTCGCAGCTGCGCCGGAAGATCGAGCGCGACCGTGCGAACCCCCGCTACCTGCTCACAGAGCCGGGCGCGGGGTACCGCCTGGTTAAGCCGGCGTAAAGACCTTCAGGGTTTCTTCAGGCTGCCCCCTGACATCTTCAGGCGGCCTTCAGCGGCCGCTTCCTACCGTGGAAGCGGAATGTACGACCTGGCGGCAATCGGCATCGCGGCGGCGTGCTTCGCGTTCGTCTACCTCATCCTCTGGGTGCTGGACCGCGTCTGATGACCGCCGCCGACGTCTTCGGGCTCGTCGTCTCGCTGCTCGTCTTCGCGTACCTCGTCTACGCGCTCTTCCGGGGTGAGCGGTTCTAGAGCGGCCAGGGCATCTCCCAGATCGTCGTCTACTCGATCGTCGCTCGTCGCGCTCGGGTACCCGCTCGGGATCTGGATGGCGCGGATCTACACGGTGCCGCGCGTCGCCGGCCGCTTCTTCGCCTCGCTCGAGCGCGGCTTCTGCAAGGTCGTCCGCACCGATCCCGACCGGGAGCAGGACTGGAAGGGCTACGGCCTCACCGTGCTCGTCTTCAGCATCCTCTTCTGGATCGTCCTCTACGCGATCCAGCGGATTCAGGGACACCTGTTCCTGAACCCGGACCACATGCAGGACGTGCCGTCGCACCTCTCGCTGAACACGGCCGCCAGCTTCATCACGAACACGAACTGGCAGTTCTACGGCGGCGAGTACACGATGTCGTACCTGACCCAGATGGCCGGGCTGGCCGTGCAGAACTTCGTCTCGGCCGCGGTCGGGATCGCCGTGCTCGCGGCCGTCATCCGCGGGCTCGCGCGCCGCTCGTCGGCGACGATCGGCAACTTCTGGGTCGACCTCTACCGCACGCTCGTCTACCTGCTCCTGCCGCTCGCGATCGTCGTCGCGGTCGCTCCTGATCTGGCAGGGCGTGCCGCAGACCTTCCACGGCCATGCGACCGCGACGACGCTCCAGGGCGCGCAGCAGACGATCGCGCGCGGCCCGGTCGCCTCGCAGATCGCGATCAAGCAGCTCGGGACGAACGGCGGCGGCTTCTACAACTCGAACTCGGCCGTCCCGTTCGAGAACCCGACCGGCCTCTCGAACTTCATCGAGATGCTCGCGATCCTGCTGATCCCGGCGGCCGAGGTGTTCATGTTCGGGCGGATGGTGCTCGCGCGACGGCACGCCTGGGCGGTGTTCGCCGCGATGTTCGTCGTCTTCGCGATCGGCGTCGCCGTCAACCTCCCGGCCGAGCAGCACGGCTCGGCGGTGCTGCGCAACTCCGGCGTCAACCTCACGATGAGCAGCTGCGCAGAGCGGCGGGAACATGGCCGACAAGGAGATCCGCTTCGGGCAGGCGGCAACCGCCAACTGGACGGTCGCGACGAGCGACGCCTCGAACGGCTCGGTCAACGGCGGATTCGACGCGATGACGCCCGCCGGCGGAGCTGTGCCCCTGGTCAACCTCTTCCTCGGCGAGGTGATCTTCGGCGGCGTCGGCTCGGGCCTCTACGGCATGTTCTTCTACATCATCATCGCGGTCTTCGTGGCCGGGCCTGATGGTCGGCCGCACGCCGGAATGGCTCGGGAAGAAGATCGAGGCGCGCGAGATCAAGTACGCGGCGGTCGGCGCGCTCTTCTGCCCGACGATGGTGCTCACCCTCGCGGCGCTCTCGATCGCGACCAAGTCCGGGCTCGCGTCGATCTTCAACCCCGGCGTCCACGGCTTCACCGAGACGCTCTACGCCTACGACTCGCAGTCGAACAACAACGGCAGCGCGTTCGCCGGCTTCGGCCTGACGAACTTCAGCGCCGACTTCGGGACGATCGCGATGCTCTTCGGCCGCTTCGTGCCGATGTTCGCTGCACTCGCGCTCGGCGGTGCGCTCGCGAAGAAGAAGATCGTGCCCGGCCTCGGCCGGGACGTTCCGCACCGACGGCCCGACGTTCGTCGTCCTGCTCGTCGGCGTGATCGTCCTCACCGCCGGGCTGATGATCTTCCCGGCGCTCACGCTCGGCCCGATCGTCGAAGGGCTGATGCACTGATGCGCAACGTACTCAGCTCGGTGATCGCGATCGTCGTGATCACCGCCGTCTTCGGCTTCGGCTACCCGCTCGTGATGACCGGCTTCGCACAGGTGGCGTTCAAGAGCCAGGCGAACGGCAGCCTGATCACGGTCAACGGCAAGGTCGTCGGCTCGAAGCTCGCCGCGCAGGAGTTCACGGGCACGAGGTACTTCCACGAGCGGCCGTCGGCGACCTCGCCCGCCTACAACGCGGGCGCGACGACGTTCGCCAACCTCGGGCCGACGAACCAGACGCTCGCCCAGAACGTCCACGCGGCGGCCGCGGCGATCCTGAAGCTCGAAGGCCCCTACAACCCCGGGCTGACGATCCACGACATCCCGGTCGACGCTGTCACGACCTCGGGATCGGGCATCGACCCGGAGATCTCGATCGCCTACGCCGACCTCCAGGCGCCACGCATCGCCGCCGTCCGCCACCTGCCGCTCGCGACCGTCGCAGCAGCTGATCTCGAAGCACACGATCGGCCGCTCGTGGGGCTTCTTCGGCGAGCCCGGCGTGAACGTGCTCGAGCTCAACCTGGCCCTCGACCAGGGGAGCGCCGTCTAGATGGCCCGCAAGTCGGCAAGCATCTTCGCACCGGAGATCGTGCGCGGTGCCGTCATCGGGACTCGTTCCCGAAGCTCGACCCGCGGCTGCAGCTCAAGAACCCGGTGATGTTCATCGTCGAGCTCGGCAGCGTGATCACGACCGGGATCTTCGTGCTCGACCTCGTGCGCGGGGCACACCGGCTCGCTCTGGTTCGTCGGCGTGATCACGTTCTGGCTCTGGCTGACGGTGCTGTTCGCGAACTTCGCCGAGGCGGTCGCCGAGGGCCGCGGCAAGGCGCAGGCGAATGCGCTGCGCGCGACGCGTACGACGACGACGGCGCAGCGCCGGCTCGACAACGGGACGCTCGAGGACGTGCCCGCCGCCGAGCTGCAGCGCGGGGACATCGTCGTCGTCGACCGCAGGTGAGGTCATTCCGGCCGACGGCGAGATCATCGAGGGCGTCGGCTCGGTCGACGAGTCCGCGATCACGGGCGAGTCGGCGCCGGTGATCCGCGAGGCCGGCGGCGACCGCTCAGCCGTCACCGGCGGCACGAAGCTGCTCTCGGACCACCTCGTGATCCAGGTCACGCAGGAGCCCGGCAAGTCGTTCCTCGACCGGATGATCGCGCTCGTCGAGGGCGCCGAGCGTCGGAAGACGCCGAACGAGATCGCCCTGAACATCCTGCTTGCCGGGCTCACGATCACCTTCCTCGGCGCCGTCGTGACGTTGAAGCCCTACGCGACCTACGCCGGAACCCCGCTCTCGGAGACCGTCCTGATCGCGCTACTCGTCGCGCTGATCCCGACCACGATCGGAGCGCTCCTGTCAGCGATCGGCATCGCCGGGATGGACCGCCTCGTCCAGCGGAACGTCCTCGCCATGTCGGGCCGCGCCGTCGAGGCCTCCGGAGACGTCGATGTGCTGCTGCTCGACAAGACCGGCACGATCACGCTCGGCAACCGGCAGGCCTCCGAGTTCGTCCCGGTCGACGGCGTCCCGGTGGCGGAGCTCGCCGAGGTCGCGCAGCTCTCGTCGCTTGCGGACGAGACGCCGGAAGGCCGGTCGATCGTCGTGCTCGCCAAGGAGCAGTACGGCCTGCGCGGCCGCGAGCTCTCCGAGCTCGAGGCGACCTTCATCCCGTTCTCCGCGACCACGCGGATGAGTGGAGTCGACTTCGACGGCAAGCAGTACCGTAAGGGCGCAGCCGACGCGGTCAAGCGCTGGGTCGAGGAGCAGGGCGGCAAGGTTCCGGCCCGCCTCGACGAGGAGGTCGACAAGATCGCCCGCGCCGGCGGGACGCCGCTCGTGGTCGCCCAGGACAACTTCGTGCTCGGCGTCATCCACCTCAAGGACGTCGTGAAGGGCGGCATGCGCGAACGGTTCGACGAGCTCCGCAGGATGGGCATCCGCACCGTAATGATCACCGGCGACAACCGCGTCACCGCCGCAGTGATCGCCGAAGAGGCAGGCGTAGACGACTTCCTCGCCGAGGCGACCCCGGAGGCGAAGCTCGCCCTGATCAAGGACGAGCAGTCCAAGGGCCGGATGGTCGCGATGACGGGAGACGGGACGAACGACGCGCCTGCGCTGGCGCAGGCCGACGTCGGCGTCGCCATGAACACCGGCACGTCTGCCGCGAAGGAGGCAGGCAACATGGTCGACCTCGACTCGAACCCGACCAAGCTGATCGAGATCTGCGAGGTCGGCAAGCAGCTGCTGATCACCCGCGGCGCGCTGACCACCTTCTCGATCGCGAACGACGTCGCCAAGTACTTCGCGATCCTGCCCGCGATCTTCGCCTACACCTACGCGACGAAGCCGGGTCACACCGGGCCGCTCAACGCGCTCAACGTGATGCACCTCGGCACGCCCGAGAGCGCGATCATCTCGGCGATCATCTTCAACGCGTTGATCATCCCGGCTCTGATCCCGCTGGCGCTGCGCGGAGTTCGCTACCGCGCGATCGGCGCAACGGCGCTGCTGCGGCGCAACCTCCTGATCTACGGCCTCGGCGGGATGATCCTCCCGTTCATCGGGATCAAGCTGATCGACCTGCTCGTCCACAACGTTTTCGGGGCGTGACCCGGGCGCGTGCGAGGAAGGCACCGGATCCTGCTCGGTATGGCCGCCGGAGTCGGGAAGACCTACCGGATGCTGCAGGAGGGTCGCCAGGCGCGGCTCGAGGGCGTTGACGTCGTCATCGGCTACCTCGAGCCTCACGACAGGCCCGAGACGGCCGTGCTCGCAGAGGGCCTCGAGTCGATCCCGCATCTTCGCAGCGCCGTTGGGGGCGTCGAGCTGGCCGAGATGGACGTGGACGCCGTGATCGAACCGAAGGCCCGAGCTCGCGCTCGTCGATGAGCTCGCTCACACGAACCTTCCCGAGGCGCGTAACCGCAAGCGCTACGAGGACATCGACGAGATCCTCGCCGCGGGGATCGCCGTCACGTCGACTGTCAACATCCAGCACCTCGAGAGCCTCAACGACGAGGTCTTCGAGCTGACCGGGGTTCGCGTGCGGGAGACCTTCCCCGATCGGATTCTCGATCAGGCCGACGAGGTTCTGCTCGTCGACCTCGCGCCCGAGGCGCTCCAGGAGCGGCTCCGAAACGGCAAGGTCTACCCGCCAGGCGCGCATCGACACTGCACTCGAGAACTTCTTCCGGCTCGACAACCTGGCCGCGCTCCGCGAGTTGGTTCTCCGTGAGCTCGCCGAGGACGTCGAGGCGCGGAGAACGACCGCAGTGCTCGACCCGCTGAGCCACCAGGCGGTGGCCGAGCGGATCCTCGTGTTGGTGACGCCGGAGCCACGCTCCCAGCGGATCCTCCGCCGCGCCTTCCGTTCCGGACAGCGGCTGGGCTCCGAGATCGACGTCATCTGGGTACGGCGTCCCGGAGAGCAGCTGAGCCACGCCGAGGAGGTCTCGCTCGCTGCGCTGCGGCGCCTGGCGAGCATTCTCGGCGCTCATTTCATGGAGCTGGAGGGGGTCAGTCTGCCGGAGGCCGTGAAGCAGTTCGTGGCGGAGCGCGGCTCGACCTACGTTTTCCTCGGCACGCCCGACGAGTCCCGACGCACGGAGATCCTGCGAGGCTCGCTCGTCTCGAAGCTCGTTCGCGAACTGCCGGGAATCGACATCCGGGTGGTTTCCGACCGAGCGCTTCGTGAGGAGCAGAAGCGATGACCTGGGAGCTTCTGGCCGTGCTTGCGGCAGTCGTGGTTGCAGCGGCGCTGGCGCTGCGCGCGCGGCGCGATCGCCTGGGCGGCCCACGGCACACGGTCGGCCGGATCCTTATTCCTTTCACCGGCGGAGCTCTCGATCCGACCGTCCTCGCGGCCGGAATCAGGATCGCCCGTGCCGAGGAGGCGACACTCGTCCCGGCCTACCTGATCGTGGTTCCGCTCGAGCAGCCGGAGGACGCGCCGATGCAGCAACAGGTCACGACGGCAATGCCCCTGCTCGAGGCTGTGGAACATGCTGCGCTGAGGGCAGGGGTTCCGGTCGACGCCCGGATCGAGAGCGGCCGCACCCCCGTCCACGCGCTCAAGCGTCTCTGGGAGTCCGAGCACTTCGACCGCATCGTTGTGCCGGCGCCCGCAGGACGCAGGCGCGGCTTCACGCCGAAGGACCTCACGTGGATGCTGACGCACGCTCCGAGCGAGACTCTGATCCTGCGCCCGGATCCCTCAGGCGTGGGTGTGAACGGGAACGGGAGAACGGCCCCGCCACCGGATTCCCCCTGACGAGCAGCAGGCCAGCCGGGCGCCCGGGCAGCTACCTTTCCAGGCGACACCGGGGTTGGCCCGGAAATTCATCCCTTTCACAGGATCAGGTGCTTTTGTGGTGTGAGATCCAGGTGACGCGAGCAGTGGGAGGCTGACGATATGGCTGATGCGAGGACCCGTCTCACAGCAGAGGACAAGGAGCATCTGACCAAGCTCGAGGAGGCGCTATTCGAGATCCGGCGCGTCATCGCGGGCCAGGAGGAGATGCTCGAACGGCTGCTGCTCTGCCTGCTTGCCGGCGGGCACCTGTTGATCGAGGGTGTGCCCGGGCTGGCGAAGACGCTTGCGATCAAGTCGACGGCCTCGGTGCTCGGAGGCTCGTTCTCGCGGATCCAGTTCACGCCTGACCTGGTTCCGAGCGACCTCGTCGGGACCAGGGTGTTCCGCCCGGACAAGCACGACTTCGACACCGAGCTCGGCCCCGTCTTCTGCAACTTCCTGCTCGCCGACGAGATCAACCGCGCACCGGCCAAGGTGCAATCGGCCCTGCTCGAGGTGATGCAGGAGAAGCAGGTGACGATCGGGCATACGTCCCATCGTGTCCCGGATCCGTTCCTCGTTCTCGCCACCCAGAACCCGATCGAGTCGGAGGGCACCTATCCGCTGCCCGAGGCACAGGTCGACCGGTTCATGCTCAAGGTGCTCGTCGATTATCCGACGCACGACGAGGAGCTCACGGTCGTCGCCCGCTCGCTGGAGCCCGCGGTCGAGCTTTCCACTGTCCTCTCGATCGAGCAGCTGAAGGCGCTCCAGGCCATGGTCACCAAGGTCTTCGTCGATCCCGCGCTCGTCAGCTGGGTGGTCGATCTCGCGACAGCGACGCGCAAGCCGGCCGAGCATGGGCTCGATTCGATCGCTGCGTACATCTCATACGGCGCCAGCCCGCGCGGGCCGATCAGCGTGATCGCCGCCTCCAGGGCTCTCGCGGTGCTTCGTCAGCGCGACTACGTCCTGCCGAGCGATGTCGAGGCGGTCGTCCGCGACGCGTTTCGCCACCGGCTCGTCCTCTCCTATCAGGCGCTCGCGGAAGAGGTCTCCGCGGATCAGGTGCTCGACCAGGTGCTCGCCGCCTTCGCACCGCCCCAGATCGACCTCGGCCGTCCCGCCACCGCGGTGGCGTGAAAGGGCTCGTAGCCGCCGCAGGGACGGAGCGGACTCCCGCTCGCCCCGGACCCGGGACGATCACCGCCGAGAGCCTCGAGGCGCTCGAGCTCGCGATCGGCCGCCGTGTCGACGGCCTTCTGGCCGGCGACTACCGCTCGGCGTTTGCCGGCGTCGGGACGGAGCTCCACCAGGTGCGCCCGTACGAGGCCGGCGACGACGTTCGCCGGATCGACTGGAACGTCACGGCGCGGACCGGCCAGACGCATGTCCGCGTCGAGCTCGCCGAGCGCGTTCTCGTCACCTGGCTCGTGTTCGACGCTTCCGCATCGATGGCGTTCGGAACCTCCCAACGGCGGAAGGCAGACGTCGCCGAGGGGGTCGCGCTTGCGATCGGCCATACCGCTACCCGGCGGGGTAACCGGCTCGGCCTCGTGGCCTTCGGCGCCGACGATCCCCGCTGGCGCCGGCCTCGCCAGGGTCGCCGCGGACTGCTGATGACCCTGGCGGCGCTCCGCGAGGAGCCTGCAGGAAGCGGGGGGCTGGCAGATGCGCTCGCACTGCTCGACGGCATCGCGCTCCAGCGCTCGCTCGTGGTCGTCGTCTCCGATTTCCGTGGCCCGATCGACTGGCGCCAGGGGCTCCTCCGCATCGCCGGCCGGCATCCGACGCTCGCCGTCGAGATCCGCGATCCGCGCGAGCAAGAGCTCGCAGATGTCGGCGAGCTGCGGCTCATCGACCCCGAGACCGGACGCCACCTTCGCGTCGACACGAGCGATCGCAAGCTGCGCGAACGCTTCGCGGTGGCCGCAGCCGAGGAGCGAACCGGCCTCGTCCGGATGCTCTCGGCAGCCGGTGTGCGCCATGTTGCGCTGTCGACCGAAGGCGACTGGCTGCGCGAGCTGGCGGCCTTCCTGAAGAAGAGCAACTCACAGTGATCGGGTTCATCGTCAGCTTCAGGTCGCCGGTGCTGCTCCTCTTTCTGCTCCTCGTGCCGCTCGCGGTCGGCCTGTATCTCTGGATTGACTCGCGCCGTGAGCGCCGTGCGGCGACCTGGGCTTCGCCATCGCTGCTGCCGAACATGGTCGTCGGAGCGCCTGGGTTCCGGCGCTACATTCCGGCGATCTTCTTCGGGGTCGCGCTGATCCTACTGCTCGTCGGGTTTGCGCGACCTCAGGCGAGGTTCAACAGCGCCAAGGACGGGGCCACAGTCGTGCTGATGATCGATGTCTCCGGGTCGATGGGTGCGAACGATGTGAAGCCGACGCGGCTCCTCGCAGCCGACGCGGCGGTCACGAAGTTCGTCGAGAAGCTCCCGTCCAAGTACCGCGTCGCGCTGATCACGTTCTCGAACCACATCGCCGTGCGAGTGCCCCCGACCTACGACCGCGATCAGCTGTTGAAAGGTTTGCCGAAGAAGCCCGAGCTCGAAGGGACGTCGCTCGGCGATGCCCTTGTCGAGGCGGTTGCCGTCGCGAAGAAGGCAGTCGGGCCGAGCAAGCCGGGGCAGCCGCATCCCCCCGCAACCATCGTGCTTGTCTCCGACGGCGCCCAGACGAGCGGTCGCGTAACGCCTGTCGCGGCCGCCAAGCAGGCCGCCAAGGCGGCGATCCCGGTTTCGACCGTCTCGCTCGGGACGGTCTCCGGCGTCGTGCACCAGACGGTGCCGATCGGCAAAGGCGGGAAAACGTTCCCGCTCGTCCAGCAGGTACCGGTCGACTCCACGACGTTGCGCGCGGTCGCCGCCGCGGGCGGCGGGAAATTCTACGCGGCCCACTCGTCGAACCAGCTCGATCAGGTCTACAAGGCGCTGAAGAACCGGCTCGTCTACACGAAGCAGTACCGCGAGATCACGGTCGGCGTCACGATCGCCGCGCTCATCGCACTGGTCGTCGGTGTGGCTCTGTCTGCAGCACTGGTTCCGGAGCTCACGGAGCTATGGCGGAGGTACCGGCTTTGCCGGTGCCGGAGGCTTGTCAGCGTAGGCTCGACGGAGCTCAAGGCGGAGGTACCGGCTTTGCCGGTGCCGGAGCAGCAAGTCAGCGTAGGCTCGACGGAGCTCAAGGCGGAGGTACCGGCTTTGCCGGTGCCGGAGCAGCAAGTCAGCGTAGGCTCGACGGAGCTCAAGGCGGAGGTACCGGCTTTGCCGGTGCCTGGGCAGCAAATCAGCGCCCGCCGCGTCGTGCTGACGGCGTTTGTCGCTGCCCTCGCGGTTGCCGCTGTGCCGGGCGGCTCACTCGCTGCGCCCGCGGCGAACGAGTGCAACGGTATCCCCCGCTGTGTTCCGATCGCCGGCCCGTGGGTGGCGGTTCCGGCGCATGGTGAAGTGGCATTTTCGCTCAGCTGCCCGGGCGGCGGAGTCGTCGCCGGCACCGACGGCCAGGGGAGCACGATCGATATCCGCGGCACGTTCGACGGAATCCTCGGCAGCCCGGTCGCATTTGGTCGAACAACTCACAGCCAGGCGTTCTTCCGCGCGGTCTCAGCTCACCATCGCCCCGGGTATTTCAGGCCGTTCATCGGCTGCATACCGTCACCCTCGTCGGTGGCGAACACGATCTCGACCGAGGTGACGCCGGTCGGGCCGCCGCTCGACTACGTGGCGCGGATCGTGAGCGTGAACCCCGGATTCCAGCGGACGATCACCGTGTCGTGCCCTGCCGGCGAGTCGCTCGTCGACAGCTGGAGCTCGACGGCCTTTGACACGCCGAGGCCGCCGCCACCGGGGCTCGCCTCGGCCGTTGCCGTCAAGACACGCCTGGTCGGCAGGCGCGCCGAGCTGTTCGTGACGGCGAGCGAGGCTCTGCCGTCCGGCCTTCGCGCGCAGGTTCAGGTCGGCGTGAGGTGCGCGACGGCATGACGTTCGAAGCGCCGTTCTATCTGCTCGCGTTGCTCGTCGTCCTCGGGGTGCTCGTCCTCGCCTACTTTGTGACCCGCCGAAAGGCGCGCTTCCCGGTCATGTTCACGAATCTCGGAGTGCTTGCCGAGATAGTTCCTGCTCGCAGCCGCGCCTGGAAGCGCCTTGTCGCGCCCGTGTTGCTCGGGGTTGCGCTCGCGTTTGCCGCAAGTGCGCTTGCGCACCCGACCATTCGGCTCTCACAGCCCGATCAAAACGCGACGATCGTGCTGCTCGTCGACGTCTCGGGCTCGATGCGCGCCAACGATGTCGAGCCGACTCGCCTCGATGCCGCGGTCAACGCGATGAAGACGTTCCTCGACCGGCTCCCGAAGCAGTTCAAGGTCGGCCTGGTGGCCTTCAGCTCCGAGCCGGAGCCGCTGATCACCCCGACTCCGAATCGCGACGGCGTCAGGGAGGCGATCTCGCTGCTCGAGCCGGAGGCGGGAACTGCAGTCGGCGACGGCATCGCAGTCGCGCTGAAGATGGTCACCTCGTCCCTGAGACAGGCCGGGTACGTCCGCAGGCCCGGCCAGGACGCGCCCGGCGCGATCATCCTGCTCTCCGATGGAGCTCAAAATCGCGGGCTTCTGCAGCCCCTGCAGGCGGCGAGGATGGCGAAGGCCTCCGGCATCCGCATCTACCCGGTGTCGCTCGGCACTCCGAACGGGAAGGTCACGTTCGGATTCGGTGCCTTCACCAACTCGGTTCCGGTGCCGCCCGACCCGGCCACCATGGGCCAGATCGCTGCGGTCACCGGGGGTAAGGCCTATACCGCGCAGACCTCCTCGAGCGTTGTGCAGATCTACAAGACGCTCGGGTCGAGCATCGGCCGGACGCACAAGCACGTTGACGTCGCCGCCTGGTTTGCCGGGATCGCCGCAGGCTTCCTCGCAGCTGCCGTGGCCGCAAGCCTTTTGCTCGAGAGCCGGATTCCCTAGTGTGACCGAGCCGCAGCTCTTGCATCTCTCCCTGGTCGCGGGGGGCGAGCTTTGCGTGGATGGCGGCGACAAGATCGGACGGGTCGACGATCTGATCGTCCGTCTGGGCGACGACGAATACCCTCCGGTCACCGGGTTGCTGGCGACCGTTGCGGGACGCCAGGTATTCGTGCCGGCCGAGACGGTAACGAGGATCGAACACGGGCAGACGACGTTGAGGACAGCACGTCTCGACCTCCGTCCCTTCGAGCGGCGGCCCCAGGAGGTGCTCCTTCGCAAAGACGTGCTCGATCGTCAGCTGATCAACGTCGATGGTGCGCGGCTCGTACGCTCGAACGAGATCGAACTGACGCGGCTCGACGGCTGGTATCGGGTCGTCGGTGTCGATGTCGGCCCGCGCGGGTTCGCGCGCCGGCTGCTTCCACGTGCTGTCGGAGGTAGCGTCGAACAACGAGCATCCTGGACTGGGCAAGCGTCGAGCCGTTCACCGGTCATGTTCCGACGGTGCGGCTCAGAATCCCGCACCCGCGGCTCGCGAGGCTCCACCCGGTTCAGCTCGCAGAGCTCGTCGAGTCGGCCTCGCGGAGCGAAGGTGGTGAGATCATCGACGCGGTGGGCGGAAACCCCGAGCTCGAGGCGGATGTGTTCGAGCAGCTGGAGCCTTTCCACCAGCTCGAGTTTCTCGAGGATCGGCCCGATGTCGACGTGGCGGCGCTGATCGCGCGGATGGAGTCCGACGATGCGGCCGACCTCGTCGGTGCGCTGCCCGAGGAGCGCCGCGAGTCTGTCCTCGCCGCGCTGCCGGCCGCATCGAACCGGCGGTTGCGGGCGCTGCTCGGCTACGACCCGGCCACTGCGGGAGGTCTGATGAGCCCAGACTTCGCCTGCGTGTACGAGCAGGCGACGGTCTTCGAGGCGCTCGAACGCGTGCGCACGGCGACCATCTCGACCGATTCGCTGGCCTGGATCTTCGCGATGAACTCCCGAAAGCGGCTTACGGGCGCGATCGCGCTCGCCGATCTCGTCCGGTCTGATCCCGCTGCGCTGATGGCGGAAGTTGCGCCATTGCCGCAGCGCGTCCGCGCCGACGCCGATCTCGAGGAGGTGTCCCGGCTGATGACCGATTACGACCTGACGGTGGTCGCGGTCACGGACAACGAGGAGCGGCTCGTCGGCGTGGTCACGGCGGACGACGTGCTCGAGCTCGTCCTGCCGAAGGCTTGGCGGCGGCGGTTCGGGTTGTTCGGCGACGACTGATCCTCAACGAAGGCACAACAGCGGGCTTCGGCCAGCGCGGATAGCCTGTTTCTGCCGTGATGCTCCTGCTCCAGTTCGTCGATCTCGATGGCGCGTTCAGTACATCGCGCCATGGGTTCCCTGCGCAACCGGGTCTTCGCCCGGCATGCGCAGCTGCGGCCGCGTAGCCCGCGCACGGCGCGTCTCCTCGCGCTCCTCGCTGTCTTTGGCCCTGGCCTGATCGCCGCGAACGCGGGCGACGACGCCGGCGGGATCGCCACCTACGCAACCGTGGGAGCCCGGTACGGGTACGACCTGATCTGGATGATGGTCGTGATTACTGTGTCGTTGATCGTCGTCCAGGAGATGGCAGCCCGGATGGGCGCGGTCACCGGCAAGGGGCTCGCCGAGCTGATTCGCGAGCAGTACGGCGTCCGCTGGTCGACGCTCTCGACAGTCTCGGTCCTGTTTGCAAACCTCGGCATTTGCATCAGCGAGTTCGTGGGTATCGGGGCGGCGCTCTCGCTCGCCCATGTGCCGAAATACATCTCGGTGCCGGTTGCTGCGGTCGTCGTCTGGTTTCTGGTCGTGCGCGGCTCCTACCGAGCCGCCGAGCGGGTCTTCGTCCTGATGGCGCTCCCGTTCTTCGCCTACCCTGCCGCGGCGATCCTGGCGCATCCCGACTGGCTCGCTGTCGGCCGCGCGACCGTGGCACCGCACATCCATCTGACCTCCGGCTCATCTTCCTCTTCGTGGCGACGGCAGGTACGACGATCACGCCCTTCATGCAGCTCTATCTCCAGTCGGCTGTGGTGGAACGGGGGATCGGCCCGGAGGAGCTGCCGAGTGAACGGGCTGAGGTCGTGGTCGGCTCGGTTTTTGCGAACCTCGTCGCGATCTTCATCATCATCGCGACCGGGGCAACGCTCTACGTGCACGGCCACCACAGCGTCTCGAGCGCCGCGGATGCCGCGCGCGCTCTCGAGCCGTTTGCAGGCCGCTATGCCGAGGTGCTCTTCGCGGTGGGGCTGCTCGGCGCGAGCATGCTCGCCGCTGCGATCCTGCCCGTTACTGCGGCGTACGTGGTCGCGGAGACCTTCGGGTTCGAGAAGGGGATCAGCCGTCGTCTGCGAGAAGCGCCTGTTTTCGTCGGTGTCGTCACCGTCCTGATCGCCCTCGGAATGATCGTCGCTCTGGTCCCGGGGGTGCCGGTGATCGCACTGCTCGTCGGCGTCCAGGCGGTGAACGGAGTTCTGCTGCCGGTGACTCTCTTCTTCGTGTGGCGGCTGGCATCGAATCGTGACCTGATGGGCTCATACGCGAACGGCCGAGTCTTCGGGCTGCTTGCCGGGGCGACCGTCGTTGTCACCTCGACGCTGTCTCTGCTGCTCCTTGGAGTCACCGCCGGAGGCTTCGTCGGCCTGTGACGGCGGATCGGGTGGAGCCGTGACGTCGAGCGGAAGGTCGAACCAGAAGTGCGAGCCCGCGCCGGCAGTGCTCGTGAAGCTGATCCCCCCGCCATGGGCCTCGATGATCTCGCGCGACACCGCCAGGCCGAGGCCGGTGCCGCCGATGCCGCTCTCACGGGCGCTGCCGCGGAAAAACTTGGTGAAGATCCTCGACTGGTGCTCGTATGGGACGCCGATTCCGTCGTCGCGGACGTGAACGCGGACGACTCCGTCGTCGACCTCGCCCTCGAGCTCGACTCGACCGCCGCCGGGGGAGTACTTGACGGCGTTTCCGAGCAGGTTGGCGACGACCTGGGCCAGCCGCTCGCGGTCCCCTTTCACGGGCAGCGTGTCCGGCTCGACAACGACCTCGATCTCGTGCCTGGGGGAGTTGTCGGCGACCAGATTCGCCTCGGCGACGAGCAGCGGCTTGAGGTCGAGTTTCTGCAGGTCGATCTCGACCTGTCCCGTGTCGACGCTCTCGCTGTCGAGGAAGTGGTCGATGAGGGAGGCGAGACGGTTGCCCTGCTGCTGGATGATCTCGAGGTAGTGCTTGGCGCGACCCGGGTCGACCTCGCGATGGAGCAGCAGGCTCGTGTAGCCGAGGATGCTGGTGAGAGGGTTCCGAAGCTCGTGGGAGACAATGCTGACGAGCTGGGACTTCATCCGCTCGCTCTGCCTGAGCTGCTCGTTCTGAACCTCGAGGACTCGCTTCCCTTGCTCGAGCGAGCGCGCCATGTCGTTGAAGGCGCCTGTCAGCGCCAGGATCTCCGCGGCGCCTCGCTCCGGCATCCGGGTCGAGAGGTCACCAGCTGCGACGTGGCTTGCGCCCGTAGCGACCGATCGGACCGGGGCTGCGATTCCGCGAACCACGAAGAGCCCGAACAGAACCAGGAGGCAGGCTCCGCCGCTGAGCGCCGCGACGCCGATCTCGACCGCCATGGTCGAGTCGCGCTTGGCGGTGGCCGCATCGTTCGAGGCGAGCACGGCCTCGCCCGCCAGGAGTCGTTCGAGGCGGCTGCGGATCGACGTCACCTGGTAGAGGCCCTCGCGCGTCGCGACGGGTGCGCGGGCCGCGCTCGGATCGAAATGGAAGATGTTGATCAACGGGAGCCCGTATTCGTTCACGTAGGCCCGAACGAGCACGGTGAGCTGTTGTGCGAGCCGCTCCTGCTCAGGCTGGCCTGCAAGTGCGTCTGTGACCTGCTGCGTTGCCCCGGGCACCGCGCCCTGGGCCCGTCGCCACGAGCCGAGGAAGCGAGCGTCACCGCTGATGACGAAGCCGCGCAGACTCGCCTCGAGCTCGTTCACGACCTGCTCGAGGCGGAGCGTGGAGCTCGTCACATCTCGGGAGTGCGCCTGAACGTTCATCGAGCTCCGCAGGTTGGACACGGCGATGAGCATGAGTGCGAACGTCCCGGCCACGAGCAGCGCGAGCAGGAGGCTTCCCGCGACGGCGCGCGAGAGCAGCGATCGGGAGACCAGCCACCGGGCAAGCCGCGATCCGTCAGATCTAGGCGACAAGGAGGCTCTCGACGAGCGTCGACAGCGTCTGAGGCTCGAACGGCTTCTTCAGGAACTCGGTTGCGCCGGCCGCGTACGCTGCGCGACGGTCGCTCGCGGCCGCGAAGGCCGACACGACGACGATAGGGGTGGCCGCGAGCTCGGGTCGGCTGCGTAGGTACTCGATCACCGCAAGCCCGTTCGTGCCTTGCATCATCACGTCGAGGAGCACGAGGTCGGGTCTGACCCGCTCGGCGAGGTCGATCGCCTCGGCTCCGTCGGAGGCCTCGGCGAACTCGTAGCTCGGCTCGAGCGAGATGCGCATCAACTCGCGGAGGTTCGGCTCGTCGTCGCAGATGAGAATCGTCGGGCGGTCAGCCATCCTCAGACGCCGAGCCGGAAGATCAGGAACTCGTGGGACGGTGCCCCGCCGAGGAACGTAACCGTGAGGCTTCCCCTGACGTTGTCGTAGATGCCCGTGCCGCCGATCACGGCGAGTTCGTAGAACAGCTTCGACGCGATCACGCCACCGACCATGATCTTCCCCCTGGGCAGGAAGAAGGTTCCGGTGCAGTTCGACGAGCCCGTGCCGGTATTGATGCAGGTCAGGTCGGAGTGGCCGATGGGATCGACCGTGATCCCCTTGTTGAAGAGCAACTGGCGGTAGAAGTCGAAGTCGCCCGCTCCGGGTCCGTGACGGCCGCCGTCGACGTGGGTGTGCTTCACCATCCGGTCGGTAATCCGGATGGCGCCCGGCTGGTCGAGCGTGGCCGAGCCGACGGCGTCCGCCGCGATGGTCAGAAACAGCGTGGCGGCGGCCAGGAGCAGCGCGACCTTTGCCGCCGCCTGCGGCTTCATCAGACCGCCTTCTCCAGGATGTTGAGCCGCTCCTCGAAGATCGCGCGCAGATCGGGCTCGCACGCTACGACGCCGTGGATCACGTCCGGGTCGAACTGGCTGCCTGCTCCCTGTTCGAGCTCGTGCAGCGCGTCGTCCCACGACATCGCCGCCCTGTAGGGCCGGCCGTCGGTCATCGCGTCGAGTGCGTCGACGACGCCGAAGATCCGCGCCCCGGCAGGGATGTCGAGCCCCGTCAGGCGGTCGGGATAGCCCGCGCCGTCCCAGCGCTCGTGATGCGAGCGGACGACCTTCAAGCCCTCGCCGTCGAGCAGCGGCACGCCGGCGAGAAGCTGCTCCCCGATGACAGGGTGATTCTGCATCTCGAGGCGCTCGGCGTCGTCGAGCATGCCGGGCTTGAGCATGATCCGGTCCGGAACGCCGATCATCCCGACGTCGTGGAGCAGGAAGCCCCACTCGAGGCTCGGATCGTCGATCAACGCGGGCTCGACCTCCAGAGCCAGCCGGACCCCGTAGACGTTGACGCGGTCGGAGTGGCCGGACGAACCGAGGTCGCGTGAATCGATCGCGGCGCTGAGTGCCACCAGTGTCCGCCGATGAGCCTCGTCGAGCAGCTCGTGCTGCCGCTGCCCGATCTGGAACAGCCGCTCGAGCTCGATTCCCTGCGCGCCCGAGCTTTCACCCGCTGAAGCGGCGAGCTGGATTCCGAGCGACCGGCGAAGGAGCGTCAGCAGCTCGAACGGGTCGAGCGGCTTGCGTAGGTAGTCCGTCGCGCCCGCCACTTTCGCCCGCGTGCTGGCCTCGGCGGAACCGCTGATCACGATGACCGGGAGCGAGCGGGTTCGCGGGTTCTCGCGAAGGCGCTCGCAGTAGAACAGACCGTCGATCCCGGGGAGGCCGATGTCGAGCACAATCGCGTCCGGCAAACGCACCGCGATTGCGCGCTCGGCCTCGATGACGTGATGGGCCTCGCTCACCTCGATACCCTCGAGCTCGAGAGTGGCCCGTACGAGTTCGCAGACGGACTCGTCGTCGTCGACAACAAGCACCTGATGCTTCCGAACCATGCCCTTCCCCCTCTGGTCGTAGCTTCAGCCACTCCTTATCGGCAAAACCCCCGCAGACTTGAGCGGTCAACCACGGGGATCGCCGGTTGGGCCCAGCTCAGAGATCGAGCTCGAGCCCGCGCAGCGCGAGAAAGACCGCCTCGCTGAACGTCGGATACGGCTGGATCACGTCGAGCAGCACGTCGATCGGCGTTTCGGCCCGGATCGCAAGAGTGAGCTGCTGAAGCCATTCGCCGGCCTCGGGCCCGACGGCGACGGCGCCAAGCAGGACGCGGCGCTGCGGGTCGGCGGCGATCTTGACGAAACCGGAGCGCTTGGGCCGCTCATAGGTCGCAGTCCGAGCCGTCGACATCAGCTGCCACGTCGAGATCCTGCCCCCGTCGAGTCTGCCGACAGTCGCGACCTGAGGATCGGTGAAGATCGTGCCGGGGATCGCGCGATGGTCGGCGCGCGTCTCGCGGCCCGCGATGTCATAGGCGGCGATCCGGGCGTGGTACTTGCCGACATGCGTGAACAGGGCGATCCCGGTGACGTCCCCGATCGCCCAGACGTTCTCGGTGGCTCGCATTCGTTCGTCCACCTCGATGCCGCTGCGGCCGGTGGTCAGGGCGAGCCCATCGAGGCCGCCGAGGTTGGGTCGCCGGCCGGTCGCGACGAGCACGCGGCTGAACGGAATCCGACTGCCGTCGGCGAGCACAACCGTTCCACCGTCGACGGCGGTCACCTTGGCAGCGAGCCGGATCTCCACGCCGTCCTCGCGTAAGCCGTCGGCGACGAGGTCGGCCGCCTCCGGGTCGATCCGGGGCAGCAACCGATCATCCGCCTGGACGAGTGTGACCCGAGAGCCGACGCGCGCGAAGAACTGGGCCAGCTCGCAGCCGACGGGGCCGCCGCCTAGCACCACCAGCGCCTCCGGCACCTCGGTTGCCTCGGTCGCCTCGATGTTCGTCCAGTAGCCCGAGCCTTCGAGCCCCGGAATCGGCGGGATCGAAGGCGCGGAGCCGGTCGCGATCACGAGCCGGTCGTACTCGAGCTCCCGGCCGCCCACCGTCACGACTCCCGGCCGCCTGACGATCGCGTCGCCGCGCACGAGCTCGCACCCTTGCCCGGCGAGCCATTCGACCTGCGGGGAGTCGTCGCGCTCGGCGACGAGATCGCGCCACGCGAACACGCCCGCCGGATCGAGCTTTCCCGGCTCGAGCCCCGGTGCCCGCCGAGCCTCCGCCACGAGCTCCGGAGCCCGCAGCATCGTCTTGGTCGGCATACAGGCCCAGTAGGAGCACTCGCCGCCGACGAGGCGCCGCTCGACGAGCGTCAGCTCAGCCGCGGGGTCGAGCCGGCGGAGGGCTCCGACGAAATGCTCGCCGGACGACCCTCCACCGAGAACGACGACACGCAACGCGCCTCTCGCTTTACAACAGCCCGTTGGCCTTCAGGAACGATTTCGCCACCGTGGCAGCCGACTGCTTGTCGACCTCGACTGCCTTGTTCATGGCGAGGATCGCCGGGAGCGTCAGCTTGGCCGAGACGGCGTTGACCGTGCTGGTGAAGCTCGAGCCGGCGGCCTTGGCGACCGATGTCGTGACGATCGGGGCCACGTTCTGGAAGCCCGTGATGTGCTTGGGATCGGTCAGCACCGTGTACTTCGACGGCGCGGCGAGCGGTGGGTCGGTCGAGAACACGTCGGCTGCGAGCACGGAGCCCGAGTCGAGTGCCGCGTAGGGCGAGACGCTTCCGACGGAGGCGAAGGTCGCGTTCTTGAGCCCGTACTGCTTGGTGTAGCCGACGAAGCAGGTGTTACGCGTCTGGCATTCCGGGAAGCCGCCGAGCTTGAATGCGCCGACCTTGGAGAGGTCGGAGATCGTCTTCAGCCCGTACTTCTTCGCGGTCGCGTTGGTGACTGCGAGCACGTCGGTGTCGTAGAACGGTGTCGGGGACAGAACGGTGTAGCCCTTGGCCGCCTCGAGCGACTTGGCGAGCTTGTAGGTCGCGGCCGCGGTCTTCGGTGAGTTCGTCTTGTGGAATACGTCCTGCACGATCACGCCCATGTACTCGGGGTAGAAGTTGATCTTGCCGCTCGTGAGCGCGGTCTGGACGATCTCCGTCGAGCCGATGTTCTCCTTGTAGGAGACGTTGAAGCCTTTCGCCTCGAGGGCCTGCTTGTAGAGCTCACCGAGGATGTACTCCTCGGGGAAGTTCTTCGTGCCGATCACGATCGTCGGCGTCGCTTGAGTGGCCGGGCGGGCTGCCCCCGCGAGCAATCCACCCAAGACAATCGCGATCCCCAGCGAGATCGTGAATGCCGCCCGAGCAGCGCGCCTTCTGTGTTTCCTGATCACATTCCCTCCTCGTTTTCGGTTCCCATCGCGGCTTGGACCCTAACCGCCCTGATGCCACGTGGCGTAACAGTTCTCTCTAACGCAACAAGGACTACCCATACTCCCGCCGAGAGAGCCATTACGCACAGCGAGGCGCCGACGACGCCGGAAAGCCGGTACGTCGCCTGGTTCGCGATGATGTCTCCGAGGCCGCCGCCGCCGGCGTACGCAGCGATCGTCGCCGTCGCAACGACGGTGACTGCTGCGACCCGGAGCCCGATATAGAGCAGCGGCAGTGCCAGCGGAAGCTCGATCTTCGCCAGGATTCCCCGGGCCGAGAGCCCCATGCCGCGCGCAGCCTCGACCGCGTCGGGATCCACCCCTTCGACGCCGAGGTAGGCGTTCGTCAGGATCGGGCCGATCGCGAGCACGGCCAGCGCAACCATGTTGTTCGTGAAGCCCAGTCCGAGCACGGTCAGGAAGACCGCAATCAGGAAGATGCTGGGGAGCGCGCGCACGAAGATCGACGTGCCGATCGCAAACCCCGAGCCGCGGTGGAGGTGGCCGAGCGCGATTCCGACCGGCAGCGCGATCAGGAGGGCGATTCCGAGTGCGGCGCCGGAAAGCTCGAGCTGCTCGACGGCCTTCGTGAGGAGCAGGTGCGGGTTGTCGACGATGAAGCGCAGCGCCTGGGCGAACGTGTGCGAGTTGGCGGTGTCGCAGATCACCGCGCTGTCGCCCTCGACCACGGCGTCACGAACCGGCGGGCCACAACCAGCGCGCCGTCACACAGGAGCGCCAGCGCCACCGCAAGCGCGCCCGCGGAGTAGATCTCGGTCTTGAACGGCGTGGGAAGCTGGATCGCGTAGAAGATCGGGAACCCGAGCCCTTTCTCCGAGATCGTCGCGGCGATCGTCGCGATCGCGATGGTCGAGACGACCGCGATCCGCAGGCCGCCGATCATCGCGGGGAGAGCGAGCGGCAGCTCGACGCGGGTGAAGGTCTGGTTTCTCGTCAGCCCCATCCCGCGCGCCGCCTCGAGCACCTCGGGCGGTGCCGCATCGAGCCCCGCGACGAAGTTCGGGAACAGGATCACGAGTGTGTAGGCGACGAGCGGGATCTCGAGGGTCGCGTTGGAGTAGCCGGTGAGCGGCACGAGAATCTGGAAGAGCGCGATGCTCGGAATCGTGTAGACGAGCGCGGCGACGATCGAGATCGGCTGCGCGGTCCGCCGCCGCCGGTGCGCGAGAAGCGCAAGGCCGAACGCGAGCGCGGAGCCGATCACGATCGCGATCGCCGTGAGCTCGATGTGCTCGACGAGCGCCGGTTGCAGCGTGTCGCTCCAGTGCTGCTTCACCCAGTCCCAGCAGAAGAGGTTGTCGCCGGTGACGCAGGAGCTGCCCTGCCCGAAGTTCGGGATGACGGGGCCGGCGGCGATCACCGGAGGAGGCCTGCGGCGTGGGCGAGGGTGAGCACGCCGAGGTCGACGCCTTCGTCCCCGACGACGACGAGCCGGTCGGCGCCGCTCTCGATCAGCAGCGACACGGCGTTCCTGACCGTGGTCGAGCCGGCCGCCTCGACGGAGGGACGGTCGGCCGGGACCGGGTCGAGCTCCAGGTCCGTGAGCCTGCGCAGAGCGAGCCTGCGTAGAGCCCGGTCCTCGCCGATGAACTGAGCCACGAACTCGTCGGCAGGGTGGGCGAGGATCGCGTCCGGGGTGTCGTACTGGGCGAGCACGCCGCCCTCGCGGAGGATCGCGATCCGGTCGCCCATCGTGATCGCCTCGTCGATGTCATGCGTGACGAAGATCACTGTCTTCACGACCTCGCGTTGCAGCCGCCGCACCTCTTCCTGGAGCCGTGCGCGAGTGATCGGGTCGAGCGCGCCGAACGGCTCGTCCATCAACAGGATCGGAGGGTCCGCGGCGAGTGCACGGGCGAGCCCGACGCGCTGGCGCTGACCGCCCGAGAGCTGAGCTGGATACCGCTTCGCGTCTGTCTGCTCGAGGCCGACGAGGTCGAGCAGATCGGCTGTGCGCTCGCCGATCCTCTGCTTCGGCCAGCCGAGTAGTCGGGGAACGGTGGCGATGTTCTCGCCGATCGTCATGTGCGGGAACAGACCGGCCTGCTGGATCACGTAGCCGATGCCGCGGCGGAGCTCCACCGCCGGTAGCTCCTTGATGCTGCGACCGTCGATCCTGATGTCGCCCTCGTCGAAGGGGATGAGCTTGTTCACCAGCTTGAGCGCCGTCGTCTTGCCGCCGCCCGAGGGGCCGACGAGCACGCAGAAGGTGCCCGCGGGGATCGTGAGCGAGAGGTCGTCGATCGCGGCGCCGTCGCGCCCTGCGTAGCGCTTTGTCACGCCGTCGAAGACGATCTCGGCGGCTGCGGTCATTTCGCGTGTGCTCCCCGGTTGGTGATCCCGATGAGCCCGGTGACCCCGCCGGCCGCGACCAGTGCCGCGGTGAGCACCATCGCGGTCTGGAAGCCCGCCTCGTCGAGGTTGGTGGCGGTGCTCGCAACCGCCGCTCCGACCACCGCGATCCCGAGGAGGCCGGCGATCCGCGCGATCGCGTTGTTCACACCGGAGGCGATACCCGCATCACTCGGCCCGGCATCGGCGAGCACCGTCGAGGTGAGCGGTGCCACGATCATCGACAGTCCGAAGGCAAAGACGACGATCGGTGGAAGTAGCTCCGTCCAGTAGTCGAACCCGGGCCCGAGCTCGCGCATCCAGAGGCAGGCAACTGCGCAGATCAACGGCCCGATGCCCATGAACCACCGCGGGCCAAGGCGCATCGAAAGCCGCCCGAAACGGCCCGAGAGGAAGAACATCACCACCGTGATCGGGAGTGTCGCTAATCCGCTGCGAAGGGGCGAGTAGCCGGCGATCTGCTGCAGGAAGAGCACGAGGAAGAACGTGAGGGTCGAGAGCCCGGCATAGACCGTGAGCGTCTCGAGGTTCGCGAACGTGAAGTTCCGAAGGCGGAACAGGCCCAGCGGAAGCATCGGTGTCGTCGTGTGGAGCTCCCAGAGGATGAAGAGGCTGAACACGACGAGCCCGCCCACGAACGAGACGACGATCAGGGGGTCGCCGTACCCGCGCGTCGGCCCCTCGATCAGCGCGAACACGGGCCCGGCCAGTCCGAGCACGCAGAGGATTCCGCCCACCGTGTCGATGCGCGCCTGCTTGCCGGCGCCCGCGGCGCCCCGGAGCGCCACCATGACGAGCCCTGCGGCGGCTGCCACGAGCGGAAGGTTGATCAGGAAGATCGCGCGCCAGGAGACCGCGGTGACAAGCCAGCCGCCCGCGACCGGCCCTACCACGAACGCGATCCCGGTCCACGCAGTCCAGGTGCCGATCGCGGCACCCCGTTCCTCGCCGCTGAAGACCACTGTGATCGTCGCGAGCGCCGCCGGGGTGAGCAGCGCTCCGGCGACGCCCTGCAGCGCGCGGGCAAAGATCAGTGCATCGGCGCTCCACGCGAGCGCGCACAGAACCGAGGTCAGCCCGAACGTGCCGAGGCCGATCAGGAAGATCCTCTTGCCGCCGAAGATGTCGCCCAGCGAGCCGCCGACGAGGATCAGCGAGCCAAGCGTCAGGAGGTAGGCATCGACGACCCACTGCTGGAGCGCGAGACCGCCGCCGAGGTCGTCCTGAATCGCGGGCAGCGCGACATTGACGACAGATCCGTCGACGAAAACGATCGCCGACCCGAGGATGCAGCCGACGAGCGTCAGGCGCTTGCGCATCCCCTCACTCAGATGTTCGATACTAGTTTTCGCCATTGGATTGCTCGAACGCCGACAAGGAGGAGTGAATGCCCGGCTACACGATCAAGACGCTCGACGATGTGCCGGACGTGCTCGGCGATTACCCCGGGGAGATGCGGATGCTCACGACCGATCTCGGCGCCGAGCAGGTCGCTCTCACGTACCGGCGGATGCCCCAGCACACGGGCGGCAAAGGTTCGTACGGCCATAGCCACCTGACGCAGGAGGAGCTCTACCTCGTCGTCTCGGGGAAGCTTCAGTTCAAGCTCGGCGACGACGTCGTCGAGTGCGGCCGAGGCACCGCGATCCGCGTCGCGCCCGAGGTCGTTCGCTCCGTCTGGAACGACGAGCCCGAGGACGCCGAGCTCGTGATCGTCTCCAAGCGCCTCGACGACCCGCGGGCCGACACCGAGCAGACCCCCGACTTCTGGCCCGAGTAACCCGCTGAAGATCATCCTCGCAGCGCTCTCGGGCCTTGCCGTGCTAGTGCCGTTTCCTGCTGCGCCCGCGACCGGGGCAACCGGATCGTTCTCGTCGAGCGACCCGCTGCTCGGGAAGATCTGGGCCGCGTCGGTGAAGACCGCGACGGACATGATCGCGCCCGGGCCGCTGACGACCGATGCCGACGGGCGGCCGTGCTCGATCGCCCTTCCGGAGGTGCTGCTCGACGGGCTTGTCCGCGACCGCTGCCCCTATGTCGGCGATCAGGCGGTCAGCGGCCTGACGCTGCTCGTGTCGACGCCGTCGGACGCGTCGGTGCTGAGGAACATGATCGTCTGGTACGCGGGGGCGCAGCACGACGACGGCTCGATCCCGGCCAGCCCGTACGAGGACGGCTCGCTCACCTTCTTCGACTACAACGCCTACTGGGTCGATGACGTCTACGACTACGTCCTGTACACCGGCGACCTCGCACTCGCTCGTCAGGTCTGGCCGAACCTCGTGAAGCTGATGGACACGTGGTACCCGGCCCAGCTGGGACCCGGCGGGCTGCTCGTCAACGAGCTCGGTGCCCTCGACTACGCATATGTCCCGCGCAAGGGGACGACCGTTGCCTACTACAACGCGGGCTACGTGTGGGCGCTTCGCCTTGCTGCCCAGCTGGCGATCTGGATCGGTGAGCCTAGCGAGGGCTCCGGCTGGACGGCGCGGATCGCGCCGATCGCAGCGGCCTTCGGGCCGGCGTTCTGGGATCCGTCGGTGGGGGCGTTCCGCGACGCGACCGATGGGCCCGCCGTCCATCCCGAGGACGGGAACGCCTTCGCGGTGCTGGCCGGGCTCGCCTCGCCCGCGCAGGCGCGCTCGGCCCTCGACTACCTCGGCGGCCACCTCTGGCAGCCCTACGGCGCCGCGATCGCCGACAACGACGGTGTGGGACGGCTACCCGTGGGGCGACTACGCGGACATGCGCGTCTACCCGTTCATCTCGTACTTCGAGGTGATCGCCCGCTACCAGATCGGGCTCGATCCCTCGGCGCTCACGCTGATCCGCCGCGAATGGGGCTACATGCTCGCGAACGGGCCGAGGTCGACGATGTGGGAGACGATCGGCGCCTACGGCGGCGCGCCGGTCGACCTGACACCGTCGTACGACCACGGCTGGTCGAGCGGTGCGGCGCCTGCGCTGACGAACTACGCGCTCGGTGTGCAGCCGGCCTCGCCTGGATTCGGCTCGTATGTCGCTCAGCCGCACCCCGCGGACCTGAAGTGGGCTCGCGGCACCGTGCCGACGCCGCACGGCGCGATCGGCTTCCGCTGGTCCGTGAGCAAGCAAGAGCTGACTGCGACGGTCGTCGCGCCGGTGGGAGGCACGATCATCCTGCCGGGCGCCGGCCCGTCGATGCTCGACGGCAAGACGATCCCCGAGCAGCGCGGCGAGACCTCCGTGACACGTCGGCCGCGGGACTCACACGCTCGTCGTGAAGCTGGGCGAGAGGCTCTATGGCTCGATGTCGGCGGTGCGCAGGCCGGCATGGCCTGGGCGCGCGCCGAGCGCGTGGAACGGCTCGGGCTCGCGGCTGCCCTCGACGCAGTCGGCGACGTACTCGGCGAGCGTCGGGCCCGTGCTTGAACCCGTGGCCCGAGCCGCCGCCGACGAGCCACCAGCTCGCCGTGCTCGGGGTGGCGGGCGACGAGGAAGTGCGTGTCGCTCGGTGAGGTCGTACTGGCAGACGCGCGTGCCGATGATCGGCGCGTCGGCGAGCGCGGGAAAGCGGCGCGCCGCGTACTCGCGGGCGCGCTCCTCCATCTCGGGGTCGGGCAGCGCGCTCGAGCTCGTCGGGGTCGATGTCGGCGCCGCGGCCGTCGGGCGCGATCTTCATGCCGAGCCCGTCGAGCTCGCCGTGGCCGTAGTACGGGCCGTCGTACTCGCAGAAGCCGGGCGTCCCGTTCCAGCTCGCCGTCGACGCCGAAGAAGAAGACGTCGCGGCGCGAGATCCGCTGCTCGACGAGGCCGGGGAAGAGCTTCGGCAACCAGGAGCCGCAGGCCCAGACGACGACGTCGGCCTGCGGCGGGCTCGGCGGGCGTCGGCCGCGCCGGTCTCGAGCCGGAGACCGGCGGCGAGCGCGCGCGTCGCCACCCGGGCGTAGAGGACGCCGGCATCGGGCTCGTAGAGCACCGAGCGCAGATCGTCGCCGCCGAGCGACGGGTACAGGCGCGTCGCCTCCTCCGGCGTCAGCCGCTCGCAGGCGATGCCGAGGCGCCTCAGCGTCTGCCTCGCTCCGGTCGGTGAAGTCGCTCGCGCCGGTGTCGAACCACGCGACCCCGACCGGCTCGAAGAGCGTCTGCCCCGAGTCGCGCTCGAGCTCGTGCCAGAGCTCGAGGGCCCGCGCGCGCCGCAGCGTGTACCACTCCTGGTCGCCGTGCGAGAAGCGCAGCAGGCGCGTGTCGCCGCCGGAGCCCGAGCGCACGTTGCCGGGCGTGTACTGCTCGACGAGCGTCACGTCCCAGCCGCGGCGCTCGAGCTCGCGTGCGGTCGAGGCGCCGAAGACGCCGGCGCCGACGACGACGGCGCTGCTCACGGCTCGAGCGGGGTGAGCCGGAGGCCCGAGCACGTCGGGCCGGTGGTAGTGGCCGGCGGGGTCGAAGCGCTGCCGCTCGGCCCAGAGAACTGCCGGGTCGAGCTCGGCGTAGAGGATGCCCTCCTCGTCGTACAGCGGGCCGGCGAGATAGGAGCCGCCGGGCGCGAGGATCGCCGAGCCGCCGCGGCCGATCGATCCCGGCGCCTTCGATCAGCCGCCGCGAGCGGGAAGTCGTCCGGGTAGGCGGTGGCTCGCTGGAAGTGGGAGGGGGAGACGACGAACGCGCGCGACTCGCGGGCGATGTGCACGAGCGTCGCCTGCCAGGCAGTCGCCGTCGTCGGCGGTCGAGGCGATGTAGATCTCGACGCCGGACTCGTAGAGCGCGAACCGCGCGAGCGGCATGTAGTTCTCCCAGCAGATCAGGCCGCCGAGCCGTCCGAGCGGTCGTCGGGATCGCGCGCAGCCCCTCGCCGTCGCCCTGCCCCCAGATCAGACGCTCGTGGTTCGTCGGCACGAGCTTGCGGTGCTTCAGCGCGAGCGTGCCGTCGGGAGCGTGGTAGAGGAGCGTGTTGTAGAGCGTCGAGGGGCGCTCGGGGTCGACCTCGGTGACGCCGGTGACGATCCAGACGCCGTTGCCCGCGCCGCCTCGCCGATCCGCGCCTCGGCCTCGCCGGGCACGGCGACCGACTCGCGGGCGAGGAGTGCGAACGCCTCGGTCGCGCCGGGCTCGGCCCAGCCGGCGAGCGCCTTCGCCCAGACCGAGGACGGGTAGGCCGGGACGAACGCCTCGGGGAAGACGAGCAGCTGCGCGCCGGTCCCGGCCGCCTCGGCGGCGAGGACGCTCGAGCTTGTCGATCGTCGCCTCGCGATCGAGCACGACCGGCTCGGCCTGGATGCAGGCGACCTTCACGGGAGCGTCCATCGGCCGAGCCTACGCGCATCGATCGCCTCGCGCAGGCTCCGACGTAGTCGCGCAGCGCGGCCGGGCCCTCCTCGGCGACCTGGACCGCGCGCGAGCCGACGACGACGCCGTCGGCGAGCACCGCGACCGCGGCGGCGTGCTGCGGGCGTCGAGATGCCGAAGCCGGCGTAGAGCGGCACGTCGGTGATCGCTCGCGTCCGCTCGACGAGGCCCGCGAGCGCAGGGGAGACCTCGGTGCGAGCGCCCGTCGTGCCGGTCAGCGAGACGAGGTAGAGCCAGCCGTCCGTGTGCGCGGCGCAGAGCTGCGATCCGGTCGTCGGTCGAGGTGGGGGCCACGAGCTGGATGCGCGGCACGTCGTGGTGCTCCTCGACCGGGAGGTCGACGACGATCGCGCTCGTCGCGCCGGCCTCTCGCGAGGCGGTGACGAAGCGCTCGTAGCCGTACGCCTCGAGGATCGCGGCGTAGGTCATCGGGACGAGCGGGACGTCGACGAGGGCACGTGTCGCGGCGATGCACTCGAGGCACTCGGCGGTGCGCATGCCTCTGGAGAGCGCGCGCTCCGAGGCTCGCTGGATCGTCGGGCCCTCGGCGAGCGGGTCCGAGAACGGGATGCCGAGCTCGACGATGTCCGCGCCGCCCTCGACGGCCGCCTCGGCGAGCTCCGGGGTCTCCGGCTCGCAGACGAGGTAGATCACGAGCTTCGTCATGAGTGGGCGATCACTTCCGCCAGATCCTTGTCGCCGCGGCCCGAGAGGCACACGACGACGAGCTCGGCGTCGAGGTCGAGCGTGCGTGCGAGCGCGTGCGAGCTCTCGAGCGCCGGGATGATGCCCTCGGTCTCGGCCAGGCGGTGGAACGCGGCGAGAGCCTCCTCGTCGGTGCAGGGCACGTAATCGGCTCGGCCGGAATCGCGAAGCGACGCGTGCTCCGGGCCGACGCCGGGGTAGTCGAGCCCGGCCGAGATCGAGTGGGCATCGGCGATCTGGCCGTCGTCGTCGGCGAGCACCGAGGAGCGGGCGCCGTGAAGGACAGCGGTTCTTCCGGTGCCGAGACTTGCCGCTCCGGCCGCTTCGACGCCGACCAGCCGAACGTCGGCGTCCTCGATGAACCCGTAGAACGCGCCGATCGCGTTCGAGCCGCCTCCGACGCAGGCGATCACGGCTTCGGGGAGCCGGCCTTCCTGCGCGAGGATCTGCTCACGCGCCTCGTCGCCGATCACGCGCTGGAGATCGCGCACGAGCTCGGGGTAGGGCGCCGGGCCGACGCACGAGCCGATCAGGTAGTGGGTTGTCTCGACGTTCGTGATCCAGTCGCGGATCGCCTCGCTCGTCGCCTCTTTCAGCGTCCTCGTACCGAACTCGACCGCGCGGACCTCGGCGCCGAGCAGGTGCATCCGCTCGACGTTCGGTGCCTGGCGGCGCATGTCTTCGGCGCCCATATAGACGACGCAGTCGAGTCCGAACCTCGCGCAGACGGTGGCCGTCGCGACGCCGTGCTGGCCGGCGCCGGTCTCGGCGACGATCCGCTTCTTGCCGAGCCGCGTCGCCAGCACCGCCTGGCCGAGCGCGTTGTTCAGCTTGTGGGCGCCGGTGTGGAGGAGGTCCTCGCGCTTGAGGTAGACACGCCGGTCGGGATCGAAGCGCGCAGCTCGGGTGAGCGGCGTCGGGCGGCCGGCGTAGTTGGTGCGCAGCTCGTGGAGCTCCTGCCAGTATGCGTCATCCGCGCTTGCGGCCGCCCACCCGGCAGTCAGCTCGTCGAGGGCCGGAATCAGTGTCTCGGGCACGTATCGCCCGCCGTAGTTGCCGAACGTCTGTGTCATCGGGCTGCCTCCACCCAGGCTCGGATCAGGTCGTGGTCTTTGATGCCGGGCTCGCTCTCGGTCGATCTCGCCGAGTCGACCGCCCAGGGCCGGACGGCGTCGATCGCCGCGGCGACGTTCTCGGGGCCGAGCCCGCCGGCGAGCATCACGCGTCCCTCACGGGTTCGGGCGCGGTCGAGGTGCGTTGGATCGTGGGCCTCCCAGGGCAGGTCGACCACCTCGCCGACCTGCTCGCCGTTCCGCCGTAGGACGCCGTCCCGCGCGCGGTGCCCGTCCTCGAGGTCGTAGAACTGGACGATGTCCGCCCCGGTCTCGTGCTCGTCGCCGACGAACACGGCGACGCGGAGCACCGTCTCGGGCGCGGCGAGAAGCTCGTCGGTGCGGCGTGGGCTCTCCCGCGCCAGGATGAACCCCACGAGGTCCGCGCCCGCCTCGACGGCCGCATCGACATCTTCCTGCCGCGTGAGGCCGCAGACCTTGACGAGCGGCCGGTGCAGCAGCTCCGCCAGCTTCGCCCCGGGGTCGGGTGCTCGCATCAGCGTCGAGCCGACTAGCATCGCTTTCGCACCGGTCAGCTCGGCAGCAGCGCCCTGGGCCCGGGTGGCGATCGCCGACTCGGCGATCAGGATCCGATCGCGAGGCGCGCGTGCGAGGAGGCGCAGCTGTGCATCCCGGTCGAGCTCGAAGGTCGAGAGGTCGCGCGCGTTCACGCCGATCACCGGCGCTCCGAGCGCTCTCGCGCGCTCGAGCTCGCCGGCGTCATGGGCCTCGACGAGCGTGTCGAGCCCGAGTTCGACCGCCAGCCGCATGAGAGCTGCGCACTGTCCGTCCGCGAGGTCGCGAAGGAGCAGCAGCGCCGCGTCGGCGCCCGCCTCCTTCGCGGTGCGCAGGTCGTCGGCGGTCGAGAAGAACCCTTTCGCGAGAAGCGGCAGCGTGGTCGCAGCCCGAGCCGCCCGCAGGTCGTCCCACGTCCCCGCGAAGCGCTCGTCGACGAGCACCGACATCGCCCGCGCCCCGGCCCGCTCGTAGCTCCGCGCAATCGCCACGACGTCCCCGTCCGGCCGGATGTCTCCGGCCGACGGCGACCGACGCTTGAACTCCGCGATCGCCCCGAACCCGGGAGCCGCGAGCGCTTCCCTGAACCTCATCGGGGCTCCCACGACACGGGGACTGTCCCCCGATCGGTGCGCCGCAACGGACGATGGCCAAAGGATCGCCGGACCATCCTGTGACACTTCTGTTGCGGTGCCTGTCCCCGGACATGGCCCGGCATGGCAAGGGTCATTGGGACACCGCCTTCTGGGAGAAGGCGATCAGGTCGTCCAGGCGGGTTCCGGCGGCGCCCGAGTCGATCGCGACGCGGGCGAGACCCAGGCCCTCGCGGAGGTCGGCAGCGTGGCCCGAAGCGGCGATCGCGCCGGCGGCGTTCAGGAGGACGGCGTCGCGATGGGCGCCCTCGGTGACCTCGCCCTCGAGCACGTTGCGGAGCTCGCGGGCGTTGGTTTCCGGGTCGGCGCCGCGAAGGCCGCGCGGGTCGCATTCCGAGATGCCGAGATCCGCGGGATCCAGCTGGTAGGAACGGACGCGACCGCCCTCGACCTCGCAGACGAGGTTGGGGCCGGCGGGGGAGAGCTCGTCGATGCCGCCGGCGCCGTGGACGACGAACGCGCGCCGGGCATCGAGGCGGACGAGCGCCTCGGCGATCGTGAACGCGATCTCGGGCGCGTACACGCCGACGACCTGGGCGCGCGCTCCCGCCGGGTTCGTCAGCGGCCCGAGAACGTTGAAAACGGTGCGGGCGGCGAGCTCCTTCCGAACCGGGCCCGCGTACCTCATCGCCGGATGGTGTGCCTGGGCGAACAGGAAGGCGAAGCCGAGCTTGTCGATCGACTCCTCGAGCCTCTCCAGCGGCTGCTCCAGCTCGAAGCCGAGTGCCTCGAGCACGTCGGCAGCGCCCGTCGCCGAGGATGCGGCGCGGTTGCCGTGCTTCGCCACGCCGGCGCCTGCCGCAGCAGCCACAAGGCCTGCCGCGGTCGAGATGTTCCAGGTATTGGCCCCGTCGCCGCCCGTCCCGGCCGTGTCGACCAGGTCGTCGCGCTTGGGATGCACGCGAAGCACGTGCGCGCGCATCGCCTCGGCGCAGCCGGCGATCTCGTCGGCGGTCTCGCCCTTCAGGCGGAGCGCCACCAGGAACCCACCGATCTGCGCCGGCGTCGCCTCGCCCGCCATGATCGTGTTCATCACGCCGCGCGCCTCGTCCTGCGTGAGGTCGTGCCCGTCGAGCAGCCTCGCGAGCGCTTCCTGGATCACGACCGCTCCAGGAAGTTCTTCGCCAGCTCGGGCCCTACGGGGGTCAGCACCGACTCCGGGTGGAACTGCACGCCGTCGACCGCCAGCTCACGGTGGCGCACGGCCATCACCTCTCCGTCGTCGGCCGTCGCCGACACCTCGAGGACGTCCGGCACTGTGGTTGCCGCCAGCGAGTGGTACCGCCCGGCCGAGAAGCCCTCCTCGATCCCGGTGAAGATGCCGCGGCCGTCGTGGGTCACGTTCGTCGCCTTCCCGTGAACGAGCTCGCGCGCCTGCCCCACCGTTCCGCCGAACACCCGAACGATTGCCTGGTGCCCCAGACAGACGCCGAGCACCGGTACGCGGCCCGCCAGCGCCTGCACGGCCGCCTCGGAGACGCCCGCGTCCTCGGGGCGGCCCGGGCCCGGCGAGATTACGAGCTGCGAAGGCGCAAGCTGGTGGATCTCCTCAACCGTGATCTCGTCGTTGCGCCGCACCACTACCTCCACACCGAGCACACCGAACAGGTGCGCCAGGTTGTACGTGAACGAGTCGTAGTTGTCGATCAGGAGCAGCATCAGAGCGTTGCCGCCTCTGCAGCATCGATCGCCCGCTCGACGGCCGCGAGCTTGTTCAGGCACTCCTCGTGCTCGGCTGTCGGGTCGGAATCCACCACGAGCCCGCCACCGGCCTGCAGATACGCGATGCCGTCATGCAGGAGCATCGTCCGAAGGGCAATGCAGGTGTCGAGGCCGACGCCGGGGATGTGGTATCCGACCACGCCTGCGTAGAACCCGCGCCGGTAGCCCTCGAGCTCGGAGATGATCTGCATCGCGCGCACCTTCGGCGCTCCGGACACGGTTCCCGCCGGGAAGGTCGCGCGGAGAAGATCCCAGGGCCCGACGCCGTCCGCGATCTCGCCCGCGACCTCGGAGACGAGGTGAGTGACGTGCGAGAAGCGCTCCACCTGCAGGAACCGCTCGACCTGGACGGTGCCGGGCCGGCAGACCCGGGACAGGTCGTTGCGCCCGAGGTCGACGAGCATCACGTGCTCGGCGCGGTCCTTCTCCGAAGCGAGCAGCCGCTCCGCGTCGCCGTCGCCGGCGGCCGTCGTGCCGGCGATCGGGTTGAGGCTCGCCCGGGTGCCCTCCAGCTTCACGTGCGTCTCGGGCGAGGAGCCGACGACCGCATAGTCGCCGAGCTCGAGCAGGAACATGTAAGGGGAGGGGTTGATCCGCCGCAGCGACCGGTAGATCGCAAGTGCCGAAGCGGACGTCGGGCGCTCTGCCCGCTGCGAGAGGACGATCTGGAAGGCATCGCCGGCCCTGATGTGCTCCTTGCAGCGGAGGACCCGCCTCTCGTGGGTCGCCTGGTCGGGAAAGCGCGCGAGCGGTCCCGGAGCGGCCGCCGGTCGACGCGCCCGGTGTCTCGATCGGCGCCTCGAGCAGGGCGCGGATCTCGTCCGGATCGCCTCGCAGCACCTCGGAGACGCCGCCGACGTGATCGAACCGCAGGAGCGTCTCGGCGACGACGAACCGGCTCACCGGCAGCCCGGAGCCTTCGTCGGGGAGCGGCACGGTCGGCTCGAGCTCGCTGATCCAGTCGTACCCGATGTGCCCCACAACAGGCTCGCCGAGCGTCTCGGCCTCGTGGACATCGACGAGCCGCGACCCGCAGCCGACGAGCGAGTACCGGCCGAGCCGCCCCTGGTCGACCGACTCGAGCAGGAAGCTCGCATCGCCGGACGCGCGCAGCCTGAGATACGCCCCGAGCGGGGTGAGGAGATCGGTGTCGAGGAGTGTGTTCTCGGTCGTTTCAGGCATGAAAAAAGACCCTCACGGGTCCTGCAGAGCGGGTTCGGGTTGTCCTTGCGACTGGCCTCAGGTCAGACGCAGGCTCCCGCCCCGCTCACGCGCCACAGCCACCAGGAACCGTGCGGGGAAGGAGTCATCGCCACCCAGGATAGGCGCGCCTGGTTCAATCCGCAAGCCATGCCGATTCCCGCCCTCCTGCACGACCTCCTCACTGCGGCGGGCCCGTCCGGCCATGAGGAGCCGGCGGCCGCACTCTGGCGCGCCGCCGCGTCGAAGTTCGCCGAGGTGCACTCGGACAGCCTCGGAAACTCCTTCGCACGGGTGCCGGCCGGGGGAGCGGCGACTCTCGCGGTCTTCGGCCACATCGACGAGGTCGGTGTCGCAGTGACGCACATCGACGGCGAGGGGATGCTCGCGTTCGCCATGATCGGCACGTTCGACAAGGAGGTGCTGAACGGCCAGCGGGTCGTGATCGCAGGCCGCGAGGGCCCGGTCGCCGGTGTCGTCGTCGGCGGAGAGAAGCTGTACATCGACATCGGGGCCGTGAGCGCCGCGGACGCCGCGGCCCGGGTCGCAATCGGTGATGCCGGCGTCTGGCAGGGCGAACCGATCGAGCTGGGTAACCACCGTGTTGCCTCGCGAGCGCTCGACAACCGGCTCGGCGCCTACGTCGCGCTCGAAGCCGCCCGCCGAATCGCCGAGGCCCGGGCCACGAAGGTCGACGTTGTCGCGGTCGCGTCGGTTCAGGAAGAGCAGCAGCACGACGGCGCGCTTGCTGCCGTCTACGCGCTCGACCCCGACGTCGCGCTCGCGATCGACGTCACGTATGCGTCGGATGTGCCCGGCGGCGATCCGGCGAGCTACGGCAAGATCGAGCTCGGCGCCGGGGCGATGATCACTCGCGGGACGATCATCAACCGCCGCGTTTTTGAGCTCCTCCTCCGCGCTGCCGAGGAGGAGCAGATCCCTCATGCGATCGAGGTCTTCACGCGCCGTACCGGCACCGACGCGGACGACGTTCACAAGTCCCGCGGCGGTGTCCCGACCGGGATCATCTCGATCCCGCTTCGCTACATGCACACGCCCGGCGAGATCGCGTCGCTCGACGACCTGGAGGCCGTCATCGCCCTCGTCGTCGCGTTCGCCCACCGCCTCACGCCCGAGACCTCGTTCCTTCGTTAGGCTCAACGATGGCCCGCAGCGTGATTGTCGGAGCAGTTAGGACGCCGTTCGGAAAGCTCGGCGGCGGCCTCGCGTCGCGGCCTGCGGCCGACCTCGGCGCTTTTGCGATTCGCGCCGCGCTTGAGCGCGCCGGGATCGAGCCGCAGGAACCGGACTACGTGATCATGGGTCAGGTGCTCCAGGCCGGAGCGGGGCAGGCGCCGGCGCGCCAGGCTGCAATCGCCGCCGGGCTCCCGATCGAGACGCCTTCCGAGACGATCAACAAGGTCTGCGCGTCTTCGATCCGGGCGGTCGAGATCGCCGACTCGATGATCCGGGCCGGTGATGCCGAGCTCGTCGTGACCGGTGGGATGGAGTCGATGTCGAACGCTCCATACGCGCTCGCGCAGGCGCGTTTCGGCTACCGGCTCGGGGATGGGAGCCTGATCGACCTGATGCTCCACGACGCGCTCGTTTCGAGCTTCGACGGCAAACACATGGTCGAGCAAGCGTCGTTTGTCGCGCGCGACCTCGGCATCTCTCGCGACGTCCAGGACGCGTGGGCCTACCGCTCGCATCAGCGTGCGGTCGCGGCGATCGACGCTGGCCTCTTTGCGGATGAGATCGTCGCTGTCGGAGACCTCGACACCGACGAGAGCCCGCGCCGCGATACGTCGCTCGAGAAGCTCGCCTCGCTCGCTCCCGTGTTCGACCCCGAGGGGACAACCACCGCCGGAAACGCGCCGGGCGTCAACGACGGCGCCTCCTGCGTCCTCGTCGCCAGCGAGGAGTGGGCGGCTCGGCGCGGCATCGAGCCACTCGCGACGATCCTCTCGCAGGGCTATGTCGCCGGCGAGTTCGCATATCTCGCACGGACGCCGGCAAAGGCAGCAGTCGCTGCGCTCGCGAAGGCCGGCAAGACGATCGGGGACGTTCGCCGCGTCGAGATCAACGAGGCCTTCGCCTCTGTTGCCGCGCACTCCGCCGAACTGCTCGGAGCTGACGAGTCGATCGTCAACGTCAACGGCGGCGCTGTCGCGCTCGGGCACCCGGTCGGCGCCTCCGGCGGAAGGATCCTGGCGACCCTGATCCACGAGCTGAGGCGGGAGGGGGGCGGTCTCGGCATCGCCGCGATCTGCTCGGGCGGCGGCCAGGGCGATGCACTGTTGATCGAAGCGTGAGCGTCCAACCGTGCCGGCGCCCGGAGCTGAAATGAGCGAGGTTTGCGCCGCAGGCGGCTTGATCGTCCGCGGCGGTGCGCTGCTGCTCGTTCATCGACCGCAGTACGGCGACTGGACGATCCCGAAAGGCAAGCTCGATCCCGGCGAGTCCTGGGAGGAGGCTGCGCTGCGCGAGGTCGAGGAGGAGACCGGCCTTGCGTGTGAGCTCGGCGAGGAGGTGGGGCGCACGTTCTACCGCGACAGCCTGGGGCGCGACAAGGAGGTGAGGTATTTCCGGATGGAGTCGGGCGGCGAGCCTGTGGCGCAGAACGAAGTCGACGAGGTGCGGTGGGTGCCGTTGAGCGAGGCGCGTGAGCTGCTGAGCTACGACCGCGACCGAGAGCTCGTTGCCGCGATCGACTGAGCTGGTGTTTCTCGCGCGTTGACCCCACCGACCCGAGAGTGACCTAGGATCAGCGGAGAGAAATGCCTGCAATCGACGACCTCCGGGACCTGCTCGACCACCAGCGGCGGGCAATCGAGAGCTCGGAGCCGGGGGTTCGCGACGGCGCCGATTCCGAGAGCCTGCATCGCTTTCGCGTGGCCACCCGGCGCTCGCGAGCGCTGATCCGGGCTTCGAGACCGCTCGTACGTGACCAGCTGGCGAATCTCGACCGCGAGCTGCGCTGGCTCGGCGGCGTCTCGGGGCCCGTGCGCGACCTCGACGTCCTGGTCGATCACCTCGGCGGCATCCTCGACGAGCTCGGCGAGGATCGGGCGGGCGCCGAGTCGATCATCGCGGCGCTCGAGCAGGAACGCGTGGTGCAGCGCGCGATTCTCGTGGAAGCGCTCGACACCGACCGCTTCAGGCTGCTGCTCGACCGGTACGACGAGGCGCTGCAGGCTCTCCGCGTGATGGATGCCGGTGTGTCGCTCGTCGCCATCGCCCGCCGCGAGTACGAGCGTCTCCGCTCTGGCTATGACGATCTCGGTCTGCAGGCGAGCGATGACGATCTCCACGCGGTTCGGATCAAGGCGAAGCACGCCCGATATGCGGCCGAGCTCGCGGCGCTCGGTCACGGGGAGGGGCTGACGAGCCTCGCTCATTCGCTCCGGACGATTCAGGATCTGATCGGCACCCACCAGGACGCCGTCGTCGCCGAGCAGCGCGTCCGTGCGCTCGCGACGGACTCGTCGCGCATCGCCGCCGGTCGCATCATCGAGCAGGAGCGGAGTCGTAAGCGCCAGGCGCGCGCCGACCTCCCGGCCGCCTGGAAGCGTGTCGAGCGTGCTGCCGAGGAGGCGTTCTAGGCCGCTTTGACGTTGGCGGCGAGCTCGATCGCCGCGCCTTCGCGGACGCCTCCGCCGCGAACGACCCGGAGCGGAACGTGGAGGCGCGACTGGAGCGCTTCGAGGATCACCGCGCCGGCAGCAAGCGTCCGAACGCGCTCGAGGTGGACGTCGTAGAGCTGTGAGATCTCCTTGGCCGGGGTGCGCGCCAGGATCCCGGCCACCTCGTCGAGCTCGTCGGCGCCGAGGGTGGCGCCGACGATCGAGCGGATTGCGCGTGCGCTGCCGCCGACCGCGAGCGCAACCTCGGGGAGCGGGGGGAGGAAGCCGTCGAGGATCCGGTTCACCTCGACGCGAGCCTTCTCGACCGCGGCGTCTCCCGGGGGATCGTCATAAAACACCCGGCTTGCGAGTCGCATCGATCCGATGTCGACCGAGCGAACCCAGGCGACGCCGTCCCGGCGCGTGCCGACCGTGACCTGTGATGACCCGCCGCCGACATCGCACACTGCGATCACCCCGGTCCTCCCGCGGCGGGACACGGCAAGCGCGCCGACGAACGCGAGGCGGCCCTCTTCCTGTGGCGAGAGCAGGCGAACCGGAACACCGGCCGCGGCCTCGAGCCGGGCGATCAGGTTGGGGCCGTTGGCGGCCTGACGGCCGGGGCTCGCGACGAGTACCTCGATCCTCTCGGCTCCGTGCTCGCGGGCGATTCCGACGAACGCCTCCACGCATGTCGCAGTCTCGGCGAGCTTGTCGGAGGGGATCGCGCCGGTGCGCTCGATCGGCTCTCCCAGGCGCAGGAGCGCCTTCTCCCGGTGCACCTCGCTGCCGTCCCGCGACACATGGAGCCGGATCGTGTTCGATCCGACGTCGATCACGGCGACAGGCCTCGTTCCGTCATGACCGCGCCAGGCGGGCGGCAAACGTCAGACCCCGGGCGACGCGCGGCGCTTCGCCCGTACCCGCCCGCGCATCGCGACGAGCTGAGAGGCTCGCCGCCGTTCGCCGGGATCGGGCTGCACCCGCGTCCAGGAGCCGCTGGGGGCCAGCATCCACGCTTGGGAGTTGTCGTTCAGAAGCCGCCGGAAAATCGTCTCGATCTCGGCACGCACGTGCGGGGCCTCGACCGGGACGATCATCTCGATCCGGTGGTCGAGGTTGCGCGGCATCAGGTCGGCGCTGCCGAGCAGATAGGTCTTCGAGTCCCCTGCCTCGAAGCAGTAGAGCCGGCTGTGCTCGAGGAAGCGGCCGAGGATCGAGCGGACGCGAATTCGCTCGGAAAGGCCTTCGACGCCGGGCCGCAGGACGCAGACCGCGCGGATGATCAGGTCGATCTCGGCGCCTGACTGTGACGCCTTGTAGAGCTCTTCGGTGATCTGCGGGTCGGCGAGGTTGTTGACCTTGATTCTGATGCGGGCGTGCTCGCCGGCCGCGGCTGCGGCGCCGACCGCCCGGATTCGCTCGACGAGCTCGCGGCGGAGGTTGAACGGCGCGACCAGGATCTTACGAAACGAGCTCGGGCGCCCGAAGCCGGTGACGAAGTTGAAGAGGTCGGCGATGTCGGCCGCGATCTCCGGGTCGGCGGTGAATAGTCCGACGTCCTCGTAGATCCGCGCCGTGGTCGCGTGGTAGTTGCCGGTGCCGATGTGGACGTAGCGCTGGAGCGAGTCGCCCTCGCGCCGGATGACCAGCGTTGTCTTGGCGTGGATCTTCAGGTCCGGGAACCCGTACACGACGTGGACGCCGGCCTGCTCGAGCGAGCGCGCCCACTCAATGTTCCGCCGCTCGTCGAACCGCGCCTTCAGCTCGACGATGCAGACGCTCTGCTTGCCGTTCTCGGCAGCCTCGATCAGAGCCGGCGCAAGAGCCGAGTCGTGGCTCGTGCGGTACACGGTCGTCTTCAGCGTCGCGACCGCGGGATCCTTGGCGGCGGCCCGGACGAAGCCTTCGACGCTCGTCGCGAACGAGTCGTACGGGTGCTGCACGACGATGTCGGACGAGGCGATCTCCGCAAAGATGTCGCCGTCCTTCGGCTTGGCCAGCCGCCGCTGCGTCTGCGGCACCCACGGCTCGTACTTGAGATCGGGGCGGTCAAGGTCGCAGAGCTGCATCACCTCGCGCAGGTCGAGCAGGCCGTGAACGGGGTACACCGCGTCCGGCCGGACGGCGAGACGCTCGGTGAGCCGGGCCACCATCGCCCTGGAGATCGAGCTCGACACCTCGAGCCGGACAACGGCGCCGAAGCGGCGCTTGCGCAGCTCGCTCTCGACCGCCTCGAGCAGGTCGTCCGCGTCGTCCGAGATCTCCGTGTCGCCGTCGCGTGTCACGCGGAATGCCGCGCGCTCGGTCAGCTCCATCCCCGGGAACACCGAGCTGAGGTGATGCGAGATCACGCCTTCGAGCGGGATCATCAGCCCGCGGTCGCCGATCGCGACGAACCGCGGCAGCGTCTCCGGCACCTTCACGCGTGCAAAGCGCTCCTCCCCCGAGTCCGGGTCGCGCACGGTGACGCCGAGCGAAAGCGAGAGCCCCGAGATGTAGGGGAACGGCTGGCCCGGCCCAACTGCAAGCGGAGTCAGGACGGGGTAGATCTGGCGGATGAAGCGCGCCTCGAGCTCGCCGCGCTCGGTCTCGGTGAGGTCCTCGACGGTGCCCAAAAAGATCCCCTCGGCGGCAAGCGCCGGCACGAGCTCGTCGCGCCAGAGCTTCGACTGCGCACTCGTCAGCTCGAGCACGCGCTCGCGCACCTCGGAAAGCGCCTGCTGTGGGGTGCGCCCGTCGGGCGAGCGGACGCTGACACGCGCGATTATCTGGTCGAGCAGCCCGGCGACCCGAACCATGAAGAACTCGTCGAGGTTCGATGAGAAGATCGCGCAGAACTTGACGCGCTCGAGCAGCGGCTCGCCCGGATCTGCGGCGAGGTCGAGGACGCGCTTGTTCAAGTCCAGCCACGAAAGCTCCCGGTTCAGGAGGGTCTGGCTGGGGGTGTCTGTGATCGGCCGGGGCGTTGTTGCCAAGGAACCTCATCATCCCCGAAGCGCAGGGAATGTGGTGTGTCTGTCCGTGAACTCTAGAGTTCCGGTAACCCCCGTCGCCGGATCCTCGGTAGGCGCGTCACCCGCAACCATAGTGTCACTATGCTTCGGCCGATGCGGAACGACCGGTTGCTCGTCGTCATCGCCGTGATCGCCGGTATTGCGCTGATCGCGGTGGGGGTCGTCTACTTCGTCGACCCCGCCGGGTCGCTGCCGAGCTTCTTTCCGGGCCATCAGGCCGGGTCGTCCCACCATCACGTGAAGCACGGGATCGCAGCCATTCTTCTCGGCGCAGCGTGCCTCGTCTTCGCCTGGTTCCGCTCGGCTCCGAAGAAAACTACCGCTGCGTGATCCTCCTTTCGCTGATCACGTACCCGCGGGCGATCATCCTCGGGCTGATCCAGGGTGTCACGGAGCTCTTCCCGATCTCGAGCCTCGGCCACGCCGTGATCCTGCCGCGGCTGTTCGGCTGGAACATCCATCAGAACGACAAGTACTTCCTGACGTTCCTCGTCGCGACGCACCTCGCGACTGCACTCGTCCTGCTCGGCTTCTTCTGGCACGACTGGGTGCGGATCGTGAAAGGCCTCGGACGTTCGTTGCGTGATCGGGGGATCGCGGCCGACGACACCGACGCGAAGCTCGGCTGGCTGCTGATCGTCGGCACCATCCCTGCCGGGATTCTCGGTCTGCTGCTTCAGGACAAGCTTCGGAGCGTCTTCGCGTCGTCGACATCGGCCGGGCTGTTCATCGCCCTGAACGGCCTGATGCTCTTCGGGGCCGAGCGGCTTCGCCGCCGCGCTCCCCAGACAGACAGCGATGACGACACCCGGATCGCACGGCAGCTCGGCTGGAGCCAGGCCGTCGGCATCGGCGGCGCGCAGGCGCTCGCGCTCATTCCGGGTCTCTCTCGGTCCGGCGCCTCGATGGGCGGCGGATTGCTCGCCGGCCTCTCGAACGAGGACTCGGCACGGTTTGCGTTCCTGCTCGCGACGCCGATCATCGGCGCCGCGGCGCTGCTCAAGCTCCCGGAGTTGGCCGGTAGCGAGGGCAACGGCGTTCGCGGCCCGGCGCTTGCAGGCGCGCTCGCGGCGGCATTCAGCGCCTACCTGAGCATCCGCTTCCTGATGCGCTACTTCCAGACGAGAACGCTGATCCCGTTCGCGGTCTACTGCCTCGTACTCGGAGTCGCGGTCTCGATCGGCTTCGCGCTCTCGTGAGCACCTCAAGCCTCAGACATCTAGCCGAAGATCACGAGCGCGATCGTCGCGAGGCCGAGCGCGATCCCGAACACGAGCAGTAGAAGCCCGACACGCGCGTCGAAGCGCGCGAACTCGCCGCGGTCGACCGCTCGCTCGACGGCCTGCACGCGTATGTGTGCGAAGACGAGGCACCCGATTCCGAGCACGCCGTAACAGGCCCCGACGACCTGGTAGGGCCACGCCGTGACGTTCGCGACACCCGGCACGATGCGCCCGAGGGCGATGCATACCGCGAACGCGGCGAGACCGGTGCGGAGCCAGGCGAGGTAGGTGCGCTCGTTCGCGAGGCGCGTACGGCGCGCCGCATCCTGCGTCTCGTTGGCGCTCAATGTGCGCTGAGCTTAGTGAGAAGCGTCGGTGAGCTCTCGGAGCTCGCCCGTGACCACGAAGGTGATCTGCTCGCCGATGTCGACGGCGTGATCGCCGATCCGCTCGACGCAGCGGGAGATCACGAGCATCCGCAGCCCGTACTCGCGCTCCTCGGGCGAGTCGCCCAGGGAGAGCACGTCGTCGACGGCCTGGCGGTTCGCGCGATCGATCAGGTCATCGAGCTCGTTGAGCGAGGTCGCCTTCTCGACGTCCCGGTCGGCGAACGCGTCCAGCGCGACCCTGATCATCTGCTCGGCGCGGCGGCCCATGTCCTCGAGCGAGTCGAGGATGCCGTCGTCACTGACATCGAGGTTCCCCATCAGCTTCGTCAGCTTCGCGACCGTCACGCAGTAGTCGGCCATTCGCTCGAGGTGCAGGTTCACCCGCAGAATCGCGAGCACGAGGCGAAGGTCGGTTGCGACCGGGGTCTGGCGGGCGAGCAGCGACTGCACGCCCGTCTCGATCGAGAGGTAGCGGCGGTCGATCTCGTCGTCGAAGCCGATCACCTCCTCGGCCAGCTCTGCGTCGCCTCGCGCAAGGGCATTCAGCGCCGAGCGGAGCGCCCGCAGGACGAGGTCGCCCTCTTCCTGGATCGCCGCCTCGAGCTGCTCGAGCTCCTCGTGGAACGACGCTCTCATCCGAACCGGCCGGTGACGTACCCCTCGGTCCGCTCGTCGGCCGGCGAGGTGAAGATCTTCTCGGTCGAGTCGTACTCGACGAGCACCCCGTGCCTGCCCTCCTCCTCCACCTGGAGGCTGAAGAACGCAGTCATCTCCGCGACGCGCGCTGCCTGCTGCATGTTGTGCGTGACGATCACGAGCGTGTAGTCCTTCTTCAGCTCGTGCATCAGATCCTCGATCGCCTGGGTCGAGATCGGATCGAGCGCCGAGGCCGGCTCGTCGAGGAGTACTACGTCGGGCTCGACGGCGATCGCCCTCGCGATGCACAGTCTCTGCTGTTGTCCTCCGGACAGGCCCAGAGCCGACTTCTTGAGCCGATTCTTCACTTCGTCCCAGATCGCGGCGCGCTTCAGGGCATGCTCGACGCGGTCGTCGAGGTTGTCCTTCATCCCGAGGATTCGCAGGCCGTAGGCGATGTTGTCGTAGATCGACTTCGGGAACGGGTTCGGGCGCTGGAACACCATCCCGATTCTCCTACGAACCTCGATCGGATCGACATCGGCGCCGTAGATGTCGGTGCCGTTGTAGATCAGGCTCCCCTCGACCTTCGCGCTTGCAACGAGGTCGTTCATCCGGTTCATGCAGCGCAGGAAGGTCGATTTGCCGCAACCCGACGGGCCAATCAACGCGGTGATCGCATTCCGATAGATCTCGAGGGAAACGCCTTCGACAGCGAGCGCTTTGCCGTAGTAGACCGAAAGATCCTTGATGTCGAACACCGTCTCCTTCGAGAACGAGGTGCTCGAGCCCTGCGCCGCGACCTCCAGAGAGGGCAAACCTGCCCTTTTCTCCGAGCTCAACGGAGCGGGTGCACCCGAGTGCGGAGGCTCAACGACGCTCACTCAGCGAGTTTCGCCCGTAGTCGATTGCACCGAGTACACATTGTGTGAACATGATGTGTCAGATCGGTGACGGACCCTCGCGGCGCTCCCGACCTCTTGATTTGGTGTTGGTCATGGAAGCTTCCGCTGAAGCGCCGACGCCCATCGTCGGCATCCGCCGGACACGACGTGTCCTGGATCGTTTCGGGGACGGAGCGCTTCGCGTCGTGACCGGTCTGGCAGCACTCGGCGTGCTGGTGATCATCGCGGGGATCATCTGGAAAGTAATCGACGGCGCGCGTCTCGCGATAAGCACGTTCGGAATTTCGTTCGTGTGGGACTCCACCTGGAACCCCGTGACGGAGGTATTCGGCGCACGTGAGTTCATCATCGGCACGCTTGTTACGTCGTTCGGGGCTCTCCTGTTCGCGGCGCCGCTGTCGATCGCGATCGGCCTTTTTCTCAGCGAGCTCGCTCCGCCGTCTGTTCGCGGTGTGATCGGGTCTCTGATCCAGATGCTGGCGGCCGTCCCGAGCGTCGTGATCGGGCTATGGGGCATCTTCGTCCTCGGCCCATTCATGCGAGTGCACATCGAGCCGTTTCTCGGGCACACGCTCGGGTGGCTTCCAATCTTCTCGGGCCCGGCTGAGCAGGCGGGGGTCCTGCAGGCGATCGTCGTTTTGACGATCATGATGATCCCGATCACCTCATCCATCTGCCGCGAGCTGTTCGTGACGGTTCCCCACGACGTCAAAGAGGCATCGATCGGACTCGGAGCAACGAGATGGGAGATGGTCAGGGGCGTGGTGATCCCGTACGTGCGGGCGGGCATCGTTGCGGCCGTGACGCTCGGCCTCGGCCGGGCGCTCGGCGAGGCGATCGCAGTCACTCAGGTAATCGGGAATAGCCTCCGGCCCTTCCCGACCACGATCTTCGGGCAAGGGAACACGCTCGCGAGCCAGCTCGCAAGCAGCTATCAGAGCGCGCCGACCAACATTGAGCTTTCGTCGCTCGTCTACCTCGGGCTGATCCTCCTCGTGATCACATTCACCACGAACCTCGTTGCGCAGCGCATCGTGCATCGCTTCGACGCGCAAAGAGCGGGTGCAAGATGAGCACAGTCCCCAACCTTCAGACACACCCGCCATCCCTTCGCGCGACCGGTCGCGGCCGCCGGCGGTTGATCGTCAACTACGTCGCGATGGGCGCAGCGGTCGCATCGGCGCTCCTGGCAGTCGGGATGCTCGTTGTCCTCGTCGGCTCGGTCCTCGTTCGAGGGCTCCCGGCGCTCAACGTCGACTTCTTCATCAAAGGCCAGGCCGTCTTTGGAGAGACCGGCGGCGGTATCGCGCCCGCGATCATCGGAACGATCATGCTCGTGCTGATCGCGTCAGCAATCGCGATCCCGATCGGGGTGCTCGTCGCGATCTTCGTCAGCGAGTTTGCTCCCGCCCGGGTCGGGGAGCAAATGAAACTCTGGTTGGATGTGCTGAACGGCTTCCCGTCGATTGTGATCGGTATCTTCGTCTTCGAGTTGGTCGTCGCCGCGGCGTTACCACTGCTCGGGATCGGTCACCACCAGAGCGCGTGGGCAGGTGGTTTCGCGCTCTCGGTCATCATGGTGCCGCTGATTGCCCGAACCACGATGGAGGTGCTCGCTCTCGTTCCGAATCACCTCCGCGAAGCGAGCTACGCGCTCGGCGTGTCGAAATGGCGAACCGTCGTCAGCATCGTCATTCCGGCGTCGTTCGGAGGAATCGTGACGGGAACAACGCTGGCCATCGCGCGCGCAGCCGGCGAGACAGCGCCCTTGCTTTTCACCTGTTCGATCTTTGGACAGGTCGTCAGCACCAACCCCTCACTCCCGGTCGCCTCGATCCCGGTGATCATATTCGAGTATTCCGAGGCGCCAGACAAGAACCTGAATGCGCAAGCGTGGGCGGCGGCATTCGTGCTGATCACCTTCGTGCTCGTGATGACCGTCGTCTCGCGAATGATTCTCGACCGGTCGCGGCGCAAGCTCGGACAAGTGCAGTAGCGCCATCGAGGCTCAGGTTCACAACCCTGTTACCTCTCCGTTACCCCCTTTCAGCACGTCTCGTGGCGTCCCAAGGGCAGATTGGAATGGAGCTACGCAATAGCCCACGGACACAAGGAGAGCGTTCATGAAAACGAAGGGTCTAGCCCTTCTTTGCGCGGCTGCGGCCGCACTGCTGGCGGTGACAGCTGCCGGCGCGAAGCAATCGTCGACAACATTGACGGGCGCGGGAAGCACATTCGTCTCGCCGCTCGTGTCGGTCTGGACGCCGGCACTCGGATCCGCGTTCGATTACACAATCCAGTATGCGGCTATCGGCTCTGGAGGCGGCATCCAGGCAATCTCGAATCGCTCGGTCGACTTCGGTGCCTCGGACGCACCCCTGACCCCCGATCAGTTCGCTGCGTGTGGAGGGTGCGTTCAGATTCCGTG
>CAVTLL010000009.1:0-119953 GCA_963735535.1 uncultured Actinomycetota bacterium | reverse complement strand
AGGTGCGCGCCAGCGCGCCGAGCTCGGCCCACGAAAGCTCGAGCTCGTTCTCGACCTCGCCGAACACGCGCAGCGTCCAGTCGTCGAGGTTCCGGTACTTCGCGACCGACCCGGCGTGCAGCACCGGCCACTTCTCCGTCAGGTACTGCCCGGGCGGCAGGCGCGCCGGGTCGTAGCCCGCCTCGACCGCTTTGCGCTCCGCTCTCGACCGAAACATGATCTCTAGTCTAGGGAGAGTGCAAACCGTTACAGCAGAAGCTCGCCGGCCGCGGGCGTTCGTTCGCGTGCATGGCCCCGACGCGGGCGACTACCTCCAGCGGATGGTCTCGAACGACGTGCTCGCGGGCGAGAGCTGCCAGGCGCTGCTGCTGACCGCGAAAGCGCGCGTGATCGCGCCACTCGTCATCTGGCGCCGGGCCGACGACGACTTCCTGCTCCTCACCGAGCCCGAGCTCGGCGAAGTCGTGCGCGCGCACCTGACGAGAATGCGTTTCGCCGCGAAGTGCGAGATCGCCCTCGAGGAACACACCTCGACGCTCGTCTTCGGGGGCTGCCGGTTCAGGCACAGGCGGCATCCGAACACCGACTACGGACGCCCCGCCGTCGAGGTACTGGACGAGGAGATCGAGCCGACGCTCGACGACGCCGACCTCGAACGGCTGCGGATCGAAGCCGGCACGCCGCGGTTCGGCCGCGAGCTCGACGACCGTGTCCTGCCCGCCGAGACCGGTCTCGTCGAGCGAGCCGTCTCGTTCACCAAGGGGTGCTACCCGGGGCAGGAGCCGATCGCGCGCCAGCACCATCGCGGCAAGGTGAACCGGCGCCTGCGCGTACTCGACCTCGACGGCGGGCCGGCCGAGCCCGAGACGCCCGTCTCGTACGCGGGCAAGGAGGTCGGCCGCATCACGAGCTCGGTGCCCGGGCTCGCGCTGGCGTACGTACGCGTCGAGGTGCCGGAAGACGCCGAGCTGGCCGTAGCCGGGATTTCCGCGCGGCTACACTGACCCGTCCTGACGCGCCCGTAGCTCAGGGGATAGAGCGCTGCCCTGCGGAGGCAGAGGTCGCAAGTTCGAATCTTGCCGGGCGCATTTGGACGGCCGATCACGTTAGAGTCACCCCGATGCGTCGCGCAGCCGTACTGGTCTTGTTCCTCTCCCTCGCCGCAGCGGCTGTGGCCCAGGCATCGACGTCGTCCTGGAGTGGGCGGTGGCAGCGCGCCGCCGGCGAATACGGCGCGGGTTCAGGCCTCTTCACGCTGGTGCAAAAGGGCAACCATGTCACCGGCGCGTATCACTGGAAGGGCTGCGCGAATCTGCTCGGCGGAAGCATTGTCGGCACTGCGCACGGGAACTCGCTCGTCGCGACGTTCAACCATCATGGTGACTCGCGCGGGACGTTGCGGCTGCACCTGTCGGCAGATCGACGTCACATCACCGGGACGTTTCTCGTCACGTCCGGCGCGTGTCCGGATGTCACCGGCCGCTTCGACGCGACCTATCTCGGCAAGCTCAAGTAACCGACTGCGCCGCTCGCCCTCCATCCGGGGCAGCCGTGATCAGTAGTTACCCCGGATAGGGGCGGTGCCTGTCTCTGCCGACAACCTTGAGACATGTCGCGTATCGGCTTCCGTCGGGCCGAGATCGAGCCCGCCACGCTGCCCGCCCCCGGGATCCGCACGTAGCCGGGCGCTCGAACGCGGAAGACGATCACGGCCGTGCTGGTCGTGAACCTCGTGCGTCCTCGTCTGGTTCCCGGTGCTGCTCGGCGCGCAGTTCGACAAGCCCGTGTTCATCGTGATCGGGAATCTTGCGCTGCTGGTCCCGACGCTGGCCTGCTTCGGGTATGCGTTCCGTCGACGGTCACGCCGGGTCCGGCGATCTGGCTCGGCCTCGCGATGCTCTCCCAGGCGGCCGGCAACGTGATCTATTCGGCGTGGACGCAGTATCAGGCCCACCCGCCCGTTCCGGCTCCGTCGGACATCGCCTATCTCGGGTTCTACGTGTCCGTCGCCGCCGCGGTGGTCTGGCTGGCGCGCCGCGAGCACGGCTCCTTCCCGAGGGCCGTGTGGCTCGACGGAGCGATCGGCGCCGCCGGCGCGGCGACCGCGCTCGCCGCAGGTCTGAGCCTTCTCCACTCCGGCCCTCAGGGCAGCTCCGCCGCCGTGCTCGTCGGCGGGGCGTACACCGTCGGGGATCTGATCCTCGTCGCGATGATCGGTGGGCTGCTCGCCATGCGAGGGGTGCGTGGCGGATCGATCTGGGTGTGGCTCGCCGCGGGATGGCGATCTTCTGCGCGGCCGACGTCGCCTACGCGATTCGAGTGGACGCGGGTATCTACGCCGTCGGCGCCCTGGCTGAGCTCTGGGCTGGATGACCGGCATCACCTGTATCGCTCGCTCGCTCTGGTCGCCGCAGCGGCCGGCGGAGATCGGCACTGCTCGCTCGAGGACGATGCTGGCGATCCCGATGCTGGCGACCGTCGCCGCGCTCGGGATCCTCGCGACCTTCTCCTTTGGCGCGCACCCGGGCGTGATGTCGCTGGCAACCTTCACGCTGCTGCTCGCCGCCGCGAGGACCTTCGTGAGCTTCCGGCAGGTTCAACGCCTCTCCGACGCTCGTCGCCAGGCTGTCACCGACGACCTCACCGGGCTCGGGAACCGACGCTCGCTCTTCGAGCACGGCGGAGCAGAGCCTCGAGTCCGCGAACGCCGGCCGATCGGATCGCGCTGATCCTCATCGACCTGGACAACTTCAAGGAGATCAACGACCGCTTCGGTCATCCCGCGGGCGACGAGCTGCTCCGAGAGATCGCGCGGCGCCTCGCCGCCTGCGTGAGCGAACGACGACCTGCTCGTGCGGCTCGGCGGTGATGAGTTCGCCCTCCTGGTCACGCTCGCGCCCACCGACGAAAGCCGCCAGATCGCCGTCGGGATCCTCGATCGGATCACGGAGCCCTTCACCATCGACGGCGCGCGGCTGCTCGTCAACGCGAGCGCCGGCGTCGCCGAACGCAACGACGAGGCGGTCGGCATCGTCGATCTGCTCCGGCGCGCCGACGTCGCGATGTACGCCGCGAAGGACGCCCACTCCCGGGCGGAGCGCTACGACCCGCAACTCGACGAGGCCAACCGCATCCGGCTCGAGACGATCCAGGACCTCACCGCCGCCCTCGATCAGCCACGAGCTCGTGCTGCACTACCAGCCGAAGATCGACGTGGCGTCCGGTGTCATCTTCGGCGCCGAGGCGCTCGTGCGCTGGCAGCACCCCACCCGCGGGCTGCTCTACCCGGACGCATTCCTCCCGATCGTCGAGCAGGTCGGGCTGATGCACGCCGTCACACGGGAAGTGCTCGAGGCAGCCGTGCGACAGGTCGCGATCTGGAGAGACGGCCGGGCTCGACATCAGTGTCGCCGTCAACCTGTCGGCGTCAGATCTCCTCGACGACTCACTCGCAGACCGGATCGAGACACTGCTCGACGAGCACTCCGTCCCGGCCGACGCGCTCGAGCTCGAGATCACCGAAAGCGTCATCATGTTCGACCCAGAGCGCGCGCGAACGGTGCTCGAGGCCCTGCGCCTGCTCGGGTGCCGAATTGCGATCGACGACTACGGCACCGGCTACTGCGCCCTTGCCTACCTGCGCGACCTCCCCGTCGACGAGCTCAAGCTCGACCGGTCGTTCGTGGCCAGCATCAGCACGGATCCCCGCAGCACCGCGATCGTCCGCTCGACAATCGAACTCGCCCACGCCCTCGGTCTGCAGGTTGTCGCCGAAGGCATCGAGGACCAGCAGACCCTGGACGCCGTCGCGAGCTTCGACTGCGACTACGCGCAGGGCTACCACTTCAGCCGCCCCGTCCCGGCCGCGGCGTTCGCCGCCGCGATCCACCGCGGAGCGAACAAGGTCGGCTCTCGCGGCCTCGTCGCGAGCTCGTTGTCGGCGCCGTAACGTTCTCGGAACGGCTCGCGGTCTAGATTGCGCGCATCGCCGTGATCGCGAATCCGCTCGACCGGCCGGAGGCCGTGGCCGGCCTGCGACCGGCTCGCGTCGCCGCGCGACCGCGCTGGTGCTCGGCCTCGCGACCGTGCTCCTGCCTGGTCGCCGCGGTGCCGCTCACCATCCGAGCCACGACCTGTCGCAGGGCATCGTCGTCATCCCGTTCGGAGTCGTCGGCTACGTCGTCGCCCGGCGTCAGCCGCGGAATCCCATCGGCTGGATCCTGCTCGTGCTGACGTTCGTCTTCGTGCTTCCGGAGACGGCGGAACCTACGCCTTCTCTACTACCACAAGGGCTTCCACGGCTGCCGCTCCCGCGCGTGGCTGCGTTCTTCGCCGCGTTCTGGATCTGGCTCGCTCCTGCTGCTGCCCCTGCCGATCGGGCTCTTCCCCGACGGCCGCCTCTCGCGGCGGTGGCGGTGGATGTCTCCGCGTGTACTACCGGCGGTCTGCGCACTTGCGCGTCGCGACTAGCACCTGGAACGACGTGACCGGGTGCGTGGCGCGGCACATCCGGGTCGACGCCCACGGCGAAGTGCGCTCTCCGCCGGCACGTCCTCCGGCACACGGCGTCTTGACGGTCGCGCTCGCTCTGGCTTACGTGGTGTTTTCGTGGCCTGCGTGGCGCGGCAGGTCGTCGGCTACCGGCGCTCGAGCGGCGAGTACCGCCAACAGCTGAAGTGGCTGCTGAGCGGAGGGGCGGTCTCGATCGTCGGCCTCCTGCTCACCCTGACCGCAAGAACGTGGTCGGCGGCTTCGGTTCGCGGGTCATGGCGCTTCCGGTCGCGATGGGCGTCGGCATCCTCAAGTACCGCCTGTACGAGATCGACCGGCTGATCAGCCGCACCCTCTCGTACCTGATCATCACCGGCCTGCTGGCCGGCGTGTTCGTCGGGATCGTCGTCCTGACCACCGACGTGCTGCCGTTCTCGTCGCCGGTCGGCGTCGCCGCCTCGACCCTCGCGGCGGCCGCGTTGTTCAACCCGCTGCGGCTGCGCGTGCAGCGGCTCGTCGACCGCCGCTTCAACCGCGCCCGCTACGACGCCGAGGCGATCGTCGCCGCGTTCACGCTGCGCCTGCGCGACGCGGTCGACCTCGAGACCGTGCGCAGCGAGTTGCTGCAGGCGGTCGACCGGGCCGTCGAGCCGGCGCACGCGTCGGTCTGGATCCGGCCCGCGAGTGCACGGGTACGCGCCTTAAACTGAGCGCGTGCCGCTGTACCTCACGGAAGCGGACGTCGAGACGCTTCTGACCCCAGCCGAGGCGTTCGCGGCCGTCGAGGCGTCGTGTGAACGGCTTGCCCGCGGCGCGGTGCAGAACCCCGATCGCGTGCGGCTCGAGATCGCGGACGGTGTCTTCGCGGCGATGCCCGCCGCCGACGCCGAGCTCGGCTACGCAGGGCTGAAGACGTACGCCTGGACGGGGAGCGGCACGCCGTTTCTCGTCGTCCTCGTCGCGATCGAGGGCACGCGGATCGAGGCGCTGATCGAGGCGGACCACCTGGGCCGGCTCCGCACCGCGGCGGCCACGGCCGTCGCGGCGACGCGGCTCGCGCGCCCGGGCGCGTCGACGCCTCGGCGTGATCGGCTGCGGCCGCCAGGCGGCCGGCCACGTCGCCGCGCTGCGCGTCGGCTCTGCCGTCGCTCGACCGCGTTGTCGTCTACGGGCGCGACCCGAGCAGGCTCGCCCGGTTCTGCCGCGAGCACGACTGCGAGGCGGGCGAGTCGCACAGCGACGCGGGTGCCTGCGACATCGTCGTCACGGCGACGACGGCGCGCGATCCCGTGCTGCGCGGCGAGTGGCTGCAGCCGGGCGCGCTCGTGTGCGGCATCGGCGCGAACGAGCCCGACGTGGCGGGAGCTCGACAACGTCGTCCTCGAGCGGGCGTCGTTCGTCTGCTGCGACCTGCGCGCCCAGTCGCAGGCTCGAGGCGGGCGATCTGATCGAGCCCGTCGCACGCGGCGTGCTCGACTGGCTCGAGGTGCACGAGTTGCACGAGGTCGTCGCGGGCGAGGTGCAGGGCCGCGCGAGCGACGACGACATCGTCGTCTTCAAGTCCAACGGTCTCGCGGCGTGGGATCTGGCCGCGGCCGCGCGCGTATTCGAGCTGGCCCGTGCCGCCGGCGCTGGGGCGGGAGCTCTAGTTCGCGAGCGTCTGGCGAGCGTCGGCGACCACGTCGTTGCCGAGCGAATGGATCAGCTCCGGCCGGTCGAGCAGCCGCGCGACCTGCTCGGGCGTGCACCGGTTCTTCACGTACGAGTCCTCGAGGATCTCGCCGAGCGGGCGGCCGCGCTTGTGCTCGCGGATGACGTACTGCGCGAGCCGCTCCTCGATCTGGGAGCGGGACTGCAGAAACGAGAACACTCCGCCCAATGCGTCTTTCAGGCCCACGGCGTCGATTGTATAGTCGAGGCGTGAAAGCCCAGGCCGGCTCGGGGCGCTTCGCACAGAGGATCGTCGAAGGGCGAGGCGACGACGGCACGCGCGAGCGCGTGCTGATCTGGATCGAGCGCCGTCCCGGAGCCGTGTGGGCGGTCGGCCGGATCGTCGACCCGGAGCACCGCCAGAGCGACGCAGCCCGCGAGGACGACTACCTCTGGCAGGGCTTCGAGCTCGAGGACTGCCTCGAGGCTGCGAACTCGGCCCTCGAGGACGAGGTCGTCGTCTCGGAGGAGGAAGGCGGCGACGAGACCGCGCGGCCGTTCCGCCGCGAGGAGCTGCTCGAGCCGCTCGAGCGCTACTTCTTCGGGCGCTGACCTCCACTGGTCCGCTTGCGCGGACGGGCCGCTGGCGCGGCCGGCCACCTCAGATTCGCGTCGGGGATCGGATCCCCGTGCGGGTCGTGCGTCGGAAAGCCGAGCGCGCGGTCGATCCGCGCCTCGAGTTCCTCGGAGATGACGTGCTCGAGCCGGTCGGCCTCGTCGTGGACGTCGTCGACGTGCAGGCCGAGCGTCTCGGCGAGGTAGAGCTCGAGCAGCCGGTGGTGGCGAATCACCTCGAGCGCGACGCGCTCGCCGGCCGCGCGTCAGGTAGGCGCCGTGATAGCGCTCGTGTGCGAGCAGCTCGAGCGCGGTGAGCTTCTTCACCATCGCGCTCGCCGACGCCGCCGAAACCGCCTTGTCGTGGGCGAGCGCGCCGATCGTCACGCGGCCGGTCTCGGCCTGGAGCTTGTAGATGCTCTTCAGGTAGTCCTGGATCGACTCGGACAGCTGCACCTTGCTCACGACGTGCAGGGTAACGTGGTCGGCCGTGCCGATCCGCGTGGGACACAGCGCCGACCCAGACGACGCATTCATGGTGTGGGCTCTCGAGGCGGGGACGGTCGACACGCGCGGTCTCGAGCTGGAGCCGGTCGTCTCCGACATCCAGACCCTGAACGAATGGGCTCTCGAAGGCCGGCTCGAGGTGACCGCGTTCTCGGCCGCCGCCTATGCCGAGGTCGCCGACCGCTACCTGCTGCTCGCCCACGGCGCCTCGTTCGGCGAGGGGTACGGCCCGATCGTCGTCGCGCAGCGCGAGCTGTCGCTCGACGAGCTTCGCGCGACCGAGATCGTCATTCCGGGGCGTCTGACCACGGCGTACCTGGCGCTGCGCCTCCTGCTCGGCACGAACGACCTCCGGGTGCGCGAGCTGCCGTTCGACGCGATCCTCGACGAGGTCGCCTCGGGCCGCGCCGAGGCGGGGCTGATCATCCACGAGGGCCAGCTGACCTACGCTGCCGCCGGGCTGGTGAAGGTGCTGGACACCGGCGTCTGGTGGCACGACGAGACCGGGCTGCCGCTGCCGCTCGGCCTCGTCGGCATTCGCCGTGACGTCGAGCGCGCGTCGGATGTGGCCGCCGTCCTGCGCGACGCGATCGACTCGGGCCTCGAGCATCGCGGTGAGGCCATGGCCTACGCGGCGGGGTTCGGGCGTGGGATCGACGCCGCCACGGCGGACGAGTTCGTGGCGATGTACGTGAACGAGCTCACGCTCGACATGGGGGAGCGCGGCCGCCGGGCCGTCGCCGAGCTGCTCGCCCGCGCCGGAATCGGCGTCGAGCCCGAGTTCGTCGCGCTCCCGCCGAGGTGACAGCCGAGCGGTACGTGCTCCTGGGGCTGCGTCTCGGCCGCCACGTCGACGGTCTCGTCGACGCCTACTTCGGGCCGGACGAGCTGGCGGCCCAGGTCGAGGCGGAGCAACTCGCGCCGATCCAGGAGCTGGTCGAGGAGGCCGACGCACTGCTCGGCGCGACCGGCGACGGATGGCTGCGCGACCAGCTCGGCGCGTTGCGCGCCTACGCGGGCGTCCTCGCGGGTGAAGCGATCTCGTACGCCGACGAGGTCGAGCGGTGCTACGGCGTTCGGCCTGCGCGCGCGCCGGAAGAGGTGTACGCAGAGGCGCACGAGCAGCTCTACCGGCTCTTGCCCGGCGTGCGGCTCGCTCGCCGAGCGGCGGCTCGCCTGGAAACAGCGGCATGTGGTGGCGGTCGAGCGATTGGTGCCGGCGCTGCGCGACGTCGTCTCCGACCTGCGGACCCGCGCCGGTGACGCTTTCGGCCTGCCCGAGGGCGAGGGGCTGACGATCGAGGAGGTGCGCGACGAGCCGTGGTGGGCGTTCAACTACTACAGCGGCAACCTGACGAGTCGTGTGGTCGTGAACGTCGATGTCCCGACCTCCGGCCCCGATCTCGTCCAGCTCGCAGCGCACGAGGCGTATCCCGGCCACCATCTCGAGCACGTCTGGAAGGAGCAGCTGCTCGTGCGGGACCGCGACCTGCTCGAGGAGATCGATCTTCCTGGTGCCGACCGGGCAGGCGCTCGTCAGCGAAGGAATCGCCGAGACCGGCGCGGATCTGCTCCTCGACGAAGCGGCCGCGCCGAGGTGCAGGCGCTGCTCCAGGCGCACGGCGCGGGCTACGACGCCGAGGCGGCACACGAGCTCGGCGTCGCGCTTCGAGACGTTGCGCACGCGCCGGCCTCGACGCGGCCCTGATGATCCACGAGGAAGGCCGGCCGATCAGCGAGGCGCAGGCGTACGTCGAGCGCTGGGGCCTGCGCACGTCCGAGCAGGCCGCACACGAGATCAGCTTCGTCACCGACCCCACCTGGCGGGCGTACGCGATCACGTACTCCGCCGGCCGCGATCTTTGCCGTCGGTACGTGCACGGCGATCCGGCGAGGTTTCGGAGGCTGCTCACCGAGCAGGTTCGCGTGCGCGACCTCCTCGCGTCGTGAGCGCAGCCCGGGAGGGCCGCTACGGATGGGCGGTTCTCGCCGCCGGCACTCTTTCGCAGGCCTCCTACTCGGCGATCTGGTACGGCGTCGCGGTCATGGCGCCGTTCCTGCGCGACGAGTTCCACCTCTCGCTCGGCCAGACCGGATTGCTCCTCTCCGGATCGCTCGGCGGGTCGGTGATCAGCCTGATCCCGTGGGGACTCGCAACCGACCGCTTCGGCGAGCGGGTCGTGCTCGTGACCGGACTCGGGAGCTGCGGCGGCGCCCTTCTGGCGGCCTCACAGACCCGGACCTTCTGGGCGCTCTTCGTCCTGATCGCGCTCGCGGGGCTGAGCGGTGCGAGCGTGCAATCCGCGAGCGGCCGCGCGGTCTTGCACTGGTTTCCGCCGGAGCGTCGAGGGCTCGCGCTCGGCATCCGGCAGACGGCGATTCCGCTGAGCGGCTTCGCGGTCTCCCTCGGGCTGCCGTCGCTCATGGCGAGCGGCGGCGTCGAGTGGGGCTTCGCGTCGCTCGGACTGGCGTGCCTGGCCGGAACAGTGATCGGCGGGCTCGTGATCAGGGAAGGTCCGTACGCCGGGGTGGTCGCGGTCGGCACGAACCGGGCGGCGCTCCGCGACCGGGCGATCTGGCGGCTGTCGATCGGCAGCGCGCTCCTGATCGCGCCGCAGCTCTGCATCGGCGGCTTCGCCGTGCTGTTCCTGCACGAGCGGCGCGGGCTGTCGACGAGCTCCGCGGCGGCCGTCCTGGCGGCGACCCAGGTGCTGGCGATCATCGGCAGGGTCGCGGCCGGCCGCTGGTCGGACGTGCTCGGCAGCCGCGTCGAGCCGCTCCGGGCGTTCGCGCTCGCTGCGACGGTCTTCGTCGGTCTCTGCCGCCGCGGTCGTCACGGCGCCGATCGGCGTCCTCGTGCCCGTCCTGATCGCTGCGATCGTGGTCTCGATGAGCTGGAACCCGCTGTCGTTCGCGGCGGCCGTCGAGATGGCCGGGCCGGGCCGCAGCGGATCGGCGATCGGGCTGCAGCAGACGGTCCTGAACGTCCCAGGCTCGGTCTACCCGGCCCTGTTCGGGGTGCTCGTCGGCGTCAGCTCGTGGTCGCTGGGCTTCGCCGTGATTGCACTGTTCCCGCTCGCGGGCTGGCAAGTGCTGCGAGCATTGCCGCGATGACTTCGCAGGCGCGTGTCCTCGACCGGCTCGACGAGATCTATGCGATCGCCCAGCATCGCGCGGGCTACTCGGCGGAGGAGGACGCGGCCCACGTGCTCGCGGCGGGGTGGCTGCGCGAGGCCGGCCTCGAGGTGTCGGTGGACGAGGCCGGCAACCTGCACGGCCGCCGCGGGGCTGCCCGCGTGTGGTGCGGGTCGCACCTCGACAGCGTTCCGACCGCAGGCCGGTTCGACGGCGCGCTCGGCGTCGTTGCGGCGATCGAGGCGGCCGAGCGGCTTCCCGACGCCGAGCTCGGCGTTGTCGTCTTCCGCGCGGAGGAGACAGGGCCGATGGGCAGCCGCCGGCTGACCGAGTTTCCCGATGCCTTCGTCGAGCTCCACATCGAGCAGGGCCCCGTGCTCGAGCGGCTCGGCGAGCCGCTCGGGATCGTCACGGCGATCGCCGGGCAGGCGCGCGGCGACGTCGTCTTCGAGGGGCGGGCCGACCATGCCGGCACCACGCCGATGGCGGCGCGGGACGACGCACTGCTCAAGGCGGCCGCCTTCATCCAGCATGTCGCCGCCGTCGCCGCGCGACGGCGCTGTCGCCACCGTCGGCTTCGTCGAGGTCGAGCCGAACGCCGTCAACGTCGTGCCGGCGCGGGTGACCGTCATCGTCGATGCGCGCGCGCCGCGGCCCGAGCAGCTCGACGACCTGGTGCGCGACATCGGCTTCGTCGCGCGGCACCGCATCGACCCGGTCGCGATGAGCGGCGCGCCGCTCGCCGCGCTGCGGGAGGTGCTGCCCGGCGCGCCCGAGCTCGTCTCCGGCGCCGGGCACGACGCGATGGTGCTGGCCACGGCAGGTGTCCCGACGGCGATGCTCTTCGTGCGCAGCCTGAACGGCGGCATCAGCCATTCGCCCGACGAGCTCACGAGCGCCGAGGACATCGAGCTGGCCGTGTCGAGGCCCTCACCGCGGCGCTCGCTAGGCTCGCCGGGTGACCGACCGCGAAGCTGATGAAGTGGAAGGAGCTGGGCAAGGGCACGAGAGCGCTTGCCGAGCTCGTGGTCGCCGACGGCTACAAGCCCGACATGGTGCTCGCGATCGCGCGCGGCGGCCTACTGGTCGCGGGCGCGCTGAGCTACGCGCTCGGCGTGAAGAACACGTTCACGATGAACGTCGAGTTCTACACCGGGGTCGATCAGCGGCTCGAGCTGCCCATGATCCTGCCGCCGGTTCCCGACCTCGTCGACTTCAAGGAGACGCGGGTCCTGATCGCCGACGACGTCGCCGACACCGGCGCCACGCTCGAGCTGGTGAAGGAGTTCTGCGCCGACAAGGTGGCCGAGGTGCGCTGTGCCGTCCTCTACGAGAAGCCGCGGTCGACCGTGAACTGCGAGTACGTCTGGCGGCGGACCGACCGGTGGATCACGTTTCCGTGGAGCGCCGACGACGCCGTCAGCGCCCCTGTGTAAGCACACACGGGGCCCAGCGAGGGGCCGGGTGCAGACTTCGGTACCCGCGAGGTCGGATATGTTCGACCCACCCCCGGCATCACCGGTTTGCAAGAGGAGAGGAGCACATGACCAGGAGGAAGTTCTCGCTCGCGGCGATCACGTTGGTGATCGTTGCGGCAGTCGCCGCCCTCGCGTTGGGCGCTGCGTCCGGCACGGCGAAGTCGAGCGGCGCCTACAAGGTGGCCTGGATCTACGTCGGCCCCCACAACGACGGCGGCTGGTCGCAGGCCCACGACGACGGACGCCTGTACGTCCAGAAGGCACTCGGCAGCAAGGTCCAGACGACGTACAAGGAGAACATCGCGGTCGGCGCGCAGTTCAGCCAGACCGTGGCGAGCCTGTCGGCGCAGGGCTACAAGCTGATCTTCGCCACGTCGTACGGGTTCGTCACCCCGGCGATCGCCGCGAAGTACCCGAACGTGCTGTTCGAGCAGGCCACGGGCACCGACACCGCGAAGAACCTGTCGGAGTACTTCGGCGCGGCGGAGGACACCGTCTTCCTCTCCGGCATGGCGGCCGGCGCGGCGTCGAAGACCGGTGACATCGGGTACGTCGTCGCCTTCCCGATCCCCGAAGTGATCCGCCACGCCAACGCGTTTGCGCTCGGCGCGCAGCTCACGCACCCGGGCGCGAAGGTCCATCTCGTCTGGACGAACAACTGGTACGACCCGGCGAAGGAGAAGAAGGCGGCCCAGAGCCTCCACGCTTCGGGTGCCGACGTGCTCGGCCAGAACGTCGACTCGCCGGCAACCGGCCAGTTCGCCGAGTCGGCCGGCGTCCCGTGGGTCGGCTACGACTCCGACGCGGCGAAGTTCGCGCCGAAGTCGTGGCTCACCGCCGCGGTCTACAACTGGGGCCCGTACTACCTGAAGCGGGTCAAGGCGGCCATGGCCGGCACGTGGAAGTCGGGCTTCTACTACGGCAGCATCAAGGACGGCTTCACCGGGCTCGCACCGTTCGGGCCGGACGTCTCGGCTGCGACGAAGGCGGCTATTGCCGCCAAGGAGAAGGCGATCGAGAGCGGCTCGTTCTACGAGTTCGCAGGGCCGCTCTACGACCAGAGCGGCAAGTTGCGCGTGCCGAAGGGCAAGCGCATGACGGTGCAGCAGCTCTATGCGATGAACTGGCTCGTCAAGGGTGTGATCGGTAGCCCGAAGGGCTAGATCGCTGATCAGGGGGAGAGGCGCGACCATGCGCCTCTCCCCCTGACGCCCGAGAGGAGATGGAGCGATGCGCTTCAGCGTCGAGCGGAGGTTGCGCCAGCCGCGGTGGCTGATGGTTGCCGTGCCGGCCGGGTCGCTCGTCTGCGCCCTCGTGGTGGCGGGACTCGTGCTCCTCGCGACCGGACACAACCCGCTGACGAGCTACCGCCAGCTCTTCGACGCGGCGTTCATCTCGGCGGGCTCGCTCGACCAGACGCTGATCGCCGCGACGCCGCTGGCGTTCACCGGACTCGCCGCCGCGGCGGCGTTCCGGATGCGGCTCTTCAACGTCGGCGCCGAAGGCCAGATGTACATGGGGGCGATCACGGGCGGTGCGGCGGGTCTCTACTTCGGCGGTCGCGGCGGGCCTTCCGTGTTCGTGATCGCGGCGATGGTCGTGGCGGGGTGCGCCGGCGGCGCGCTCTGGGCCTCGATTCCCGCGATCCTGCGCGCGTTCTTCAAGACGAACGAGATTCTCAGCTCGCTGATGCTGAACTACGTCGCGGGCTACGTCCTGACGTATCTGATCTTCCAGAGCGAGTCGTACTGGCGCGAGACCAAGGGCTTCAACGCGACGACGTTCCCGACCGGCAAGCCGCTTCCGTCGTCTGCCGTCTGGCCGACGGCGACGCTGCATATCCAGGGCGGGATCGCGCTGCCGCTGGGCGCAGGCCTGGCCCTGCTCGCGGCGGTCGTCGTCTGGGTGCTCTACTCGCGCACGCGGTTCGGCTTCGAGGTGCAGGTGCTCGGCGACTCGGAGCGCGCGGCGCGCTATGCGGGCATCCGGATCCGGCGGAAGATCCTGGCGGTCATGGCGATCTCGGGCGCGATCGCCGGGCTCGGCGGAGTCGAGCCAGGACGGTGACTTTCGCCATGCGCTCGACGGCGACCCGAACGGACTGCAGAAGCAGGGCTACGGCTACACGGGAATCGTCGTGGCGGCGCTTGCGCGCTACAACCCGCTCGCCGTCGTGCTGGTCGCGTTCCTCATCGGCGGCCTCGAGAACGCGGGCAACACCCTGCAGGGCGTCAACTTCCCGTCGGGGCTCGTCGGCGTGATCCAGGGGATCATCCTGTTCTCGGCGCTCGGCGGCGAGCTGCTGGTTCGCCACCGCGTGCGCCTCGTGCGTGGGCCGAGGAAGCCGCCTGCCGCGGTCGTCACGGAGCCCGCCGCGTGAACCACGAGCTCGCCGTCGTCCTGCTCGCTTCCGGCGTGGCGTACGGCACCCCGCTGCTGTACGCGGCTCTCGGCGAGCTGCTGACCGAGCGGTCGGGCGTGCTGAACCTCGGGGTCGAGGGGATGATGCTCGTCGGAGCCGTGATGGGGTTCTGGGCCGTGCAGCGTGTCCACGCGGCGACGGCGATCGTGCTGCTCGCGGCGGTCGTGGCGGCTGCGCTGGCGGGGGCTGCGATGGCTGCGATTCACGCGTTCCTCGTGATCACTCTGCGTGCGAGCCAGATCGTGTCGGGGCTCGCGCTGACGATCTTCGCGGGCGCCGGGGGGCTCTCGTCGTACCTCGGCAACGACCTGAATCTCGCCGACCTGCCGGCGAACCAGACGTTCCACGCGGTGTTTCCCGCGAGCATGCAGCGATGGCCGATCGTCGGGCCGATCGTGTTCGGCCAGACCGTTCTGGTGTACGCGTCGTGGCTCGCCGTCGCCGCGGTCTGGTTCTACCTCACCCGCACGCGGCCGGGGCTGAACCTCCGGGCGGTCGGCGAGTCGCCGGCGGCGGCCGACACCATGGGCATCAACGTCGTCGCCTATCGCTACGCGCACACGCTGGTCGGCGGCGCCCTGGCGGGCATCGCGGGCGCCACCTTCACGCTCTCGATCACGCCGCAGTGGGTCGACGGGATCACCGGTGGCGCCGGCTGGATCGCGATCGCGCTCGTCATCTTCGCGTTCTGGCGGCCGGGCCTCTGCCTGGTCGGCGCGTACTTCTTCGGCGCGCTCCAGGCGCTCGCGCCCGAGCTGCAGGCGCGGAACATCAGCCTCGGCCCGACGGAGCTCTGGACGAACGGGCTGCCGTACATCGCGACGATCGCGGTCCTTGTCGTCGTCTCCACCAGCGGCGGCCGGCGCCGGCTCGGGGCCCCCGCAGCGCTCGGCGCCGCCTATGTGCGCGAGGAGAAGTAGCCGTGGCAGACTCCGCTCCCGCCGTCTCCCTCCGCGGCATCACCAAACGGTTCCCGGGCGTCGTCGCCAACGACTCCGTCGACTTCGAGGCGGCCGCGGGCGAGGTGCACGCGCTGCTCGGTGAGAACGGCGCGGGGAAGAGCACGCTGTCGCACATCCTGACCGGGCTCTACCGGCCCGACGAGGGCGAGATCTTCCTGTACGGCGAGCGAGTCGACTTCGCGTCCCCGCGCGAGGCGATCGACGCGCGGGTGTGCATGGTGCACCAGCATTTCCGGCTGGTCGAGCGCTTCACCGTCGCGGAGAACCTGATGCTCGGCGACGTCCAGGGCGCCGGGCGATCGTTTCGCATCGACCCGTCGGCGGTCGAGGAGCAGGTGCGCGAGCTCGGCGAGCGCTATCGCCTGGCGATCGACCCGCACGCCCATGTGTGGCAGCTGTCGGTCGGTGAGCGTCAGCGCGTCGAGATCCTGAACGCCCTCTACCAGCACGCGCGGGTGCTGATCCTCGACGAGCCGACCGCGGTGCTGACGCCCGACGAGTCGCGCGCGCTCTTCGTGACGTCTGCGCGAGATGGTCGCAGGAGGGGCGGACCGTCATCTTCATCTCGCACAAGCTGCACGAGGTGATGGCCGTCTCCGACCGGGTGACGGTACTGCGCGGCGGTCGCGCGGTCGCGACGGTGACGACCGCCGAGTCGACGCTCGAGTCGCTCGCGTCGCTGATGGTCGGCCGGGTCTTCGAGACGACGAACCGGCGCAGGCCCGCGCAGGCCGAGAAGCCGGTCGTCCTGGCCGTCGACAACCTGACCGTCGCCGGCGATCGCGGGGCCGCCGCGGTGAGCGGTGTGACGCTGGAGGTGCGGGCCGGCGAGATCGTGGCGCTCGCCGGCGTGTCGGGCAACGGGCAGCGCGAGCTCGCCGAGGCGATCACCGGGTTCCGGAAGGCGAGCACCGGCTCGGTGCGCGTGGGCGGTGCGGTGCTGCCGAACGGCGACGCGCGGGCGGCGTTCGAGGCCGGAGTCGGCTACGTGCCGGAGGACCGGCTCGGGACGGCGGTCTCGCCGAACCTCTCGCTGGCGATGAACCTCGTCCTCAAGTCGTATCGCGCCGCCTCGGCCGGCCCGTTCCTGCGCCTGGGGCAGATGAAGGAGATTGCCGACAAGGCGATCGAGGCGTATGACGTCAAGACGTCGGGGCCGGACGCCCGGGCGGCGACGCTCTCGGGCGGCAACCTGCAGAAGATCGTCCTTGCCCGCGAGTTCGCGCACGACCTGAAGGTGCTGGTCGCGGCTTCGCCGACCCAGGGGCTCGACGTCGCCGCGGTCGAGACGGTGCGCGCGCATCTCGTCGCCGCCGCAGAGCGCGGGGTCGCGGTGCTGCTGATCAGCGAGGACCTCGACGAGATCCTCGAGCTGAACGACCGCATCCTCGTCATGTACGAGGGCCGCCTGTCAGAGGTCATCGACCGCACGAGCCATGACGAGGTCGGCCTCCGCATGGCCGGCGAGACGCCGGGCGGCGAGCTCGCGAGCTAGGTCACCGGCCGGCCCGCCGGCAGCACTGTTCGCTCGAATTCGCCCAGGCAAAAGCGTCCCTCGTCAAGGCATCCCACCCGACGATCCTGCCCCCTACCCAACTCGCCCGAACCGCGCCCGAGCCCAACCAGAAACCACCGGCCACGAAACGGCCGCCGCGGGCATCCCACCCGCATCCCCAAGGTCGCAGCCCCTGTCCGGCAGCGCAAGTGCGGTGAACAAATCGGCACACAATTGTCACTGCCGTGGACCCCGGTGCCTGGCACCGGGGTTCGGCCCTCGCGAACAGTCGGCCTGCGAGAAGAGCAGGAGCCCCTCGTCAAGTGGCGCGGAACGAGATGGCCTGCGCGCCCTGCCAGAGGGTCAGCTTGCCCAGCGCGGGGAGCTGCTCCTGCCCCTCGACGAGCGTGGCGAAGTGGTTCGCCCACAGCTGGCCGGCCTTCGACGCGAAGTTGCAGTAGCCGTAGGGAAACAGCAGCTCGGTCTCGCTCTGGCCGCCCGGATAGAGCGCGAGCTCGCCCGGGTGCGGATACGAGGTCGCGTTCTCCGGGCCGATCCCCAGGTCGCGGTCACCCCACGGGATCCAGTTCGACTCGCCGCTCCAGCGGCAGTGGATGATCCGATCCTCGAACGGCAGGATCGCCTTGAACGCGCGCACCGTCTCGGGCGCGAGCTCCTCCTCCCAGCGCGCGACGAAGCGCATTCCTGCAGCGACGATCTCGAGCATCGCCAGAACCTACCGCTGGGCCAGCCAGCGTGCGAGGACGTCGCGCTCGGCCTGGGTCATTCCGGTCGCGTTGCCGAGCGGCATCGTGTGCGTCTGCACCGCGTACTGGTCGATCAGCGACGCCTTCGACTCGATCTCCGTGCCGCGTGTCGAACTCGATCCCGAGCGGTGCCGAGGCGACCAGCTTCGGAGACATCGAGTGGCACGGAGCGCAGCGCTGCTGCACGATCGTCTGCACCTGCGAGAACGGCACCGGGGCAGCGCTCCGCACCGGTGCCGGCGTGGTGCGCCTTCGGCTCGATCAGCAGCGCGACCGCCAGCAGCCCGCCGCCGACACGACCAGGATCGGCCACACGTTCAGCCCCTTGTGGCGCAGGTTGAAGTAGTGACGCGTCAGCGCCCCGATCGCCATCAGCGCGACGAGGACGAGCCACGCATGCGTGTGCCCGTACGTGAACGCGAAGTGCCCCGAGAGCATCGCGAACACGACCGGCAGCGTCAGGTAGTTGTTGTGCACCGACCGCGTCTTGCCGCGCTTGCCGAGGCTCGGGTCGGGCGCGCGGCCGTCCTTCTTCGCGCGCACCAGCTCGCGCTGGGCCGGGATGATCACGAAGAAGACGTTCCCGACCATCATCGTCCCGATCATCGCCCCGACCTGGATGTACGACGCCTGCGCCGCGAAGAGCTCGCCGGCGCCCCAGGCCGACACGCAGATGAACGCGAAGACCAGCACGGCGAGGATCCCCTCGTCGTTCGGGAACGTGCGGCACAGCCCGTCGTACACGAGCCACGCCAGAGCGAGGCCGCCGATCGAGATGACGATCGCCTCCCACGTCGCCAGGTTCCGCACCGACGGGTCGACGAGGTAGGTCGAGGCGTGGACGTAGAAGACGACGATCAGCAGCGCGAAGCCCGAAAGCCACGTCGTGTACGCCTCCCACTTGAACCAGTGCAGCGGGTCGGGGAGCCGCTCGGGGGCGACCCGGAACTTCTCGACCCGGTAGAAGCCGCCGCCGTGCAGCTCCCACACCTCGCCGGCGACGCCGCGCCGCGCGTCGCGCGGGTCGTCGGGCGGCTCCAGGTGGTTGTCGAGCGCGATGAAGTAGAACGACGCCCCGATCCACGCGATGCCGGCGATCGACGTGCAGCCAGCGGAACACCAGGTCGGCCCACTGCCACCAGTAGTCGCTCGAGCGCGACGAGCGTCACGAGCGGCTCCAGCGGTCGAGCGCGATCTGGACGAGCTCGTCGACGCCGGTCTCGAGCTCCTCCTCGCGCGTGCGCTCGAGGCGCTCGCGGAGGATCGGGACGATCTCGCGCCGAGCGCGGCGGTTGACGAAGACGACGAAACGGAAGCCGAATCGCTCCTCGTAGAGACGGTTCAGCTCGGCCAGCTCGGCCGAGTACCTCGGGGTCGTCGTCCGTGCCCTGCTCGGCGGTCGAGCGCGCCGAGAGCCCGGCACGCGCGCCGATCGCGGGATGCGAATCGAGCACCGCCTTCTGCTCGTCCGCCGACAAGCTCCGCGCGACCTCGCGCGCGTGTCCGAGCGGATCGTCGAGCGTCGCGAGCCGTTCGACCAGCGCCGTCCGTCCCTCGAACAGCTCCGCCAGCTGCTCGGCGGTCAGCTGCCGCGGTAGGTCGCGCACGCGTAGCTCGAGACGAGAAGCGGAACGTGATGGTGGCCCTCGTCGAGCGAGAGCTCCAGCTCGACGCGGCGGAAGAACGGCGACGGCGGGTGAAACACGAGGAGGTAGACGCCCGCCGGTCCCGCCGCGAGCTCCTGGATCCGGCCGTCCTCGTCGGTCACGCCCTCCCCGACGAGCGCCGCGTCGTGGTAGAGCCCCGACGCGCACACCTCCGGCCGGGCGGCCTCGCTCGGTGTCGAGCACGTGGGTCGAGAGCGTCATTCCTGCCATAGCCGTCTGGCCTGTTTGCGGTGCTCGCCTGCGATCTCCTGCACGTCGGCACCCACCAGCGACCCGCCCGCGCACAGCCGGCCGGCCCCCGACGAGCAGCGTGTCGACCCGGTGGGGGCCGCTGAGGACGAGATTCGCGACGAGGTCGTCGGCGCCGCCGAACTCGAGGCCGTCCGTCGGCCAGATCGCGACGTCGGCGCGCTTGCCGGGCTCGAGCGAGCCGATGTCGTCGCGGTGCAGCACGGCCGCGCCGCCGCGCGTCGCGAGCCGCAGCGCCTCGCGCGCGCTCAGCGCGCCACCTCCGCCGCGACCCCGTGCCTGCAGCAGCGCCTGCTTCACCTCGAAGAACAGGTCGCCGCGCTCGTTCGAAGCGGTGCCGTCGACGCCGAGCCCGACGTGCACGCCCGCGTCGAGCAGCTCGCGCACCCGCGCGACCCCCGCGCCAAGTCGCAAGTTGGACGTCGGGCAGTGGGCGACGCCCACACCGGCGCGACCGAACGTCGCCGACGTCGCGTCGGAGAGATGGACGCAGTGCGCGCACCACACGTCGTGGTCGATCCAGCCGACCCGTTCGAGGTATTCGACCGGCGTGCACCGGAACAGCTCGCGGCAGTACGCGTCCTCCTCGCGCGTCTCCGCGAGGTGCGTGTGCAGCTGCAGCGACAGCCGGCGCGCAAGCGCGGCCGACTCTTCCATCAGGCGGGTCGTGACCGAGAACGGCGAGCACGGCGCGACGACGATCTGCACGAGGTCGCCGTCGGCCAGTCCTGCCAGCCGCTCGGTGTCGGCCAGGATCGTGTCGAGATCCTCGACGAGCGAATCCGGCGGCAGACCGCCGTCCGACTCGCCGAGATCCATCGAGCCCCGCGACGCGACGAACCGCAGCCCGAGCTCGCGCGCAGCCTGCAGCTCGGCCTCGACGAGACCCGAGACGCCGCGCGGGAAGACGTAGTGGTGGTCGAACACCGTCGAGCAGCCCGACAGCGCGAGCTCGGCCAGCCCGGCGCGGGCAGCCGCGTACTCCATCTCGTCGTCGAGTCGGGCCCACACCGGGTACAGCGTCTTCAGCCAGGTGAACAGGTCGGCGTCCTGCGCGCGGGCGCGCGTGAGGCTCTGGTAGAGGTGATGGTGGGTGTTGACGAAGCCCGGCGTGACGACTGCGCCGCCCAGATCTTCGCCGGGCTCGGGCGGCTGCGCCGCTGCCGGTTGCGACCACGAGCCCGTCCTCGATCTGCAGCCAGCCGGAGCGGTGCTCCGTCCCGGCGTCGTCCATCGTGACGACCCAGCAGTTGGCGAGGATCACCTGAGCCGCCAGCGGCACGAGCTCGAACCGGTCGACGTCGACGAGGCCGCGGTCGGTCAGCTTCAGGCTGGGGATCACCGACAGCGCGAGGAACGAGAGGTGCTGGAAGGGCGCCTCGAGCGTGCAGCCGAGCGAGCGTGCGGCCTCCACGATCTCGCGTGACGCGGCGATCACCTCGTCGAGCGGCGCATCGGAGAGGAGCCCGGCGACCGGCAGCGGAAGCTCGGCGAGCACCTCGGCCCCGTCGACCACCACGATGCCGCCGCCGCGGTTGGCGAGTCGCCGCACCGCCGCCGCCATTGACGCGTCGTTCATCCCGACGACGACGACGTTGTGCGCATCGTGGGCGACGGTCGAGGCAATCGCGCCCCGCTGCAGACCGAACCCGCGCACAAAGCCGAGCCCCGGTTCGCCCCGTAGCGCGTCCTGTTCAACCTGGTCACGAACGCCCTTCGCCACACGCCGTCGGACGGATCCGTCGCGGTCAACGTGGCACGGCGGGAAGAAGACGTGCTCGTCTCGATCGAGGACACGGGCGCCGGCCTCGAGCCCGAGGCGCTGGGCCGCATGTTCGAGCGTTTCTGGCGCGCCGACCGTGCCCGCTCGGCCGCCGGGATGGGGCTCGGCCTCGCGATCGCCGGGGACTCGTCGAGGCGCACGGCGGCACGATCTGGGCCGAGAATCGCGCCCAGGGCGGGGCGAGAGTCTCGTTCACCCTTCCCGCCGCGCGAACCTGAGCCACACCACGAGCGGCGCGAGCGAGCCGACTTCGACCGCCGCAGCGAAAGACCTAATGCGCTCTTCACAAAGATCGAAACCCGGCCGCCGGCGGTGCGTTGCTCGGTTCCGACAATGAAGCGCGCGCTCCCGATTCTGCTGCTACTCGTGGCTGATCATCCTCGGCCTCGTCGGCCTTCGCGGGCGGCAAGACGGTGACAACGGTCATCGGCGGAACCTGCACCGAGGCGCAGAAGCTGGACTCGAACGGAGCGCTGAAGTCGATCGCGCTCGTCTGCAAGACGGAGGGAACGTGCAAGTGCGAGGGCCCGACGAAGCTCATCTACGCGAGCAAGACCCAGTCTCCGGGAAACGGGACCGACGGCACAGGAGCGGAACGCTCACCGCGTCGAGCTCGACCCGGCACGTGATTCTGAACTTCGCCGGGAAGGCGACCGCGCTCGGTGTCGGCACCGGAACGTGGACGCTCGGGAAGGTCAAGGCGTACACCGGGATCAAGCTCGCCAAGCGCGGGAAGTACTAGGTGACGACCAAGACGCTCTCGCAGGTGGTCGGCTCCTTCAACTCGGTCGTTCGCATGAACGCCTCGTTCGGCTGCTGGGCCTGCGCCGGGAGCTGAGGTCACGCGGATCGCGGTCCTGCTCGCCGCAACCGCCGTCGCCGGCTCGCTCGCCGCGTGCGGCCCGACGATGGAGCCCCACTCGCGGGCGCATTCCGCGACCGAGCGTGAGTGGATCGACAACACCCTTCGCTTCCTCGGCACGATCGACTCGGACATCCTGCTGAGCACCGCGGGCGGCGCGAACCTCTCGACCGCGCGGCGAGCGCTCGCGAACGACTCGGACGTCTACACGATGCTCGTCGCCTACACCTTCTTCGGCGATTGCTCGAGGGAGCTCGCGTACGCCGGGGTCCCGAGCGCACGTGCGAAGCCGGTCGTCGGGCTGCTCGTCACCGCCTGCCGGCGGCTTACACACGCCGCCGCGCTCTTCCAGCTCGCGATGACGAAGAAACAGGTTGGTGCGCTCGTGGCGGCCGGTGCCGCCTCGCTCGCCGTCGAGCCGCTGGTGGCGCAGACCCGCGAGCGGCTGCAGGCTCTGCGCCGCTCCTAGGGCGCCTACGCCGTGAGCGACGCCGTGGTCGCACGTCCCGCCACCCGCCCGGCGTCGTACTCGCGGGAGCGGTTCGTGCGGGACCACGATCGGGCTCTGTTTCCTGGGACGCTCGCGCCGAACCTCGATCTCGAACAAGGTCAGCTACGTGCGCCTCGTCTCGTCGATCGAGGAGGGCGTAGGTGGGATCCAGGCGAAGTACGTTCTTGGCAACGTGACGTTCAACCAGGTGTACGACGTCGCCAAGTTCGTCGTCACCTACGGTCCCGCGGGCGGCACGAGCGGCGAAGCGGACTAGCCCTAGCCCTGTCTCATCGGTAGGTTGGGCCCATGACCGCAGGGAGCGCGTTCGATCGGGTCGGTGCGATCCGACCTCAGCAGATCTGGGAAACCATCACGAGCCGCAGCGTGCAGGGCGAGCACATCACGCTCGCGCTGCTTGAGCTCGACGCGAATGGCGACGTCCCCGAGCACAGCCACGCCAACGAGCAGGTCGGAATCCTTATCCAGGGGTCGGTGATGTTCCGAATCGGCGACGAGACCGAAGCCGTCGAGCCCGGCGGTATGTGGGTGATCCCCCCGCACGTCCCCCACTCGGTCACCGTCGGCCCCGAGGGTGCGCTGATCGTCGAGGCGTTCTCGCCGCCGCGGGCCGACTGGGAAGCGATCGCGACGCACGAGCCCGGCCCCGGCCGGTGGCCGTAGGCAACCGGCGCGAGATCCTCGAGCGCGCGAAGGCCCGGCTCGACCGCCTCGAGCTCTACCCGCGTCCCGTGCGCATCGACCACGTTCACCTGATCGTCTCGCCCGGGCTGTTCCGCCTGCCGTGGTTCCGTCGATTCGACGGGTACGCGGCCTGGGGCACGATCCTCCTGCGGCAGCCCCCGAGGCCCGAGCACGGCGACCTGGTCTGCCACGAGCTCTGCCACGTCTGGCAGATGCAGCACCGGCCCGTCGCGATGCCGCTCTCCTACCTCCGCTCCGGCTACGACGCGAACCCGTACGAGGCCGAGGCCAACCGCGCGGTCGAGGCGACCAGGTGAGACTCACGAGCGGTGCCGAGTCGAGGCTGACGAACGCCCGCGGGGAGCGCACCGTGATCTGCGTCAACGGCGGTCAGGGCAAGGAGGTCCCGGGCACGTGGAGCGCGTCGCTCGAGTACCTCGTCCGCGCCGTCTCGCCGCGCTTCCCCGGCCTCGCCTTCGCCGAGATTCGGTACCGCATCAAGTCGTGGCAGGTGCTCGATCTGTGTATCGAGGACTGCCGCGCGGCAATCGAAGCGGCAACCGGGCCCGTGATGCTCGTCGGGTTCTCGATGGGCGGAGCGGTCGCGATCTCGGCGGCGGACGACCCGCGCGTCGTGGGCGTGATCGGGCTCGCGCCGTGGATCCCGGACCGGCTCGACCTGACGCCGATCGCCGGTAAGAAGCTGGACGTGTTACACGGGTCGCTCGATCGCTGGCTGCCGGGAATCCCCGGAGTCTCGTCAACGCTCTCGCGGCGCGGCTTCGAGCGCGCCCTCGCGCTCGGGGCCAAGGGCAGCTACACGCTGATCCCGGGCGGAGTCCACGGGCTGGCCTTGCGCCGCCCCGGCGGCCGGCTCGTCCCGCTCCCTCGCGCGTCCACCTGGACGCGGCTCGTCGGAGCTCAGCTCGGAATCTTCGCCGGCTGAACGGCGCGACGGCGGGCCATCTGGGACTCCGTCGGAAGCCGGACGTTCGAGACGAGGCCGACCTTCTCGAGCCCGCGGATGATCCACCACGAGACATCGAGCTGGTACCGACGGAGCCCGTGGCGGGCCGAGGCCGGAAACGCGTGATGGTTGTTGTGCCACCCCTCGCCGAACACGAGCACCGCGACCACCCAGTTGTTGCGGGACTCGTCGCGCACGTCGTAGTCGCGCCGGCCCCACATGTGGCAGATCGAGTTGACGCTGAACGTGGCGTGCTGGTAGAGGAAGATGCGCACGAGTCCGCCCCAGATCAATCCTTCGACCCCGCCGGCCCAGCCGTCGAGGGCGTAGCCGACCGCGAACGGGATCCCGAGCGTCGCCACCACCCAGAGCAGGTACATCCGGTCGATGGCCCGGACCAGCTTGTCGTCATACAGATCCTTCCCGTAGAGCCGGCCCTGCTCCATCCCGAGGTTCGTGAACATCCAGCCGACGTGCGCGTGCACGAACCCCTTGAGCGTCTCACGGACGCCTTCGCCGTGACCCGCGTGCGGCGAGTGCGGGTCGCCTTCCTTGTCGGAGAACGCGTGGTGCTTTCGGTGATCCGTGACCCACTGGGTCAGCGGGCCCTGCATCGTCATGCAGCCGAGGATCGCGAGGGTCGCCTTGACCGGGGCGCGCGCCTCGAACGACCGGTGCGTGAAGTAGCGGTGGAAGCCGATCGTGATCCCGAAGGCGCAGAGGACATACATTGCGGCCATGATCGCGACGTCGATGGATGGAACGCAACGTTCCAGAGCACGCCCGCGGCGATCAGGATTCCGAGCGGCGGAACGACAACGGCGATCAGGGTCACGACCTGGCTGATCCGGCTCGTGCGCGGCCGGACGGTCCCGACGGAGGTCTTCCGCGGGGTGAGGACGGGTATGGGTGCGTCGGTCACGGTCAACCAATATTCGCAGTTCGGCGAACTACGGTTGTGCAGATAGCGATTGTCGGCGGGGGAATCGCCGGCCTCGGTGCGGCATATGTGCTCTCGCGCGCCCACCAGGTCGACCTGTTCGAGCGCGAATCGCGAGCAGGAGGCCACGCTAACACGGTCGTGCGCGATGGGGTTCCGCTCGATACCGGCTTCCTCGTCCACAACACGACGAACTACCCGCTGCTGTGCCGGCTCTTTGCCGAGCTCGGCGTGCGGACGCACGATTCGGAGATGTCGTTCTCGGTCAGCTGCGAGGACTGCGGGCTCGAGTACTCGGGCCGCCGACCCTTCGCGCAGGCGCGGAACGCGGTGAGCCCTCGGTTCCATGCTCTGCTCTGGGAGATCGCGCGGTGGCTCCGCACGGCCGAGGGCTCGCTGGACGAGGCCGATTACGAGAGCGCATCACTGGGGGACTACCTCGACTCCCGGGGATATTCCCGGCGGTTCCGGTCGCACTTTCTAGTGCCGCTGACTGCGGCTCTCTGGTCGACGGCACCGGGACGTGCGCTCGAGTTCCCGGCGGCGTACGCAATCCGGTTCTTCGAGAATCATGGGATGCTCGGGTTCGGGCGGTTCCACTGGCGGACGGTGACCGGGGGAAGCCGCGTCTACGTCTCGGCCGTCGCCGACCGCCTCGGGCCGGGGCTGCAGCTGGGAAACCCCGTGCGGTCGATCCGGCGAACGGCCAAGGGAGCCGAGATTCGCGCCGCCGACGATGTCGTGCGCAGCTACGACAGGGTGGTGGTCGCTACACATGCGGACGAGGCGCTTGCGCTGCTCGAGGATCCGAGCGCCGAGGAGCGCCGCGCACTCGGCGGGTTCGCCTATACCGTCAACCAGACCGTGCTGCACACCGACTCGTCTTTCCTGCCGCACTCTCGAGCAGCCCGCTCCTCCTGGAACTACCGGACCGGGGATACGTCGCGACCGACGCTGACCTACTACCTCAACAAGCTGCAGGGGCTCGAGTCGGATCGCGACTACTGCGTGACGCTGAACCAGGACGTCGCCGAGGAGCACGTGCTCGCGCGGCTCTCGTACACGCACCCGCTCTTCACCGTCGGTACCTTGCAGGCGCAGGACGAGCTGCGAAAGGTGTCGGGCACGCGGAATACGCTCTACGCGGGCGCGCATTTCGGGAACGGATTCCACGAGGACGGGCTCGCCTCGGGAGTCGCCGCCGCTGCCGCGCTCGGGGTGGACTGGTGAGGTCGGCGCTCTACACGGGGACGCTGGTGCACTCGCGGAGAACCCCGCGGCGGAACGTCTTCCGCTACCCGATCTCGTACTGGCTTCTCGACCTCGACGAGCTGCCCGAGCTCGAGCGGCGGCTCTGGCCCGTCCGCGTGAACCGCCGCGGGCTCGTCACGTTCCGCAACTCCGACCACTTCGACGGCAGCGCGGTCAAGGAGGCGGCGATCGCATTTACCGGCGACTCGACCGTGACACAGGTGTTGATGCTCACACAGCTGCGCGTGCTCGGCTACGTCTTCAACCCGGTCTCCTTCTACTGGTGCTACAGGGCTGACGGCGAGCTGGCATGCATGATCGCAGAGGTCGGGAACACCTTCGGGGAGCGCGTGCCTGAGCTGCTGCGCGGCCCCGCGCTCCGGTACTCCCACGACAAGCATCTGCACGTCTCGCCGTTCTTCGGCCTCGACCAGCGTTACGAGTACGCCTTTTCCCAGCCGGGCGACGAGGTCTGGGCGCGCATCCACGTCCACGACAACGCCGGCGGCACGCCGATGACGGCGGTGCTCCACGGCCGCCGCCGCGAGCTGACCAACGGCAGCCTCGCGAAGACGCTCGCACGCTACCCCCTGCAACCGCTCCAGGTCACGGCCCTGATCCACTGGCAGGCCGTCCGCCTCTGGCTGAAGCGCGTCCCGTTCCACCGCAAGCCGCCCTTTGTCCCCGGCAAAGGATCGGTGCACACGTGACCGCCCTCGGCGCGCGCCCAGGTTCGTTCGAACCTGGCACCGGACACGTCCCGAACGTCCCCTCGGTTTTGCAGTGCTTTTCGCTGGAGCAGCAGGGTTGTGCGCCGGTTTGTGACACTTTCGTTTCGATAACCTGGCACCGGACACGCCCCGGCGGGACAAGACGGAGTGGGACATGACCGAAGGAGCGCTACGGGCTGAGCCACGGTCCGTGGGGCTGCCTGTGCTCGAGAGGGTCGCGGCGTCGATCCTCGAGCGCGGGCTCGCGCATCTGGAAGGCGGGACGCTCGTCGTCCGGCTCCCCGACCGAACGACTCGGCGGTTCGGGTCGGGGCCCGCGGTCGAGATGAACATTCGCAGCTCCCGACTCTTTCGCCGGATCGCGACCCGCGGGGCGATCGGGCTAGGAGAGTCGTACATGGCCGAGGAGTGGGACACCCCCGATCTCGTCGGGTTGTTCGAGCTCCTGCTCCTGAACGCGCGCGCCGCCGAGGCGCGGCACCCGACGCTGCGCCGCGTGATGGACGCGCCGCCCCGGCCGAACCGCCGCAACGGCCCACTCCGCGCGCGGCGAAACATCGCCTACCATTACGACCTGGGGAACGAGCTCTTCCAGCTGATGCTCGACCCGACCATGACGTACTCCTGCGCTCTCTTCGAGGACGAGGCGGAGTCACTTGAGACTGCCCAGCGCCGCAAGCTCCGCCGTGTCTGCGACAAGCTCGCCCTCGGCCCCGACGACCGGGTGCTCGAGATTGGCTGCGGCTGGGGCGGGTTTGCGATGGTCGCGGCCGCCGAGTACGGAGCGCACGTCACCGGACTGACGATCTCCCGCGCCCAGGCAACCCTCGCCCGAGAGCGCATCCGGGCCGCCGGGCTGGAGGATCGGATCGACATCCTCGAGGAGGACTACCGCGCACATCGCGGCGGGCCGTACACCAAGGTCGCGTCGATCGAGATGCTCGAGGCGATCGGCGAAAGGCAGTTCGGTACCTACTTCGCCGCGATCGACCGGTTGCTCGCCCCCGGCGGGCGGGCGTGCGTGCAGACGATTCTCGTGCCGGACGACCGCTGGGATCGCTACCGCAAGAGCCCCGACTGGATCGAGCGCTATGTGTTCCCCGGGTGCCTGATTCCGTCCCTCGGCGCTCTCGCGACCGCGTCGGCCGACTCGTCGAGTCTGATGATCCACGAGGTCGAGGAGCTCGGGCCGAGCTACGCCGAGACGCTCAAGCGCTGGCGCGAGACGTTCAACGGCAAAATAGGCCAGGTGCGCGCACTCGGCTACGACCGCCGCTTCGAGCGGACCTGGAACTTCTACCTCGCCTACTGCGAGGCTGCCTTCCGGCTGCGCGCGCTTCGCGACGTCCAGCTCACCTTCTGCCGCTCCTACGGCGCATGACACGGCCGCCGCTCTACTCGTTCCTGGAAGTGATCCGGTTCCGCTGGTGGTTCTCGCGCCTCTACCGGATCGAGGTCACTCACCGGGAACGTGTCCCGGCCGAGGGCCCGGTGATCCTCGTCGCCAACCACGAGTCGATGCTCGACCCGTGGATCCTCGCCATGGCGACGCCGCGCCCGATCCGCTACATGGCCAAGGCCGAGCTGTTCGAGTATCCCGTTCTGAAGAGCATCATGCGTACCTTCGGGACGTTCCCCGTCGAGCGCGGAACCGGCGACCGCGCTGCGGTCGGACGCGCGGCCGAGCTGCTTGCCCACGACCAGGTCCTCGGCATGTTCCCGCAGGGGACGAGCCTGCCTCATCGCAACCGGCCCTGGATGCGCGGCGCCGCCCGGCTCGCGCTCGCATCGGGAACGAAGATCGTCCCGGTCTGCATCGTCGGCAGCGAGAAGGCTCTACGGCCGCGCAAGTTCAAGCTGGGGTTGCCGAGCCTGAAGGTGATGGTCTGCGAGCCGATCGAGGTCGAGAAGGCCCGCCCGTCGGTCGCGACCGCGAAGGCGCTGACCGCACGGATCGAACAGGTCATCGAGACGGCCCGCGAGCCGTACGGCCCGCCCCAGCACGTCTGGTACACCGACGAGACGGTCACCGCCTCAGAAACCTCTTAGGCGCGCTCACCCTCGCCGGTCCGTATGCTGTTTGCGTGGCGAACAAGAAGGCGCGGACTCCGATGCCGCCGCGCAACGTACAGGCGCCTCAACGCCGCGACACTTCGAAGGGCTCTCCGCTTGCGGAGGTTCCCGTCTGGGTCTGGATCGTGAGTGCGGTCGTCGTCGTCGGCGGCGTGCTCATCATCTTCCTGCTCTCGAACACGAGCTCCGGGAAATCATCGCCCTCGACGGTCAAGGCGGCGATGCTCGCCGCCAACTGCACCTACCGCGACGTGAAGCCGAAGCCGCCGGTGAAGGATCCGGGGGCTCGAACGGCGGGTACCACTCCGACGTGCCCACCCTGTCGACGCCGACGAAGGGCCTCTGGAGCACCAACCCGCCGTCGGGTGGCGCGCACTACGGACAATGGGCGGTCTGGGGCTTCTACACCCAGCCGGTGAACCCGCGCCAGGTCGTGCACAACGAGGAACACGGCGGCGTGATCATCTGGTACGGGCCCAAGGTGCCACAGGCGACCGTCCAGAAGCTGCAGGCCTTCTACAACCAGGCGCCCGACGGAATGTTCGGCACGCCGTACGCGCCGCTCGGCGACAAGATCGCCGTAACTGCCTGGACAGGCGATCCGGCCAAGTACTACCACGACGGTTACTACGGGATGGGTCACATCGCGGTCTGCGGCGGCTTCGACCAGAAGGCCTTCGCCGCCTTCCGCGACGCGTACGTGGGCGGCGGCCCCGAGGGGATCCCGCTGAAGCCCTACGACCAGCCCGGCCAGGGCCCGAACTCCTAGTAGAGCGCCTCAGACGGTCGCCGAGACGGCGAACGGCGTAGTCGTCGGCTGAGCCGATCCGGACGCCGGCTCGACCGTGACCGCAACCTTGGACCCCTTCGGCACCTTGCCCTCGATCGGGACGAACCCGGCTCCCGGCCCGCCTCGGAAGAGACCGGCCGGAATCGCCTTACCGTCGCGCAGCACCCACGCCTCGTAGGTCTTTCCCGCCGGCGCAGCTCTCATCGAAAAGACCACGAGCGCAGCGGAGCCGTTCGGTGAGACGACGAGCGATCCGGGAAGGCCGCTGACCGGGACGCGGTGGACGGCCTGGGCGTGCGCCTGCGAAAGCTGCTGATGAAGCGCGATGTTCCAGATGCCGAGGCCGACGGCGACGCACGCCGCGACGGCCGCGATCGCAGTGGCAGGGGCGGCCCAGCGCGGCCGCAGCGGCACGACGTTCGGGCGCTCGGCACGCGCGGCGTCGAGGATCATGCCCCGGAGCGCCGGCGGTGGGGTGACGGGCTCGACCGCGAACGCGAGCTCGGCGGCTGTGCCGGAGAACGCCGCGACCTCCTCCTGGCAGCTCGGGCAGCCGGCGAGGTGCGCCTCGTACGCCTCGCGCTCGTCCGCGTCCAGCGCGTCGAGTGCATAGGCGGCGCTCAGGTCGTGGAGTGTTTCGTCCATGTCTCTCCGTCGATCGAATTATCGAGCAGCTCCCGCAAGCGCGCGAGCCCCGCGAACATCCTGCTCTTGATGGTGCCGAGCGGCTCGCCCAGCCGTTCCGCGAGCTCGGATTGGGTGAAGCCGCCGTAGTACGCGAGCTCGATCGCCTCGCGCTGCTGGTCCGGGAAGCTGTCTCAGTGCCGCCTGCACACGCTCGCGCTCGAGATGGAGCCACGTGCTGTCTGCAGCTGACGGCCCGCCCGAATCGGGCTCGACCTCGGGCAGCGGGTCGGCGCGGCGCCGCTCCTCCCGCCGAACGAGATCAACTGCTCGGCGATGCACGAGCGTCATGATCCACGTGCTCGCCTTGGCACGCTCGGGGATGAACCGCGAGGCGCCCCGCCAGATCGCGAGGAAGGCCTCCTGGACGGCATCCTCGGCGAGCGCCTCGTCGCGAAGCACCCGCACCGCAAGCCCGTAGGCAGCGCGCCCGTAGCGGTCGTAGAGCTCCGCCAGCGCAACCTCGTCGGACCTCGCGGTCAGCGCGACGACGGCTTCGTCGGACAGATGTGCCAGGTCGCGTCGCGCCATCATCGAGCTCCGCCGGAAGCTCGACCGGGACCCTAGCAAGCGTAGACCGGCACCCATGGCTCTCAGATTCGCTCCCTGCCGGCAATCGGTTCGTCGGACACAGGACCGAACCGACCTCGGCGGCCCGGCGAATGAGAGGCGCTCGCAATGTCGCGGGCCCGATCAAGGAGGATTCAGAATGAGCGGTACGACTCGCGCACAGTTCCTCGGTCGCGGCGCCAAGGGCGGGCTTGCCCTCGTCGCCGGCGGCCTCGTCCTCGGTGTTGCAGAGGGAACAGCTCTTGGAGCCGTCACGTCCGACACCGACATCGCGAAGCTCGCCGCCACGGCGGAGCTGCTCGCGATCGACTTCTACTCCAAGGCGATCGCCTCGAAGCAGATCAAGAACGACGAGTACAGCTATCTCGTCGGCGCCAAGGCCAACGAGGTCGCGCACTACGACGCGCTCAAGGGCGTGCTCGGCAAGGCGACACCGAAGGATCTGATGTTCACCTATCCCAAGGGCGCCTTCTCCTCGCGCCATTCGATCGGCGCGCTCGGCCAGGCGCTCGAGACCGCGTTCGTCGGCGCCTATATGGGCGCAGTCACCTCGCTCTCGAGCAACGATCTCAAGGGCGTCGCCGCCGAGATCGGTGCCTGCGAGTCGCGCCACCTGAGCGTCCTCACGAACATCGCCGCCAACGCCGTCGTCCCGGCACCGGACCTCCCGAAGGTGCTTACTGCGGCGGCCGCGACGACCGCACTCAAGCCTTTCCTGATGTAGGACCACGGGGAAAGGTCGGCCACAGCGGTCAGGGGTGCGGCCGCAGATCGAACGGGGGCGCCGCAGCCGGCGCCCCCGTTCACCTACCTTCTTTCCTATCTCTTGGCTCTCGCGGTGACGATCAGCGTCGCCTGCATGCCGAGCCGGCGGTGATTGGCGATGCTGCACCAGAGCAGGTACTTCCCGGGCAGAAGCTTCGTCGAGAGGTCGAAGTACGCGCCCGGCTGGACGACCGGGGTGCCCGCGATATGGGCGCCGCCGGTCCGCTGCAGGCGCAGGTCGTGGGGGTCCTCGCCGAAGTTGACGAGCTCGACGATGGCGGGGCCTGCCGGAATCGTGCGGCGAGAGACCGCGAAGAAGAACTCCTTGGCAGTCACCTGGACGCGGTTGGGGTAGACCGGCGCAGGTGCAGCAGCCGGCACGAGTACCACCGCAGCCGCCAGGGCCGCGGCGACGGAGGCCTTCACCTGAGGAGCGCGGGCCGGGCGTAGGAGCTGACGCCCGGGATGATGTCGTTGGCGTCCGCCCCGAGCCACTGCTCGAGGATCGAGGCGTAGACGGCCCTGAAGTCGGCTGTCGGAACCAGATTGCCGCCACCGTCGAGGCCGCCCGTGATTCCCGGGAAAACGCCGACCTGCTGCCCGTTTACCCGGGTCCCGATCAGGAAACCGAGGCCGGCTGAGCCGTGGTCGGTCCCGGCGGAGGCATTCTCTTGCGCCCGCCGCCCGAACTCCGACCAGACGTGGATGAGCACGCGGTCGGCCACCCCGCGGGCCTCGATGTCGCGCTGGAACGCGAGCAGGGAGTCGGCCGTCAACTGGAGGCCACTCGTCAACGTCGCCGCCTGCGAGGCATGGGTGTCGAAGTGACCCGGTGAGGTGATGGTCACGACCTCCATCGGCAGGCCTGCGCCGATCATCGCTGCAAGGCCGGCGAGGCGGTGCGGGAAAGGATCAGCCGAGGTCGGGTACCTGACCGGGCTGTTGAAGCCGTAACCGAACGCGCCGAGCTCCGTCGCGAGGTGGTGCGAGGAGAGCGCGACCGAACCGGCGGTCGAGAGCCCGGTATCCGGCGACTTCATGTGAACTGCGCCGAGATTCGCAGCCTCCTGGAGGATCGACGACTCGAGCGGATGCGCGGGGAGCCCCGGCGCCGCGAAGGTGTACTGGTCGGCGGCCTGAAGTGTCGCGACCGGCACCCTGGTCGTCGCGAGCGCCGGCTGCAGGGCGACGTCGAGCGAAAGCCCCTGCAAGGGGTTGTCTGCGGTGCCCGTCTTGTCGAGGTAGCGGCCGAGCCAGCCGGTGCGAAGCGTGGCGTCGGTGGCGCCCACCTCCCAGTAGTGGCGTGACGTGAAGTGGGACTGATCGGAGTTCGCGTATCCGATCGCCGGGATCACCGAGACCTTGCCTTCTCCGTGGAGCGTGGCGATGCTCGCCATCGCGGGATGCCAGCGCAGGCGGCTGTCACCCGCATAGGCAGATCCACTCGATTGGCTCAACGCAAGATTCGGCCGCAGTGTGTAGTACTGGGGGTCCCCGGCCGGGAAAAGGACGTTGAGACCGTCGATCCCTCCCGCCAGAAACACCGAGACGAGCACCTGGTTCGTCGCCGCCGCCTCGGACGCCGCGCGCGCAATACCGTCGTCGAACGCGAGCGAGCTCAGCGCCCCGCCGCCGTAGACCGCGAGTGCGAGCCCGGCGGAGCGCGACACGAACGACCGCCGTGTGAGACCCGTGCCTGCCGGCAGCGGCATCCCCGGCTCGATCTCTGGCAACCCGCGCCCGGCCTCGGCCACGGCCCGGCGCAGATACTCGGCCCGGTTGCAGTCGCGACAGTCGGAGTAGGTCATGCCGTCTGAAAATCCGGAGAGGTGGCGAGGAGTCGGCGCATCGCGGTCTCGACGATTGCCGGATCGTTCTTGCGCCCGAGCTGGGCCTTCCCAAAGGCGGTCATCACACCGAGCGTCGTCGACGACACCGTCGGGAAGCCCCAGTACTGGACGACTCGCCGGGTCAGCTTCGCCGGGTCGCTCGGCGAGCTCGCCGGTGCGCCCGGGCCCTGGGCGACGGCCGCCATGAACCAGCGGGCCCTGAAGGTCGCAGTGTCCAGCCAGCGGGTGTAGTCCCATCCGCCGACGTCCGGCGGGTAGAAGAGCTGCTGGCCGGCCGATTGGCCGAGCGTCCACCAGACCGAGTTCGTGATGCTCTCGCCGCGCATCCGTAGAAGCCCTGCGTTGTAGACGATCGGCGGCTTGATCATCCGCGGCGAGGTGTAGAAGGCCGGGTGCATCAAGATCGCCTCCACCACCGGGAGGATTTGGCGGCCGGAGTAGAGCGCCTGGAGCCCGGCCGAGGTGTTGGCATCGAGCGGTGAGGAAACGAAGTAGCCCCACAGCTTGTTGACGAAGTACGAGGGGTGCAGCTTGTGGCTCAGGCAGAGGTTGCAGGAGTCCTGCCAGTTCCAGTTGCCGGTCTGCGCGAAGATCGTCTTGTTCGTGTTGTCGTGTCGGCTGTCGACGTAGGTGAACGCCGAGGCCACGCCCTTCGACACCGACCCCGACCATCCCGTCAGCGCGCGCGCGTTCTCGCGCACGTCGGTCTCGGTGTAGGCCCCGCGGTCGGCGCCGAGAGTGAACAGCTCCATCATCTCGCGGCCGTAGTTCTCGTTCGGATGCCCCTTGATGTTCTGGTTTCCGTTCAGCCAGACGAGCATCGCCGGATCGGTGGTCACGGCACTCAGCAGTTCGGCGAACGAACCCAGCGCGTTCGTGCGGAACAGCTGGTTCTGATTGAGCATCAACTGCTGCTGGGCGACGCCCTGGTTGGAGGTTGCGAACCACGAGTGCCAGATCAGCGTCATGCGCTCGACCAGCGGCGTGGTCGTACGGATCATCCGGTCGAGCCACCAGAGATGGTCGTGCCCGATCACGTTGACCGGATCGATCGGCCGCCCCTTCTCGTCGACCGGGTTCGGGCCCAGAAGCGCCTCCGGCTGGGAGGGGCGAGTCAGGGACTCGACGGCTGCCTGGAGGCCGAGCTTCGAGAGCTTCACGGCATCACCCTGGCGGGGCCCAAAACCCGCGCGCCAGAGCAGCCTCTCCGCTTGCTCCTTGCCGAACGGGCCCGTGTAGGTTGCCACTGCGCTCATTCGCCTCGAACGAGCTTAGGGCACGAATCGCTCGAAAGAGTCAGTGGGACGTAAAATCCACGCGAGCCCCGGTCTTCGATCTCTACGCTGGATCCGATGACCAGTCGCCTCTCTCTGCTCGCTTTCTCGCCGATAGCGCTGGGTGCCGCCGGTCAGGCGATGGCCGCGAAGCCGCTGACGCAGAAGAAATACGCCGAGCTGAGGCTGAAGCAGGTGATGACGCACTGGGCCAAGCAGAAGGTGCCGGGCCTCCGGATCGGCGCTGCTTCCTGAGTCCTGCCGAAGCAGGCGTGATCATCCACTGCACCGTGCAGAGCACCGCGCCGATACAACGAGAACATCGTCTTCGACGTGAAGGAGACGCTTCACGACGTGGGCACAGTGACCTGGGTGGTCACCTCCAAGACGTGCAGCAACATGAAGACACACAAGCCGTTCGCGTGCTGAGAGCCTCGGTCCTGACTGTCTCTACCGCGCTCGCTCTCTCGGGCACTGCCGGCGCCGCCACCCCCGCACAGAGCCTCGCTGCGCGGCTGAAGACCTCGATGCAGAACTACTACCTGCAGGCGAACCCGAAGTTCAAGATGGGCACGGTGACCTGCAAGATCGCGGCGAGCGGCAAGACCGCACGCTGCAACGCCCACTTCACCGTCACCGGAGCCCATGCCGGCGGCGACTTCGTCCTCGGCGTCACGATCAACAAGACGACCGGTCAGATCCACACAAAGACGCTCGCGGCGGTCTGCAAGGACACTCAGACCGGCAAGACGCTTAAGTGCTGAGCTAGACGACCTCGGCGAGCTCGCCGGAGCCGTCGAGCGAGTCCGCGTCTCGTGCCGCCAGCGCGGCGAAGCGCCCGCCCAGGGCGACGAGCTCGTCGTAGGTGCCCGTCTCGGTGATGCGGCCCCCGTCGAGGACGACGATCTGGTCGGCCTCGCGGACGGTCGAGAGCCGGTGGGCGATCGCGATCGTGGTGCGCCCTTCGACGAGCCGGGCGAGCGCCTCCTGGACGGCGCGCTCGGTCTGGGTGTCGAGAGCAGAGGTCGCCTCGTCGAGGACGAGGATCGGCGGATTGCGAAGGATCGCGCGCGCAATCGCCATCCGCTGCTTCTCGCCGCCGGAGAAGCGGTAGCCGCGCTCCCCGACAACGGTCTCGTAGCCCTCGGGCAGGGAGGAGATCAGCCCGTGGATCTGCGCCGCGCGGGCCGCATCCTCGACCTCCTCGTCGGTCGCGTCGGGCTTGGCGAAGCGCAGGTTCTCGCGCACCGTCGCGTGGAAGAGATAGGTCTCCTGCGAGACGACGCCGACCGTCGAGGAGAGCGACTCGAACGTGAGGTCGCGAATGTCGGTGCCGTCGATCGTGACCTTCCCCTTGCTCACGTCGTAGAGCCGCGAGACGAGGTAGCCGAGTGTCGTCTTGCCGGCGCCGGTCTCGCCGACGACCGCGGTCGTCGTCCCGGCCGGGATCGTGATGTCGACCGACTCGAGCGCGTAGGGCCCGTCGCCGTAGCGGAACCAGACGTCGTCGAGCCGCATGTCGCCGTGCACCTTGTCGAGCGTCTTCTTGCCCGGCGCGATGTCGATCGGCAGGTCGAGGTACTCGAAGATCCGATCGAAGAGCGCGAGCGAGCTCTGGACGTCGACCGAGATCGAGAGCAGGCTCCCGATCGGCGCGAATAGCCGCACCTGAAGGGTGGTGAAGGCGACGAGGGTGCCGATCGTCGAGTAAGGCGCCGGGCCGGTGGAGTTCTTGACCTCGAGCCCGCCGAACAGGTAGATGAGCGCGGGCATGACGGCGAAAGTGATCTGGATCGACTGCATCAGCCAGCGACCGGTCATCCGGCTCCGCACCTCGAGGTCGGCCAGGCGAGTCGACTCGCCCTCGAACCGCGTTGCGAGCTCGGTCGAGCGGCCCATGGTCTTGCCGAGCAGGATTCCCGATACCGAGAGCGATTCCTGGACGAGGGAGGAGATGTCGGCCATCGACTCCTGCCGGGTTGTCGCGATCTCACGGCGCGCACCTCCGACGCGGCGCGTGATGAGTACGAAGATCGGCATCAGGCCGAGCGCAATCAGAGCGAGCTGCCAGTCGATCAGGAACATCGCGACCACGGTCGCGATCACCGTGGTCACCGTGGACATCACGGAGGTCGCAGTCGAGGTGAGGACGTTGTCGACGCCGCCGATGTCGTTCGCGATCCGGCTCTGCACCTCGCCGGTGCGCGTCTTCGTGAAGAACGCGAGCGAAAGACGCTGCAGGTGTCGGTAGACGGAGGTGCGGAGGTCGTGCATGACGCTCTGGCCGACCTGGGTGGAGAGATATGACTGAACGACACCGCAGACGCCGTTGATCAGCGCGATCGCGATCATCGCCGCGACCAGCTCGGCCAGCAGGCGGAAGTCGACCGTCACGTACTTGCTCTTGCCGATGCCCACCGGCGTGAACGCTTGCGAGAAGACCGCCTGCTGGAGGAACGCCGGGATCACCCCGAGGGCCGAGACGAAGATGATCAGGACGCTGACGACCGACAGCTTTGCCCAGTAAGGACGGAAGAGCCTGCCTATGCGGCGCAGGTTGGCACTACGCACCGCCTTGTCGGCGGGGCGCACGGGCTTTTCGCGTGGCATGAAGCCACCTCCACGGCCTCCGGGCATCTACTTACGGTAGCGCCAGCTAATGCGCGGCTGCCGCCGCGCGAAGCTCGCGCAGGAGTAGCGCGTCCGGCTGTTCCCCGTTGGCCGACCAGGCGATCTTCCCCTGCGGGTCGATCACGTAGAAGGTCGGAAACTCGCCCACCTTGTACGCCTTGGAGACCGGCCCGCGGCTGCCCTCGTGGTGGAACGTGCCCGGATCCGACGGGTTCGGGTCGAGGAGCGCCGGGAAGGGAAGGCCGAAGTAGATGTGGTAGGCGAGAATGCTCGCAGCGTCCTCGCCGTCCGCATTGACTCCGACGAAGGCGTAGCGGCTCTTCGGGAGCGCGCGGTACATCGCCTTCAGGTGCGGCGCCTCGGAGGCACAGTGCGGGCACCAGGTGGCGAAGAGCTCGAGCAGCACCGCCTTGCCGCGTAGCGACGCGAGCGAAACCGGAACGCGGGTCGGGGTGCGGAGCTTGAACCCCGGCGCCTTCGACCCGACCGGGAGAAGGCTCGACGCCGCCGGAGGGCTCGTCGCGGCGATCGGCGAGTCCTCGATCCCACCCGCGTTCGACGGCGCGTTGGAGTGGAACCCGACAGCCTCGGCGGCACGGAGCAGAGCGGCCGAGGCGCTCCGGTCCGCGAGGGGGATCGTGACCACGCGCGGCGGCTTCTGCTTGCTGTTCGAAGCGAGCACGGCGCCGATCACGAGCAGCACGACCGCCACGGCGCCGACGAGGAGCGCCATGCGCCCGCGCGCCCGCCTCGAGTAGCTGTCGCGCCCCGGGCCGAGCCGGCCGACGGTCAGGCGCCGCTCGGCTTCTTCATCGTTCATGCCGCCGCCTTCCGACGCCGCCAGAGCAGCCGCCCGGCGAACGCGAGCAAGCCAATCAGGATCGCCGCTCCCAGGATCTCGCCGCGCTCGACCCAGACGGACGAGCTGCTTCCCAGCACGTTGCTGCCGCCGGTCGAGAGCTTGAGCCCGTGCTGCGCCGCGAGCGCCTGGATCGCCGTCTCGGTGGCCGCCGCCAGCTCGGGCCCGGTCTTGCCGGTCGGCGCCGGCAGCTTCGCGATCACGGCCCTGTCGCCCGCGGGAAGGTTCTTCGCCTTGTAGATGCCGTAGCCCTTCGGCATCACCACGAGCAGCTCGTCGCTCCAGTAGTAGCCGTCCTCGGCGGCGAGGAACTTCGCGTAGCGCTGGGGAGCGTTGAACAGGATCGGCACCGACCCGAGGTCGTACGGCGTGACGACCACGGCGACCCGGAGCGGGAAACCCTGCTTCTTGGAGCTCGCGAGCAGCGCGTTGATCTTCTTCTGGTCGGCCGCAGGGATGTGACCGTCGTAGGGCGAGAGAAAGCTGAGGCCCGCGAGCAGGTAGTCGCTCGCCGGATCGCCGTCGGCCCGCGCCGCCGGCACGGCAAGGGCAAGGGTCGCGAGCAGCGCCGCGGCAAGCCAGAGCCACCTCGAAGCGACGTGCATCACAGGGCACTCGCGAGCAACTGGATCGCGATCACGGCCGCGAGCGCGCCGGCGGCGAAGCCGATCAGCGACGCGAAGAGCCGGAGTGCAGGAGCCGCGGTCATCCTGAGGCGTGGTCGACGATCAGGACGGTGAACGGCTCGCCGCCCTTCGGAGTGACGGTGAACGAGAGCCCCCAGTGGCCGACCATCACGAGCGCCGGCGTGGTGCGCGTGTAGAGCCCCGGCGCAGTTTCGGTCATCTGGTACTCCTGGGTTCCCATCGTCATGTCGAGCATCGCGAAGGTGACCGTCACGTCGGCGCCCGTGACCGGCCGGCCGTTCTTCGTGATCTGCAGTGCGAAGGTGTTCGGTGCGGCCGCTTTGTTCGGATCGACGAGCAGTTTCAGCGTATACCCGTCCTGGTGCACGACGGCAGCGACCTTCCCGGGCCCGACCTTCGCAGCCGCCGAGCCTTCCTCGGAGAGGTACTTGGACGGAGGCGCGAGGCTCGTGAGCAGCGCTGCGGCGAGAATCGCCGTGACAACGATCAGCACCTCGACCGAGATGAGCCCGCGAAGCAGCGAAGCAGCCGAGGGGGCGAGCTCCGGGTGGGTGCCCGCCGCGGCAAGCCGGGGCTTCGTTCGCACGAGGTTGACGGCGCCGAGCAGCATCGCCGTCGCGAGAAGGGCCGCCTTCACGAGGATCACCTGGCCGTAGGAGGTCGTCCAGAGCGCCGACAGAAGCGGCATGTGCAGCACCGTTGCCCAGATCCCCGAGGCGAGGAGCACGGCGACGGACACGAGAGCGACGTTCGAGAAGCGCGGCACCACGACCGAGAGCACCGTGATGCGCCGGGCCGCGGGCTGGCGCAGCCCAGAGCAGGAGCAGGCCCGCCAGGCCTCCGACCCACAGCGCCCCCGACGTGACGTGCAGCCAGTCGAGCGCGACGGCGAGCCCTCGCGGGGCGGTCTGCGCCGCATGGCCGGCGGCGGCCGGGATCACGAGCGTCGCCGCCGCGGCGGCGGCGACGCCGATCCCGGCGAGGATCTCGGCAATCGAGCGGTGCTCCCGCTCGGGGCGGTCGACCCAGAGCGCGATCCAGGCTGCGAGGACGAAGAGCGCGAAGCAGATCTCCAGGTCGACATAGCTCCGCCCGAACGCGGTCGTCCGCCAGAGCGGCACGAGCGCCCCCACGTCGGTAAACCCACGCAGCGAGTCGACCGCGGTCGCCTCTTCGAGGTAGGCCGGCACCGCGACCAGAGCGAGGATCGAGGTGACGGCGAAGGCGACCGTGACCGAGCGAAGGCTCGCTCCGGCGCGCCGGACACCCGGCCGCGCGATCGCCAGCCGCATCGCGAGCAGTCCGACCGAGGCCATCACGGTCAGGAACACGAGCCACTTGAGGATCACGAGCTGTGGCGTCGTCGCCGAGCCCGCTATGTGCGGGATCACGAACTGCGGAGCGGGCCCCGGGTTGGGGCCGACCGCGAACGTGAAGGCGCCCTGGACCGGGTGGCCGTCGACCGAGATCGCCCGCCAGTAGACGAGGTACCAGCCCTGGGGCAGGTGCGGCTCGAGCGGGACGATCAGGGTGTCCGGGTTGGCAGCCGACCGACGTGGCGATGCAGTCGCTACCTGCTTGCCGTTCTTGTCGGTGACGGAGATGATCGCGAAGCGGGGCTCGACGGCCTCGTCGAAGGTCAGGGCAACGTCGGGGGGCGGGGAGTCGAGGACGGTGCTCGCCTCCGGGAACGTCTTGGTCAGGTACGCATGCGCAGACGCCGCCATGGGCGCCACGAGCGCGACCAACGCGACGAGCGCGACCAGGACTCCCCGCCCCCGGCGTGTCATGCCAGCTGCCGCTTTCCGCCGCCCGCGAACAGGGCGACTGCGCCGAGGATGAGCCCGAGAACGCCCACGATGAGCGCGACGATCGTGAGCAGCGATGTGCTGCCGCCCCCGAGCGAGGCCTTCGCCTCGATCGTCGGCGCCGGGTTCTCGGCCGACTCGGAGCCGTTCCAGTCCACGATCGTCCCGTCGGAGTAGGTCTGCTGGACCCCGAAGGTGTAGGTGCCGCTCGAGGACGGTTGGGCCAGGAACCAGAAGGTGGAATCCTCGCCCGTGGGGACGCTGCCCCCGGTCCACGTCACCTTCTGGATCACGGCGTCCTCCCCGGAGCCGGTCTGCTGCAGCACGCGATGCCAGCCGGGGCTCGGGACGAACGAGTCGATCGAGAAGCCCGAGGGGACGGTCAGCACGATCTTCGTCGTCACCGCGCCTTCCTTCTCGGTGGGGACGGCGAGGCTGAAGAGCTGAAGCTCCTTCGACAGTGAGACGGGCGGGCTGACTCGCGCATGCGCAAAGGCGCCGCCGGCAAGGACGAGCGCGGCGATCACCGTGCTCGCGATGGCTAGCGGCAGGCGCCACCTGCCTCCGGGTATGAGAATCACGATCGGTCGACTCCTCTCAGGAACTGATTCAAGGGACGGGGATCGCGAACCTCGGAGGCCCGCGCGGGCCGTTCGCCAGCAGGGCACGGCCGTCGGGGGTCAGACCGGTCACGCTCGCCCTCGGGGCACGGCCGGCGGGGCGAACGATCACGACGCCGAGCTGCTCGAAGAGGCGCCGCGCCCACTCGAGCAGGTGCTCGACGGCTCCGTGCACCGCGACGGCGACGAGTGAGAGCCCCGCGAGGATCGGGATCGCGTCCCGGTGAACCGGCCCGAGCAGGCACGAAAGGCCGTGCCAGCCGAGCCCCTCGCGCCAGTGGATGGTCGACTCGAGCATGGCGAACACGAACGACGTCGTGAAGAAGAGCGTCGCGACGCGGACGCCGAGCAGCGCCGGCCGCAGCCGTGGCGGCGCAACTACCCGGCGGCCCTCGAGCAGGAGCCGCTCTCGCACTGCGAGCGCGGCCAGCCAGAGCACTGCGGAGGCGATCGCGGCGGCCGCCAGCGTGCTGACGACGAGAGGCACCGCGACGTCCGGGCCGAGCCGGTTGTGCGCCAGCGCTGCAAGGAGCACGGACTGTGGTGCGAGCGCGTAGACGATCACGCGGGTCGCGAGCACGACCGAAACGGCGACGAGCGCCCAGATCGAGAGCCGCAAGCGCAACGTCAGCGCACGTGGAGGGTGAAGGGGACGGTGAGCACGTTCCCATCGGGCTTCAGCTGCAGGAACAGCCGCCAGGTGCCGGCCGCGGGGACGAGGACACCGACGTTGAGCTTCCCCGGCGTCGTCGAGCTGCCGGTGACCTTGACCGGGCCGAGCACGCTCGTGCATCCGCTCACCCCCGGGGCGCAGACGTGGGTGTGGAAGTAGTCGAGGCTGTGCTGGCGGAAGAAGATCGCGTGGGCGAGCGCGCCGAACCAGGGCTGGAACTTGGCGGGCTTCCCGGTCGGCCCGGTGACGTCGACCGTCACGAGCTTCGCCTCGAGCGCCTTCAGGGTCTGGGCGCCGTGGAGCTTGAACGTGTACCCGCCGACCTTCTGAACCGTTGAGCTCGGTGGGAGCGGCTTCGGCTTGTACGCGCCGGCGACCTTCAGCTTCCCGAACAGCTGGAAGTTCGCGTTCAGCTGGTTCGAGACCGTCTTGGGGTAGACATCGACGACGACCCGATAGGGGCCCGGCGCAGGAAAGGTGACCGTCTCGGCGATCGTCTTCTTCCCGACCGGCGGATGCACATGGATCATGTACGCGAGGTCGTTCCTCACCATGATCAGGTGCACGCCCGTGTGTGGCCCGGGGCCCGTCTTGAACTGAGTGAGCGGCGTGCCGTCGGGCTGCTCGATCGAGAACGAGACCCGAACGGGCTTGCCCGCGACGATCGGGCCGGACGGCTTCAGATTGACGAGCCGGTAGGTCGCCGCAGGCTGCACGGTGGGGGCATTCACCGAGGTCGAGCCGCCGCAGCCGGCGAGGGCGAGGACGGCCGCGGGAACGGCCAGGAGAGCGAGCGGTACAACTTTCACGAGTTACCTCCGGCGAACAGGAAGAAGGAGTGGGGGGCTACGTAGGGACCGAGCTCGAGCACGAGCTCGGCATGGCGTGTGAGCGGGATCGCAGCGAGAGGGCCGTGGACGAGACGGCCGTTCACGTACGCGCGGACGGGCGTCTGTGAGGTGAACGACGCGAGGTGGTGGGCGTCGAGCGGCTGGCCCCAGATCCGGAAGAGGTCGCCGAGCGTCAGGCTCTTGCCGGTCGCGACCCGGACGATCCCGCCGGGCTCGGTCGTCCTCGCCGGGTAGACGCAGCCCGACGATGCGGCGCCGATCCCCGCCGGGACGACGATCACCTTGCGGCCCGCGAACACCTCGAGATGGAGGCGGAAGCTTGTGCCTGCGGGCCCGCAGGTGAGCGATCCGACCGGCTTTCCGGCCGCAACCGCGGCCGTCCGGGCCGGCGGCGTGTAGCGCGGCCCGGGCCCGATCGGCCAGGGATGGACGGAGGGGCTACCCAGGAACGCGATTGCCAGGAGGAATGCGCTCATCGCGGCAACGGCCTCCGGACGCGAACCGGCTCGTCGAAGTCTGGGAGAAAGCTGAGAAGCGCCGCGGCCGCGCCGGCGACGATGGCGATCGCGCAGACGGCGCGCGCGAGCACGGCCGGCAGCGCGGAGATCACGACGCCGTGCCAGAAAACAGGTGTCGAGCTGAGGCTGACGGCGGCCGCGACGGCGCCGACGACACCCGCCGCATGCACCCGAGCCCTGCCGTGGAGTCGCACGAGCAGCACCGCGAGCACCCCGCCGACGACCGCCGCCGTCACGAGCTGGAGCCACGCGACTCCGCCGGAGGTCGCATCGCGGACCGCGAACGTCGTGACCTCGAGGAGCGCGGCGACGCCGGCGGCGACGCCGAGCCCGATCGTCAGCGGCGCCCGGAGCTTCCGCCTCCGGATCGCGAGCACGATCCCGGCCGCGAAGAGCACCGCGGCCACGGGCCACGGCCACGCCGGGGGCCGCCCGACCCGGAAGAACTCGCCGGAGATCGTCCGCGGCACCCCGTTCACGTCCACCGGCACGACGAACTTCCCGGCAGGCCCGGGCCTCGTCGCAGGCGGAGGTGAAAGCCGGTGGTCGTGCCAGACGACCGTCCGGCCGCCGTTGAGGCGGATCCAACCGTGCTTGGTCGGCGAGACGAGCCTGTCGCCGGTGGCGGTCGGCGAGCTCGCATTCACCCAGACGCCGGCCGAGTCGATCCGGAGCAACGGCTCCTGGAGCGCCCCGAGGACGACGAGCTTCGTCCCGGGATCGACGCGGACCTGGAAGTCGCGGTCGCCGTCGAGCACACGGACATGCACCCCCGAGAGCGTCTGGGTTGCAGGCGAGAGCGCAAGCCGATAGTCGAGCGCTACCGTGGGCGCGCGCCCGTGGGCGGCGGCCTGTGCAGGCAGCGCAAGTGCGGCCAGCGCGACCGGTATGGCGGTGCGGAGCCGGAGCGGCTTCCGCATTGGGTCTCCTTTCGAGCCGGTGGGAACGTGTCTAGCGCGACGTTCCGGGCGGAGCCCGACCCGAGGAGTTGCCGGCGAGCACCGCCCGCCGGGCGTGTTGAACCTCGACCGGGCGCGAGAACCCGGAGATCATCAGCCGCAAGCGCCGGCGAGCCGCGAACCGCCGGACCGCCTCGACGACCACGGACGCGGCTCGAAGGACGAGTGCGACGACGAGACCGAACGCAACAGCCAGCGGGAGCGCCCACCAGCCGCCGTGCCCGACGATGCCCGCGAGCCCGCCTGGATGCCCGACCTCGAACGAGCCCTCGAGCCACTCCTGCGCGGCATAGACCGCCACCAGTGCAACCGAGGACAGCGCCCAGAGCGCCGCAACGGCCCGGCGAGGCGTGGCATCGCCTTCGCCCGCCCCCGCTCTCGCGACGCGAACCAGGAACGAGCCGAGCCCGAGCGCGAGCAGCACGACGACCCAGGGCGCAAGCGAATCGAGGTATCCGTGCCCCTGCGCGCTCAGGACGGCGCCGGACCGAGAGCCGTAGGCGAGCTCATAACGAAGCTGATGCACGGCGAACGCCGCCGCCGGGAAGAGGACGAACCCCCGCCCGGAAAATGCGTTCCGCACGCTTCGGCGCGTCATGGATCCAGCTTAGCTTGCGCGACTTGGCGTTCGCGACCGGCGGATGGGCTCAATCGCCCGGGTCGAGCTTCGCGGTCGCGACCTGCGGCGCAGCGAGGCTTGCGACCACCCGGCGCCCGCCGACGGTGTAAATGACGTCGATGGTGTCGTTGCGCCGGTACGAGCCGGCGATGCCGAAGAACATCCGGGCCCAGCGCCAGAACCCGAGGTCTCCCTCGCGGACGAGCTCGCGCTCGAAGAGGAGCGTGGAGCCGACGACCTCGTAGTCGGTGCCCTCTGTCTGGGGGACGCCGTTGACGAAAACCTCGAAGGGCCGGTTCACCGAAGCGGGCAGGTCGATGCGCGTTCTCGTCTCCACCGCCTATACGATGCCAGCGCGTGCGCCGGAAAGCCCTCGTACTGTCGATTGTGGGCGCGGGAGCGCTCGCTCTCGCCGGCGCCGCGCTTGCGGGCAATGGCGGAACGTTGCCGCTCGCGCCCCATTCGCCCAATGCCGACAGCATCCGTCAGGCATATCTCTTCGTACTCGTTTTCGCCGCGATCGTCTTCGTCGGCGTCGAGGGCGCGCTCGTCGCCCTGATCGTGCGCTACCGCCGGGGCAAGCGGGCGCGCTACGCCGACGGCGTGCAGATCCACGGCTCGGCGCGCCTCGAGATCATCTGGACCGTCATCCCCGTGCTGATCCTCACCGCGATCGCCATCTTCATCTTCATCAAGCTGCCCGGCATCGCGAACGCTCCCACCGCGAGCGCTGCCGACTCGACCACGATCAAGGTCGAAGGGCGTCAGTTCTACTGGTCGTTCCACTACCCGAACGGCGCGGTCTCGATCGGCACGATGATCGCGCCGGCCGACAACGTCGTGAACGAGGACGTCTTCTCCCCCGATAACGACGTCCTGCACAGCTGGTGGGTCCCGGCGCTCGGCGGCAAGATCGACGCGATCCCGGGACGTACGAACCACACCTGGTTCAAGACGGCCGTCGGCGAGTACCCCGCGCGCTGCTCCGATCTCTGCGGCATCCAGCACACCGTGATGACCGCTGCAGTGAACGTCGTGCCGCGCGACCAGTACGAGTCGTTCATCAAGGAGCGCGCCGCGAACCCGGCGTCGATCGAGCTCGGCAAGGAGGAGTGGGATCACGTCTGCGCCGTCTGCCACAAGCTCGACGAGGTCTACGTCGGCCCGTCTCTGGGCTCCAACCCGATCATCACGAGCGCCAAGGACCTGACCGGCATCCTCCGGAACGGCGTCGGCAAGATGCCGGCGGTCGGGAGCGACTGGACGGACGATCAGATCGCCGCGCTCGTGAAGTACACGAAGACCATCGTCAAGCCGCCGAGCGCAAATGGCAGCTAACGCCGACACCGGTGTCCCGGCCTACCGCGCCGACTGGCGCCGCGGACGCGTCACGTCGTGGCTGACGACCGTCGACCACAAGCGGATCGGGATCCTCTACCTCTGGACCGCGCTGATCTTCTTCGCGCTCGGCGGCGTCCTCGCGCTGATGATTCGGGCACAGCTCGCGACGCCGAACGAGACCTTCCTCGTGCGCCAGCACTACAACGCCGCGGTCACCATCCACGGGACGACGATGATCTTCCTCGTCATCGTCCCGATCCTCGGTGGGTTCGGGAACTTCCTCGTCCCGCTGATGATCGGCGCGCGCGACATGGCCTTCCCGCGCCTGAATGCGCTCTCGTACTGGTTCTACCTGCTCGGCGGGCTGATCCTGTTCTTCAGCTTCTTCGCCAAGGGCGGCGCGGCGGCAGCGGGCTGGACGTCGTACGCGACGCTCTCGACGCTTCACGAGCCCGGGCGCGGCCAGGATCTCTGGATCCTCTCGCTCCACGTGCTGACGCTCTCGTCGCTCGCGGGCGCGATCAACTTCCTCGTGACGATCACCAACATGCGCGCCAAGGGGATGACCTGGACGCGGATGCCGCTCTTCGTCTGGACGATCTACACCTACGCCTGGCTGCTCATCCTCGCGCTCCCGACGCTCTCGGCCGGGCTGACGATGATGCTGCTCGACCGCAACGCCGGCACCCACTTCTTCGACCCGGCGCACGGCGGCAGCCCGATCCTCTACCAGCATGTCTTCTGGTTCTTCGGGCACCCCGAGGTCTACATCATGGTCCTGCCCGCGATGGGGATCATCTCCGAGGTGATCCCGGTCTTCGCGCGCAAGCCGATCTTCGGTTACAAGGCGGTCGCGATGTCGACGGTCGGGATCGCGTTTCTCGGCTTCCTCGTCTGGGGCCACCACATGTTCGCGGTCGGACTGCCGACGGCCGTCGACTCGTGGTTCATGATCACCTCGCTGATCATCGCCGTCCCGACCGGCGTCAAGATCTTCAACTGGCTCGCGACACTGTGGCGCGGGAACATCTCGTTCGACACGCCGATGCTCTGGGCGCTCGGGTTCATCGCGCTGTTCACGATCGGCGGGCTCTCGGGGATCTTCCTGGCGGCGTTCCCGGTCGACTGGCAGCTGACGCAGACCTACTACGTCGTCGCCCACATCCACTACGTGCTGTTCGGCGGCTCGATGTTCGGGATCTTCGCCGGGCTCTACTACTGGTGGCCCAAGTTCTTCGGCCGGATGCTGGACGAGAAGCTCGGGAAGCTCCACTTCTGGCTCGTTTTCATCGGCTTCAACCTCGCCTTCATGCCACAGCACCTACTCGGCTTGGAGGGGATGCCGCGGCGCATTTACACATACTCTGAGGGTGGGAGCTGGGAGGTGTACAACCTGATATCGACGATCGGCGCGTTCACGATGGCAGTCGGGATGCTCGTGTTCGTCGTGAACGTGGTGAAGACGGCACGAAGTGGCCAGCGGGCCGTGAACGACCCCTGGCTCGCCGACACGCTCGAGTGGTACGCCACCTCGCCTCCACCGCCGTGGAACTTCGAGCGGATCCCCTACATCATCAGCCCCCGTCCGCTCCGGGACCTTCGGCGCCGGCTCACCGAGGAGGGGCGGCTGTGACCGCAGGAGGCACCACCGCCGGGCCGTGGACTCGCCTGCTCGCCGGGGCTGCCCTTGCAGGCACCGCTCTGGCCGTGATCTCGGGCGCCGCCGACTGGCATACCGCCCACCGACTCCTCGCCGGGCTCGCTCTGCCGCCCCTGATCGGACTGCTCGTGATCGCGATCATGTCGTGCCGTCGCCTCGTGCCCGCGGCTGCTGCCGCGCTCGTGCTGTTCGGCGTAGCTGCGCTCGTCACGGAGTCGACGCTGCACCTGATCGCCGCCTCGTTGGCCTTCGGAGCCACGGCTCTTCTGGCCGCGCAGGCCTTCCGCGGCGCGCCGGCCGGGAACGGCGAGCTGCGGGACTACCTCACTCTGACCAAGCCGCGCGTGATGTCGCTGCTGCTGCTCACCGGCGGCGCTGCCGTGTTCGTGGGGGCCCAGGGCGTTCCGGCCTGGGGCGTGTTCGCGGCCACGATGATCGGCCTCGCCCTGGCCTGCGGCGGCTCTGCGGCGCTGAACCATTACCTCGACCGCGACATCGACAAGCTGATGGGCAAGCGCACGGCGAATCGCCCTGTTGCCTCCGGCCGCGTCGCGCCGGAACGCGCGCTCGAGTTCGGAATCGCGATCTCGGCGCTCTCGTTCGTGCTGCTCGACTCGCTCGTCAACCTGCCGACTGCACTGCTCGCGCTTGCCGGGAACCTCTTCTACGTGATCGTCTACACCCGCTGGCTCAAGCGGTCGACTCCGCAGAACATCGTCATCGGCGGAGCTGCGGGAGCGGTGCCGCCGCTCGTCGGCTACACCGCCGCCGCGGGCCATCTCGGTGTCGCGGCCTGGGTGATGTTCGGGATCGTGTTCCTCTGGACGCCGCCGCACTTCTGGGCCCTCGCCCTGATGCTCCGCGAGCACTATGCGAACGCCGACGTGCCGATGCTTCCCGTGGTTCGCGGCGAGCGCGAGACCGCACGCCAGATCGCCTGGTACTCGATCGCGCTCGTGATCGCAACGGTCGTGCCCGTCGCGTTCGGCATCTTCGGTCTCCTCTACGGCGCCTGCGCTCTCGTGCTCGGCGCGCTGTTCGCCTGGATGGCGTTTTCGCTGTGGCGGCAAACGACCAGGCCACACGCTGTCAAGCTCTTCCACTACTCGATGATCTACCTGGCGCTGCTCTTCGTCGCGATGGCGCTCGACTCGATCATCTGATGTCCGACGCGCCGACACCGGCCTCCGCTCCGGCTCCAGCCGCACCGGTCGCCGTCTCGCATCCGCCCGACCTGATGCATGACGCCGTCGGGTCGAGCCCCGAGCTCTCGCGCAAGAACGCCAAACTCGCACTCGGGCTCGTGATCCTCGCGCTCGTTCTCTTCGGCGGCACGTTCGCGATCGGGATGTCGTACCTGCACTTCACCTAGTGAGCGTGGGGGGAGACCTCCGGCACCCGCCGAGCCCTCGCGGCTCCCGGCAACGCACTCCGGATCGGAGCTGAACAAGAGTTGGACGGAATCTTCATCACCGAGCTCGAGCCCGGCCCCGGGATCCGGCTCGCGGTCAAGGACCTGTTCGACACAGCCGGCGTGCGGACGACGTACGGCTCGGCGGTGTTCGCCGACCACGTTCCCTCGTCGACGGCGCCCGGCGGTGAGCCTGCTCGAGGCGGCCGGATACAGCGAACGTCGGCAAGGCGAACCTGCACGAGTTCGCCTACGGCGACGACCTCGCAGAACGTCCACTACGGCACCGTCCCGAACCCGCTGCTCCCGGGCCGCACCTCGGGCGGCTCGAGCGGCGGGTCGGCGGCAGCGCTCGCGGCCGGGCTCGCCGACGCGGCGCTCGGGACCGACTACGGCGGCTCGATCCGGATCCCGGCCGCCTGCTGCGGGATCGTCGGCTTCAAGCCGACCTACGGGCTCGTGCCCGCCGACGGAGTCTTTCCGCTCGCGCCGAGCTTCGACCACGTCGGGCCGATGGCCCCCGACGTCGCGGGCTGCCGCCGCGATGATGGAGGCGCTCGCACCGGGCTCTCGCGCCGCCGGAGGTCGGAGCTCTCCGAGCTTCGAGTCGCGATCGCGTGGTTCGAGCGCGCCGACCCGCTCGTGCGAGCGCAGCTCGACGAGGCCGCGGCGCACCTCTCGTCCCCCGAACGAGTCGATCTCCCGCTCGCCGACGACATCCTGCCGCTCTTCATGAGCGAGATCGCCGACGTCCACCGCGAGCTCTACGCCGAGCACGCCGACCTCTACGGCGAGAACATCGTCCCGAAGATCGAGCGCTGCCTCGCGGTCCCCGAGCTCGAGGCGCTGACCGCGGCGAGGCGGCGCGAGGAGTACCGGGAGGAGATGCACGAGGCGCTCGAGCCCGTTCGACCTGCTCCTCACGCCGACGCTGGCGTTCGTCGCGCCTCCGGCCGACGTCGACGAGATCGCGGTGCGCGAGACGCATGATCCAGTTCACGTTCCCGTTCAACGTGCTCGGCTGGCCTGCGCTCGCGCTGCCGTGCGGCCCGGCCGAGGACGGCCTGCCGGCCTCGATCCAGCTCGTCGGGCGCGCCGGCGACGACGCGCTCGTGCTCGGCGCCGGCCTGGCGCTCGAGACGGGCGCTCGCACGCAGCCGCGGTTGATGAGCGCCGACCTCCGCTTCGCGCACGAGCTCGCCGACGCGGCCGACGCGATCACGCTCGCGCGCTTCCGCGCGCTCGACCTGCGGGTCGAGACGAAGCCCGACCTGACGCCCGTCAGCGAGGCCGACCGGGCCGCCGAGGAGGCGATCCGCGCGCTCGTCGCCGAGCGACGCAGCGGCGAGAGCGTCTACGGCGAGGAGTTCGGCGACGACGGCGGCGACGTCCGCTGGATCGTCGACCCGATCGACGGCACCCGCAACTACGTCCGCGGCATCCCCGTCTGGGGGACGCTGCTCGCGCTCGAGCGCGACGGGCGTCGTCGATCGGGCGTCGTCTCGGCGCCGGCGCTCGGCCGCCGCTGGTGGGCGACCCGCGGCGAGGGCGCCGTGGGTCGGGCGCGGGCGCGGCCGAGCGATCCACGTGTCGGCGGTCGGCCGGGTCGAGGACGCAGTGGTCTCGACGACCTCCACCCCGGAGATGCCGGCGGGCTGGGCCCGGCTGTCCGAGCGGGCCTGGGCCAGCCGTGCTTTCGGCGACTTCTGGCAGCACTGCCTCGTCGCCGAGGGCGCCCTCGACATCGCGACCGACGAGCAGCTCCAGCTCTGGGACTACGCGGCGGTCCAGCTCGTCGTCGAAGAGGCAGGCGGCCGCTGCTCGACGTTCGACGGCGACCGCCACGGCCCCGGGCAAGTCGTTCCTCGCGACCAACGGGGCGATCCATGCCGCCGCCGTCGCGCTGCTCTGCTAGCGCGTCTGTCGACGACGCAGCGGGTCTTCGTGGCGCGCTTCAGGCCGGCGCGCCCTGCGCGAACACGGCCTGCTCGTAGACCAGGTCGCGGACGAGCCGGTCGAGCTCGGCGCTCAGCAGGTCGCTCGGCGTGCGCGTCCTCCGCGATGCGGCGGCAGGACCTCCTCGCCGTCGAGGCGCACGCCGAGCTCGCCGGCGGGCTCGACCGGGCGCGATGTCGCGCTCGAGACGCGAGGCGAGCCAGCCGCGGAGCAGCGCCGCCTCCGCCCGCGGGCCCGCGGATCGCGATCTCCTGCGTCGCGATCGCCGGGCCAGCGGCCGGCGAGCGCGATCCGCCAGTCGTCGGTGCGCGCCCAGGCGATGTCGGAGACCGCGGTGCGCTCGAAGGCCTCCGCAAGCTCGGCGTAGCGGAGCTCGTCCCACTCGGACGAGTCGACGATCACCCGGTCGGCGACGCCGACGAGCTGCTCCCACTGGGTCTCGCCGAACGGCGGCTCGCCGCGCCAGCGCAGGAACACGGGCAGATCGGAGATCGCGAGCGGCAGGACGATCGACGCGGGCGCGAGCGACGCGGTCGCCGCGGAGCGTCAGCTCGATCACCTCGCCCGAGACGGCGCGGTCGCCGACCGGGAAGCACCGCACCGAGAGCTCGGCGTCGATCCCGTCGTCCTCGCTCCGGCCTCGGCACGAGGATCACCGTCCGCGACGGATGCCGCTCGCCCATGCCCTCGAGCGTCCGCTCGGCCGCGTCGAGCCACTCGGGCGGCACCCACGCGACGTGCGTCATCACGCTCGTCCGCTGGTGGGGCTGGCCGTCCTCGCCGACCGTCTCGCGCCGCAGGCGCGCGAGCTCGGCGTCGACGGCCGAGATCGTCACGTCGACGCCGGTCCACTCCCGCGCGGTCCGGCGCGACCATCGGCCAGTCAGTGCCGCCGCCACGAGCGGCCGTCGCGGTGCAGCAGCTCGTCCGACGACGGCGGGCCCCAGGTTCCGGCCGCGTAGTTCGGGAACGGCGACCCGGTCGCGTGCCAGGCGGCGACGATCGCGTCGACGAGCGCCCACTGCTCCTCGATCTCGTCCGACCGCGTGAACAGCGTCGCGTCGCCGAGCATCGCGTCGAGGATCAGCCGCTCGTAGGCCTCGGGCAGGCCGTCGCGGAAGGCGCTGCCGTAGAGGAAGTCCATGTGGACGGTCCGGATCGACATGCCCTGGCCGGGCATCTTGGCGCCGATCGCGAGCGAAAGCCCCTCGTCCGGCTGCACGTGGATCAGCAGCACGTTCGGGCGCAAGCCCCTCGACCGCGATCTCCTCGAACGGCGGATGAGGCGCGCGCTTGAACTGGATCGCGATCGTCGTCTCGCGGCGCGGCAGCCGCTTGCCCATCCGGACGTAGAACGGCGTGTCGGCCCAGCGCCAGTTGTCGACGAACAGCTTCGCGGCGACGAACGTCTCGGTCACCGAGTCGTCCGCGACGCCCTCCTCCTCGCGGTAGCCGGGCACCTCGACCCCCTCGACGAAGCCGCGCCCGTACTGGCCGCGCACGACCGACTTCGGCCCGGGCGTGTGCAGCGAGCGGAGCACCTTGACCTTCTCGTTGCGCACCGAATCGGCGGTGAAGTCGCTCGGCGGCTCCATCGCCGTGATCGCGAGCAGCTGCAGCAGGTGGTTCTGGAAGATGTCGCGGATCGCGCCCGCCTGCTCGTAGAACGCCGGCCCGACCCTCGATCCCGATCGACTCGGCGACGGTGATCTGCACGTGGTCGATGAACTGGCGGTTCCAGATCGGCTCGAAGATCCCGTTCGCGAACCGCAGCGCAAGCAGGTTCTGCACCGTCTCCTTGCCGAGGTAGTGGTCGATTCGGAAGACCTCGCTCTCGGTGAAGTGCTGGGCGATCAGATGATTCAGCTCACGCGCGGAGTCGAGGTCGTGCCCGAACGGCTTCTCGATGATCAGGCGGTTCCAGCCGGTGGTCGAGCGGACCTCGGCCACCGTTTCGACGAGCGGGCCGATCGCCGACGGCGGCACGGCGAAGTAGTAGAGCCGGTTCCCCTGAGTCCCGCGCTCGCGGTCGATCCGGTCGCACAGCTCGGTCAGGGTCGCACTGTTGGTGGCCTCATCGTCGTCCAGCTGGGCATAGCGGATCCCGGCGCAGAGCTCGTCCCAGATGTCCTGGCGGAACTCATCGCGGGAGTGCTGCTGTACCGCCTGCTTCATCGCCTCGCGGAAGCCGTCGTCGCTGCCCGGGGTACGGGCCGCGCCGACGATCGTGAAGTGCTCGGGCAGCAGGTGCCTGAACGCCAGCGAGTACAGCGCCGGCATCAGCTTCCGTAGGGTCAGGTCGCCCGAGGCGCCGAAGATCACGATCGTGCACGGCGCGGGGCGCCGCCGCAGGGGCAGGCCGTCGACGAGAGGGTTCGTAGGGGTAACGGCGGTGGAGCTGCTCATTCCGCCGCCTTGACCGCGTGGCCGCCGAACTGGTTACGGAGCGCCGCGCTTACCTTGGCGGCGAACGACTCGTCCTGCCGCGACGAGAAGCGCGCGAAGAGCGCCGCGGTGATCACCGGTACCGGCACGTCCTCGGCGATCGCCTCGGCGATCGTCCACCGGCCCTCCCCGGAGTCGTCGACGTAGCCCTGGATCTTCTCCAGGTGGCCGCCCTCGAGCTCGAACGCGTCGACAAGCAGCTCGAGCAGCCACGAGCGCACGACCGAGCCGTAGCGCCAGATCCCGGCGATCTCGTGCAGGTCGAGGTCGAACTCGGACTTCTCGAGCACCTCGAAGCCCTCGGCGTACGCCTGCATCAGGCCGTACTCGATCCCGTTGTGGACCATCTTCGTGAAGTGGCCGGCGCCGGAGCCTCCGACGTGCGCGTAGCCGTCCTCGGGGGCGAGCGCGAGGAAGATCGGCTCGAGCCGGGAGACCGCCTCGTCGTCGCCTCCGACCATCAGGCAGTAGCCGGCCTTGAGGCCCCAGATGCCGCCCGACACGCCCGCGTCGACGAAATTGATGCCCTTGGCCGTGGCCTCGCGGTAGCGGCGCTGCGAGTCGCGGAAGTTCGAGTTGCCGCCGTCCACGATCGTGTCGCCGACCTCGGCCAGAGCGAGCAGCTGCTGGAAGGTATCCTCGGTGATCTTCCCGGCCGGGACCATCGTCCAGAACGCCCGCGGCGCGTCGAGCTGGTCGCGGAGCTCCTCGAGCGTGGCGGCGGTGGAGTCGACGCCCGGGTCGTAGGTCTTGACTTCGTGGCCGGCCTCGGTGAGCCGCGTCGTCATGTTGCCGCCCATGCGGCCGAGACCGATCATTCCGAGCTGCATCAGGAGACCTCCTCGAGTCGTACGCGGGCGACGCGGCGGCCGCGCTCGACGAGCGACGAGTAGTCGCCGGCGGCCTGGGCGCGGATGAGCCGGGCGAAGCCGAACGGCTTGCCGGGGATCTGGAGCTCGGCGCCGTAGTCCTCGACGATCTGCAGGAAGCGCCCGGTCGGCGGGCCGCCCTTGTGCAGCTGTCCGGTCGAGTGGAGGTAGCGCGGGCCGAAGCCGTGCGTGACGACGCAGCCGGATCGCTCTGCAAGCGATCCGGCCAGTCGGGCGATGCGGACTTCGTTCTCCGAAGTGGGATTCACGAACGCCTGAACGCACAGGTAGTCGGGGGCCACTGCGCCGTCGAGGAGCTCGTCCACCGAGCTCTCGGGCTCGAGCGTGACGTCGCCCGCCGCGAGCACCTCGTTCGTCCTGTCCTTCGCCGCCTGGACGTCCGGCTGGTCGAACGGGTTGATCCCGAGGAAGGCGCCCGCGATCGCGGTCGCGAACTCCCAGCGGAAGAACTCCTGGCCGAGCTCGAGCGGATCCGGGAGCCGCACCTCCTGCAGCTGACGGTCGGGGCCGTCGGCGGGGAAGCCGGGTGCCGGAACGAGCCCCTTGCCCTGCTTCCCGGTCGACTCCGCTATGAGCTGCTCTACCCACAAGCCAAACGCGCCGGCGTCTGGCAAGCACACCTTGTCGCGGCCGTCACGCCAGGCCTCGCCGAGCGCGAGCCCGAGCTCGAGGCCGGGGTTGCCGGCGTCGAGGCGGCAGGCGTCGGCCATCTCGGTCGCGCGCGCGAGCAGGCCCACGATGTCGATCCCCATCAGCGCGGCGGGAACCACCCCGAAGGGCGACAGCGCCGAGTAACGGCCGCCGATCGTCGGCTCGCCCGGGAACACCGCGGAGAACGAGCGAGCGTGCGCGAGCTCGGCGAGCGCGGAGCCGGGGTCGGTGATCGCCGCCCACTGGTCGCCGCGCGGGACGAGCTTCCAGAAGTAGTCGGTGTGGGAGCGGGTCTCGAGCGTCGAGCCGGACTTCGAAGCGGAGATGAAGAGCGTGCGCCTGAGGTCGAGCTTCGCCTCGAGCTCCCGGATCGCCTGCGGGTGGGTCGTGTCGAGGACGTGGAACGTCTCGATGCCGAACGAGCGGCGCAGCACCTCGGGGGCGAGCGACGAGCCGCCCATCCCGAGCAGCACCACTGCCTCGGTGTCGCCGGCGACGTCCTCGACGAGCCTCAGGAGCGGCTCGGCGTCGTCCGCATCCGGAACGGCTCGTCAAGCCAGCCGAGCCAGCGGGCCTCGTCCTTTCCCGTCCAGACCGTCGGGTCGCGCGACCAGATCCGTGCGACCAGCTCACGCCGTTCCGTTGTCACCGAGGTTCGCCCATCCGAAGATCCAGGCACGCCTCCGACGGCGCCTCGCCCTCCGTGGCTGCGTCCTCAGTCATCCGCCGGCTGGCGCACCAGACCCACGGACGGACCGACCGCCAGCTGCCCTCGCCTGATCTCGATCCCCGAGATCAGCTCGCCGAAGGAGTCGCCGAACTTCTGGACGCCCTCGCTCTCGAGCTTGGCGACCAGATCGTCGTAGTCGACGCCGGCCTCGGCGAGATCGGCGAGCAGCAGCTCGGCTGCGTCGACGTTTTCGGTAACCGTCGCGCCGCGCACCTCGCCGTGGTCCCGGAAAGCCTCGAGCGTCTCGAGCGGCATCGTGTTCACCGTGTGCGGACCGATCAGCTCCTCGACGTACATCACGTCGCGGTAGGCCGGGTTCTTGGTCGAGGTCGAGGCCCAGAGCGGACGCTGAATCGTTGCTCCTGCCGCTGCCAGCTGCTCCCAGTCGCTCCCGGCGAACGCCTCCTCGAAGTGCCTGTAGGCGAGCTTCGCGTTCGCGATCCCGAGCTTGCCCTCGAGACCGGTCTCGCCGAGCGCTTCGAGCCGGGCATCGCCCTCCGTGTCGAGCCTAGAGACGAAGAAGGATGCGACGGAGGTCACCTTCGACGGGTCGCCTCCACTCTCGACGAGCCGGGCTACGCCGCGCTGGTAGGCGGCGACGACCTCGCCGTAGCGCTCCAGCGAGAAGATCAGGGTCACGTTGATCGGGATGCCTGCGGCGATGCAGTCCTCGATCGCGGGCAGGCCCTCGCGAGTCGCAGGGATCTTGACGTAGAGGTTCGGCCGCTCGACACGCGCGTGCAGATCGACGGCCTGCTCGAAGGTCGCCTTCGTGTCGAAGGCGAGCCCCGGGTCGACCTCGAGCGAGACGTAGCCGTCCGCGCCTCCGGTTCTGTCCCAGACCGGGCGGAGCACGTCGCAGGCGTCGCGCACGTCGTCGATCGCGAGAGCAAAGAAGATCGCGCGAGGGTCGTCGGTGTGCTGGAGAAGCTCGGAGAGCTGCTCGTCGTAGTCATCGCCGCCGGCGATCGCCTTCTGGAAGATCGTCGGATTCGACGTGAGCCCGGTGACCGCGTCCTCGTCGACCATCCGTCTCAGCTCTCCCGAGTGAACGAAGTCGCGGGAGAGCAGGTCGATCCAGACCGACTGCCCTGCGGCCGCTACCTCCTCGAGTCTCGACTCAGCCATTCCTCATCCCCCTCTCCATCGCAGCCACCTTCTCGAGGCGGGCGACATAGCGGTCGCCGCCGTCGAACTCGGCGGCGAGGAAGACGCCGACCAGCTCGCAGGCAACCGAGGCGCCGACGATCTCCGACCCGAGGCAAAGCACGTTCATGTCGTCGTGCTCGACGGCCTGGTGGGCGCTGTAGAGATCGTGGCAGATCGCGGCCCGGATCCCGGCGATCTTGCACGCGGCAATCGCCGCGCCCGCACCGGAGCCGCAGACGATGACGCCGCGGTCGGCGTCTCCGCCGTTGATCGCGTCGCCGACCTGCTGGGCCTTGTCCGGGTAATCGACCCGGACATTCGGGTCATGCGTGCCGAGGTCGACGACCTCGTGCCGCCCCAGCGCCTCGAGGACCGCCTCGCGCAGGGAGACACCACGGTGGTCGAAGGCGACGGCGACCCTCACGCCGGGGATCATGCCACGCTCGGCGCGGTCTACCGCCGCTCGTCTTGAATAGCCCCACGCCGTGGCAATCCTGATCGCATCCAACCTCCGTAAGGAGCTCTCCGGCAGCGTGCTGTTCGACGGCGTGTCGTTCAAGGTCGAGCGACCCGACCGGCTCGCGCTCGCCGGAGCGAACGGCGCAGGCAAGACGACGCTCCTGCGCGGGCTCGTCGGCGAGGTGTCGCTGGACGGAGGTGAGCTGGCCTGGGCGAAGGGGACGCGCATCGCGCTGCACGACCAGCGGCCACCGGCATCGAGCGCTCGGCCGCTGCGCGAGTACGTGCTCTCTGGAACCGCCGACCTGGCGGCACTCGAGCAGGAGCTGCGTGAGCTCGAAGGGCAGATGGCAGCAGGCGCTCACGACCAGAAGACGCTGTCGACCTACGCGTCGGCACAGGGCCGGCTCGAGCACGCCGGCGGGTACGACTGGCGCGATCGCGCCGTGTCGGTGGTCCGCGGGCTCGGCTTCACGGACGCGGATCTCGACCGGCCGCTGTCGACGTTCTCGGGCGGCGAGCTGACACGGGCCTCGCTGGCGCGAGCGCTCGCCTCGCAACCCGACCTGCTGCTCCTCGACGAGCCGACGAACCATCTCGACATAGAGACGATCGAGTGGCTCGAGGACCTGCTCGCGACGATCGACGCTGCGGTCATTCTCGTCGCGCACGATCGGTGGTTCCTCGAGGCGGTCACGACGGCCGTGCTCGAGCTCGACCGGGGCCGCTCGGTCTACTTCCCCGGTAAATGGCATGTCTGGCGGCTCGAGCAGGCCGCGCGGGCACTGCATGCGGCGAAATGGGCCGCCCGCGACTCGGAGAAGATCGCTCAGCTCGAGCGGTTCGTCGAGCGTTTCGGGGCGAAGAACACGAAGGCGAAGCAGGCGAAGTCGAAGCAGAAGCAGATCGACCGGCTCAAGGCGACGCTCCCCGAGACAGCGGCGGGGCCGCGGCGCTCGCTCGGGTTCGAGTTCCTGCAGCCGAAGCGCTCGGGGCGGGTCGTCGTCGAGGCAGAGGGGCTCGATCTATGGGCCGGCGACAAGGAGCTGTTCACGGGCGCGTCGTTCGCGATCGAACGGGGCGAGCATGTGGCGCTGGTCGGCCCGAACGGCACCGGGAAGACGACGCTGCTCGAGACGGTGCTCGGACGGCGCGATCCCGCGGGGGGTCGGGTCAAGCTCGGGCACGGCGTCGAGGCGGCCTACTTCTCGCAGCACGAGGCCGAGCTCGACGAGCGCGGCTCGGTGCTCGACGCGGCCGTCGGCGCGACCGGGCTGCGCCGCCCGGAGGCCCAGAAGCTACTGGGACAGTTCCTGTTCTCGGGCTGGGAGGCGCACGAGAAGCCGGTGACCGCCCTGTCGGGAGGCGAGCGGCGACGGCTTGCGCTCGCGCTGGTCGTCGCAAGCGGTGCGAACCTCCTGGTGCTCGACGAGCCGACGAACCACCTCGACCTCGAGAGCCGCGAGGCGCTCGAGGCGGCGCTGCTCGCCTTCCCCGGGTCGGTGCTGCTCGTGACTCACGACCGCGCGCTCCTCGACGCCGTCTCGGGGCGGCTGCTCGCGATCGAGTCGAGGCGCCTGGTCTCCTATCCCGGCGGCTGGGCCGAGTACCTGGGCCGCCGGGCACCGGCGGCGGCCGAGCCGGCGCCGAAGCCCGCCAAGCCGGCGAAACAGAAGCCCGCCCGCCCCCGCCCCGCCGCCCAGACGCCCCTCGAGCTGGTCGAGCAGGAGATCGCCCGCACCGAGGAGCGCATCGCCGACCTCGAACGCAAGCTCGCCGACGACTGGACGAACGTCGACCTTGTCACCGCCCACCGCGCGGCCCGTGACGACCTCGGCGCCCTGCTGACCCGCTGGGAGCGCCTCTTCGAACAGGCGCAAGCCTGACCTGAGCCGATCGACCCGTTCCCCTACCGGGATTGTCTCTCCGTTACCAGGCGCCGCCCCCAAGAACCGAACGTCAAAATCGGTGTCTGACACCGCAGGAAACCGTTTGAATAAGCCGAATCGACCGCTGTTCGTGAGACACTTGCAACGGTGTCTGGCACCTGCTTTTTGGGCAGTGGTCGCAGGTCAGGCCCAGAAGGCTTGAAACGCAGCTGGATCTGTCGGAACCGCGACGATTTCCTGCCAGCGGCCGTCGTGGAGGGTGATCAGCAGCACCTGGTCGATGTCGAGCTCGCGGCCGAGCCGTTTGCCTCGGGCGCGATAGAGGGCGACTGCGTGGTCACCGTCGGCGAGCGCCCAGCGGAGCTCGCTGAGGTACGTCCCCTCCGTCTGCCGTCGCGTCTCGCGGAACAGCTCGATGATCGCCGCACGGCCGTGCACCTCACCCGCTACCGGCGCAGTGCCGGGCACGCGCCAGACGGCGTCCTCGGCGATCACCTGGGCGAGCGCCCGGGCATCGCCGCCGCGAAACGCGTCGAAGACCCGGCGGATGTCCTCGACGGCGCTCAGCGCTCGAGCGGTGCCATCGTGAGACCGAGCCCGTGAGCTGGCCGTGGTAGAGCTCGGCGGCCTCGCGGTGGCCCGACCAGACGATCGCCTGGCCCGGTCGTGGATCTTGGTCGCGAGCCGCATTCCGCCGTCGTAGTCGACGCCCGGGATCGTCTTCGCGAGGGCGAACGCGACGCCCTCGAAGGTGTTGTGGCTGTCGTTCAGGACGATCACCCGCCAGGCATCGCCGGTGCCCGAGCCAGTGCCTGCACGCTCCGCTCCCTCGGCGGTGTCGCCGTCGCTCATGACGGCTCGAACGTATCGATCACCGCCTCGGCGATCACGCGCAGCGGCCGGCCGGAGACCTGGCTCGCCGTGCGCAGCCGCGCGAACGCGTCGGCCTCGGAGAGCTTCTCCTTTTCCATCAGCAGGCCCTTGGCGCGCTCGATCGCCTTCCGGGCGACGAGCGCCTCCGAGAGCGAGTCGGCCTCGGCGCGCACGGCGACGAGCTCCTCGTGGCGCGCCGTCGCCGTCTCGATCGCCGGGACGACGTCCTGCTCGCGGAACGGCTTCACCAGATAGCCGTAGACGCCCGCCTCGGCGGCGCGGTCGACGAGCTCGCGCTGGCCGAACGCGGTGAGCATCACGATCGGGATCGGTCGCTCCTCGAGGATCTTCCGCGCCGCGTCGATCCCGTCGAGGCGCGGCATCTTCACGTCCATCACCGCGAGATCGGGCTCGTGCTCGCGCGCGAGCGCGACCGCCTCCTCGCCGTCGTGAGCCTCGGCGACCACCTCGTAGCCGGCGCGCTCGAGCAGCCCGCGTAGATCGAGGCGGATGATCGTCTCGTCTTCGGCAACCAGGATGCGCATCTGCCCCCGAGTGTAGATGTGCCGTTGCAAGCTCTCAGGCGGGGAAGCGCACCTCGGCGCGCGTGCCGGCGCTGCCGCGAGCTCCAGCGTGCCGCCGAGCTCGTCGCGCACGAGCGCGCGGACGATCGAGAGGCCGGTTCCCTTCGGCGGCTCGTCGGGGATCCCGGGGCCGTCGTCGGCGATCGTCGAGCACGACTGGCCGTCGTCTCCCTGCAGCGACGACCCGGATGTGATGTCCGCCGTGCTCGAACGCGTTCCCGAGCAGCTCCGAGAAGACGAGCGCGAGCGCCGTCGCGCGATGGCCGGCGAGCGTGATCGGCTCGAGCTCGGCCGTCACCTCGCGTCCCGCAGCGCCGACGTCCTGGACGAGCATCGCCCGCAGCCGGCCGAGCAGGTCGGCGAGATCGACGTCCTCGTCGCGCTGCTCGGTGAGCACCTCGTGGACGGCCGCGATCGCGAGGATCCGGTTGACCGAGTCCGTCGAGCGCCTTCCGCGGATCGACGTTCTCCGCGTCGCGCGCCTGGAGGCGCAGGAGCGAGGCGACGGTCTGGAGGTTGTTCTTGACCCGGTGGTGGATCTCCTGGGCGAGCACGCCGCGCATCACCGCGCGCCCGTGCTCGAGCGCGACGGCCGCCTGCTGGGCGATCGAGCCCGAGCAGCTCGCGGTCGTGCTGGGTGAACGGCGTCGCGCGGTCGGCGACGAGCTCGCCGATCTGGCGGCCGCGCCAGCGCAGCGGCTGGCGGATCGCGTGCGTGTCGGCGCGACCCTCGGGCCAGGCGATCGCGCCGTCCTCGAGCACGAGCGCCGCGCCGGTCGCCGAGAGCGCATCCATCGTCGTCTTCACGATCGCCTCGAGCGACTCCTCGAGGTACAGCGACTCCGAAACCGCCTCGGAGATCCGCGCGAGCGCCTCGAGCTCGTGCACGCGGCGCTGCGCCTCCTCGTAGAGCTTCGCGTGCTCGATCGACTGCGCGACCTGCGCGGCGATCGCGAGCAGCAGCTCGATCTCGTCCTCGGTGAAGTCCGCGGGACGCGCGTGCGGATGTTGAGCGCGCCCTCGAGCCGCTCGCCGCGGGCGAGGATCGGCACCGCGAGGATCGACTCGTACTCGTCCTCGGGCAGGTTCGGGAAGTTCTTGAACCGCGGGTCGAGGTTCGCCTGCGCGGCGATCATCACCGGCGCGCGCTCCTCGGCCGCGGAGCCGGTGATCCCCTCGCCCGGCCGCATGCGGGGCCGCTGCGTCATCTCCTCGACGCGCGTTCCGTGGGTCGCGCGCAGCACGAGCTCGGCCGGACCGCTCGTCGTAGAGGTAGACGAAGCAGGCGTCGGCGTGGAGCGCGTCGGCGACCTTGGTCGCGACCTGCGAGAGCACCTCCTCGAGGTCGAGCGTCGAGTTGACCGCCTCGATCGTGTCGGTCAGGAGCCTGCAGGTGCCGTTCGCGGGCGATCCACCGCCGAGAGCGTACGCTTCGCGCCCGTGACCACCCTCCAGTGGCTGCTGGCGCTCCACGTCACCGGTGCGTTCCTGTTCCTGGGCGGAACGGTGATGGCGGGGATCTTCGGCGTGCTCGCGCAGCGGGCGAAGCGGCCGAGCGAGGTCGCGGCCTTCCTCGGGCTGACCCGCCTCGCGCTGTCGCGTTCATCATCGCCGGCGCGGTGATGCTGCTCGGGTTCGGGCTCTGGCTCGTGAACTGCGCCGGCTACTCGTATACGGCAGCCCTGGATCCGTCGTCTCGCTCGTCCTTCTCGTCGCCTCGTCGATCGCCGGCCGCCAGGGCGGAGAGCGGGAAGGAGAGACGCGCCGCCTCGCCCTGCGGCTCGCGGCCGAAGGCGATGTCGCCGAGCGCCGAGCTGCGCGCCAGGATGCGCGACCCGCTCACGCTCGCGCTCTCCTGGGGCGCGGGCATCGCTGGCGATCGCGATCCTCGCCCTGATGATCTGGAAGCCGGGCGCATGAGGCCCGACGCTCCAGCTCTTCCTGCACGTCCTCGGCGCGATCGCGCTCTTCGGCGCGACTCCGCGACTCTCGCCGTGCTCGGGTCTCGCGGCGCGCGGCTCGCCGACCGAGCCTGCCTCCTTGCGAACGCGGCGCTCGTCACGACGATCGCGGTCGGCGTGCCGGCCTGGGTCGCTGATGCTCGTCTTCGGATCGTGGACGAAATCGCACGAAGGGCTCCCGGAATCGATCGGCTGGATCCAGCAGCCCGAGCGCGATCGCCGTGGCCGGGATGGTCGTCCTGCTCGCCGTCGCCGGCGACTCTCCTATTCGTGGCTGCGGCGGCCCGCCGAGCGGCTGGCAGCCGCTCTCGCCTCGGCGTGATCTCGCTCGGTTACATGGTCGCGCTCGGGCGGCCTGGTGGATGATGACGGCGAAGGTGGCTTTCGTTGATCGCCGTCTGCACGTCCGGGTTTACAAAGCTTTTACCCGGACACGGGGAATTCCAAGACAAACGGGGAATAGGTTCCGCGACGATGAGCGCGCTCGCCCTCGACCTCCGCTACACCGCCGGCTACCTCGTCGCCGATGCGCGCGGGCGGATCGTCGGCAAGGTCGAGTGCCCGATGTACGGCACCTCGCCCGAGACGCCCGACGCGCTGTCTGTCCGCTCGGGCTTTCTCGCGCGCCGCCGCCGCCTCGTGCCCGCCGAGACGATCGAGCAGATCGACGGCGGCTCGAAGGTGATCGGGCTTCGGATCGACCGCGAGTCGATCCGCACCTTCCTGTAGACACTCCGGAAGCCGGCGGCTGCGCGGTTGCACGCGCCTCGGAGCGGCGATAGCGTCACGCCGGACATTCCAAACCGCGGGAGGCGGCATGTCGGACGAGAAGCAGTACCTGTCGAAGGGCGGCGACAAGGCGGCGACGCCGGCGGACGCGCTCGAGTGGGCGCGGAAGTCGGGCGTCAAGCTCGTCGACCTCAAGTTCACCGACCTGCTCGGGCTCGTGGCAGCACATGACGCTGCCGCTGTCGGCGTTCGACGAGGACGCGTTCGAGGAGGGCCTCGGGTTCGACGGCTCGTCGATCCGCGGCTGGCAGGGGATCTCCGAGAGCGACATGCTGCTCATCCCGCAGGCCGACACCGCGATCCTCGACCCGTTCACCGAGCACCCGACGATGTCGCTGCTCTGCGAGATCATCGACCCGGTCACGCGCGAGCCGTACGCGCAAGGACCCGCGCCGCCTCGCGCGGCGCGCCGAGGAGTACCTGCGCTCGACCGGCATCGCCGACACCGTCTACTTCGGCCCCGAGAGCGAGTTCTTCGTCTTCGACTCGGTCTCCTACGACATGAGCGTGAACCGCGCCCACTACGAGGTCGACTCGGCCGAGGGCCACTGGAACTCGGGCGCGCCCGGGCTCGGCTACACGATCCGCCCGAAGGAGGGCTACTTCCCGCCGTCGCCGTCCGACACGCTCCACGACGTGCGCAGCGAGATGGTGCTGACGCTCGAGGCGCTCGGCATCCCGTGCGAGTTCCACCACCACGAGGTCGCGACCGGCGGCCAGTGCGAGATCGACATGCGCTTCGGGACGCTGACCCGGATGGCCGACCAGGTGATGATCTACAAGTACGTCGTCAAGAACGTCGCCCGGCTGCACGGCAAGACCGCGACCTTCATGCCGAAGCCGCTCTTCGGCGACAACGGCTCGGGGATGCACTGCCACCAGTCGATCTGGAAGGACGGCGCGACGCTGATGGCCGACCCCGACGGCTACGCCGGGCCTGTCCGAGCGTCGCGCGCCACTACGTCGGCGGCATCCTCGCCCACGCCCCGGCGCTGCTCGCGTTCTGCGCGCCGACGACGAACTCGTACCGCCGGCTCGTCCCCGGCTACGAGGCGCCGGTCAACCTCGTCTACTCGCAGCGCAACCGCTCGGCCTGCATCCGCATCCCGATGTACTCGCAGTCGCCGAAGGCGAAGCGGATCGAGTTCCGCTGCCCCGACCCGACCGCGAACCCGTACCTCGCGTTCTCGGCGATGCTGATGGCCGGCCTCGACGGGATCGAGAAGAAGCTCGACCCGGGCAGCCCGTCCGACTTCGACCTGTTCGAGGAGTCGCACGAGCGAGATCCCGCAGGTGCCGGGCTCGCTCGACGAGTCGCTCGACGCGCTCGAGGCCGACCACGACTTCCTGACCAAGGGCGGCGTCTTCAGCGAGGAGCTGATCTCGACCTGGATCGACTGGAAGCGGACGAACGAGGTCGACGTCGTTCGGCTGCGGCCGCATCCGGCCGAGTTCTTCCTCTACTACGACGCCTAGGTCGCGCACGGCCGCAGCGACGCTCTCCCGCGCGTCGCCGCCGCCCTCCGGCCGGAACCGGTCGGAGGGCGGCTAGCGCTGCCGCGGTGCGCTACCTCTTCGCCGACTGCCGCTGGGCGCTCGACGACCCGGCCTGGGGCCGAGCGCCGTACCTCGAGGGCCACATTCCCGGCGCCGTGTTCCTCGACGTCGAGCGCGACCTCGTCGGCGCCGCCCGGCGCCGGCGGCCGCCATCCGCTGCCCGGCGCGCCGGACGACTTCGCCCGGGCTGCCGGGCGCGGCCGGGATCGGGCCCGAGACGTTCGTCGTCGCCTACGGGACGCTCGGCGGCGCCGAGCGGCTCTGGTGGCTCCTGCGCCACTTCGGGCACGACGCCTGCGCGGTGATCGACCTCGACGCCTGGCACGGGCCGCTCGCGGCGGGCGAGGAGCGCGCGAGCCCGCCGTGTTCGAGCCACGGCCGCGCACCGACGACACGATCGAGCTCGACGAGCTCGCGGCGACGCCTCGGCGAGCTCGTCGTCGTCGACGCCGGCTGCCCGCCGCGCTTCCGCGGCGAGCCGAACCCGTCGACCGGGTTCCCGGCCGGATCCCCGGCGCGCTCAACGCGCCCTGGACCGAGCCTGCTCCCCGAGCTACCCGCCGGGCGAGCTCGTCGCCTACTGCGGCTCCGGCGTCACCGCGTGCGTCACGCTGCACCGCCTGCACCTCGCAGGCCGCGAGGGTCGCCTGTACCCGGGCTCCTGGTCGGAGTGGGAGCAGCACGACGAGCTCCCGCGCGCGAGCGGCTGACCGCTTGTAGCTGCACACAAGCTGGTTCAGGCTGCGGCGGCGCCGAACGCGGCCAGGTACTGCTCCCAGCGCTGCGGGATCTTCGGCGCCGCGAGGCGGATGAAGAGCACCGGCGCCGGCGGGCGCGGCGGCTGGGGTAGCTCCATGTGCACCTCGTGGAGCAGCCGGTTCCCCTTGCGCAGGTTGCAGGGCGCGCACGAGGTGACGACGTTCTCCCAGACCGAGTCGCCGCCGCGCGAGCGCGGGATCACGTGGTCGAGCGTCAGGCGGCCGCTCGCCGTGCCGCAGTAGACGCAGCGCCAGCCGTCACGCGCGAAGAGCGCGCGGCGCGAGATCTTGCGCTGAACGATGCGGGGAACGCGGACGTAGCTGCAGGAGCCGGATCACGTGCGGCCACGGGAACCTCGCCGAGGCCGAGCAAAGTGGTCGGTCGAGCTCTTCGACCACCTCCGCCTTTCCCTTGTAGACGAGCACGTGCGCACGCCGCAGTGAGCACACGTTGAGCGGCTCGAAACTGGCGTTCAGGACCAGAACCTGCTGCACGGTGCTCTGAAAAGTACCCGACCAGGGGCTGGATTGGCGGAGTCGCCGGCTCAGCCGGCGGCTTCGCTGGAGCGTGCGCCGCGCAACCGGGCGCGCTCGAACCACCTGCCCCAAATGCCTGCGCTGCGCGGGTGGCCAATGCACGAACACTCACCCCTCCGCACGAGACGCCAAAGTGTCGGAGAGGGGGCCCGCGGGGGAGAACCGGAGGTGCTCCCCCGCGTCACTAGAGGTGCTCCCCCATGGCTTTACCTACCCATCGCGCGCTCGACGGCCTGCTGCTCCTCGGGCGAGAGGGCGACGGCAGGCCGGCCGCGGTCGATCTCCTTCATGTAGATCCGGGCGTAGTCGCGGCCCTGGATGGCGGTGATCACGACACCGGTGCGCGCCGCGTCGAGCAGCGCGAGCGACGCCGACTGGTGGCCGCCCGTGTCCTCGTAGGCGTCGTAGCGCACGATCGCGGTGTTCGCGACCGTCTCGTCGACCCGCCGGTCGACACGCGCGAGGCCGGCCGCGACCTCGTCGACGGCCCGGTGCAGGTCGTCGATCCGCCCCTGCAGCGAGACGGCGAACTCGACGAGATCCTTGCGGCCGCCGCCGACGAGCGTTCGCTGCGCGTCACGGAGCCGCCGGACGCGCGTCCACGCGATCGCCGCGACGATCAGTCCGGCGGTGCCGAGCAGCACCCCGAGAACGGCGACGAGGGCGGCGACGTTCCCCGAGAGGCTCATGAGACCCGCCTACGCGGGCAGCGAGAAGATGACCTGGTAGACCGCCGAGTTGTTCGTCGTGTTCGTCTCGCCCGGGACCGGGGCGACGTCGACGGAACCGTGGTCTGTGAGGCGAACGGCACCTGACCGAGATCGCTGAAGGTGACCGACTGGTACTGGCCGGGGTCGATCAGCTGCACCTTCTCGGTCTTCGTGATCGGGCCGCCCTGTGAGGCGGGGCGGTCGACGGTCAGGGTCACCGGGATCTGCACCTCCTGCGAGTGCCGCCGTTGAAGATCGTGACCTGGAACACGAGGCTCGAGCTGGTCGTGACCGTGTTCAGCGTGGTTCCGGCCGTCAGGACCTGCGAGGTGCCGCCCGTGCCGTTCGGCAGCGCCGCGGTCTGCGACGATGTTCGTGCCGTGGAGACCGGTCGTCTGACTCGAGCTGCTGGAGGTGTTGTTGGTGATCCGATCGAGGATCAACGTCATCGCCTTCTCGGTGATCAGGGCGTCCGGAACCGCAAGGAAGTGCGACGACGGAACGGTCACCTGGCGCACGCCCTGCTGGTCGATCACCACCACCGACGGAGCCTGGAACAGGTCGGCCCAGATCGACATCGCTCGCGAGCAGCCGGTAGACCTGCTGCACCATCAGTGCCGCCTCGACTGTCTCCTTGGTCTTCGCGTTCACCTTGCCGAGCGCCTTCGCGAGCCCCTGGACGCCGCTTACGCGCAGCTGCAGCGACTCGATCAGATGCGCGTGCTGGGTGCGGAGCTTCCCGGGCGGAGACAGAGCCTGCGCCGCGGAGACGTTCTGCTGCTCCTGGGCATAGATCTGGTTCAGCTTCCTGGAGATCTGCTGGGCCGAGAGGCCCGGCGTCGTCAGCGCCGAGACCGTGCCGGCGCCGTCGCGGTTCGACTGGCCGGCGATCGTGCTGACCTTGTCCATGTAGTTGCCGTAGAGATCGTGGGGCGACTGCCCGGCACAGGACTGGATCAGGAGCGCGAACACGAGCACCAGGAAGATCCCGATGCAGATGATCGCGAGCAGGCGCAGGATCGGGCCGGTCGGATGCGGAGCGGCTACCGCTCCGCCCGCGGCGGTCGCACGCGCCTGCCGCTGAGGCTGGCGGCCGCGCGGCTGCGAGGTGGTCTCGGCGGTGGCCGGCTCCTCGTCGAAGAAGTCGAACTGGATGTCGTCGTCGGGCGGATCCATGCCTGGTCGAATCTACCGAGCGTCGTTCTGCAGCGAAAGGACTTCTCCTCGACACGAAGTAGAACCGGAGGTGACCTCAACTGCCGTCTCACACGAACTGATCCTGGGACGGTACCGCGCCGCTCCGGCCGCTTGGGCTCCGGTGGCATGGGTCACGTGTGGCTCGCGCGCGACGAGCGCAACGGTCTCGACGTCGCCCTGAAGATGGTCGCGCGCGAGGGTCGCGTGGCTGAACGGGCCGAGCGCGAGGCGCGAGCCGCGGCCGCGCTGCGTCATCCGCGCTGCCAGCGGATCTACACGCTGGCCCGCGATTCGAGCCACATCTACATCGCCTACGAGTACGTCCCCGGCCGCACACTGCGCCAGGCGCATGGCCGCGCGGCGAGCTCTCCGACCGGGACGCGGTCGAAGCCGCCGCACAGGTGCTCGACGCCCTCGCGCACGCCCACCAGAAGGGTATCGTCCATCGTGACGTCAAGCCGTCGAACGTGCTGCTCGGCGAGTCCGACGGGATCGACGTTCGGCTGCTCGACTTCGGACTCGCCCAGATGGAGGAGTTCGACACGCTGACGCAGGTCGGCGACGTCCCCGGGACGCTCACCTACGTCTCGCCGGAGCGTCTGGCCGGCAAGACGGCGACGCCCGCCGCCGACGTCTGGGCGGTCGGGGTGATTCTCTGGGAATCGCTCGTCGGGCAAGCATCCGTTCCGCTCGAGCAGCGCCGCCGGCACCACGCGCCGGATCAAGGCGGGCGCGCCGCCGCTCGAAGACTTCCGCCCCGATCTGCCGGAGCAGCTTCGCGACGCCGTGACGAAGGCGCTGCACCCGGATCCCGAGCGACGGCCGAGCTCGGCGGCGCTTGCAGCCGAGCTGCGCGACCAGCCCCGCAAGCGTCGCCGTGCCCCAGGCCAGGCCGAGGTGAAGGCGCCGAGGGAGGCGCCACGCGAGCTGGTCGCCCTGGCGGCGCGCGAGCGCGTGGCCCCGGCTGTCGCAGCGGCAGCCTGGACCGGCTGGGTCGCCTGGGCGCTGCCGTTCTACCCGCCGGGCTGGCCGCTCGGGCTGACGATCGCCACCGGGGCGCTCGGGCTCGCCTTCCCCCGCGTCGCGCTCGCTTTCGCGTTCGCTGTGACGTTCTTCCCGCTCTGCGAACATCTCGCTCGGGCTCGCGATCCTCTTCGCGGGGCTCGGTGCCGCTCTGGGTCGCCCTGACGTGGAACGACCCGCGCGGGAACATTGCGCTCGTGGCCGGCCCGGTGCTCGGGCCATTCGCTGCTCTGGGGCTGCTCCCGCTCGCTGCCCAGTTCGCGAACGGGCCGGCCAGGCGCGCTCTGCAGGCCTTCACCGGCGCGCTGCTCGCCGTGGTCGTCGCGGGGCTGCGCCGCCAGATCCTGCCGTTTGACGGCACCGGACCGCCTCTCGGGCTCGGGATCGCGGGGAGCTCCCGCCCGTCCGCGGTCGCCTGGACGCTGTGGCGCACGCTCGCCGGCCACCCGGTGATCATCTTCGAGGCGAGCGTGCTGGCCGCGGCCGCTGTCGCACTGCCCCACCTGAGAGGGCGGGGCCCCTGGCCCGCCGCGATCTCCGGTGCGGTGCTGCTCGCCGCCACCGGGCTCGGCGCTCCTCTGGCGGCGTTCCTGCCGCTGGCCGGCGCGGCGTGGGTCACGGCCGCCTATCTCGCGCTGAGCACAGGCACGATGGAGGCCGCAGCGCCTGCAATCTCTTCGACGAGCGAACGGTCAGGCCCCGCGATCAGCAGGATCTCGCGGTTTCGCAGGCGCGAGACGGTGCCGACCTTCTCGCCCGAAGGGTTGTAGATCCCGATCTGCGCGCCGACGTAGCGCTTTGAATCGACGTCGATCCGGCCGACGTAGCCATGCCCGGAAAGGAGCTCGGAGATCTCGCCGGCATCGTGAAACCCCTCGTTCGAGACCGAAACCACGACCCACGGCGCCCTGATCGACGCCAGCAGCTCCGCAAAGGCGGCGGGAGCACTCCGCTTCGAGTTGTAGGCGCTGCGACGCTCGCGGCAGTCGACCCGCTTGTTCGCGACCCCGTAGCTCTCGGGCGCATCCCAGCGGACGAGCGTCTCCCACACGTGGTAGTTGGAGAAGAACGAGTGCTGGTTGTACGGCGGGTCGATGTAGACGAGATCGACGTCGAGATCGGGTGCGAGAACGTTGGCGTCGAGCCGCGACGTGCTGCCGGGGGGGCCCGCGACCGGCTCGGGAAGCCGCAGCGAGAGCCGGTTGTAGGAGCGTGGCGCCCAGGCCTTGAGGTACGCCATCTGCAGGCCGGTCGTGCTGTCGACGCGGTCGGCCGCCTCGAGCAGGGACGTCAATATGACCCCGCGCTCGACCTCGGACAGCTCGTACCCGTCGATCGCATCGCGGATCGCGTCGATCCTCGCCCCGTTCTCGGGCTGGAAGAAACGCGCGCGGCGGCAGAACGCCTCCGTGAAATACCCCTCGCGTCCCTCGAGCGCCGAGAGCTCGCCCAGAATCGCGGAGATCCGGTCGCGGTCGAGCGTCTCGCCCGCGACGACGTAGGCCTGGCCGAGCACCTCGGAGTATGTGGCGAGATCGTTGGAGTGGACGGTGATTCCGAGGCTGCGAAGCGCCTGCCCGACGCGCGTCGTGCCTGCGAAGAGGTCACACGCCGACGCGACGGGAAGGTGCCCGGCTACGCTCTTGATGAGAGGTACCAGCGTGCGCTTCGACCCCAGGTACTTGATCATTCCTGCAGTTCTAACGTGGCGCTCAGACAGTGGCCTCAGACCCGCCCTCTAGACTGGACCTGGTCCTTACGGGTACCCCCTGAATGAGCGTGCTGCGCAGTCTCGAATCGAAGCTCGAGTCCCTCTTCGAGGGGGTCTTCGGTCGCGCCTTCCGCTCGAACGTCCAACCGGTGGAGCTGGCCCGGAAGCTGGTCAAGGAGATGGACGACCACCGGAGTGTCTCGGTCTCGCGTGTGTACGTCCCGAACGAGTACACGGTCTACCTGTCGCCGGGCGACCGCGACCAGTTCGACGGCTACGAGGAGTCGCTCTGCGAGGAGCTCGCCGACTACCTCACCGAGCACGCCCGGCGTGAGCGCTACGTGCTGCTGACGACGCCCAGGGTGAAGCTCGAGAGCGACGAGGACCTGGACAAGGGCGAGTTCGGGATCGCGACGCGCCTCGTGCGCGGACCGCGCCCGGCCGTCGACGCTCCGCCGACCGAGCCCGAGGGCGGGACGATGATCTACAAGGCGGAGCAGTTGCCGCCCGTCGAGCCGGAGGACGAGGAGCCGCAGGAGGTCGCCGTGCTCACGTTCGCAGGGGAGACGCATTCGCTGCCGCCGCGCACGGTCGTGATCGGCCGATCGAAGGACTGCGACATCCGCCTAGCCGACCCGAACGTCTCGCGTCGTCACGCCGAGGTCCGCCCGGTCGGAGAGGGGTACACGATCGTCGATCTCGACTCGACGAACGGGATCGAGGTCGACGGAAAACGCGTGAAGGAGCTCGAGCTCCAGGACGGCGCCCGCTTCACGCTGGGCTCGACCGAGATCTCCTTCAGCCGGGCGGCGGACTGAACACGTGCCGACAGCGTCGGTCGGAGTCGAGACAACCCTCCTTGTCCTCAAGATCGCATTCCTCGTCCTGCTCTACCTGTTCATCTGGCGGATCGTCCGGTCCGCCGCCCGCGACCTGCGCTTGCCGCAAGAATCGATGATCCTCTCGCCCCAGCAGGCATCCGCACTCCTCGCGCAGCCGGTGGCGCGCGAGCTCGGCCGTCTGGTCGTCGTCGACAGCTCCGCGCTGCCGGAAGGCGATGTGTACGGGATCGACTCGACCGCGCTAACCGTCGGCCGCAGCAGCGACAACGACCTGCCCCTCGACGGCGACGAGTTCGCCTCGGCCCACCACGCGCGCTTCCAGCCGCGTCGCGACGGCGTCTACATCGAGGACGTCGGCTCGACCAACGGCACCTATGTCAACGGCATCCTCCTCGAGCGCGACCGGCGACTCGTCCCCGGCGACGTCGTCCGGATCGGCGAGACCGACCTGAGGTTCGAGCGGTGAGGATCTCCGGAGCTTCCGCGGAGTCGAACGTCGGCCGGAAGCGGCGGCATAACGAGGACAACTTCGTCGCGGCGCCGCCGGTGTTCGCGGTCGCGGACGGGATGGGCGGCGCGCAGGCTGGTGAGGTCGCCTCGGAGCTCGCGGCCACCACGGTCAGCGAGGCCAACCTCGATCCGCGCTCTTCCGGCGAGGAGCGCGTCGTCGCGCTGATCAAGGCCGCGAACGTGCGGGTGCACGAGCGCGCGGCGACCGACCCCGCTGCGTCGGGAATGGGCACGACCATGACGGTTGCGATCCTGCAACCTGACGGGGACGTCGCGATCGGCCATGTTGGTGACTCGCGCGCCTACCGCCTGCGAGACGATCACCTGGAGCAGCTGACCGACGACCACTCCCTTGTCGCAGAGCTCGTCCGGCGCGGTGAGCTGACTCCGCAGGAGGCGGCGATCCATCCCCAGCGCTCGGTGATCACCCGCGCGCTCGGAACCGAGGCCGACGTCGAGGTCGACGTGTTCACCGTCGAGACGCGCGACGGAGACGTCTTCCTGCTCTGTTCCGACGGCCTGACGACCATGGTCGACGCGGACACGATCGCGAGGATCCTGATCCTGAATCGCACCCGGCTCGAGGCGGCCACGCACGCGCTGATCAAGGCCGCGAACGACCGCGGCGGCGACGACAACATCACCGCAATCCTGTTCGCGGTCGCGGATGGCGACGCAGAGCTCGCGGACGAGCCCACGGTCGAGCATGTCGGGCCGAGCCCCGACGACGAGGACACCCTCCATCCCGAGGACAACGTCCGCCTGCCAGATTACGACGCGCACCCGGCCGAGGTGACGATGGTCGTCTCGGCCGACGAGCTCGCGCGAGCACTCGAGAACCAGCCGCTCGGCAACCCGCCCCGGCCCCGGCAGCCCCCGAGACGATGCACCTAGGCGCGGTCCCCTCGCCGGACCCGCATCCGGGACCGGCCGAGGACGACACGGGGCCGCCGGCAGCGGTGCCCGCACTCGATCCACATGCAGCTGCCGTGCCGGTCGCCGGGGCGGTTGCCCTCGGCGCCGTGCCCACGCCGGAGGAGGCCGGCGAACAGGGCGACGCGGGCGCAGAGCCGGAGAAGAAGGCCTCGGCGGTGCGCCTCGTGATCGCGGGCCTGCTGATCATCGCGCTTGCCGTGGCGATCATCGTGCTCGTGCTGGATGCCTTGCCTAGATGAGTAGTCCCGCGATCTCGCGCCCCCGGCCGCGCGACCCGGCGGTCTAGATGAGTTACCGCAACAGAGAGCTCGGGTATCTGATCGCGGTCGGGGCACTGACCGGGCTCGGGTTCGCCAGCGTCTACATCGCGCGCCAGGCGGTGATCGGGTGGAGCTCGCTGACCTATGCGGCGTTCTTCGTCGCGCTCTACCTCGTCGCGCACGTCGTGACGCGGCTGACGGTTCCCCACGCCGATCCGTACCTGCTGCCGATGACCGGCTTCCTGACGGCTGTCGGGCTGACCGAGATCTACCGCCTCGGCCCGAACGACGCGTTCAAGCAGGGGCTCTGGGTCGTGATCGGCGTCGCCGCCTTCGCCCTCACGTTGATCGGCCTGCGCCGCGACTACCGCGTGCTCGAGGACTACAAGTACATCTTCGGTGTCGGGGCGATCGCCCTGCTGTTCCTGCCGCGCCTGCCCGTGATCGGCGAGACGATCAACGGCGCGCGGCTCTGGATCCACTTCGGCCCGCTCCAGTTTCAGCCCGGCGAGCTGGCGAAGATCTTCCTGATCGTCTTCCTGGCCGGCTACGTCCGGGAGAAGCGCGAGGTGCTCGCACAGGGCCGCCTGAAGGACGTGGGGCCGGTGCTGGTGATCTGGGCGGCGGCGATGCTGGTGCTCGTCGCGACCAACGACCTCGGATCGGCGCTGCTCTATTTCGGGATCTTCATCGCCATGCTCTACATCGCGACGGCCCGGCTCTCGTTCGTGTTCGCCGGGCTAGCGCTGTTCGTCGCCGGCGTATTCGTCGCCGACCGCCAGATCCCGCACGTGCATGAGCGGGTCCTGATCTGGCTCCATCCCTGGACGACCCAGAAGGTGCCCTGCCCGGTGACCGGCACGATGGCGCTGCGACAGGACTGCGAGAGCTACCAGCTCGTCAAGTCGCTCTACTCGATCTCGAACGGCGGCTTCGGCGGCACCGGTCTGGGCAAGGGAACGTTCACGACGACCGGCGGCACGGCGCTGATCCCGGACGTCAAGACCGACTTCATCTACTCGGCGCTCGCCCAGGAGCTCGGCCTCGTCGGCGTTGCGGCGCTCCTGCTCGTCTTCATGGTCTTCGTCGCGCGCGGGATGAAGATCGCGCTCCAGGTCGACGACGGTTTCTCCAAGCTGCTCGCGGCCGGGCTCACGTTCGGCTTCGCGCTTCAGACCTTCGTGATCGTGGGCGGGATCCTCCGGATCATCCCACTGACCGGAATCACGCTTCCGTTCGTCTCATATGGTGGATCCTCGATCGTGGCGAACTTCCTGCTGCTCGCGGGCCTCCTGCTCGTCTCCAACCGCGCAAACGCCAACACCGCATGAACCGCCAGATCTCTCAAGTCGCCATCGCCTCGCTCATCCTGCTCGCGTCGCTGATCGTTGCCACGACGTACTGGCAGACGTGGGCCTCCGCCGGCCTCTCGGCACGCCAGGACAACGAGATCCAGCGGGTGGCGCAGTTCTCGATCGACCGCGGCGTCATCTACGCCTCGAACGGGAAGACCGTTCTCGCGGCAAACACGCGCAAGAAGATCGGCGGCCAGACGCTCTTCTTCCGCCGCTATCCGACCGACGGGCTCGCCTCGCAGGTGATCGGCTACTCGACCCAGAGCCGGTCTCGTACCGGGGTCGAGCAGGCCGAGAACAGCTACCTGACGGCATCCAACGCCGACCTCGGGACGATCCTCGGCACCGTCGGCAGCCGGCTGAAGGGGACGACGGTCAGGGGGAACAGCCTGGTGCTGACGATCCACGCGGGCGCGCAGAAGCTGGCCGAGAATCTGCTCGCCGGGAAGTGCGGCGCCGCCGTCGTTCTCAACCCGAAGACCGGCGCCGTCTACGTCATGGCCTCGACGCCCGGCTTCAACCCGAACCTGGTCGAGCAACCCTCCGGGTACGCGAAGATCTCCGCGACGAAGAGCCCGTGCCCGCCCGAGCCTGCGGCGCCGCTCCTGAACCGTGCGACGCAGGGGCTGTTCCCGCCGGGCTCGATCTTCAAGACGATCACCGCGGCGGCGGCGCTCGACGACGGCGTCTACAAGCCGGACTCGACCTTCGACGATCCGGGCTATTGCACCGAATACGGCAAGCAGGTCAAGAACGCCCTCGACCAGAGCGGGCCGGAGGCCTTCGGGATCGTGAACATGGTCGAGGCCTACCAGCATTCGATCAATGCGGTGTTCTGCAACATCGGGCAGAAGCTCGGCGCCAGGCGTGTCCTCGACGAGGCACGGAAGTTCGGCTTCTATTCCGTGCCGCCGCTCGAGACGCCGTCCGACGCCCGCTCGGCCTCCGGCCTCTACCTCCACGGCAAGCTGTTCGACCCTTCGACCAGCAAGCAGTACTCGCTCGTCGATCCCGGTCGCCTGGCCTTCGGGCAGGACAAGATGCTGACGACGCCGCTGCAGATGGCGATGGTCGCGGGCGCGATCGCGAACAACGGGGTCGAGATGAAGCCGACACTGATCAAGCAGGTGCTGGCGCCGGACGGCTCGATCGTCAAGCGGCTGCACCCGCGGGTGCTCCGCCAGGCTACGAAGCCATCGACGGCCGGCGAGCTGAAGAACATGATGGTCGAGGTGGTCCAGGCGGGCACCGGGACGGCGGCCCAGATCCCGGGGGTCGTCGTCGCAGGCAAGACCGGAACCGCCGAAACGTGCTCGTGCAATACCGTGTACGACGCCTGGTTCATCTTCTTCGCCCCGGCCGACAACCCCACCGTTGCCGGCGCCGTGGTCGTCGAGTACCAGAACAATGGATTCGGCGGCTCCGTCGCAGCCCCGATCGCGAAGCAGCTGATGCAGGCGATCCTTCCCCCTACGCCGAACAGCACGGGAACCCTTGGCAACTAATCTCGAAGACCGCTTGATCGGAAAGCTGTTCGACGGCCGGTATCGAATCGAGCGGAAGCTCGGTTCCGGCGGGATGGCCGAGGTGTACCTGGCCGAGGACGAGGAGCTCGGCCGCAAGGTCGCGCTGAAGATCCTGAACGAGCGCCATGCGCGCGACGACCAGTTCGTCGAGCGGTTCAAGCGCGAGGCGCGGAATGCCGCCAGCCTCAGCCATCCGCATATCGTCCGGATCTACGACCGCGGCCAGTTCGACGAGACCTACTACATCGCGATGGAGTACCTCGACGGGCCGACCCTCAAGGAGCTGCTTGTCCGCAAGGGGCCGACACCGCCGCTGACGGCGATCAAGTTCGCTCGCGAGATCCTGAGCGCACTTGCCGAAGCGCACCGGCACGACATCGTGCACCGCGATATCAAGCCGCACAACGTGATCGTCAGCCCGGACTGGAACGTCAAGGTCACCGACTTCGGGATCGCCCGGTCCGGCGCCTCGCAGATGACCGAGGCGGGCTCGATCGTCGGCACGGCGCAGTATCTCTCGCCCGAGCAGGCCCGCGGCAAGCCGGTCGACCAGCGCTCGGATCTCTACTCGGTCGGGATCGTGCTCTACGAGATGCTTACCGGGACGGTGCCCTTCACAGGCGACGCGGCGGTCGAGATCGCGATGAAGCATCTCTCGAACATCCCCGAACCACCGTCGACGCGGCGCGAGGGGATCTCGCCCGATCTCGACGCGGTCGTGATGCGCGCGCTAGCCAAGGACCCTGAGCAGCGGTACGCCTCGGCGGACGAGATGGATGCCGACCTGGCCCGCGTCGCTCGCGGGGTCGCGGTGTCGCAGCAGACCTCGGAGACGATGACGCAGGTTCTCGCCGACGCGGAGGCGACCTCGATCGTGCCGCGTGCCGCCGCGACGCCGCCTCCGGCACCTCCTGCCTACCGGCCGCCGTCGTACTACGAAGAGGCCGGCCGCCGCCGCTCGCCGTGGCCGATGATCCTCGGGATCGTCGCGATCGGGATCATCGCGTTCGGCGGCTACCTGATCTACAACAAGGTCACGACTGCGATCGACAAGAACGCGCCGGTTGCCGTCCAGAACGTCGAGCAGCTGCCCGTGAAGAACGCGGAGACGCTCCTGCACGACCAGGGCCTCCAGACACACACGGTGACGGCACCGAGCAGCACGATCGCTGCGACGCTCGTGATCAGCCAGAACCCGAGCCCGGGCGACCGCGTCGCGAAGGACACGATCGTCACGCTGACCGTCTCGACCGGCGCGCCCAAGACGACCGTGCCGGCGCTCGCGAACCTTCCGCTAGCCCAGGCCGAGACGCTGCTCGAGAACCAGGGGCTGAAATGGGCGATCCACAACGTCACCTCGGGATCCGTCCAGCAGGATTCCGTGACCGCGACCTCTCCGCCCAAGGGCACGCTCGTGCTCGTGGGATCGACGGTCCGGCTCAACGTCTCCACGGGGCCCAGGACCGTCGGTGTTCCGTCGGTTGTCGGCGAGCAGTATGCGAGCGCCGAGAGCGCTCTGAAAGGAGCCGGCTTCAAGGTCTCGCGCTCGGACGTCCCGAACGCCGCTCCGGTCGACCAGGTCGTCTCCCAGAGCCCGAGCGCCGGGTCGTCGGCCTCGCCGGGAGCGACGATCACACTCTCCGTCTCGACGGGTCCGCAAGAGTCCTCTGTCCCGTCGGTGACGGGCGACGATCAGAGCACCGCAACCCAGTTGTTGCAGACAGCCGGGTTCACGGTTCCGGTGATCCAGCAGGATGTCACCGACCCGACCCAGGACGGGATCGTGCTCAACCAGTCTCCGGCGAGCGGGACGAAGCTCAAGCAGGGCGCGGCGGTGACGATCACGGTCGGCCACCTCGTGACGGCGCCCCCTGCGAGTACGACCACGGCATCGACGAGCACAACCGCAACGACGACGGCCTCCACGCCGACGACGACGACCACCACCGCGGTCACCACGGGCACAACCACGCCGACGACCCCGCCCTCGCAGATCGCGCCGTGAGCGAGAGTCGCTCTTGAGGCGGCGGATTGCCGTTCTCTCGGGCGGACGCTCGAGCGAGCACGAGATCTCGCTCGCATCCGCAAGAAGCGTCGCTGCAGCGCTCGCCGCGCGAGGCGCCGATGTGGTCAGCATCGCGATCGCTCGCGACGGCGCGTTCGCACTCGGACCGGGCGGTGAGAGCGGTACCAGGTCGGAGCTCGCAGTACGGCTGCCGGACAACGCCGTCGCGGCGGCACTCGGCAGTGTCGATGTGGTCTTCCCCGTGTTGCACGGGCCCTTCGGCGAGGACGGGACCGTGCAGGGGATGCTCGAGCTGGCCGGCGTTCCTTACGTGGGATCGGGCGTCACCGCCTCGGCGCTCGCGATGGACAAGGATCTCTTCAAGTCGGTGCTACGCGACAACGGAATCCCGGTAACGCGCAACATCACCCTCCGCGCGGGCGACGCGGCCACGAGCCCCTTCGAGTACCCGGTGTTCGTCAAGCCCGCGCGGCTCGGCTCGTCGGTCGGCATCTCGAAGGCCCACGACGACGCGGAGCTCGAGACCGCGGTCGCACTCGCGTTCCAGCACGACGAGAAGGTGCTGGTCGAGCAGTTCGTCGACGGAGCCGAGATCGAGGTCGGCGTCCTCGGGAACCGCGATCCGTTCGCCTCGGTCGTCGGCGAGATCGCCGTCACGAGCAACGAGTGGTACGACTACGAGGCGAAATACGACGAGGGTGAGATGGAGCTGATCGTCCCGGCCCGGATCTCGCCGCAGCAGGCGGAGCGGGCCCAGGAGCTCGCGGTGCACGCCTTCAAGGCAACCGAGTGCGAAGGCATGGCCCGCGTGGACATGTTCGTGCGCGCTGACGGCGAGGTGCTGGTCAACGAGCTGAACACGATCCCGGGGTTCACGCAGACGAGCGTCTACGCGGCTCTCTTCGAGGCATCGGGGATCGGCTACGGCGACCTGCTCGAGCGGCTCGTCGACCTTGCGCTCGAGCGGCACGAGCGGCGCGCGCGGCTTCGCTACTGACGTCTACCGCGTCGCGGTGACCTCGTTGATCCGCACGGCCGAGCTGCCCCCGAGGCTCGTGATCCAGACCAGGTAGTAGCGGGCCTGCTTGCCGTTGAGATCGAAGGTCGTCGTGGTGCCGCCGGTTCGCGTCGCGGAGTCGTCGGCGAACGGGCCGCCGCTGCTGTTCCCGGCGCGGACGACGGCCTCGTATCCCGGCGTTGTCGAGGCGACGGTAACGGAGCGAGCAGCCACGTCCGAGCCGGCGTCCAGCACGATCCCGACGCCTGGCTTTCCCAGCACCTGGTTGTAGTAGGTCTCCGTCGACCAGTAGGTGCCGAGATTCCCGTCCGTCGCGTTCGGCACCGACGTCGGATTCTCGATGTGGTTGTTGCCGTACGGGTCATACGAGCGCACGGCTGTGACCGAGAGGGGGCCCGGCGGAGTGGTGGGCGTTCCGTTGCCCGAGTCGCCGTTCCAGATGAGCGCGGCGCCCGTCGCAGCCGCCGCCAGCACGAGAAGGCCAACGAGGATGATCGGCCAGCTCCGCCGGCGCATGCGGGCCTTGGGTGGGCGCCGTGGCTTGATCACGGGAAGAATCCCGGTCGCGGAACGATCGTCGCCGCCTTCGCGCACTTCCGCAAGGCAGGCCTCGAGCTCGGCTTCGAACGCTGCCATGGTCGCGAATCGGCGTGTGGGATCCTTGGCGAGCGCCTTGTCGACCGCGGCCTCGACGCGGCGGGGGACGTCCGGGCGCTTCAAGCTGACCGGCGGCGGCGCCGTGTTGATGTGCTCCATCGCGACGGCGACGAAGTTGTCGCCGGTGAACGGCACCTCGCCCGTGAGGAGCTCGAAGAGAACGACCCCCAGCGAGTAGACGTCGGTCTGCGCGTCGACGTGACGGCCCTGCGCCTGCTCGGGCGCGATGTAGTCGCAGGTCCCGAGCACGGTTCCGGTCGCGGTCTCCTGCGAGCTTGCCTCGAGCGGCCTCGCGATCCCGAAGTCGGTGACCTTGGCCTGCCCTTTCCCGTTCAGGAGGACGTTCTGGGGCTTGACGTCGCGGTGGACGAACCCATTCTGGTGTGCGAAGGCAAGCCCGCGCGAGACCTCGATCGCGAGCTCGAGCGCGCGGTCGACCGGGAGAGGGCCGTCGCGGACGATCACCTGCTTGAGGTTGTCTCCGGCGATGTACTCGAAAACGATGTAGGGGCCGCCGTCGGACTCGCCGCGGTCGATCACGGCGACGATGTTCGTGTGCGAGAGCCCGGCGACGAGCTTCGCTTCACGCGTGAAGCGGTCGACGACGTCCTGGTTGGCGGTCAGCCGCTCGTGGAGCACCTTCAGCGCAACGGTGCGCTCGAGCACGCGGTCGTGAGCTCGAAAGACACTCGACATGCCTCCGGATCCGACGAGCTGCTCGAGCTCGTAGCGATCCGCGACGATGTCGCCGGCCATCATGTCGGGCTCAGGTGAGTCTCACTAACCGAGGACGGCTTCGAGCGCCTCTTCCCAGGCGCTCAGGGCTTCCTCGAGCTCCGCGTCCACGATCACGAGGGGCACGAGCACGCGGATGGCGTTGCTGTAGACCCCGCAGGTGATCAGCAGCAGGCCCCGCCTCAGCGCTTCCTCGGTGACGCGGTTCGCAAGCTCCTTGTCCGGCTTCTTCGTTGCCGGGTCGGAGACGAGCTCGATCGCGAGCATCGCGCCGAGGCCGCGCACCTCCCCGATTTCGGGCCAGCGTTCCTGCCATGCGAGCATCCGGCTGCGGATCGTCTCGCCGATCGCCGCCGAGCGGTCGAGCAGCCCCTCGTCCTCGATCACGTCCAGCACTGCCAGGGCGGCTGCGAGCGCGACCGGGTTTCCGACGTAGGTGCCTCCGACGCCGCCGACGACCGGCGCATCCATGATCTCGGCGCGACCAAGCACGCCTGAGAGTGGCAGCCCGTTGGCGATCGACTTCGCGACGCAGATCAGGTCGGGCTCGACGCCCGAATGCTCGATCCCGAAGAACCGGCCCGTGCGGCCGAAGCCCGTCTGCACCTCGTCGGCAATCAGGACGATCCCGTAGCGGTCGCAGATCGAGCGGACGCCTTCGACGAACTCGGTCGGTGCGACGACGAACCCGCCCTCGCCCTGAACCGCCTCGAGCACGATCGCGGCGACGCTCTCGGCCCCGACCGAGGTGGTGAATGCCGTCTCGAGCGCACCGAGCGCGTCCTCCGTGGTAACGCCTCGGTAGGCGTTCGGGAACGGCACCCGGTAGACCTCGGGCGAGAACGGGCCGAGGCCCGCCTTGTAGGGATGAACCTTCGAGGTGAGCGACAGCGAGAGCAGCGTGCGACCGTGGAAAGCGCCCTCGAAGGCGATCACGGCCGGGCGGCCCGTGTAGGCGCGCGCGAACTTGACGGCGTTCTCGACGGCCTCGGTGCCGGCGTTGAAGAACGCGGCCTTGACCGGCCCCGAGATCGGCACGCGCTCGCCCAGACGTTCGGCGAGCTCGGCGTACGACTCGTAAGGGACGATCGTGAAATCGGTGTGCGTGAAGCGGTCGAGCTGCTCGTGCGCTGCCGCGACGACGTCCGGATGACTGTGCCCGACGTTCAGGCAGCCGACCCCGCCGGTGAAATCGATGAAGGTGTTCCCGTCGACATCGGTCAACGTCGCGCCGAGGGCGGTGGCGGCGACGATCGGGAACGTGATCGCGAGCGGCCGTGCGACATGGCGCTCGATCCGCTCCGCAATCTGCTGGGAGCGCGGCCCCGGAATCTCGGTGACGAGGTCGATCACACGCGTCGCAGCCATAGGCGGAGCGTAGCGAACCCACCTGAACGCCCGGACTGCTGAGCATTCGTGCACGGGTCTGTTCGACCGCTATTTCGCCGCACCCCCGCCCAAGGGTGGGGACGCATCCCTCCGCCCTCAACACCAATTTACCGACGGACCGTGTGACGTGTCTGTGCCAGGTTCGTGCCGACTTCTCAGAACCCAGCGAAGCGAGACGCCTGTCCCAATAAAGAAACGGGCCGCCTTGTGGGCGGCCCGTTTCCGGTTACTGACTTGGTATTCGTAGGGGCGCTTCCGGCCGACTTCCTCTTTCTCGGCGGCGCGCTTGCGCGATATCCCCCACGCTGGCTAGACGATTCCCCTTCTAGGTCCCGGGGATACGCCCCTACGAGCCAGTACCTCCACTGCCCGTACTGGAAATCTCCATCTACCGGACCACCTCCTTTCCGCGGTTAACTCGATAGTAACGCGCCGGTCAAGAGCGATGTCAACTCGAGCCCGTTATCCATGGGCACGGTAACGCTCACGAGGGTCGGATCGGCCTGTCGGGCGGCCGAGTACGCGGCCAGCTCGCGGTGCGAGGTCACGTTGTCGGCGACGACCACGGCACCCGCTTCGCAGCGCCCACGGACGAGCTGAAACAGTGCTTCGTAGTCGTCTTTCCACGCATCGAGGAACACGAGGTCGAATGGGCCGTCGAGCCGCTCGAGGCTCTCGAAGGCGTCGCCCGGGATGACGTCGATCCATTCCTCGAGGCGGGCGTCGGCGATGTTCCGGGCCGACGCCTCGAGCTTCACGGGGTCGGCTTCCAGGGAGGTCACGTGGCCGCCGAACTCACTGACCGCGGCACCGAGCCAGATCGTCGAGTAGCCGCGCGAGCCGCCGATCTCGAGCACCTCGCACCCGGGGCGACCCGCGGCGAGCGCGTAGAGCAGCGCCCCGCTCGACGGTGGCACCTGAAGCGAGCGCTCCGAGAGAGGAAGGTTGCGGCCCTCCTCGCTCTCGTTCTCCACCTCGAGGCGGCGCAGAACGCCGCGGACGTGGTCGTCAAGCATCAGCGGCTCCGCTCGCTCTCGACGGAGTCACGTACCCAGCAGTCGGCGAGGTGGTCGTTCACGACGCCGCATGCTTGCATGCCGGCGTAGGCCGTCGTCGGGCCGACGAAGCGGAACCCGGCGGAGCGGAGGCGCTTTGAAAGCGCGGCCGACTCCGGGGTCGAGGCGCGCCAGTCGGCGTGGCTGCTCGGCGCCGAATGCTCCGACGGGAGCGTACGCCCACACCAGCTCGTGGAGCGGCCGGCCGGCCTCGCGAAGCGCCACCGTCGCGCGAGCGTTCGCGATCGTCGCCTCGATCTTGCCGCGATGCCGCACGATGCCGGCGTCCCCGAGCAACCGTTCGATGTCGGCCTCGCCGAACGCCGCGACGCGGTCAGGGTCGAAATCGGCGAACGCGGCCCTGAACGCCGGCCGCTTCCGGAGGATCGTCAGCCACGACAGGCCGGACTGAAAGCCCTCGAGACAGAACCGCTCGTACATCCCGCGCTCGTTGCGAACGGGCCGACCCCATTCCTCGTCGTGGTAACGGATGTAGTCCGCATCGGTGGTCGGCCAGCAGCGAACGCGGTCGACCAAGGTCAGCGGGCGTCGACGTCGACGATGACGTTCCCGCCCTCGACCCGCACCGGGAAGGTCCTCACCGGGAGGTACGCCGGCAGCGAGAGCGCGCGACCGCTTCCCAGCTCGAAGCTTGCACCGTGCCGGGGACAGGCGACCGTGCACGTCTCGGCGTCCCAGTTTCCGAGGCAGAGCGGCCCGTCGTCGTGGGAGCAGCGATCCTCGATCGCGAGCAGCTTGCCGTCGCAGTTGTAGACGCCGACCTTGTAGGGCTCGTGGTCGACCAGCTTCATCGTCCCCGGGGGCAGCTCCTCGACCCGAGCCACGATCAGCGCCGCGCGCGACGTCTCAGTCAATGTCCAGGCCCTGCCATTCCTCCGGGAGCGGCGTCCCCTTGGAACGGTTGAGCGCGACCTTGACGACTCCGAGACCGAGAATCGCGCACTTCAGGCGCACGGGAGTGAGCGGTATCCCGATCTCCTCGAGGATCTCCTCCTTGGGCATCGCAGCGGCCTCGGCGGCTTTCTTGCCCTTGAGAAGGTCCGTGAGCATCGAGGTCGCAGCCTGCGACACGGCACAGCCGCGCCCGTCGAAGCCGACCGACTCGATCGTCTCGCCGTCCTCGGCGAACTTGATCGACACCGAGACCTCGTCGCCGCAGAGCGGGTTCTGGCCCTCCGCGTAGGCGTCGGGCTCCTCGAGCAGCCCGTGGTTGTGCGGGTTCTTGTAGTGGTCGAGGATGTTCTCGCGATAGAAATCTTCGAACTCGGTCATGTCATCAGCTCCAGCGCTCGGCGGATGCCGGCCGAAAGCCGGTCGATCTCATCGGGAATGGTGTAGAGGTAGAAGCTCGCACGGTTCGTCGCCGGCACGCCGAGCTTGCGCATCAGCGGCTGGCAGCAGTGGTGGCCTGCACGGATCGCGACGCCGTCGAGGTCGAGGATCTGCGCCATGTCGTGCGGGTGGACGCCCTCGACGTTGAACATGACGATTCCGGCGCGGCGGTCGGCCGGCGGGCCGTAGAGCGTGATCCCGGGAATGTCCGCAAGAGCATCGAGTGCGTAGGCGGCGAGCTTGTGCTCGTGCGCCTCGATCGCCTCGAGGCCGACGGCTTCCAGATAGTCGATCGCGGCACCGAGGCCGACCGCCTCGGCGACCGGGGAGGTTCCGGCCTCGAACTTCGAGGGCAGCTCGCCCCAGCTCGTCTTCTCGTCACCGACGTTGCGGATCATGTGCCCGCCGAGCAGGAACGGCTCCATGTCGAGCAGGAGCTCCGTCCGGCCCCAGAGGAAGCCGATGCCGCTCGGACCGAGCATTTTGTGACCCGAGACCGAGACGAAGTCGGCACCGAGGCTCTGCACGTCGAGGCGCACATGGGGTGCCGCCTGAGCGGCGTCGCAGGTGAGGATCGCGCCGCGCTCGTGCGCCCACGCGGCGAGCCGCGGAATGTCGGCGATCGTGCCGAGCGAGTTCGAGACGACGTTCGCCGCGACGACCTTCACGTTTTCGATGCCGGAGACCTCGTCGAGCAGAAGATCGCCGTTGTCGTCGATCGGAATGATCCGAAAGTCTGCGCCGGTGCGGTTCGCGATGTACTGCCACGGCACGAAGTTCGAGTGGTGCTCGAGCTGGGTAGCGAGCACGACGTCGCCCGGGCCGAGGCGGGGGAGGCCGTAGGCGTAGGCAACGAGGTTCAGGCCCTCGGTGGCGTTGCGGACGAAGATGATCTCGCGCTCGGTCGGGGCGTTCACGAACGCGCGCACCTTCTCCCGGGCGCCTTCGAGGCCCGCGGTGGCGCGCTCGCCGAGCGTGTAGACGCCGCGGTGGACGTTTGAGTACGACGTCTCGTAGAACTCGGTCATCGCATCGAGCACCTGGCGCGGCTTCTGCGAGGTCGCGGCCGAGTTGAGGTACGACAGCGGCTTTCCGTTGATCACCTGCTCGAAGATCGGAAAATCGGCGCGGAGCTTTGCCGCATCCAGCACTGTCTCGACCCTGACCGCCATGGAAGCACTGTACCGAGCCACCTTCTCGCCCGGCCGCGGGCTGCCCGGCGGTTATCGTGGGCTCGTGCCGGCTTTCCACCACCTGTGGAGGGATTCTTTCACTTTCGTTTGCATAACCTGGCACCGGACATGTCCGAACGGCCGTGGCTCGCCTACAGGGATTTCGTCGCGGCACCTCGATCTCGGCACCCGCTCGTGACGGTCGACGCTTCGTACCCGGCACCGGACACGCCCCGGGTGGACGATGTCTGAGTACGTCTACTCGATGTACAAGGCCGACAAGTTCTACGGGTCCGACCGGCAGGTGCTCGCGAACATCTCGCTCTCGTTCTTCCACGGCGCGAAGATCGGCGTGCTGGGGCCGAACGGATCCGGGAAATCGACGCTGCTGAAGATCATGGCGGGGCGAGAGGAGACCTCGAGCGGCGAGGCGCAGCTCGCGCCCGGCGCAACCGTCGGACTGCTCGAGCAGGAGCCCGACCTCGATCCGACCAAGGACGTCAGGGGAAACGTCGAGGACGGCGTCCGAGAGCTGCGCGACCTGCTCGACCGGTTCAACGCGATCTCCGCCGCCTTTGCCGAGCCCGATGCCGACTACGACGTGCTGCTCGCCGACCAGGCGAAGGTGCAGGACGAGATCGATCGCCGCGACGCCTGGTCGCTCGAGGCGACGCTCGACCGCGCCATGGACGCACTTCGGCTCCCCGAGGCCGACCGCGACGTCACCACCCTGTCCGGCGGCGAGCGCCGCCGCGTCGCACTCTGCCGCCTGCTCCTCTCGGCGCCCGACCTGCTGCTGCTGGACGAGCCGACGAATCACCTGGACGCCGAGTCGGTCTACTGGCTCGAGCGCTTCCTCGGCGAGTACAAGGGCGCCGTGATCGCCGTCACCCACGACCGCTACTTCCTCGACAACGTCGCGGGCTGGATCCTCGAGCTTGATCGCGGCCGCGGCATCCCGTTCCAGGGCAACTACTCCTCGTGGCTCGAGCAGAAGCAGGCCCGACTCGCCGTTGAGGAGAAGCAGGAGTCGGCGCGCCGCCGCACCCTCGCCCGCGAGCTCGAATGGGTGCAGATGAGCCCCCGGGCGCGCCACGCGAAATCCAAGGCCCGCCTGGGCGCCTACGAGAAGCTGCTCGCCGACGAGGAGAACATCAAGCTCGACCGCGTCGAGATCCACATCCCGCCGGGGCCGCGCCTCGGGGATCTCGTGATCGAGGCCGATGGGATCAGCAAGGGCTTCGGCGACCGCCTGCTCTTCGAGAACCTGAGCTTCTCGCTCCCACCCGCCGGCATCGTCGGTGTCATCGGCCCGAACGGCGCCGGCAAGACCACCCTCTTCCGCATGATCGCGGGCGAGGAGCAACCCGACGCCGGCACGCTCCGCCTCGGCGACACCGTCCAGCTCGCCTACGTCGACCAGTCGCGTGGCGATCTCGATCCCAAGAGCACCGTCTGGAAGGAGATCAGCGGCGGGCAGGACATGATCCAACTCGGCCGCAAGGAAGTGAACTCCCGCCAGTACACGAGCTGGTTCAACTTCCGCGGCGGCGACCAGCAGAAGCCCGTCGGCCAGCTCTCCGGGGGCGAGCGCAACCGCGTTCATCTCGCCAAGCTGCTGAAGAGCGGCGGCAACGTCCTGCTGCTCGACGAGCCGACCAACGACCTCGACGTAGACACGCTCCGCGCGCTCGAGGAGGCCCTGCTCGACTTCGCCGGTTGCGCCGTCGTGATCACCCACGACCGCTGGTTCCTCGACCGCGTCGCCACTCACATCCTCGCCTTCGAGGGCAACTCCGAGGCGATCTGGTTCGAGGGAACCTGGGGCGAGTACGTCGACTGGGTCACCGAGACCAAGGGCGCGGAAGCATTGGAGCCCCACCGCATCAAGTACAAGCCGCTCGTCCGGTCGTGACCCGCCACCCTTGCATGGGGGGAAACCTCCGGTTTCCCCCCATGGGCCCCCCATCCGACACCTCTAACTCGGAGTGAGCGAGCACGGGCAAAGCCCGCGCTCGCGCCAAACCGTGTCTTCCGCCGACCCGGAACCCGAACATCGCGACGGTCGCCGAGTCTCGCTCGTCGACACCGCGGTGTTCTTCGGCTACACGGTCGTCGCGTTTGCCTACTTCGGCGTGCGGCTCCTCCCGCACCCGGGCCGCGATCTCGTCGGCTATGGGCGCGACCCGGAGATCTTCGTCTGGTCGTTCGCCTGGTGGCTGCACGCGATCGAGACGTTCCAGAACCCGCTGGTCAGCCACGCGATCTACGCTCCCGGAGGAATCAACCTGGCCTGGGCGACGACCGTTCCCGGGCTCGCGGTACTGTTCGCGCCAGTTACCGCCCTGTTCGGGCCGGCGGTCTCCTACAACCTCGCGGCTGTGCTGCTGCCGGCCGCCGCGGCGTTCACGGCGTTCCTCCTGTGCAAGCACGTCACCCGCTCGACCTGGGCCGCGTTGGTCGGCGGCTACCTGTTCGGATTCTCGAGCTACATGCTCGGCCAGAGCCAGGGACACATGCACATGACGTCGGTGTTCCTGCTACCGCTGATCGCGCTGGCGACGACCCGCTACCTGCAGGGCGAGCTCGAGGGCCGAGGCTACGGCTGGCGCCTCGGATTGCTGTTCGGGCTCGAGGTCTGGCTCTCGACCGAGGTGCTCTTCACCGCCGCGCTCGTGCTTGCTCTCGCGTTGATCCTCGCCTTTGCCCTGCTGAAGCAGACGCGCCGCCGCATCCTCGCAGCCTGGAAGCCGTTGCTCGGCGCGATCGGGCTCGCGGTCGTGATCGCGGCGCCTTTCCTCTACTACGCGGCGACCGGGTTCCAGTCCGACTCGATCAACGCCGCACCCTCGGCGTTCAACGCCGACAGCCTGAACTTCCTGATCCCGACGCACTTCACCTGGTTCGGTGGCCAGTGGCTCTTCTCGATCTCGCAGCACTTCCGCGGAAACGACTCGGAGGCCGGCTCCTATCTCGGCATCCCGACGCTCGTCATCGTCGGCTGGTTCGCGTTCGGAGCCCGTCGCTCGGCGATCGCGCGCTACCTAGTTGCCGCGCTCGGCGTTGCCGCGATCCTGATGCTCGGCACGGGCTTCGTCGTCAAGAAGCAGGTCGAGTTCTGGCTGCCCTACCGGGAGATCGCGAGCCTGCCCATCTTCAACAACGTCCTGCCCGAGCGGTTCGCGGTCTACGCCTCGCTCGCCGCGGGTGTGATCGTGGCGCTCTGGACGGCGGCGAGGCACGACTGGATCAGATGGGTGCTCCCGGCGCTGGCGGTCGCCGCGCTCGTGCCCGACCTGTCGCGCGGCTGGTTCGTCGTGCATCCGCCGCGACTGGCGTTCTTCACCGACGGCGCCTACAAGCTCTGCATCAAGAAGAACGAGAACGTCGCGATCTTCCCCTTCGGGTTCCGCGGTGACTCGACATTGTGGCAGGCGGAGACGAACTTCTGGTTCCGTATGCCCGAGGGCTACCTGGCGCCGACCCCGCCGGCCTCGAACATCGACGACGACCCGCTGATCCAGATGGAGACCTACACCTACTACAACCCGACAGCGGCGCAGATCATCCGGTTCGTTCATCAGGAGAAGGTCGACCGGATCGTCTCGGTCATCACCAACTCCAGCCCGAACGGCACCCAGATGCACCGCTTCGGTCAGCTCCAGGACGTAGACGACGCCTACGTCGCACCCGGATGCGGCTACCCGTCGATGCAGGAGGGCATCTACCCGTCGCCGCCCCACCTGAAGAGGCACTGATGGCCCGGCTCGAGATCGAAGGGGCCTCGCTCGTCATCCGCCTCTCGTGGCTCGAACGGCTCGGCGCGTTCTCCGGCCAGCCGCGGGTGCCGCTCACCTCGGTCCGAGGGGTACGGGTCGCGGCGAACCCCTGGAAGGAGCTGAAGGGGATGCGCGCGCCCGGCGCCGGCTGGCCCGGCACGATCGCGCTCGGGACCTGGCGCCATGACGGCGTCAAGGACTTCTGCGCGGTTTACCGCAAGGGGCCCGGCGTGGTGGTCGAGCTCGAGAACGCGAGGTACGCGCGCTTTGTCGTCTCGGCCGCTGACCCGACGTCGGTCGTCGAGACGATCTCCCAGACCTGAAGACTGATCAGGCCTGCGGGATCCGCGCTTCGAGCGCGGCCCCGAGAGCCTCTCGTACCGGTTCGAGCTCGATCCGGTCGAGGATGTCCTGAAAGAACCCACGCACGATCAGCCGCTCGGCCTCCTGCCGGGTGAGCCCGCGCGTCATCAGGTAGAAGAGCTCCTCGCGATTGACCCTGCCGATCGTCGCACCGTGGGTGCAGCGGACATCGTTGGCCATGATCTCGAGCCCGGGAATCGAGTCGGCGTGCGCCTCGGCCGAGAGGAGCAGGTTGCGGTTCTCCTGGTAGGCGTTCGTCTTCTGAGCGTCCTCCTCGACCCGGATCATCCCGCGCCAGACCGCGTGGGCGTGCTCGCGCAGCGCTCCCTTGAACGCGAAGTCTGACTCCGTCGAGGGCGCAATGTGCTCCTGGAAGGTGTCGTAGTCGAGGTGCTGGTTTCCGTCTGCAAAGTACGCGCCGGTCACGCGCGAGGTCGCGCCGGGCCCGTTCAGGTCGTTCTGGATCCGGATCTTCCCGTTCTTCGAGCCGAAGCCGCCGGCGACCCAGTCGAGTCGGGCGTCGCGCTCGACGCGCGCATGATGCGTCGCGAAGTGCCACGTCTCCTGAGAGAGGTTCTGGATCGAGACGTACTCGAGCTTCGCCGCCTGGCCGACGAACAGCTCGGCGACCGCGTTCGAGTACGCCGCCAGGTCGGGCCGGGCCGACGAGTACTCCTCGATCAGCGTGAACTCCGACTGCTCCTCGGCGATGACAAGCAGTCGCCAGAAGAGCGCGCTTCCCTCGACCGAGCTCGCGATCCTCACGTAGAGCGGCTTCTCGACGACGACGCCCTTCGGGACGTGGACGAGGAGGCCGTGTTTCCAGACAGCGGCGTTGTGCGCCGCGAACTTCTCGTCCCAGCCGACGAGCGAGTAAAGCCGCGGATCGTCCTCTGTCAGCGGCTCGAAGCGGATCCCGTCGGGCGCCTTCTCGATCTCGATCTCGCTCTCGGTCACGACCGCGAGGCCGGCGACGTCGAGGTCGAGGAGCTGAGGCGCCGCGGCCGATGAGGCGTCGACATCCCGCGCGAAGGCCTCGGGATCGAACCCACGTAGATCGGTGAACCGCCAGGCCTCCTCGGTGGTGTCAGGAACCGGAAGCGCGCTGTAGCGCTCCAGCGCCTGGGCGTTCGCCATCGGGCGGATGCCTTTCGTGGGCTCCGCCGGCGTCAGCCGACGGAACCTTCCATCTGCAGCTCGATCAGGCGGTTCATCTCGATTGCGTACTCGAGCGGAAGCTCCTTGGTGATCGGCTCGACGAAGCCCGACACGACCATCGCGCTGGCGGCCGATTCCGTCAGCCCGCGCGACATCAGGTAGAAGAGCTGCTCCTCGCCGATCTTCGAGACGGTCGCCTCATGCCCGATGTCGACCTCGTCCTCGTCGATCTGGATGTAGGGGTAGGTGTCGGAGCGCGAGTCCTCGTCGAGGATCAGCGCGTCGCAGACGACCTTCGACTTCGAGTTCGTCGCTCCCTTGGCAACCTCGAGCAGGCCGCGATAGCCGGCCCGGCCGCCGTTCTTCGAGATCGACTTCGACGTGATCACCGAGGTGGTGTCCGGCGCGACATGGACGCACTTGCCGCCCGCGTCCTGGTGCTGGCCGGCGCCCGCGAAGGCGATCGAGAGCACCTCGCCGTGAGCACGTGGGCCCATCAGCCAGATCGCGGGGTACTTCATCGTCAGCTTCGAGCCCAGGTTCCCATCGACCCACTCCATCGTCGCGTCCTCGTAGGCGACGGCGCGCTTGGTCACCAGGTTGTAGACGTTGTTCGACCAGTTCTGGATCGTCGTGTATCGACAGCGGCCACCCTTCTTGACGACTATCTCGACGACCGCCGAATGGAGCGAGTCGCTCGAGTAGATCGGAGCGGTGCAGCCCTCGACGTAGTGCACGTAGGCGCCCTCGTCGACGATGATCAGGGTGCGCTCGAACTGGCCCATGTTCTCGGCGTTGATCCGGAAGTAGGCCTGGAGCGGCAGCTCGATCTTGACGCCCTTCGGGACGTAGATGAACGAGCCCCCCGACCAGACGGCGCTGTTCAGCGCGGAGAACTTGTTGTCGTTCGCGGGGATGATCGTCGCGAAGTACTGCTTGACGAGCTCCTCGTGCTCCCGGAGCCCCGAGTCCATGTCGAGGAAGATCACGCCCTGCTTCGTGAGGTGCTCCTGGATCTTGTGGTAGACGACCTCGGACTCGTACTGGGCGCCGACACCGGCAACGAGCTTCTCCTTCTCGGCCGCCGGGATGCCCAGCTTGTCCCAGGTGTCCTTGATGTCGGCGGGCAGGTCTTCCCAGGAATCGGCCTGATTCTCGGTCGGCTTGATGTAGTAGTACATGTTCTCGAAATCGATCTCCGAGACGTCGCCACCCCAGGTCGGAAGCGGGCGCGCGTTGAAGTAGTCGAGCGAGGAGTGGCGGAACTTCCGCATCCAGTCGGGCTCCTTCTTGTGCTCGGAGATCATCTCGACGAGCTCGTGCGAAAGCCCACGCCCAGACTTGAAGAAGTAGTCCTCGGGCGTGTCACCGTTATGGAAGCCGTACTTGGCCGCGTAGTCGGCGCCGATGTCGCGGACGATCTCGTTCTCGTCCTGCTCCGCAGAGCCTCCCGCCAGCCGTTCGTCTTCGATCTGAGCCATCAGACGTCCTCTCCGGAGGGGGCGTTCCCGTTTCCGGTTGCCCCGTCCCATTCCTCGTACCCGAACTCTTCCAGCTTATCCGCGAGCTCGGGGCCTCCCGACTGGACGATCCTTCCGTCGACGAATACGTGAACCGCATCCGCCTGGATGTAGTTGAGAATCCGCTTGTAGTGGGTGATCACGAGCGCGCCCATGCCCGGGCCGACGAGATCGTTGACTCCGCCCGCGACGACCTTGAGCGCATCGATGTCGAGCCCGGAGTCGGTCTCGTCGAGCACCGCCATGCGCGGCTTCAGCATCGCCATCTGCAGGATCTCGACGCGCTTCTTCTCTCCGCCCGAGAAACCGTCGTTGAGGTAGCGGGACGCGAGCTCACGCGAAACCTTGAGCCTGTCCATCTCCTTGAAGAGATCGTCCCGGAACTCGCGGACCGGGATCGGATCATCCTTGCCGCCCGCCTTCGCCTTGCGGATCGAGTTGATCGCGGTGCGCAGGAAATCGGTGACACGAACGCCGGGAATGGCGTGCGGATACTGGAACGCGAGGAAGAGCCCGCTCTGCGCACGCTCGTCGGCCCCGGCCTCGGTGATGTCCTTGCCGTCGAGGATGATCCGGCCCTCGGTCACCTTGTAGGCCGGGTGCCCTGCGATCGCGTAGGAGAGCGTCGACTTTCCGGAGCCGTTCGGCCCCATGATCGCGTGCACCTCGTTCGTGTCGACCGCGAGGTCGACACCCTTGACGATCTCCGTCCCGTTCTCCAGTGCGACGTGGAGGTTCTTCAGCTCCAGCAGTGGCAAGGATCTCCTTCGAAGGTATTTCGTATTGACCGCGCGCCCTCCGCGCATGGCCTGCACCTGGGGGTGCGAAGCCCATCGTAGCCCGCAATTAGGCTCCTGCGCCCGCAGGCGGACCTGACAAATCGGCGCTACGGCTACACAAAAGGGGTGTGGTACGATCGTTGACATGGGAACAGGACTTCTTCAACCGACTCACCTGATCTTTCTGTTGATCCTCGCCCTGCTGCTCTTCGGCGCGAAGCGGCTACCTGAAATCGGTCGTTCGCTCGGAGTTGGCATGAGGGAGTTCAAGGACTCCGTCACCGGCATCCAGGACGCCACGAAGATCGACACCAACGCTGAGCTGCCTCCGCCGGCAGCAACACCTGTACCGACGCCTGCCGCTACTGCAGTCGTGCCAGTGCAGGAAGCTGCTCCCGCAGCGCCGGCCTCCGCAGCCGCAGCGCCGGCCGAGACCGAAACCCCCGTCTCCTAAGTTCCAGGGAGGGGTAAGGGTGCCGCGGCTGAGGCTTCCGCGTCGCCTCGAACACGGAGAAGAGGCGTCTCTCGTCGAGCATCTCGACGAGCTCCGCTCGCGCATCTTCATCGTGATCGCGGCGGTGTCGATCGGAACCGTGATCGGGTTCGTGATTCACACGCACCTGATCCACTGGCTCCTGATCCTGCTGCCCGACAAGTACCAGAAGCTCAACTACTTCTCGCCGGTCGAAGGCTTCACGACAACGCTGTGGATCTCGATTTACTTCGGCATCTTCATCACCCTGCCGATCATTCTCTGGCAGGTCTGGGCGTACTTCACGCCTGCCGTTCAGCAGGGCCGGCTGAAGCTGATCAAGTGGCTCGCTCTGCTCGCCGGCGTCCTCGCGGTCTGCGGTCTCGCCTTCGGGTACTTTCTCGTCCTGCCGAACGCGCTCAAGTTTCTGACGGGCTACAACGCGGGCCAGCTCAACTACGTCCCTCAGGCCAAGCCCTATCTCGCCTTCTGCGTCCACGTGCTCGCAGCGATGATGGTCGTGTTCCTCCTACCCGTGTTCGTGATCGCACTGACCCGACTCGGGATCATGACGACGGCGAGCCTCAGGAAAAACCGGCGAATCGCCTGGTTCAGCCTGGGCGTTCTCGGGATGGCGGTCGCACCGAGCGTCGACCCGGTCACGACGACGCTCCAGGCGGCGCCGCTGTTCGTCCTGTTCGAGGGCTCGATCATCGCCTGCGCATTGCTTGACCGCCGCGCGCAGCGCTTGAAGCCGGCTCTCGAGACGTGAGGCAGGCGGTCTCCGCCGGCTGGGTGATCCCGGTCGACGGCCCGCCGATCCCGGACGCCTTCGTCGCGTGGGAGGACGGCCGCATCGTCGATCTCGGGCCGGGTCGCGCCGAGCGCCATTTCGCGGACGCACTGATTCTCCCCGGCCTCGTCAACGCGCATTCGCACCTCGAGTACGCCGTGTACGCTGGTTTCGGTGATGGGCTCGCCTTCGGCGGGTGGCTCGCGACGCACATCGCCCGGAAGGCCAAGCTCGGTCACGAGGACATGGTCGCGATCGCCCGGCTCGGGGCCGCGGAGTCGCTCGGCTCCGGCATCACGACGACCGCCGACTACAGCTTCTCCGGCGCCGCCGTGACGGCGGCCAACGACCTCGGCCTCCGCGCGACCGTCTACCTCGAGGTCTTCGGCGGTGACGCGGCCGAAGCAGAGAGGCGGTTCGACGGCCTCCGCGCGCAGGTCGACGAGACGGAGCTCGTGCGGATCGGGATCTCACCCCACGCGCCGTACACCTGCTCGGTCGACGTCTACCGCTACTGCCTCTCGCTCGGGATCCCGGTCGGCACGCATCTCGCGGAGAGCAACGGCGAGAACGAGTGGCTCGAGCACGGCACGGGGCCACTCGCCGCTGCGCGCAATGTGCTCGTGCCGCCGAGCGGCCGGCGAGCGGTCGCGACCCTTGCGGGCGTGCTCGGGCCGGAGCTCCTGTGCGCCCACTGCGTCGCGATCGATGAACACGAGATCGCCGAGCTCGCGGCGGCAGACGTCCCCGTCGCTCACTGCCCGCGCTCGAACGCGCTGCTCGGCTGCGGCGTCGCACCGCTGACCGCTCTCCGCGACGCCGGGGTCCGGATCGGCCTGGGCACCGACTCGCCCGCTTCGACGCCGTCGTTCGACGCGTTCGACGAGCTTCGAGCGGCTCTCGCCGCAGCCCGCGCGCGCGAGCGACGGCCCAACGCACTCGACGCGACCGGAGCACTCAGGCTCGCTACGCTGGATGGAGCGCGCGCCTTGGGCCTCGAAGCAGACATCGGCAGCCTTTCCCCCGGCAAGCGAGCCGACCTGATCGTCATCTCGGTCGCAGGAAGCGCGTACGATCCCGTTGAAGATCCGAGCGTGGCCGCCGTATACGGAGGCGCGCCCTCGAGTGTCCTCGAGACGATCGTCGACGGCAAGACCCGATACCGCCAAGGAGAGAACGCGTGGCAAGAGGTACGCAGCATCGCAAGCGCCGCCCGCAGACGAATGCTCGCGTAAGCGCGCAGACCGCCGCGGCCGCTCCGAAGCGGCCAAAGCGGCCCGCGTACGAGGAGCAGCTGTTCTTCGGTCGCTTGCGCAACCACGCCAAGATCGTCTTCGTCTTGCTGGCCGCGGTGTTCGTGATCAGCTTCGTCTTCCTCGGCGTCGGCTCCGGCTCGACCGGGATCAGCCAGATCGTGTCCAACTTCTTCAGCGGCAGCTCCGGATCCGGGTCGTCTGCGAGCTCGTTGCAGAAGCAGACGGTCGAGCATCCGAAGAGCGCGGCGGCCTGGCTTGCCTATGCCAACAAGCTTCAGCAGCAAAGCAAGTGGGATCAGGCGGCAGCCGCGCTCACGACCTACACCAAGCTTCGGCCCAAGGACACTGATCAGCTCGCCACGCTGGCGTCGCTCTACCTTCGCCGCGCGCAGGACTGGAACACCGTCTACCAGAATCAGCAGCTCTACACCCAGACGCTGACGCCGGGCTCGATCGTCGTGCCGAACTCGAGCTCGGCCCTGGGGAAAGCGCTCGCGACCGTCACAAACCCGCTGGCCGCTGCGGTCTCGGCACAGACGTCGTCCACGACGAGCAACGCCTACCAGCAGGTGCTCAGCTACCTCAACCAGCGGCTCACGGTGTACAAGCAGATCGGCGCGCTCGAGCCGAAGGATGCGACCACACAGCTGGAGCTCGCCCAGGCGGCTTCCGACGCGAGCGACTCGGCGGCGGCGATCGCCGCCTACAAGGCGTTCCTGAGGCTCGCCCCGAGTGACTCTTCGGCTCCGACTGCACGCGCGGCTCTGAAAGCGCTCGAAGCGCAGGCCAAGGCATCGGCCTCGAGCACCTCGACAGGCAAGTAACAGGGGCGACGGTTCTCCGGACGGCCGCGAAGGGCCGTGGCTAGACTCAGAAAACAGTGCGTCCGGCCGTGCTCTCAGTTCTCGTCGTGATCGCGCTCGCCACCGCGGGCTGCGGCGCCATCGGCCCTGTTTCGGCCTCCGACGGCAATCCGGCGACGGGCAAGGCGCTCTTCATCAAGACCTGCGGCGGCTGCCACACCCTCGCCGACGCCGCCACGACCGGTGCGGTCGGTCCGAACCTCGACAACGCGTTCCTGCCCGACAAGCAGCAGGGCTTCAACGAGTCCACGATCACCGACGTCGTCCGTGGCCAGATCGCTTACGCCGTCTCGGACACGGGCACCGGACATCCCGGAATGACGCCGAATCTCCTCCAGGGGCAGGACGCCAAGGACGTGGCCATCTACGTCGCCAAGTGCGCCGGCGTCCCGAAGTGCGGCGTCACTGCCGCAACACTGCCGAACTCCTAGTCGCGCCGGCGCGGTACGCTAGCCGGCTTCGGCCGCTTCGACCTGGGCCGGAGAAGCGCTGAGATCGACGACCACGTGGATCACAGGCACATCGAAGCGCTCGCGGGCGCTTTCCACTATCCCACGCTCGAGCCAGTTCGAGCGGCCGGCGGGATGGGTCGAGATGACGATCTCGTCGGGGGCGAAGGTGCGGAGCGAATCGTCGATCGCCCGCAGCGGGTTGCTGTCGCCGACCTCCCCGCGAGCGGTCATCCCGGAGACCCGCATGGCTTCGAGCGACGCCTCGAGACGCTCGGCAGCCGCGATGCGGGTGTCGTCGTCGTCGGAGACCCAGTGCTTGAGCTTTCTGTTGAGTGCCGGAACAACGACGAGCACCTCGGTCCTCCGGCCCCGTGCCTGCTGCTTGAGCTCGTTGAGCAGCTCCGGGCCGGCGACGGTCTCGTTCGCGACGACGAGCAGTCGCTTTTCGCCCGGCGGGCGCGGCGGCGGGGCCTGCTTTGCCTGCTCGGCCTCGGCGCCGCGCGACATCAGCCACCAGGTCACGATCGCCCCTGTCGCCAGCAGGAAGACAACCAGCCCGAACCACCGGTTGATCACATATGCGACTGCGATCAGCCCGAGATAGCAGATCGCAAGGATCAGAAACCGGAAAGCGGCATCTTCAGACTTGAACGGATTCCGCATACCTGCGGAAACAGTCTTACAGAAGGTAGACGGTCACGTAGACCACGACCCACATCACGTCGACGAAGTGCCAGTAGATCCCGCCGACCTCGATCCCGTGATGGTGCTCGGGACTGAAGTGGCCGCGGAACGACCTGATTGTCATCGCGAGCAGGATCAGCAGGCCGATGAAGACGTGACAGGCGTGGAGGCCCGTGAGCCCGAAGAACGTGGATGCGAAAGCCGTGTCGCTCGTGTTGAAGCCGAGCCGGTGGTACTCGATCACCTGCGTCAGCAGGAACGTCAGGCCCAGGAGCAGCGTCAGCACCATCCCGGCGCAGAGCCCCGCGCGGTTGTTCTTCTTCACCGACACGGTCGCCCAGTGCATGGTGAAGCTCGAGGTGATCAGGATCAAGGTGTTGACGAGCGCCAGGAACCAGGGCCGCTCGAACTGGATGTGCGTGCCCGGCATGTACGGCGGCCACGGCCCCGGGTGAGCATCGTTGTTGACGACCCGGTCGAAGAAATAGACCGTGAAGAACGACCCGAACAACATGATCTCCGACCCGATAAACAGGAAGATCCCGACGATGACCGGGTTGATCCGCGAGCTGAAGTGGATTGGCGGCGGATGATCGTTGGCGGTCCCGCCCGTGTGAGCGTGTCCGATCGGCTCAGCGTGCGCGCTCATTCAGCCCCCTCCGATTCAACGTGATCGATCGGCAGCCCGGTCTCGCTCCGGAGGCGTTCGACGAGGTCGCGGCGCATCCAGCCCGACCTCTCGCTCGGAAACGTCGAGACGATGATCTCGTCGACCCGCTCGTCGTGGGTCGCCTCCATCGTGGCCGTGAAGGGGTCCGGGTGGACGACCTGGCCGTGAACGTCGAGGCCCTCCAGGCGGAGCTCCGTCAGCGCGCGCCGAAGACGCCGCGCAGCCTCGGGGCTCGGTACGTCGCTCGACTGTGGCGCGACGATCAGGAAGCTGACCGGCCCCTGAGCGGCCCTCGCGCGAACGTGATCGAGCAGCTCTTGCGAGATCACGGTCTCGTTGGCGACCACGAGAACGTTGCGCAGGTCGGTCGCATCATCGGCTGCGACCACATGCCGGACGGGAATGTCGCCGGCCGCCTTGGTGATGTCGCGAATGACGTGACTGCGCATCCAACCGGACCGCTGCTCGGGGTGGGTCGAGACGACGATCTCGCTCGGCGGCGGCTCGAGCTGGACGAGCGCATCCTTGGCCGCCATCACCGGGCTCGTCTCGACAACGAAGCCCTGAGCCCGGATCCCGGACTCGCGGAGAAGCGCGAGCGTCTTGTCGAGCCTGCGGCCGGCCGAGGCCCGCCGCGTGTCCTGATAGACGACGTATCCGTGCCGCGGCTCGCTGACCGGGGCGATCACCGTCACGTGAACGTCCTCGCCGATCGCCCGCTCGCGCAGAGCGTCGAGCAGGGCAGGTGAGGCTGCTGTCTCGTTCGCGATCACGAGGACGTGGATCACGGGCTCAGTGCCCGGTGCCCACTGGTTCGGAGGTGGTCGCGCCATGCAGGATCGCGTGCTTCGCGCCCGGGACGCCGTACTCGTATGGGCCGCCCACAACCTGCGGGATCTCGTCGAAGTTGAAGATCGGCGGAGGCGAGGAAACCTGCCACTCGAGCGTGAGCGAGTGCCACGGGTTATCCCCGGCCGGCGGGCCATAGCGCCACGAGCGGATCATGTTGTAGAGGAACACGAGCGTCGAAGCGCCGAGGGCGAAGGACGCGATCGAGATGAAGAGGTTGAAGTCGGTGAAGCGGGTCGCGTAGTCGGCGACGCGGCGCGGCATCCCCTGCAGCCCGATGTAGTGCATCGGGAAGAAGGTCAGGTTGAAACCGATGAAGGTCATCCAGAAGTGCAGCTTCCCGAGCCGCTCGTCGTACATACGGCCGGTCATCTTCGGGAACCAGTAGTAGATCCCGCAGAAGACGGTGAAGATCGAGCCGCCGAAGAGCACGTAGTGGATGTGCGCCACGATGAAGTACGTATCGCTCGCGTGGATGTCGATCGGCACCGAGCCGAGGTAGATCCCCGAGAGCCCGCCGATCGTGAACATGGCGATGAAGCCGACGGCCCACAACATGGGCGTCGTGAAGTGAATCTTCCCGTCCCAGATCGTCGCCACCCACGAGAAGACCTTGATTCCCGTCGGCACCGCGATGAGGAGCGTCGTGGCCATCATCGGCACGCGCAACCACGGCGCCATGCCGGCAACGAACATGTGGTGCGCCCAGACGGAGAACCCGAGAATCAGGATCGCGAGCAGGCTCAGAGCCATCAGGCGGTAGCCGAAGATCGGTTTCCGGCTCATCACCGCGATCACCTCGGAGATGATCCCGAACCCTGGCAAGATCATGATGTAGACCGCCGGGTGCGAGTAGAACCAGAAGATGTGCTGATACCCGAGCACGTAGCCGCCGTTCGCCGTCTCGAAGAAGTTCGTGTGCATCACGCGGTCGAACAGGACGAAGAACTGCGAGCCGGCGATGAACGGCGTCGCGAGAACGACGAGCGTCGAGGTAGTGAAGTTGGCCCAGACGAGCAGCGGCATCCGCCAGAACGTCATGCCCGGCGCACGCATCGTGATGATCGTGACGAGGAAGTTCAAAGCCGTCACGATCGAGCTCGCGCCGGCCCACTGAACGCCCATGTTGAAGAAGACCTGGCCGAGCGGCTGGTGCGAGCAGAGCGGCGCGTAACACGTCCAGCCTGCGGAGGGGCCGCCGCCCGGGGTGACCATCCCGATCAGCATGATCAGACCGCCCATCGGGAGCATCCAGAACGAGAGGGCGTTCAGCCTCGGGAACGCCATGTCGGCAGAGCCGATCATCAGCGGGATCACGAAGTTGCCGAGGCCTGCGAAGACCGGAACGACGACGGCGAAGATCATGATCGCCGCGTGCTCGGAGATCAGGACGTTGAAGGTCTGGGGGCTGAAGTACTGGTCGCCAGGCCTGGCGAGCTCGGCCCGGAACAGCATGGCCATGAAGCCGCCGATGACGAAGAACGTCATCGTGGTGACGAGGTACTGGACGCCGATCACCTTGTGGTCGGTATTGGGGCGGAAGTAGTCCTGCCACTTGCGCGCGCCGTGCCCCGAGTGGTCCTCGGGCCGGGTCGGCCTGCCGGAGAAGTAGTACGCCCAGTAGTCGAAGCAGCCGATGCCGATCAGGAAGCCGATCGGGAAGGTGGCGAGAGAGACCGTCAGGATCGGCTGGGCGAACCAGACCGGGTCCCAGTGCGCCGCCCAGCGGATCAGGCAGACAAGCCCGACGCCCATGAAGCCGACGAGCGGCGTGGTCCAGAGCGCACGCCACCAGCCCGGTGCCGTGAGGCGATGAATCCCGGTCGGGGGCGGCGGCGGCTCGTGGTGGTGCGAGTGGCCGTTGCTCGGTGCGTGGGTGTCGGCGTGGGCGGTTTCGGTCGTCATCGTCGGTCCCTCGTTACTTCGTGTTCTTGGCCAGATACTGCACGAGCACTTCGATGTTGGTGTGCGGAACGATCGTGTGATTGAACGTCGTCGGCATCACGCCCGGCTGAAATCCGGGCGCGATGTAGGCATTCGGGTCGACGATGGACTGGCGAATGAAGTCCTCGAGCGGCTGGCCGGCCGTCTTGGCCGCCGCGGTCAAGTCGTCGAGCGACGGGCCGACCTTGCCGGTCGCAGCCGGGATCGGGGTGAACGTGTGGCACGCACTGCAGCCGTTGGAGGTGAAGATCAGGGCGCCGGCGCTCACTCCCGCACCGCCGGTGGGACCGGGGGCGGTGACAGGCGAAGTCGCGTACCACTTCGCGTAGTCGGCCTTGGTCATCACGAACGACCAGCTACGCATCAGCGCATGCCCGAGACCGCACAGCTCGGTGCAGATGACCGGGTAATGGCCGAGGCGGTTGGGCGTGATCACGAGGTTGTTGATCTGACCGGGAACGGCGTCCTGCTTCTGGCCGAACTCGGGCACCCAGAAGGAATGGATGACGTCCACCGAGGTGATCTCAAGCTTGACACCCCGGTCGATCGGTAGGCGCAGGATCGGATAGCTCTTGCCGTTCGGATACACGAACTGCCACGCGAATTGCTGCCCCTCGACCTTGACCACAAGCGGGTCGGTGCCGGCATGACCGTTCTGGGCGAGCACGATCGCGCTCACGATCGAGATGGCCGTGACGAGGACCGCCGGGATGACCGTCCAGATGATCTCGATCGTCGTGTTGCCGTGAATCGGCGGGCCGTCCGACCAATCTCCCGGCTTGGCCCGGAAGTTGATCATCGCGTAGATCAGGACCGCGCAGACGACCGCGAAGATCACGAGCGAGATGACCGTCGCGAACCAGTAGACGAAGTCGATCCGCTCCGCCTGCTTGCTCGCCGGGGTAGGCAACCAGGGCACCGCCACCGCAACAACGGTGGCGATCGCACCTGCTACGAGGCCGATCAAGACGAGCTGGAGGATGCTGCCCCGACGCACCGAGCGGAACCCTACCGAACTGTTACAAACGCTCGGAGAAGAACCGCCAAACCCAGCTCTTGGGTTGTCTCAAACGTCACGCAGTGGGCGCTGAATGGCCCTGGATCCAGGGAAAAGGCTCGAACGGGCGGCCTCGAGGCAATGGAACGTCCGGTCCGAGCGCGATCATCTTCGACGTTGGACGCATCGTTCGCGCCCAAGTCCCAGACTTCGCCGGAGCGCATCGCAGAGGAGGCGCTCGCCGAGGCCCTTCGGCGACTCTGCCGCGGGGGCAGCTGGCAGGGCGTCACTCGCGAGCTCGCCTGGCGCGCAGTCACCGGCGGCCATCGCGATCCGCGCAGCGTCGAACCGCTCGCCGAGACGGCGGAGGCGATGTTGGCTCCCCTGATCGACGAGGCGCTATGGGAGGTCGAGCAGGGGGTGGTCGCGAGCCGCGATGAGTACCTCGACGCGCGCCCGCGCGACGAACTCGGAGCCCTGGCAGCAGCCCGGCTCGACGCAAACGAGGAGGCCGGGCGGCTGGTGGCGGAGGCCTACGACCGGGTGCTCGACTCGCTCCTCTTGCTGAGCCGCCGCGCCGCGTAACGGCTCACCCGTTTCAGCGCTTGCGAGCCACCGACGGTTCCGGTAGGACCCTCGAGGCAGGTGTCAACACAGGAACGCTCAGGGCCGGTGAGCCGCCGCGACGATCCGGTCGCCGATGCACCCGAGCTCGAGCGGGCGCCCGGCGGCCCTGGTCAATGGCTCCTGCTGCTCCAGCAGCAGGCGGGAAACGCCGGCACGGCACGCCTGCTCAAGCGCCGTGTTGCTCACGGCGGCCGCCGACGGATCTCCCGGGACATGTCCGGCAACCCGGGGGACCTGCCGCCGGTTGCCGGGGGCGCGACGGGGACGACCCATGCGGCGCCCGGCATCGACGACGCCGCGAACCATGGGCCTTCGAAGGGCGTGGTGGACGGGCGGTCGGTTCAGTCGATGTCGGTGCGGCCGAAGGCGACGGCAGAGGCACCCTTCATCGGCGACGCCCCAACCGAAGCGGATCTGTACGAGCGGCAGGACCTGAGCCAGACCGATGGCTCGCCGCCGCTCACCTCGAGCGCGTTCCAGAACGTAAGCGAGATCAGAGGCACGCCCGCCGGCCCGATCGTCGACGAGGCAGCCGACGACTCGCTCTTCATCGACCCCGGCCCCAAGCCGGCGGACGTTCAGCAAGGCGGAATCGGCGACTGCTGGGACATGGCGACGTTCATCGGGATCGTCAACCGTGACCCGGGGAAGATCCGCGCGATGATGCAGCCCGACGGGAGCGGCGGTGCGGCCGTGACGTTTTACCGCCGCCGAGTCACCGATACCTGGCTCGGGTTCGGAACCCCGACCGTCGACTACGCGACCGAGGTCGTATCGGTCAACAACGAGCTCGCGTTCGACCGCTCCGCCGCCTCCGCCGCCGGAACGGCCCCCGCCACCGATCGCGCCCTGCGCGCGCTGGCGAACGGCCAGCCGTACGGCCATCAGATCCACGGCGCGCAGCTGCAGGCAGCCCCGGCGCCGAAGGCTCGCAAGTGGTTCTGCGTCGTCAACGGCACAACGCTCGAGATCCACCGCCTCGACGTCTACCAGATGGCGCGCTGGGCTCCGATCCTCGAGAAAGCCGCAGCCCGCTTCGCCGAGGTCTACGGCCAGTACGGCCACGGGGCCGGCGTCTCCGCCGAGGGAGAGAAATCGGGCGGATCCGGCTACGCCGACATCTCCGGTGGCTTCCCGGGCTACACGCTGACCATGTTCTACGGCCAGGCCGGGCAGTACACGGCAGGCGGCCAGGGTGGTGTCTCCTCCACCGCGTGGACCCCCGCGAATGCCGGGTCGAGCGCTCTCCTGACCGCCAACCAGGCGGCGTTCGACCGGCTGCTCACGCTCGCGGGCCGCGGCGCGACCTACACGCCCGGCGATACCACGGCCCCGATCGTCACGGCCCGCGCGCTCGGCGGCGACTCGGGTGACGCCGCCTACATCCCGAGGCTCGACCAGTCGATCACAGCGGCGGTCGGCGATCCCGACTGGGCGAACGTCGATCCACAGGCGCAGGGCGACGTGACAGGAGTGCAGACGGCGATCCAGGCCTGGACGGCCGCGACACCGGACCCGACGCCACTGCCGAGCAACCCGCCGCCGACGGGAAAGACGAGGACGAAGCAAGCCCTCGTCGCGGCGGCCCGCCGGGCGGCCGACCCGGCGCGGAACCCGACCCTGATCGCAACTGCGCGCTCGGCGCCGGTCAAGGCGATGCTCGACCTCTTGCTGATCGTGAAGAACATGCCTGTCGACTGGAGCCAGGGAAGCCGCAGCGTCTATGCGGGGCACGAGTACTCGGTACTCTCCGTCAGCATCATCAATACGCCTGCGGCCCCCGCCGGATTCAATATCGCCGCCATGCCGGCGATGGTCCGACCCGGCCTGTACCAGTTCGTCGACGTGAACGCCTCGACCGTGACGGTGATGAATCCGCATCACCAGAACGAGCCCGACCCGACTGGAACGGCCGCGGATACCGGCGGCGTCTTTACGGTGAATCTCGATCGCTTCTTCCGGCTCTACGCCGCCGTGATGTCGGCGTCATTCGACCTGCCGGGCGGGGGCTAGTGACGATCCGGAGCGTGACGGTCCACGACTTTGCCGGGCTGGCCGGGGTTCGCGGCGCCTACCTCGCCGCCGTGGACGGCGGCGACGAGGAGCTCGTGATCGAGCTGCCGCCGGTCTGCTTCGGCGTCGGCCCGGCCGAGGCGCTGGGATCGCTCGAGCTCGCCGCCGTGAACACGACGTCGCCACCTTCGCTCGATGTCACCCTGCGTTGCGACGGGCTGTGCGTCTTCGCGGGGATCCCGGTAACGATCTCGGCGCGTCGCGTCGCAATCGAGGGCCTGGCCGTCGTCGGCTGCCACTCCTCGGCGCTCGGGCTGACCGTGAGCGCCGGCGCCCGGCTTTCCCGAGTGGTCGCGCTCGGCAGCGTCGCGAGCGAAAACGAGCGGGCTGTCGTGGACATCAGCTCGGCGGGGTCCGACGGCTCGGCTCTCACCGTCGAGAGCACGGTCATCGGCCGGAGCAAGGCTCCCGACGCGCTCCTCGGCCTCTACTCCCTCGCCGGGTCGTGGTTCGACACCGTCGAGCTCGATACGGCGACAATCGCAGGCGGCTCGGCGGACGCGGCGCTCGCGATCGATGCGGCGCGATCCGTCCGGCTCCGCAACTCGCTGCTCGGCGCCGGCGCCGCCCGGGCGCTCGTGCGATTGACCTGGCCGGTCGCCGACGCGGAGATCTCCGCCTGCGGCCTGTCGGCGTCCGGGCCGGTGCTCGAGCTGCAGAACAGGCCGCCTTCAGGCGAACCGGCACCCGTCCGGCTGACTGCCGGAACCCGGGTCACTGCGGACACTGCGACCCTGCCGTCGCCGCTCGAAGCCGATGCGTCGGTCGTTCAGGCTTCCGTCGCGGCTCTCGACGAGTCGATCGACGAGGCGCTCGGCCGCGCTTCGCGAGAGGTGCTCGAGCTCGATTCGCGGCTCGAGCACACGCTGTCGGCCTGATCACGTATCGGCAGGCTCCGGCTGATCGAGCACCGCTGTTGCACGGGCGTGATCGAGCTCCTTCTTGATGTGCACTGCGGCCGAGAGCAGTGGGGCAGCGAGGATCAGCCCGAGCGTCCCGAAGAGGCAACCGGCGGCGATCGTCACGATCAGGACGACGAGCGGGTGCAGATTTAGCGCCGAACCCATCGCGAAGGGCTGGACCAGGTTCTGGAGCAAGCCGTTGGCGAGGATGACGAGGACGAGCATGATCAGCGCGGTCGTCGGTCCGCTCGCGCCGAGCGCGATCACGACCGCGAAGGCCCCGCCGACGAAGGCGCCGATGTACGGGATATAGGCCAAGACGAAGTTCACGACGCCGATCGTCGCGGCGAGGGGGACGCCGAGGATCCAGGCGCCGAGACCGATCACCACCCCGTTGAACGCCGCGACGATCGACACTCCTTTGAAGTAGCCGCGCAACGCCCGGATCACGCCGGCCGTGATCGTCTGCGCGACACGCTGCGGGACGCCGAGGTGGCGGTCGATCACCGCTCGCATCGACGGCCCGTCCTTGAGCAGGAAGAACAGTGAGAGGAAGAGGAAGGAGAGGCCGATCGCGACCGAGGTCACCCCCTTGATCCCGCCGACGATCCCCTTCTCCAGCGCATGCAGTGCCTTCGGGACGGCGCTCGACACGCTCGAGTTCGCGTCGGCGGCGCTCGACGAGTCGACTCCGGCGCTCTGCAGCCAACTCTGCGCCTTGCTCGCTCCCTTGCCCGCCGCCGCGCCGATCTCGGCGCTCTGGTCCTTGATCCCCGCGAGGACCAGGATCAACACGGCGACGGCGATCGCGACGATCCCGAGCAGGACGATCCCGGCGCCCGCGGCGCGCGGGATGCGATGGCGGTGCATCCCGCTGACGAGCGGCATCGTCACGGTCGCGATCACGGTGCCGACGACGACGGGCCCGACGATCGTGTAGGTGGCCGCCAGCAACCACATGACGCCGCCGAGCAGAGCGAACGCACCGACGAAAAGCCACGAGGAGCGGCCGATATCCTCGAGCCAGCGAGGCGGGGCGAACACGGTGGACAGCTGGTCGATGTCGCCGCTTTCGAGCTGCAGCTGCGCCGCGGCGATGCGCTCGGCCGCGCGCACCTCGTCATCGCCGTGGCTTCCGCTACGGATCCAATCGAGCCAGCCCACGCCCCCGAGTCTGAGCCGTCAGTCGGATGGGGGCTAGGGCTTCTTCTGCTCGGCGAACGCGTAGATCCGGGCGTGCCCGACGAAGAAGGTGAGGTGCCGCTCGGCGACGAGCGGGCTGTACTGACCGTCGGGAAGCGTCCAGACCTGCTTGCCGGTCTTCGCGTTGAGCCCGTAGGTTCGGTTGCGGAGCGTCGAGAAGTAGACGTTCCCGTCCATCACCGTCGCCGAGCCCGAGATCGGGCCGTTGGCCGCGAACGACCAGCGAACCACGCCGGTCGCAGCGTCGAGCGCGTAGAAGCGATGGTCGTAGGAGCCGACGTAGACCGTTCCGTTCCAGATCGCGGCCGATCCGTAGACGTACGCCCCGGTGGCCCGCGCCCAGAGGAGGGTCCCGCTGCCGACACCGAACGAGTACTCGACCCCGTCGGTGGCTCCGATGAACACCCGGCCGTAGGCGATCGCCGGGTTCGCATAGAACCGTCCGCGGCCGCGGACGAGGGAGCTCTCGGCCCCGGACTTCCAGACTAGCTTGCCGGTGCGCGAGTCGAGCGCGTACACGTAGCCGTCGTAGGCGCCGAAGATCACCTTGTGCGCCGCATAGGCGACGCCGCCCTTGATCTCGCCGCCCGCGGTGTACGACCAGCGCAGCCGCCCGGTGCGGGCGTTCAGCGCATAGAGCTTGTCGTCGCGCGACCCGAGGTAGAGCGTTCCGCGAACGACGATCGGAGACGACTCGGCCGCTCCGAGCTTGAAGCGCCAGAGCTCCTTCCCGGTCTTCGCCGCGAGGGCGACGACGAGGCCCTGCGCCGTGTCATGCGGCTGGGCACAGGGGTTCATCATCGCGAAGTACACGACCCTGCGCCACACCGCCGGCGATGACGCGAGGCACGCCTGATACCGCTTCGTCCAGACGATCTTCCCGGTCTTCGCGTCGAGCGCGACGGCGAGCCCGCGCTCGACCGGGACATAGAGATTCCCGTACGCGATCGCCGGCGGAAACTCGAGGAGGGTGCGCGCGCGGTAGAGCCACACGTGGCGGAAAGGAGGGCGGAGCGGCGAGTCTGCAGCGAAGCGCGTGCGCTGCTCGTCGTAGCCGTAGACTGGCCACGGGACGGCGAGCTCGGGCGCTGTCGGCTTCGGCTTCGGGCTCGGCTTCGTCGTGGTCGTCGGGAGCTGCGTCGACGTCCCGACGACCGAATGCGGCTTCGAGCCCGTCCACAGCCACGCGGCCAGGCCACCGGCGATCGCGAGCAGGATCGCCGCAGCCACGGCAACCCAGACCCACCGCCTCCTCATCCCGGGCTCGCCGTCAACGGGGACAGGATGCCAAAGGTTGCGCCGATGACCGTTGCTTTCCGGTTCGGAGGATGTTTAGATCCGCAGATCAACTGTGTCCGGCTGGACCTCGGGGGGAGTCGGGTCGGGCGAATCGACGATGGAGGACGAATGAGCGACGCCGCGCTTCCGGGACCACCCCACCTCACGGAGGACGAGAAGGCCCTGCACAAGCTCGGCTACGCGCAGGAGCTCATGCGCGCGATGGGCGTCTTCAGGAACTTCGCGATCAGCTTCACGATCATCTCGATCCTCGCCGGGTGCCTGACCTCGTACTTCATCGCATTCCAGTGGGGTGGCCCGGTCTCCGTCACCTGGGGTTGGTTGATCGTCGGCGGATTCACGATCTTCGTCGCCCTCTCGATGGGCGAGATCGCATCCACCTATCCGACTGCGGGCGGCCTCTACTACTGGTCGTCGAAGCTCGGTAGCCCGGCGTGGGGCTGGTTCACGGGCTGGTTCAACCTGATCGGCCTGATCGGCATCGTCGGTGCGGTCGGCTACGGACTGGCGACATTCGCAACGGCGCTCTTCAACCTGTGGTGGAGCTACCCCAACGACCGTCACCACATCTTCTACATGTTCGTCGTCTTCATGATCGTTGCGACGCTGGTCAACGTCTTCGACGTCCGCATCACGTCGCTCCTGAACGGGATCTCGGCTTACTGGCACGTGGCCGGCGTCCTGATCATCGTCTTCGCCTGCATCTTCGTCCCGGACCATCACCAGTCGGTCAGCTACGTCTTCACGACGACCGTCAACAACTCCGGTTTCTCCGGCCAGAGCTGGGGTCACGGCATCTTCTGGCTCGTGTTCGCGATCGGCGCGATCGGGATGGCGCAATACACGCTCACCGGGTACGACGCCTCTGCCCACATGGCGGAGGAGACGCACAAGGCCTCACGCTCAGCGGCGGTTGGCATGGTCTGGGCGGTCATCGTCTCGGTGATTGCCGGGTTCGTTCTGCTGGTCGCGGTCACCTTCGCGGTTCCCGACACCGCGGGCGCAGTGTCCGCCGGAACGAACGTCGTCACCTACATCTGGGACACCTCGATGGGGAGGACATGGGCCGAGTTCCTGCTCTTCATCATCGTCGTGGCACAGTTCTTCTGTCTCGTAGCCTGCATCACATCGGGCTCACGGATGATGTTCGCGTTCTCGCGCGACAGGGCTGTTCCAGGGCACCAGGCATGGCGGAAGGTCTCACGCCATCGAGTGCCGGTCGTCGCGGCAATCGCGATCGGGACGCTCGGTTTTCTCCTGCTGCTGCCGACGTACTGGAATGCTGGCGCCGGGTACTACGTCGGAACTTCGGTCGGCACCACCGGGCTCTACATCGCCTTTATCCTGCCGGTCATCCTGCGGCTCAAGGCCGGTGCAAGCTTCGAGCATGGCGCGTGGAGCCTCGGCGCGAAGTACAAGGTCGTCAACTGGATCGCGATCCTCTGGGTTGCGTTCATCTCGGTGATCTTCATGCTCCCGACCTCACCGGGCGCGATCCCGTGGAACTCGGCGTGGTCGTGGAACCTGGCCAACTACGCACCTGTCACGATCGGCGGAGCGTTCCTGCTCTTCGGCGGCTGGTGGGTGCTCTCGGCCAAGAACTGGTTCAAGGGCCCGGTGCGCATGGGCACCGACGACGAGCTCGCCGCGCTCGAGGCAAAGCAGGAAGGCATCTTCGCCCTTCCCGCAGATACGGAGCTCGCGTAGCTCATCCCGCTCGTGAGGGGCGCCCACGCGGGCGCCCCTCACGGCATACACTCGCCCGATGCTGACCCGCGACGAGCTCGCTGCCGAAGTCGAGGCCGGGACGATCGACACGGTCGTCTGCGCCTTCACGGACATGCAGGGCCGGCTGCTCGGGCAAGCGCGAGGAGGCGCATTTCTTCGTCTCCGAGACGCTCGAGCACGGGCTCGAGGGCTGTAACTACCTACTTGCGTTCGACATGGAGATGGACCCGCAGCCCGGGTACGACATGGCGAGCTGGGATCGCGGCTACGGCGACTTCCACCTGAAGCCCGACCTCGACACTCTGCGGCGCATCCCGTGGCTGCCGGGTACGGCGCTCGTGCTCTGCGACGTGGCCTGGGAGGACGGTGCGCCGGTCGTCGCCTCACCGCGGCAGGTGCTCGCGGCACAGGTCGCGCGGGCGCGGGCGGCGGGGTTCGAGCCGATGGTCGGCTCCGAGCTCGAGTTCTACTTGCTGAAGGAGAGCTACGCCCAGGCTCACGCCCAGCACTACCGCAACCTGACGCCGTCGGTGCCGTACATCCTCGACTACTCGATCCTGGCGACGACGTACGACGAGGGCCTGATCCGTCAGATCCGCAACGGGATGCAGGCGGCGGGCATCGCCGTCGAGAGCTCGAAGGGTGAGGCGTGGCCGGGGCAGCAAGAGATCAACTTCCGCTACGCCGACGCGCTGCGGATGGCCGACAACCACGTGATCTACAAGAACGGCGCCAAGGAGATCGCGAACCTGAACGGCTGCTCGATCACATTCATGGCGAAGCCCGACCACACCTGGATCGGCAGCTCCTGTCACGTCCACATGAGCCTGTGGCGGGACGGCGAGAACGCGTTCGTCGGGTGAGAGCCCGGTGTTCGGCGCGTTTCTCGCGGGGTGGATCGAGTGCGCCAGCGAGCTGGCGCTCTTCCTGGCGCCGACGATCAACTCGTACAAGCGCTACGCCGCGGGAAGCTGGGCGCCGACGACTCTCGCCTGGGGCCGCGACAACCGCACCTGCGGCTTCCGGATCGTCGGTCACGGCCCCTCGCAGCGCGTCGAGACGCGGATCCCCGGCGGAGACGTCAACCCGTATCTCGCGTTCGCCGCGCTGATCGCCGCCGGCCTGCACGGGATCGAGCAGGGCCTCGAGCTACCGCCGGCGCTCGAGGGCAACGCGTACGTCTCGGATGCACCGCGCTTCCCGTCGTCGCTTCGCGAGGCGATCGCGGCGCTCGAGATCGGAACGATGGCGCGGGCGGCACTCGGCGACGAGGTCGTCGACCACTACCTCAACTACGGCCGCACCGAGCAGCGGCTGTTCGACGAGGTCGTGACCTGCTGGGAGCGCGAGCGCCTCTTCGAGCGCGGGTAGGCACGGCCCCTCCGGCATCGCCCAACGGGACACGTGTGGACGATCTTCCACACTTTCGTTTCGATAACCTGGCACCGCTCTTCCTGGCTCAGGTAAAGGCCTGGAGGCCGACCGCGTCACAGATACGTTTCGGTACCTGGCACCGGACACGCCCCGAGCGGACATGTCGGGTCGGGCGGGTGGCGCGATGGTGTTGAATCATCCCGTGGCTCTGACCGTGTTCAACCCGGCGACCGAGCAGCCGATCGTGGAGCTCGAGCAGGCGGGCGTCGAGGAGACCGACGCCGCTGTTATGCGGGCCAAGGCGGCGTACCCCGTCTGGCGGGCAGTCTCACCGGCTGACCGGGCCCGGCTGCTGCGGCGACTAGCGACGCTCGTCGAGGAGCACCATGAGGAGCTCGCGAAGATCGAGTCGGAGAACGTCGGCAAGCCGATCTCCGGCGCGCGCGGCGAGGTCGGGATGGTCGCGCAGGTGCTGCACTTCTACGCCGGGGCGATCGACAAGCACTACGGCGAGACGATCCCCGTCGGCGGCGGAATCGCAGCGACGTTCCGCGAGCCGCTCGGTGTCGTCGGGCTGATCGTCCCCTGGAACTTCCCGCTCAACATCACGAGCTGGAAGCTCGGCCCCGCGCTCGCGTGCGGCAACACCGTCGTGCTGAAGCCCGCCGCCCTCACTCCGCTGTCGGCGCTGCGACTGGCCGAGCTCGTGCTCGAGGCAGGCATCCCGGAGGGCGTCGTCAACGTCCTCGTCGGGCCCGGGTCGATCGTGGGCGGACGGCTGGTCGCGCATCCGGACGTCGCGAAGATCGGTTTCACCGGCTCGACCGAGGTCGGCGCCGGGATCATGCGCGACGCCGCCGGGACGATCAAGCGCGTCACCCTCGAGCTCGGCGGCAAGTCGGCGAACGTCGTCTTCGCCGACGCAGACCTCGAGAAGGCCGCCGCCTCCGCTCCCTACGCCGTCTTCGACAACGCGGGTCAGGACTGCTGCGCCCGGTCGCGGATCCTGGTCGAGCGCTCGGCCTACGACCGCTTCCTCGACCTGCTCATCACCGCGACAGGGAAGGTGAAGGTCGGCGACCCGGCCGCCGAGGACACCGAGATGGGCCCGCTGATCAGCGCGGAGCACCGGGCGACGGTCGGCGGGTTCCTCGACGGCGTCTCGAGCCGCTTCCAGGGCGAGACGCCCGACGGCCCCGGCTTCTGGTTCCCGTGCACGCTCGTCGAGGCCTCGAACGACGACCGCATCGCGCGCGAGGAGGTCTTCGGGCCCGTCGCCGCCGTGATCCCGTTCGACGACGAGGCCGACGCGATCCGGATCGCGAACGACACCCCCTACGGCCTCTCCGGCTCGATCTGGACGCGCGACGGGGCCCGGGCGATCCGCGTCGCCCGTGGGCTCGAGACCGGGGTCCTCTCGGTCAACTCGAACAGCTCGGTCCGCCCCTCGACGCCGTTCGGCGGCTTCAAGCAGTCCGGCTTCGGGCGCGAGCTCGGCATGCAGGCGATGGAGGGGTACTCGGAGATCAAGAGCGTCTTCTTCTCCACCGACTGAAAATGCCTCGATGAGCGCACCGGCGAAGCGGAACGAGATCGGGGTCTTCGTAATCGGGATCCTGATCGCGGTCGGGCTCCTCGTCACGATCCTGATCTGGGCCGACGTCTTCGCCAACAGCCGGTACTCGAACGGCGGGAGCAACCTCCTCGGCATCATCGGCACGGTCCCGCTGATCGCGGCGCTGGCAGTGGCCGCGTGGGCGCGCTGGCACCGCACATGCGCCGTCCCGTACTGCCTGCGGATGGGCGAGCACCCGGTGAAGGGGACGCTCGAGAAGGTCTGCACGCATCACCACACCCGCGAGCACCATGAGAGGGTGTACGGCCTGCACCACGAGAACCACGTCAAGTCGGGCCGCCTCGAGTTCGGCGAGTCCCACCACCTGACAGACAAATCAACGGAGGGATAGATGGGACGCCTGGACGGAAAGGTCTGCGTGATCACCGGCGCCGGCGGCGGGATGGGCCGCGACGCCTCGATCCTCTTCACCGAGGAGGGCGCAAAGGTCTGCGCTGCGGACGTGAACCTCGCGGCAGCCGAGAAGACGGCCGCGCTGTGCGCGACCGACTCGGCGTTCGCCCTCGGCGTCGACGTCGCCGACGAGGGACAGGTGGCCGGGATGATGGCCGCCACCGCTGACCGCTTCGGCGGGATCGACGTCCTCTACAACAACGCCGGGATCTCGCCGGACGACGACGCGTCGATCCTCGACACCTCCGTCGAGGCATGGCAGCGCGTGCAGGACGTGAACACCAAGGGCGTCTTCCTCTGCTGCAAGCACGGGATCCCCTACCTCCAGCAGCGCGGCGGTGGCTCCGTGATCAACGTCGCCTCGTTCGTGGCGATCCTCGGCGCCGCCACCTCGCAGATCTCCTACACCGCCTCCAAGGGCGCCGTGCTCTCGATGAGCCGTGAGCTCGCCGTCCAGTTCGCGCGCGAGGGGATCCGCGTCAATGCCCTCTGCCCAGGCCCCGTCGAGACGCCGCTGCTGCTCAACATCTTCGGCGACAACCCGGCCGCGCTCGAGCGGCGGCGCATCCACTGGCCGACGGGTCGCCTGGGCAAGCCGCGCGAGATCGTGAACGGCGCGCTCTTCCTGGCGAGCGACGAGTCGTCCTACGTGAACGGCTCGACCTTCCTCGTCGACGGCGGGCTCACCGCGGCTTACGTCACACCGGAATGACATGAAGAGTCGCGCGCGCGTGGTCGTGATCGGCGGCGGTGTCGGCGGCTGCTCGATCCTCTACTGGCTGACGCGGCTCGGCTGGTCGGACGTCGTGCTGGTCGACCGCGCAGAGCTGACGAGCGGCTCGACGTTTCACTCGGCCGGGCTCGTCGGCCAGCTCCGGAGCTCGCTGAGCCTGACGAAGATGATGATGACCTCGGTCGAGCTCTATCGCACACTCGGCGAGGAGGTCGGCCTGGAGACCGGCTGGCGCGAGGTCGGCTCGCTGCGGCTTGCATCGTCGCCCGAGCGGATGGAGGAGCTCACCCGCCAGTCGGGCTGGGCGAAGACCTTCGGCCTGCCGCTCGAGCTGATCTCGGCCGCGGAGGCGCAGGAGCTCTTCCCTCCGATGACGACCGACGACGTGGTCGGTGCCGCCTACCTCCCGACGGACGGCTACATCGACCCCTCCCAGCTCACGTTCGCGCTCGCCGAAGGGGCCCGCCGAGGCGGCGCCGAGATCTACCAGCACACTCGCGTCACGGAGATCCCCGTCGAGCACGGCCGCGTCACGGGAGTCGTCACGGACAAGGGGCCGATCGAGGCCGAGGTCGTCGTGAATGCCGGCGGGATGTTCGCGAAGGAGATCGGGGCGCTTGCCGGCGTGAACGTCCCGATCGTCCCGATGGCGCACGAGTACCTGATCACCAAGCCGACCGGGCTCCCGACCGACATGCCCACGATGCGCGACCCGTCGCTGCTCGTCTACTTCCGTCCCGAGTCGGGCGGGCTGATCATGGGCGGCTACGAGCGGAACCCGGCGCCGTGGTCACTCGACGGGATCCCGGCGGACTTCAACGGCAAGCTCCTCGCCGAGGACTGGCCGCGGTTCGAGGAGCTGATGGAGAACGCGATCGTCCGCGTGCCGTCGCTCGAGGAGGCCGAGGTCGTGAAGCTGATCAACGGGCCAGAAGCCTTCACCCCTGACGGCGAGTTCATTCTCGGGCCGACGGATGTCCGCGGCCTCTGGACCGCCGCCGGCTTCTGCGCCCACGGCCTAGCGGGCGCCGGTGGCCTCGGGCAGCTCGTCGCCGAGTGGATCGTCGAGGGCACACCGTCGCTCGACGCCTGGCACATGGATTCGCGTCGCTTCGGCCGCGCCTACCGCTCGCCGGGCTACACGCTGGCGCGGACACTCGAGGTCTACGAGACCTACTACGACGTGAAGTACCCCGGCCACGAGCGCCAGACCGGACGGCCGCTCCGGCTCTCGCCGACCTACCAGCGCCTCTCCGAGCTGGGCGCTGCCTTCGGCGAGAAGTCGGGCTGGGAACGGGCGAACTGGTTCGAGCCGAACGCGGCCAGGGGGGACGAGTCGCTCCGGCCGCGCGGCTGGGCCGGCCGTCTCTGGTCACCGGCGATCGGTGCCGAGCACATGGCCTGCCGTGAGACCGCGGCGCTCTTCGACGAGACCTCGTTCGCCAAGATCGAGATCTCGGGCGAGGGCGCCGCCGGGTTCCTGGAGACGCTGTGCGCGAACCACGTCGCCCGGGACGTCGGCGCGATCATTTACACATCGATGCTGAACAGCCGCGGTGGGATCGAGTGCGACTTCACGGTGACCCGCCTCGACACCGAGCGCTTCAGGATCGTCACCGGCACCGCGTTCGGCCAGCACGACCTCGCGTGGATTCGCCAGCACGCACCCGGGCACGTCACCGTCGAGGACGTCACATCGGCCTATGCCTGCCTCGGCGTCTGGGGCCCGAAAGCCCGCGAGATCCTCCAGCCGCTCACGACCACGCCGCTCGACTTCGGCTACATGCGCTCGCGCGAGCTCGCGATCGGGAACGTCCCGTGCCTCGCTCTCCGTGTCACCTACGTCGGCGAGCTCGGGTGGGAGCTCTACTGCCCGATGGAGTTCGGGCTCGCCTTGTGGGACACGATCTGGGAGCCGGGCCGCGAGCTCGGCCTCGTTGCGGGCGGATACAAGGCGATCGATTCGCTCCGGCTCGAGAAGGGCTACCGCGTCTGGAGCTCCGACATCACGCCCGACGACACACCGTACGAGGCCGGCCTCGGGTTCGCGGTCAAGCTCGACAAGGGTGCCTTCAACGGCCGCGAAGCGCTGCTCGGGGCGCAGGAGCCCGAGCGGCTGCTTCGATGCCTCGTGCTCGCCGATCCGCGCGCCGTCGCGCTCGGCTCCGAGCCTGTCCGGGTGGACGGCGCGGCCGTGGGGCGTGTCACGAGCGGCGGTTACGGCTACTCGGTAGAGCGCTCGATCGCCTATGCCTACCTGCCGACGGCGAGCGGCGAGCCAGGGCAGCCGGTCGAGGTCGAGATCTTCGGTGAGTGGGTGGCAGGCGAGGTCGCGGAGGAACCGCTCTTCGACCCGCAGGGCGAGCGCATCCGCGGATGATCGACGAGGTTCTCGGGCGGATCTGGCCCGGCGGGGTCGATTCCGTGGAGCCGCTCGGCGGCGGGATCACGAACCACAACTTCAAGGTGATCGCCGCCGGCGAGGCTTTCGTGCTACGGATCGGCGGTAACGACACGGCGCTGCTCGGGATCGATCGCAAGGTCGAGCTCGAGGCTTCGCTGAGGGCGGCTTCGCTCGGGATCGGGCCGGACGTTGTCGCGTTCGTGGAGCCCGAGGGCTACCTCGTCACCCGCTTCGTAGAGGGCGAGACGGGAACGGTGACGACGTCCGAGGCGGCGGCCCTGCTTCGGCGGCTTCACGCGGCGGCGGAGATCCCGGGCCGGTTCGACTCGTTCCGTGTCGTCGAGACCTATGCCGAGACGGCGGGCTCCGCCGGCATCGCGCTCCCCGCGGGGTTCGAGGGCGCGAAGGCGGTCGCCGAGCGGATCGAGTCGCGCCGCGGGAGCTACGACCCCGTGCCGTGCCACAACGACCTACTCGCAGGGAACTTCATTCGCGGCGAGCGCCTATGGATCGTCGACTGGGAGTACGCGGGCATGGGCGACCCGGCATTCGATCTCGCGAACTTCGCCGTCTCGAACGGCCTGGACGCGAACGGCGATCGGGATCTTCTCGACGCCTACGGCGCCTCCGACCCCGAAATCCACATCTTGATGCGCTTCATGTCAGACTTCCGCGAGGCGATGTGGGGCGTCGTTCAACAGGCGATCTCGAAGCTCGACTTCGACTTCGCCGGTTACGCCTCCGAGCACTTCGAACGTCTCGAGCGAACTGCCGCCGAGCCCCGTTTCGTCGACGCTCTCGGGCGATGATGCCGACTAGGCGCGCGCGAGGCCGCGCGGGAACCGCGCGAAGGCGAACGAAGCGGCAAAGCCCACGATCGCGGCGGCTGCTGCGGTGGCGCAGAGCAGTAGCCCGGAGGCGAGGCCGAAGTTGATTGCCTCCTGCCGATGAACGCCGAGCGCGAGCAGCACTGCGGCCGTTGCGCCGACGTTGGCGATCACGCCGCCCGAGGTGACCGGGATCAGCGAGGCGGCCGCGGCGAGGCAGAGCACGACGAGGGCCATCCCGGGTGAGAATCCGGCGCCGAGGGCGGCCAGGAGCAGCATGCTCCCCGCCGCCCGGCTCGTCCAGCAGCCGAGCAGGAAGAACCAGGCGAGGATCGCGTCACGCTTCGTGCCGCCGGGGTGGTGGGCCACCCGGTCGGCCAGCCGCGAGAGGCGCGCCCGGCTGGTGACGAACGGGAGCTTCGCCAGATGCCGGCCGGCGACCAGGATGCCGCAGGCGCCGACACCGAACAGAACGACGAGGATCATCGGCAGACGGAAGCCCGAGGTCGTCGTGGCGGTGGCCGAGATCGAGAGCGGCAGGAACGCGACCGCATCGACGAGCCCGAGGGAGATGATCGAGAGCACGATCGCCTCGAGGCCGAGCTTGACGCCGGGCATCCGCCTCAGCGTTCCGACCTTGACGACGTAGTCCAACCGGAACGGCAGGATCACTCCGCTCGCCGCAGCGGCGCCACAGGACGTGAGGCACCGGGCACGGCCGGGCCGGCCCGCGGCGGGGAAGAGCTTCTGCCAGCCGAGCGCCCTGAAGACGTAGCTCGAGAAGTAGAGGGCGACCGCGGCGGCCACGAGCCCCATGTGTGCGCGCTCGAGCGGCCAGCTCGTGTTCGTGAGCCGGCGCGCGAGCAGGAAGCTGACGCCGAGCGTGCCCGCCGCGAAGGCCACGCCCGCGATCAGGCGCCGACGGCTCGGAGCTGCTTCGGCTCCGGCTGAGCTTTCAGTCGTCGGGGCCGGAGAATCGCTCATCTCGCCCCTGCATCGACGGTGCGACGCTCAATCATGAGCGTCAAGGGGGTCACGCCCTCGAGCGGTCGGCGCGATCTTGCTCGGCGGCGACGGCCTTCTTCTCCACCCGACGCTCCTTCAGCGTCTTCTGCGCGGCTTTCTTCTGCAGCTTCTTGGGTTTCTGCGAGCCCTTCATGAGATCCCTTCTCTCGTTGAGTGCCGGCACAGCTCTTCCCGAGCTGCAACAAGAACCGGCTGGAACGAGCCTGGCGGGCATCTACCCGCCCACGCTCTCGAGGGAGGCCGCCACAGCCCTGTTCCCGGGCCGCGGCGTTCCAGGCATCACGAATCAAAGGCGCGCCTGATCAGTTGAACTGTAGCCGTTCACCGTTCATATGGTCGACGGCCGCGCCGGCGGAAGCTAGATCCGCCGAGCGGCGGACTGACGACGCGCCGCACGAGCCGCCAGGCGCTGAACAGCACCTTGCCGGTGATCGGGATCAGTCCGATCACGATCACGATCCAGGCGATGGTTCCGTTCGTGGTCATCGGTTTGCAGAGGCCCTGGTTTGCAGCGGCACTGCTTTGCAGAACCCCTGGGCTCGGCCTCGGCTCCAAGCCTACCCGGCGGGGTCGCCGCTCTCCACACTTAGTTCCAACTCAATGGGTAGACGGCTCGTCTCTATACTCGAATGGAGTTGGCGAGCGGCTATACACTGCCGTCAGCTAGAAAAGTGTG